>NZ_CP092587.1:0-703254 GCF_023920225.1 Vibrio gazogenes
GTGTCATCTTCTCTTTGGTTGCAATGTTTGCAACAGCTTCAGGAAGAGCTTCCTGCGACAGAATTCAGTATGTGGGTTCGACCGCTGCAAGCCGAGCTCAATGACAATACTCTCACTTTATTCGCCCCCAACCGTTTTGTGCTTGATTGGGTTCGAGATAAGTATCTCAATAGCATCAATCGCCTTCTCAACGAGTATTGTGGGAGTGATATTCCAAGTTTACGCTTTGAAATTGGTAACCGTCCGGTCGCCGAGCAGAAACGTGCGCCGGTACGTACACCGGCAGATGTTGCTGCCGAGTCGTCAGCGCCTGCCCGACTACAAGCTAGAAAACCCATCCATAAAACTTGGGACGATGAGTCGGCACCGATCGAGATTAACTATCGGTCGAATATGAACCCGAAGCATAAGTTCAATAACTTTGTCGAAGGTAAATCGAACCAGCTTGGTCTCGCAGCGGCAAAACAAGTTTCCGATAATCCGGGAGCAGCCTATAACCCTCTCTTTTTATACGGTGGTACCGGTTTAGGTAAAACGCACCTGCTACATGCAGTTGGCAATGCGATCGTTGATCATAACCCACAAGCAAAAGTGGTTTATATGCATTCTGAGCGGTTTGTGCAGGATATGGTAAAAGCACTGCAAAATAATGCGATAGAAGAATTCAAGCGCTACTATCGTAGTGTCGATGCGCTTTTGATCGATGATATTCAGTTTTTTGCCAACAAAGAGCGTTCTCAAGAGGAATTTTTCCACACCTTCAATGCATTGCTTGAAGGGAATCAACAAATCATTCTGACATCCGATCGTTATCCGAAAGAGATTCACGGTGTAGAAGATCGTCTTAAATCCCGGTTTGGTTGGGGGTTGACGGTCGCGATTGAACCCCCTGAATTGGAAACGCGTGTTGCCATTTTGATGAAGAAAGCGGAAGACCACCAGATTCATCTGGCTGATGAAGTGGCTTTCTTTATTGCCAAACGACTGCGCTCGAATGTTCGTGAGCTTGAAGGCGCACTCAATCGTGTCATTGCCAATGCTAACTTTACCGGTCGGCCGATTACGATTGACTTTGTTCGTGAAGCGTTGCGTGATTTATTGGCTTTACAGGAAAAATTGGTCACGATTGATAATATCCAGAAAACTGTGGCTGAGTATTATAAAATCAAAGTTGCAGATTTACTGTCGAAGCGTCGTTCACGTTCGGTTGCCCGGCCTCGTCAATTAGCGATGGCATTGGCAAAGGAGCTGACCAACCATAGCTTGCCAGAAATCGGTGATGCGTTTGGCGGACGCGATCATACGACGGTTCTTCATGCTTGTCGTAAGATCGAGCAGTTAAGAGAAGAAAGTCATGATATCAAGGAAGATTATTCCAATCTGATTCGGACCCTTTCTTCCTGATGTCTGGACAAAATCAATAGTCATACAGAACAAATAGCACGGTGTCGTCGATCTCTGACCTGATTCGGTGGAGTGACATATAATAAAGAGCGAACTATGAAATTTACCATTGAACGTAGCCATTTGATTAAACCGCTTCAGCAAGTATCCGGAACGGTTGGTGGACGGACAACATTGCCGATTCTCAGTAATCTGTTGTTGGCGGTTGAAGGTGATACCCTCATGCTGACAGCCACCGATCTGGAAGTTGAATTGGTTGGTAAAATTGCTCTGGAAGGTGATGTGGAACCCGGCCGCGTGACCGTGCCAGCCCGCAAATTACTCGATATTTGTCGCGGACTTCCCGATGATGCGATGATTTCTGTTTTATTAGATGGTGATCGATTACAGATTCGTTCCGGTCGCAGCCGTTTTTCTTTGGCAACGCTACCGGCAAAAGATTTCCCGAATATTGAAGACTGGCAGAGTGAATTATCTCTCACTTTGTCACAGTCTGACTTACGTGGACTGATCGAAAAAACGCAATTTTCGATGGCTAACCAAGATGTTCGCTACTATCTCAACGGAATGTTGTTTGATATCGAAGAGACGACATTGCGTTCTGTGGCAACCGATGGTCACCGGATGGCTGTTGCTCAAGTATCATTACCGGAGCCATTGGCTGCACAACAAATTATTGTACCGCGCAAAGGTGTTCTGGAACTGGTGAAGTTGCTTGATATGCCTGAGCAGCCGGTTATTGTGCAAATTGGTAGTGCAAACATCCGCGTTGAAGTGAATCAATTTATTTTTACCTCAAAATTGATCGATGGTCGTTTTCCTGATTACCGCCGAGTGTTGCCGCAGAGTACCAATAAAGCTCTGGTCGCATCTTGTGATATCTTACGTCATGCATTTTCTCGCGCTGCGATTCTGTCGAATGAAAAATTCCGCGGCGTTCGCCTGAATATTGATGGTAGTGATATGCGGATTACAGCGAATAATCCGGAGCAGGAAGAAGCGGAAGAATTATTGGATGTTAATTTTGAAGGTGAGCCGATAGAGATTGGCTTTAACGTAAGTTACGTACTGGATGTCCTCAATACATTGAAGTGCGATAATGTCCGAATGTCGATGTCAGATTCGAATGCCAGTGCTTTGATCGAAAATGTCGAAGACGATAGTGCGATGTATGTCGTCATGCCGATCCGGTTATAAGTCTGAGCAGTCAATGAATGCATTCGAACGATAGATTGAAGTATGCCACTTTCGCGCTTAATGATTCAGCAATTTAGGAATATCAAAGCCTGTGATATCTCATTATCATCAGGCTTTAACTTTCTTATCGGGGCGAATGGCAGCGGAAAAACCAGCGTACTTGAAGCGATTTATATGCTGGGCCACGGACGTTCGTTTAAAAGTAGTTTAACAGGCAGAGTGATCCAAAATGAGTGTCAGGAGCTATTTGTTCATGGCCGTTTTTTGAACCCCGACCAAATAGAGATACCAGTTGGCATTAATAAGCAGCGCGATGGCACGGTTGAGGTTAAAATAGGGGGTCAGGCCGGACAAAAATTGGCTCAGCTGGCGCAGGTTTTACCCCTGCAATTGATTCATCCTGAAGGCTTTGAATTGCTGACGGATGGTCCGAAACAGCGACGGGCATTTCTTGACTGGGGAATCTTTCATTCCGTCGTGGCTTTTTTTGAGGCTTGGGGACGTTTTCGTCGTCTGAATAAGCAACGTAATGCGTTACTGAAGACCGCGACGGATTATCGAGAACTCAAATATTGGGATGCGGAATTGTCGCATCTGGCCGAACAGATTGATGCATGGCGTGCCGATTATGTGGCGCAGATCAAGCCAGTAGCACAAGCGTTGTGTCAGTCATTTTTACCGGAATTTGAAATCCAGTTACAATACTATCGTGGCTGGGAAAAAGAGACGTTATATCAAACGCTTCTCGAAAGAAATTTTGAACGCGATAAAATGTTGGGTTACACATTCAGTGGGCCGAATAAAGCGGATTTAAGAATAAAAGTGAACGGTACACCGGTTGAGGATGTTTTGTCGCGCGGTCAGCTTAAGTTGATGGTTTGTGCCCTACGGGTCGCACAAGGACAACACTTAACATCCTTAACGGGTAAACAATGTATTTATCTCATTGATGATTTTGCTTCCGAGCTGGACAGCGAGCGCCGTAAAAGGTTAGCAGACTGTTTAAAAGCGACCGGAGCGCAAGTTTTTGTAAGCTCTATTACCCGAGAACAGGTGGATGACATGTGTATGTCAGACAGCAAATTGTTCCATGTGGAACAAGGCCGGATAGAGCAAGGATAAAAAATAAAGAGAGTAACTCATGTCGAATAATTACGATTCATCGAGTATTAAAGTACTGAAAGGTCTGGACGCAGTCAGAAAGCGTCCGGGGATGTACATCGGCGACACGGATGATGGTACGGGTCTGCACCACATGGTCTTTGAGGTGGTAGATAACTCAATTGATGAAGCGTTAGCGGGTTACTGTAAAGATATCATCGTGACGATTCACGAAGATAACTCCGTCTCAGTCAGTGATGACGGTCGTGGTATTCCGACTGAGCTTCACGAGGAAGAAAATGTGTCTGCGGCAGAAGTTATCATGACAGTGCTGCACGCAGGCGGGAAATTTGACGATAACTCGTACAAAGTTTCCGGTGGTTTGCATGGTGTGGGTATCTCGGTCGTGAACGCTTTGTCTGAAAAGGTTGCCCTGACAATTTATCGTAGTGGCCACATTTATACTCAGACTTATCATCACGGTGTGCCACAGTCACCATTGGCTTCCGTAGGAGATACCGAAAAGTCCGGAACCCTGGTCCGGTTCTGGCCGAGTAGTGAAACCTTTACCAATATTGAATTCCATTATGAAATTCTTGCCAAACGCCTGCGTGAGTTGTCTTTCCTTAACTCCGGTGTTTCAATCAAACTCATTGATGAACGTGATAGCAAACAGGATCACTTCAGGTATGAAGGCGGTATTCAGGAATTCGTATCGCACCTGAACCGCAATAAAACACCGATCCATGACCGTGTCTTCCACTTTAATCAGGAGCGGGAAGATGGCATTACGGTTGAAGTCGCAATGCAGTGGAATGACAGTTTTCAGGAAAGTATTTTCTGCTTTACCAATAACATTCCTCAGCGTGATGGCGGGACGCACATGGCTGGTTTCCGGGCGGCATTGACTCGGACGCTGAACACGTTCATGGACAAAGAAGGCTTCAGCAAAAAAGAGAAAACATCGACATCCGGTGATGATGCCCGTGAAGGGTTGACGGCTGTTATCTCAGTGA
Organism: Vibrio gazogenes; assembly: GCF_023920225.1. Lineage (NCBI taxonomy): Bacteria > Pseudomonadati > Pseudomonadota > Gammaproteobacteria > Vibrionales > Vibrionaceae > Vibrio > Vibrio gazogenes. Next base: position 4,719 of record NZ_CP092587.1, read on the forward strand.
AAGTGCCGGATCCTAAATTCTCCAGCCAAACTAAAGACAAACTGGTTTCTTCAGAAGTGAAATCTGCGGTTGAAACCGCGATGGGTGAAAAATTATCAGAGTTTCTGATTGAGAACCCGAATGAAGCCAAAATTGTTTGTTCGAAAATTATTGATGCAGCGCGTGCTCGTGAAGCGGCTCGTAAAGCGCGCGAGATGACACGTCGTAAAGGCGCGTTGGATCTCGCGGGTCTGCCGGGCAAACTGGCCGACTGTCAGGAAAAAGACCCAGCCCTTTCTGAACTATATATTGTGGAGGGTGACTCGGCTGGTGGCTCTGCCAAACAAGGCCGAAACCGGAAAAATCAGGCTATTTTGCCGCTGAAAGGTAAGATCCTTAACGTTGAAAAAGCCCGCTTTGACAAAATGCTATCGTCTCAGGAAGTAGCAACATTGATTACCGCGTTAGGTTGCGGCATTGGCCGTGACGAATATAACCCGGACAAACTGCGTTATCACAATATCATCATCATGACCGATGCCGATGTCGATGGTTCGCACATTCGTACGTTGCTGTTGACCTTTTTCTATCGTCAAATGCCTGAGTTGATTGAACGGGGTTATATCTATATTGCGCAACCACCTTTGTATAAAGTCAAAAAAGGTAAGCAAGAGCAGTATATTAAAGATGAAGATTCAATGACCCAGTATCAGATTTCTCTGGCGTTAGATGGCGCTTCATTCCACGTGAACTCTGATGCACCACCGCTGTCTGGCGAGCCTCTGGAAGGGTTGGTTCAGCGTTATAATTCAGCGATGAAACTCATTGAACGGATGAGCCGTCGTTATCCATATGCTTTGGTCTGTGAGTTTATTTATATGTCTCGTCTGACTGAAGCCGATTGTGCCGATCACGACAAAGTTGAAGCTTGGACCAAACTATTAGTTGAACAGCTCAATGCTAAAGAAGTCGGTGCAAGTCAGTACAGTTATAAGATTGAACAAAATCAAGAGACGGGACTTGTTTCTCCGAAAATTACGGTTCGTACTCATGGCGTGACTTACGAATATATGCTGAGTGTCGATCTGCTGAATTCGAAAGAGTACGGCTCATTGGCTACCTTATCTGAAGAGCTGAATGGGCTGATTGAAGAAGGCGCTTATATTAAGCGGGGCGAACGGACACAGTTGGTGAATAGCTTTGCTGAAGCGATTCAATGGCTGATGAAAGAATCTCGTCGTGGCTTGGCTGTACAACGATACAAAGGTCTGGGAGAAATGAACCCTGATCAGTTGTGGGAAACCACCATGGATCCGGAAACGCGTCGTATGATGCAGGTGACGATTGATGATGCGGTCGGTGCCGACGAGTTGTTTACCACGCTGATGGGTGACCAAGTTGAACCACGTCGTGCCTTCATTGAAGACAATGCGCTGAAAGTGGCGAATTTGGACGTTTAGTCGGCATTTCTGATGAGATTTTGTTTCTCATACCATGTTCTTATGAAAAACAGCCACCATTCGGTGGCTGTTTTTTTGTCTGTGCTCGATACGCATTGAGATGAAAAACAGCGGCAAAAAATTTTAAAAAAATTAATTTGCTCCCCTTGAACCGAATTTGAATGACCATATATCTATGAATGAAGAGGATGCCAATCGGGCCTCTGAACCGGAAAACCGCCTTGCTCTGACGAGAAGGTGAGTTAACCAAAGTACAACCGTTCGCTCTCTGGGTCGTCTGAACAGAAAGTCGAACATTCAAATTCATGAAACTATTGCTTCATAGAGAGGATAGAAATATGAGAACTGTCGATTTCACACCTTTATACCGTAATGCCATTGGCTTTGACCGTCTGTTTAACTTAATGGAAACCGCCAACGCAAAAAATGGCTCTTCAGGTTATCCCCCATACAATATCGAGCAAAAAGGCGAAAATCAGTATCGGATTACGATGGCTGTCGCTGGATTTGCTGAGCAGGATCTTGAGATCACCCAACAGGAAAATACCCTGATTGTACAAGGTGAACGTAAACCTGAAGATGAGAGAACATACATTTATCAAGGTATTGCAGAGCGCAACTTCGAACGTAAGTTCCAGTTGGCAGATTATGTCAAAGTGGTGGGTGCAACCATGGAAAATGGCCTGCTGCATGTTGATCTGGAACGTGAAATTCCAGAAGCGATGCAACCACGCAAAATTGCGATTAACGGTAAAAACCTAATCGAAAGCAAAGAGTCATGATTGGCTGACAAATCGGTTAGGAAAGTTGTGAAGGAGCGCCTTATGGCGCTCTTTTTGATCGCCCTTGATGTGACGGCTACCGGATTGAGATCTTGAATGACCGATTGATGGTTCACACATCGCGAAAAAAGATTCGACCAGATGTAATAAATTGCCGTTTTATCCGTCTAATCTCCATAAGACCGTCGAGCACTCGTGAATTTATCACTTTCGTCTTGGCTAAAAGAACCATTGCACGATACTCTTTTTGTTAGGATAAAGTTTTGTTAGGGGAAAGTTTCGTTAGGGGAAAGTTTCGTTAGGGAACGTTTAGTTAGAGAACGTTTGGTTAAGAGACGTTTGGTTAGGGAAGTTTAGTAAAGAGAAAGTTGATAAAGGCGAAATCATCACCAACGCTCATCAAAGCATGGAAGGACAGATTATGTTGATCAGGAAAAAACCACAGCTGACGGAAGCTGATGTGACACCGGAAGCTATTTATCGTTCTCGCCGGAAATTCATGCAAGGCTCGCTTGCGCTCGGAGCCAGCGTTTTACTCCCATCACTGAATGTGCTGGCCAAACCCGGTCAGGAAGCCGGAGAGTTTCAACCGAACACACCGCAATGGCTCAAACAGCAGTTGAGAGATGCGCGCGCCAATCAGCAAATCATCAATGAACCGTTAACGCCCTATAAGAATGTCACGCAGTACAATAACTTTTATGAGTTTGGCTATGGCAAGAATGATCCCGCTGATGAGAGCGGGGATTTTCAGCCGTTCCCGTGGCAAGTCCAAATTGGCGGCGAAGTCGCTAAAGCCGGCACCTATCATTTAGAAGATTTACTCAAAGGTATCACGCTGGAAGAACGGATTTATCGGCTACGCTGTGTTGAAGCCTGGTCGATGGTGATTCCTTGGATTGGATTCCCTTTATCAACGTTACTCAAACGATTTGAACCAACCGGTAAAGCGAAATATGTCGCTTTTACAACACTCGAACGCCCGGAACAAATGCCGGGACAGAACAGTGTATTTAGCTCTATTGACTGGCCGTATGTCGAAGGGTTGCGGATCGATGAAGCGATGCACCCCCTGACCATGCTTGCAGTTGGGTTGTATGGTAAAACCCTGCCGAATCAGAGTGGCGCGCCATTTCGCTTGGTTGTGCCATGGAAATATGGTTTCAAAAGTATCAAATCGATTGTCAAAATTGAACTGACGGAAAAGCAGCCACCGACGACATGGAGCCAGTTAGCCCCTCATGAATACGGGTTTTATGCCAATGTGAATCCTCAGGTCGATCACCCGCGCTGGAGTCAGAAAGAAGAGCGGCGTTTGCCTTCGGGATTATTGAGCCCGAATATTATTCCGACACGACTATTTAATGGCTATGACGAAGTTGCGTCTTTGTATCAGGGGATGGATTTAACCCGTAACTACTGATTAAGTTCGTGAACGCCGAGATCGGTTTTGATCGTCGGAGACGCAAGTGAGGAGAAATAAATGCCGGTTACTTTACGTCGTATCTTGATTTTTATACTCGGCTGTACACCGTTGTCACTTTTGATTTGGGGTGTGTTTACTCAGAATTTAGGGGGCGACCCGGCGAAAACTATCGTGCTGGAAACCGGGCTTTGGACCTTACGTTTTCTGCTGATCACATTAACGGTTTCTCCATTTGCCCGGTATCTGAAATGGCGTTGGTTAATGCCTCATCGACGGATGTTGGGGCTGTTTGCACTGTTTTATGGATTGCTGCATTTGTTGGCTTATTACCAGTTTATTCTGGGCGGAAATCTGGCCTTCTTTGGCTCGGAACTGGTGAAGCGGCCTTATATTCTGGTTGGTGCGCCGGCATTACTGATTTTGATAGCCTTGGGCATCACGTCAACCAAAGGCTGGATGAAACGGCTTGGGAGACGTTGGCAAACCTTGCACCGTCTGGTTTATGTTGCGTTAATTCTGGGCTGGGTTCACCTGTTCTGGCAAGTCCGCTCCAGTTATTACGAGGCTGCGTTTTATGGCGTGATTGGCTTGGTGTTACTGAGTTTCCGCTTTCCACTGCTATGGCGTTTTTGTCAGTCTCGTTTACGTCGTCGGGGCAGAGCGCCCGTCAAGCCTCATTAAGCGTCGGTCCTGAATGAATGCCCGATTGATTCTCGGCAGATACCGCTCTCTTTTTTGATGAGGACAAACGCTTTCTGATTGTTTTGATACAATCAACCGGTCACAAAGCAGTTTGATCAACGGAGTTGAAATGAAACAACAGGAAGTCACCACATACTATCTTGAAATGCGTACGCTGACGGCATTGAATGAAAAACCCAAACCGGAAGGGTTTGAGGTGATTGAAGCGCAAGTGAAGAACTATCGTTTTAACCGTTATCTTTATCAGTTAGTCGGTGAACCATGGCTATGGTGGGATAAGCTCGCGTTTTCTGATCAGGAATGGCAAACCTATGCGGAATCGCCACACCTGAGAACTTGGTTTGCTTTAAGTCAGGGAAGTATTGCCGGTTATTACGAACTCGAGCAGCAAGCTGACGGGAATATTGAAATAGCTTACTTTGGACTCGCGCCTGATTTTATGGGGCATGGATTTGGCGGTTACTTACTGACTCATGCTCTTCAGTCTGCGTGGCACTGGGATAACCCGCAGCGGGTCTGGGTTCATACCTGCACGCTTGACCACGAACATGCGCTGGCAAACTATCAGGCGCGGGGGATGTCAGTTTATAAAACAGAAACTGAATCAACATCTTAGCAATTTCAACCTTAACCTTAGATATCGCCATGATTGTCAATTCGGACCAAATGGTTTGACCATGATCGTCTCTATAAATCTGACGATATCTCTCGGTTCAATCCTGATTGGTTAAACCCCTGTCTGATATGCCTTAGCGACTTCTTCTGCAATGATGGCAATGCCTTTCTGCATCTGCTGGTCATCTTGCACATAATTCATTCGTAAGCACTGGTGATCATGCTGCCACTCTTCTTGTTGGCCGATAAAGAAATATTCACCGGGGATAATCAACACACCACGATCTTTCAGGCGTTGATAGAGTTCCATCGTAGTGATCGGGAGTTCATCGAACCATAACCAGAGGAAAATCGCCCCTTCCGGTTTGTGGATCCGAAAACGTGGATCAGGAATCGCCTGTTGGAGTAGCTTAATCGCGTATTGGGATTTTTGCCGATAGAACGGCTGGATCACATCCGCGCTGAGACGCAGTAGGTCGCCTTGTTCAATCATATGATTGGCGATTGCCGGGCCGATACTGCTGGGAGAAAGATTAATAATGCCGCTGAGATTGCTCATTGCTTGAGTGATTTCTTCATTGGCAATCACAATGCCGCAGCGGACGCCCGGTAAACCGAGTTTCGACAAACTCATGCACAGAATGGTGTTTTCATTCCAGAACGGGGTGACATCTTCAAAAATAATATTTGGAAATGGCAGCCCATAAGCATTATCGATGATCAGTGGAATATGATGCTGACGTGCTAATCGGTCCAGCCTGAGGACTTCTTCATCCGTTAGCACATTGCCGGTTGGGTTGGTTGGACGGGATGCGCAGATTGCGGCTATCGAATCGTCCACTTGCAGATGTTCGAAATCGACATGATATTTAAACAGGCCATGCTCAAGCATTTCGATTTCTGGTCGGTACGAGATAAACATATCTTCATGGATACCCGCATCCCCGTAACCAATATATTCCGGAGCCAACGGCAGCAGAATTTTCTTATGTGAACCGTCCGTTTGTTTCCCGGCCAGTAGGTTGAACAGATGAAAAAAGCTGCTTTGACTGCCATTGGTCAGACTAATATTTTTTTCCGTAATTGCCCAACCGAGGTTTTCTCTGAGCAGCGCCGCCAGTGAACGCAGAAAGGTATTTTTCCCCTGTGGGCCATCGTAGTTTGCCATGGCGGCAACCAGTTCACCGCTATCGAGTAGCGACTGACTCGCCTGATGAAAATAATCGAGCATGGTCGGAATGGCGGCTGGGTTTCCGCCGCCGAGCATAATGGCACCGGGTGTGCGGAGGCCAGTATTCAAATCATCCATGAGCCGAGTGATACCTGAGTATCGGTTAAATTTTTCACCAAACGAAGAGAACTGCATGACTGAGTTACCTGATATTTTTATAGGAAAGAATCGCTTTTCGTTGCCGGAAATGATGCCGGTGCATCAGTATGGTGCTTGCATTGCGATGGTGATTACATTGCGGCTCTTGATTTCGTGATTACCTTCGATTCCGCCAGTACATCATACTAAGTTTAACCGTAATGGTTTTTAATTGAAAAGCAACTCTTACCTGTTTATTTCTCTCCTTCACCGACTCGGGGCTTTATGGGTTGGTCGAGCAACCGGATTGAGGATTACGCTTCATGTGAGCGTGAATCAAGATAATGCCGCCAGCCACCCAAGTGACTAATATCTGTTGCATGACTGAGACCGATTGGTTCGCAGATGAATCCTTTGACCCAGACGCCGTCAGCCAGCTCGACGGTTCCTAAACCGAGCGGATGTGGAATCTGGTCGAGCAGGGTACCGATCGCCTCAACCGGGACAGACCAGACTTCAACGTCAATCATGGTGCCTTCGGTTTCATTGCGGATGAGGCCGGGACGCTGCGGCGGAGAGCCAGCCAGAGCATACAAGCGGTAGTTTGCTGCTGTTTGAGTGCGTTGTTTGAGGGTGGCACCGACGCTGGTGAGCTGGTGGTTGAGCGGCAACCCTTGCATATGTGCACCACAGACCAATAGATCAAGGTGTGAACGCTGAGGCGGATACAGGCCATTGGCGCCGACGGGTAAACGAATGCGTTGTTGCCATTCGCAAGCCAGATCCATCAGGCTTCTGTCAGAGAATGCGGGGCCGAATAGCGTAAAGCCGAACGGCATAGCTGCGTCGGTAAATCCGCCCGGGATTGCGATGGCGCAGTAATCGAGCAGATTCATGAAGTTGGTGTAGTAACCGAGATTGCTGTTGAGAGTCACCGGATCCTGATTGACGGCTTCAATCGTATAGGTCGTCCCTGCGGTTGGTGTGAGCACTACATCCACATTGTCCAGCAGGGCATCACAGGTCACTTGGTAATCCTGCAATTGATAGAAGCCTTGGAAGGTTTCAACGGCTGACAACTGTTCTGCCTGACCGATGATGGTCTGAATCACCGGCAGACAGCGTGAGGCATCCTGTTCGAAAAATGGCTGAATGGCAGCATAACGCTCAGCAACCCATGGCCCCTGATACAGTAGTCTGGCCGCAGCGAGAAACGGAGACAAATCAAACGGGACCAGTTCTGCACCAAGGGCTGTCAGTTTTTCGATGACTTGTTCGAAGCCGATCTGATACGCCTGATTGCCGAAAAAATTCAGTTGTTCCGCTTGCGGTACGCCGATGCGTAACCCCTGAAACGTCGTTTTCGGAGCCGTATGGAGAGGATGAACATCCGGGCGGGCGTAGCTGTCCTGACGATCATAGCTCGCTGCGACCTGATACAGCAAAGCCAGATCTTCACCGTGATTGGTAAAGAAAGTGACGCAGTCAAGGCTGCGACAGGCTGGCACCACACCACGACAACTGAGCAGCCCTTTGGTGGGTTTGAGCCCGTAAATATGATTGAAAGCAGCCGGCACCCGGCCGGAGCCTGCGGTATCGGTTCCCAGCGCAAACAGAACCTGACCGGTCGCCACCGCCACAGCACTGCCCGCGCTTGAGCCACCGGAAATATATTCGGGATTGAAGCTGTTGGTGGTTGCTCCCCACGGACTGCGGGTTCCGACCAGTCCGGTTGCAAACTGATCGAGATTGGTTTTCCCGAGCGGAATCGCGCCGGCAGCAATCAGGCGCTCGACCACAAAAGCGGAACTTTCCGGATGGTAGCGATACGCTTCACACCCGGCGGTGGTTGCCAGCCCGGCCAGATCGATATTGTCCTTGATCGCGAAAGGAACACCGTACAGCGGGAGTTCGTCGATATCATAGGCAGACAACGCATCAAGATATTGATCGAGCTGTGCCGCAGTGATTGTACTGATCCAGGCATGGTGTGAGTCATCCTGAGCCAGCTTCAGTTGTTGGTGTAAAAAGGGACGTACCGATAGTTCTTTGCAGCGGTACGCTTCCTGTAATTGTGTGATAGTGAGGATAGTCATCAGTTCGCTTCCTTACTGCTTGAAACAGAATGAGTCGTTAAACTGGCTGAATCAGCCGTACGAATGGTTAAAATAGGCTGGCCGGCCTGAATCGGTGAACCCGTCGTATGGCAAATGGTTTCAACCGTGCCGCTGATCGGTGAGGTCACTTCCAGCTCCATTTTCATCGCTTCGAGGACAGCAATGGTTTCGCCTGCTGTCACGGTTTGGCCGGGTTGAACCTGTATTTGCCAGATATTACCGGTGACATGACTTTCCACTGCTTCACAGCCTTCATCGAGTTCCCAGCGCTCTGGTGTGGCTTCCAACGTGACATCTTCAGCAATAAAATTCGCTTGACCGCTGTCCGCCCAGCGCTGTCTTTCGGCTTCGAAAGCCGCCTGCTGACGGGATTTGCACTGCGTAATCGCATCGGCATTGTTGTCGATCAGCGTTTGATACGTTGCCAATGAAAAGGTGGTTGTTTCTATTTTTAACGGATACTGCCCGCGCGGATGTTGGCGACGAATGGTTTGTAACTCATCGGCACTGACCGGATAGAAACGAATCTGATCAAAAAATTGCAACAGCCAAGGTTGTTGGAAATAAGGCGTGGTTCGATAGCGGTTCCACATTTGTAGGGTTCGTCCGACAAACTGGTAACCTCCCGGACCTTCCATCCCATACACACACAAATACGAGCCACCGATACCGACCGCGTTTTCCGGGGTCCAGGTACGGGCCGGATTGTATTTGGTGGTGACCAATCGATGGCGCGGATCCAGCGGTGTAGCAACCGGAGCACCGAGATAAACATCGCCTAGTCCCATAACCAGATAGCTGGCATCAAAGACGATCTGTTTGACGTCATCAACGGACTCAAGGCCGTTAATCCGGCGAATAAATTCAATATTATCCGGACACCACGGTGCATCCTTTCTGACGACTTCTTCGTACTTACGAATTGCCAGTCGAGTGGCTTCATCATCCCAAGACAGAGGCAGGTGAACAATTCGCGCCGGTACCGTTAACTGATCAATATCACCAAGTTGCTGCTCTAATTCGATCAGCGTGTCGAGCAACTGTTGGCGTGGCAGGTGCAGGTTGTCATAGTGAATCTGAAGGGAACGAATACCCGGTGTCAGCTCGTGAACGCCGGAGAGTTGACATTGTTCCAGTCTGAGCATGAGCGCATGGACGCGAAAACGCAGACGGATATCCAATACCTGAGGGCCATATTCCACCAGCAGAAAATCTTCACCACACTGGCGATAGACAACCTGCTGCTGATTGGCTGATGCCGGAATTTCGGCCACGATCGGGGTGTCTGGTTGTACCGGTGTGAATGAATAAGGTTCAACCTGACATTGGCTGATCTGAGCATGTTGCTGCTGCTCGGCATCTTCCGCTTCGGCCAGAGAAACCGGCACAAAGTGAACTTTATCTCCCGCTTTGAGCTGACCGATTTTCCACAAATCGGCTTTGATTACGGTGGCCGGGCAGACGAATCCACCCAGGCTGGGGCCGTCCGGCCCCAGAATGACCGGCATATCACCGGTAAAATCGATGGTGCCGATCGCATAAGCATTGTCGTGAATGTTTGACGGGTGCAATCCTGCTTCTCCGCCGTCCGGGCGCGCCCAGTCCGGTTTCGGACCGACTAAACGGACGCCGGTCCGGCTAGAGTTGAAATGTACCGTCCAACTGGCGGCAAAGAATGCCTGAATATCATCATTCGTGAAAAAGTCTGGCGCACCATGCGGACCATACATGACATGAATCTGCCAGCTATCGGACAGTTCCGGCAGTGCCGTGACTTTTTCCGCTGTTCGACCAGACGGTGATGGATCGAGTTGCAGCACATCACCGCTGCGTAGCGCGCGTCCGGTATGTCCACCGAACTGACCTAAGGTAAACGTTGATTTGCTGCCAAGATAATTCGGACACTGAAAACCACCGGCAACGGCCAGATAACTCCGGGCTCCGGGGCCGGTAATCTTACCGAGTCGTAAGGTTTGTCCTGCATTCACTTGAGTGACAACCCCCATTTGCAGCGGTTCATCATCCAGCGTGGCTTGAATCGTTGCACCGGTCAGGACAATCTGCTTGGCCATGTTGAATCGCAGGGTCGGACCGGTCACGATGATCTCCAACCCGGCACAATGGTCATCATTGTGCAGCAACTGATTTGCCAGCCGGAAGCTAAGAGAATCCATCGGCCCTGATGGCGGTACGCCGACATGCCAGTACCCCTGACGACCCGGATAGTCCTGAATCGTGGTTTGGGTACCGCCATTGAGAATATCGACAGTATGTGGTTGATAAACGAAGTCATCCAGACTGCGGGTCAGAATCTGACCGTTTTGGAACAGCGGCGTCTGAATCAGTTGTTGCAGATACGCCTGATTATGGGTCGGACCATACAGACTGAGCTGACCGAGGGCTTGTGTCATTCGGGCCAGCGCCTGAGCGCGATTTGCTCCGTGGACGATGATTTTTGCCAGCATCGGATCAAAGTATGGGGAGACCTCGACACCGGCTTCGATCCAGTGTTCGATACGGACGCCCGGCAGTTGCGGCCACTCGACATGGCTGATTAATCCGGCACTGGGTTGGAAGTTTTTATTCGGGTCTTCAGCATAAAGGCGCACTTGAATCGCATGGCCGTCGGGCTGTCGGTCGTGCTGCCATGCTGATAAGTCGAGGGTGCCTGCCCCTTGCAGCACCATCCATTCGACCAGATCGATGCCGAAGACTTCTTCTGTGACACCATGTTCGACTTGTAAACGCGTATTTACTTCCAGAAAATAGAACTGTTCACTTTGCTGATCAAGGACGAACTCAACGGTTCCGGCACTGCGGTAGTTGACAGCGGCTGCCAGCCGAATTGCTGTCTGGCGGAGCGCCTGACGTGTGCTCTCACTCAGATTGGGGGCCGGGGTTTCTTCGATGACTTTCTGGTTGCGGCGTTGTGCCGAGCAGTCCCGTTCACCGAGGGCGATGACCTGTCCTTGTCCGTCGCCGAAAATCTGAACTTCAATATGGCGAGCTTGTTCGATAAATTTTTCTAAAAAAATACCGCTGTGACTGAAATTGTTTTCGCTGAGTCGTCGTACCGAGTCCAGCGATTGGGCCAGCTCTGCGGCATGATTACAGCGCTGCATCCCGATACCGCCGCCTCCGGCGGTACTTTTGAGCATCACCGGATAGCCGATTTGCTCTGCCTGTGTTTGTGCGTCTTCGAGATGGCTGATGAGAACACTGCCCGGCAGTAGAGGCACCTCGGCCTGTGAAGCAATTGCCCGGGCGGAATGTTTCAGACCAAAGGTTGTCATCTGCTCCGGTGTCGGGCCGAGAAAAGTGATACCGGATTGTTCACATAAAGTGACAAATGCCGGGTTTTCACTCAGAAAACCGTAACCGGGATGAATCGCATCCGCTTTGCAGGATTTTGCCAGTGCGATGATTTTTTGTTGATCGAGATAAGTCGCGGCCGCGGCGCCGTCTCCGAGAGAGTAAGCTTCATCAGCCTGAAGGACATGCAGACTTTCCGCATCCGCTTCACTGTATACTGCGACACTGGTGATATTCATCTGCTTGAGTGTTCTGATTATCCGGCAGGCAATCGCACCGCGGTTAGCAATCAATACCTTATTCAACATAAGTGATTCCGTTATTGTCGGGTCGTCCCGTTGGTATTGTGAGCAGAATCGGGGTCGTCCCCGGCTCAGATCTTCAGACTGGCAGGGATTAGGCGTCCCAGACCAATACGTCTATCGGGGTTGGGTTATAGGCATTACAAGGATTGTTCAGTTGCGGACAGTTCGAAATCAGCACAATGACATCCATCGCTGCTGTGAGCTCGACATATTTGCCCGGTGCACTGATGCCGTCTTCAAAAGTCAGGCCGCCGGATTCGGTGATCGGCACATTCATAAAGAAATTAATATTGTGGGTAATATCGCGTTTGGTCATCGCGAACTCTTCATGTTCGCTGACCGCCAGCAACCAACTGTCACGGCAAGCATGCATACATTTCTTGTCTGTCGCATAGCGAACCGTATTGCTCTCGGTCGCACAGGCTCCACCCAGTGTATCGTGACGGCCACATGTATCAGCGACAATTTCCAGCATCAGATTGCCCTGATCGGAGAGAATCCGGCTTCCGGCTGTCAGGTAGACATTGCCTTGTTCGCGAATCGTATCGATTGCGCTATAGCGTTCCGCTGGGTTATTGGCATTGTAAAACAGTGTATCCGCAGCTTGATTTCCTTCCAGATCGAGGATGCGGACAGTCTGTCCCTGATGGACGACTTTCATGTAGTAATCACCAGCCGGAACGGTATCGCGGCGGCATGCATCTTCAGCGCGTCGTGGACTTTCAATTATCATCAGAGTACCTCCTGAGGGGGGATGCAGTGGTAGCGGCGGTTATTTTCAAGACCGCGTTGATTCTCATCTTTTCCGTGTTCGGGTTCAGCCAGCGTCGCGGTTGCACTGGATTGGGTCAGTGTCAGTTGTACTGGCTTAAACGGGTATTCTGAGGCCGGGTTGAGCGGATGCGGGCAAGTCGTCAGGATGACCAGTGTTTCCATCTCGAAAGACAGGGCAATTGAATCTCCGGGCTGGCTATGATTTTCTTCGTAGATGAGGCGACCGTCCGTATCGGTACGCACTTGACTGAACAGATTCAAATTGGCAGCCAGATCCCGTTTGCCGAGACCATATTTAGCAACCTCAACCAACAGAGCGTCATAGCCGTTCTGTTTCCATTGGTTGCGGTCATGTTGATAGGTTCGCGCTCCCCATTTCTGAGTCACTTTGGCTTTATTGGCGACCCCACAGACGGTATCGATCCAACCGGTATCATCGCGCACGACGCGACAAAAAATCCGGCCCATATCTGAATAGAGGCAGTGACCTGCTGTGAGTTTAAAGGTGTGCTGGCATTTGAGTGTGTCCGGGGCATTATAGCGTTCGAGCAGGTTATCCGGGTTGTAAAACAGCACACTCAGGTTGGCACCCCCTTCGATATCGGTCGCGGTCAACGTATAGCCGCGTGGTATTTTCATCGACCAGTGCGATGCACCGGGAATGGTGTCGGTGAAAATAATGTCTGGTTCTGCGACAGACATTATCGGTTGATTTGGTATCTTTTCATTAAGCATCGTAGCGTTCCTCAGATTGCATCAGGAATCGGTTGGACCATCGCACTGACATGTTCAGCCAGCAGATGATTTGTCTGGGCGGATTGAACCGCGGTTTTATGTAAAGGAATATCGAAGGTGACTTGGGCTCCGTAGCGTTCCGGTGACTGCGGATCGAGACGTGGGTGGTCAAAGACCCAAATCCGGCTGCCGAGATGAAAACCTTCGCTCAAATCGTGGGTAATCATGAATACCGTCAGGTGTTGCTCCTGCCATAGTTTCCGTACCAGTTCATGCATGTCTTTGCGAATGCCGGGATCCAGTGCTCCGAAGGGTTCATCCAGTAATAGAATGCGTGGCTGTTTGACCAGTGACTGCGCAATTGACAGTCGTTGGCGCATTCCTCCGGAAAGCTGGTGGGGATATTGATGTTCGGCATGGCTTAGCCCGACTTGTGCCAGCATATTGCGGGCCTGTTGCTGAGCTTGTTGCCGCTGGTGACCAAACATGCGTCCCAACCAGTGACCGCTGAATTGAGCACTGCCGAATTCCAACCCGATCAGGACATTTTCCAGGACGGTCAGATGAGGAAAGACCGAATATTTCTGAAAGACAATGCCCCGCTCGACGCTGGGTTCTTGCCGGAGCGGTTGACCATCGAGCAGAATGTCTCCGCGGCTGACCGATTCGGTTCCCAGTAACAGATTGAGAAAGGTCGTTTTACCGCAGCCGGAGGCGCCGACAATACTGATAAACTCTCCTTCGGTGACGTTGAGGTTGAGCCGTTCAAGGACGATATTATCGTCATATTCTTTCCACAGATTGCGGATTTGCAGCATCGGTTTTTTCATCTGCTTACCCTCCCTGAGTCTGGTGATGCCAAGGGCTAAGCCGTCGGGAGAGTTGCCTGAGTAGCCAGTCCATGACAAAAGCCAGCAGGGTAATCCACAAAACATAAGGCAGAATGATGTCCATCGACAGATAACGCCGGACCAGAAAGATCCGATATCCCAGTCCTTCGGTGGCAACAATAGCTTCGGCAGCAATCAAAAATAGCCAGGCACTGCCGAGTGTTAGCCGGACGGCATCGATCAGATGCGGCAGGATTTGCGGGACAATTACGCGGACAATAATTTGCCAGCTATTTCCCCCCAGCGTCTGCGCCTTGATCAGTTGTTCTTCCGGGAGTGACTGGGTTTTTAACTGGATATCACGAATGATGATGGGACAGATACCAATCACAATGAGGGTCACTTTGGAAAGCTCTCCCAGCCCGAGCATGATGAATAGAATGGGGAGGATCGCCATTGGTGGAATCAGGGAAATTGTCGTCACGAAAGGTGATAACGAAGACCTGAATAAGGGGAGAATACCATTGGCGACCCCGAAACAGAGACCGATGAACGCACTCAACCCAACCCCGATACCAAGCCGTTGCAGGCTGGCTAGTGTATCGTTGAGCATCAGATACTCTCCGGTCCGTTTGCTCGGTGTGAATGCCATCCGTTCAACCGCATTGGCGAAACTACTGAAAGAGGGCAATAGTTTATCTGCCGGATTGACGCTCAGACGGGCATCTGAGGCGACCAAGTAGATGATCAGGACGATCATAAAGGGCAAAGTCCCTAACATCAGACGCAGTAATGGTGATGGTTTCCGGTTAATGAGTCGAGTCATAGCTACTCCAGATCCACAGTTGGTACGGTGCGACAGTCGGTTTGTCATGCTCACAGCTTGTGTTCGGCAGCCATTTGCATGTAAGTCGAATTGAAGCGGAGTTTGATATTGCCTGCATTACCGAACACTCCGGTAGGGGTTTCGATGCCGATAAAAGAGGCATCCGGTGCTCCATCGCCCAGCAGACCGTGATCAAAAGAGAACTGCGCGACTTTCTGCATGGTTTTCATCAGTGAAGCACTGTTAGTAAATTGCACCGCATCAGCAGGAGAGAAGAACATCTGGGTAGCTTGCAATTGGGCGTTATAACCGGCCAAATTAGTGCCGGATGCTTTTGCCATCATGGTTTTGGCGGCATCGGCTTGTGGTGATTTCATCACAGACATCACTTCATACCATGCACCTGTCAGGGCTTTGGCAAACTTAGGGTTGTCTTGCAAGGTTTGGGTATTGGCAACCAGCAGATCGATAATTTCACCGGGGATTTTCGTTGAATCGAAGACCAGTGATGTGTGGGGCTGTGCCGTAATCTCGCTCAGTAGTGGGTTCCAAGTTACGACCGACGTAACATCCGGTGTCTGATAGGCTGCGACAATATCGGCATCCGAGGTATTGACGACATGGACGTCTTGTTCTGATAAACCCACGGCTTCGAGTGCCCGAGCCATCAGATAGTGTGACACGCTGAGTTCGACTAAATTGATATTTTGACCTTTAATGTCGGCCAGTGTTTTATGATCACCTTTCAAGACAATGCCATCATTGCCCGCGGAAAAGTCACCAACGATTAACGCGGTCGAATCAACACCACTGGCTGCCGGAATTGTCAGTGCATCCATGTTGGTCATGACAGTTGCATCGAACTGCCCTGCGGTGTACTGATTGATTGATTCAACATAGTCATTGACCTGAACGACATTGATTTGAATGCCATATTTATCAGCCCACTTTTTCAGAATGCCGGATGAATCTGCGTAATCCCATGGCATCCAGCCAACATAAATCGACCATGCTAATGTAAATTGTGTTTTTTCTTCGGCGGATACCGAACGAGAAAGGGTGAGAAAAGAAACGAGTGTGACAGATAAAACGAGTGCCGTGAGATACGGTTTCAGGAAAAATTTCATAGACCACCTCCACTGTGGGTCATAGGGATGAACAAGCGCATCAGAGACATAACCAATAATATTTATTGGTTGGCCTCCCGGGCTTTTGTCCCGCCGTGTGACCTCAGGTGAGGTTGATATCTCTCGGACCAGTCGCTGCGGTAGCAGCCGGAACCCTAGATATCTATTTAATTCATTGTACGTTCGAAATACTACTGCATTATGCTCTTCGCAACTAACGAAAGAAATAGCAAAGGCTATGCCAATGGTTCAATTATTATAAATAACAATTGGTTATGGTTAATATAGTGCATTGGTGTCGGTGGGGTTTTCACCATGTTGGTGCATTTTCGCACTATTTCTGTCAGGTCGCCTTTTGTGTGAGAGCCATTTGTTATGAGAATGACTTTGGTATGTGCTCAACAAAAAAGCCCTGAATGAACAGGGCTTTGAGGGCATTGTCTTGATGTGAACCGACTACTTCTGCAAGACTGAAATATCCGCAATTTCTAAGAATAGATTGCGTAAGTCGTTGAGCAGTGTCAGACGGTTGATTTTCAGCGCTTCATCATCCGCCATGACCATGACGTCTTCAAAGAATGCGTCAACCGGTTCTTTCAGAGCGGCTAACTGGCTTAATGCTGACTGATAATCACCGTTAGCAAATGCAGGTTCCAGAGCTTCACTCAGAACCGCGACATTTTCTGCCAGTGCGACTTCAGCACCTTCCTGAAGTAAGGCGAGGTCGACTTCTTCTGCCAATTGACCGTCAAACTTAGCCAAAATATTACCGACACGCTTATTCGCTGCAGCCAATGAATCAGCCGCATCGAGTGTACGGAAATGAGAGACGGCTTTTACGCGCTGATCGAAATCAGTCGGTTTGGTTGGATGACGAGCCAATACCGCCTGAATGACATCGACGCTGAAGCCTTCGTCTTGATACCAAGCGCGGAAACGGCCAAGCATAAATTCGATAACATCGTGCTCGACGTTGGCATTGGTCAGTTTATCGCCGAACTGTGCTGCGGCTTCGGCAACTAAATCAGCCAAATCTAACTGATAGCCGTTTTCGACGATAATCCGCAGAATCCCTAATGATGCCCGACGCAATGCGTATGGATCGGAACCTTTCGGTGCCTGACCAATCCCGAAAATACCGACAATGGTATCCAGTTTATCGGCAATCGCGACCGCGGAAGAGATTGCGTTACTTGGCAGACGATCACCGGCAAAGCGCGGCATGTACTGTTCATTCAGCGCCAGTGCCACTTCTTCGGCTTCACCGTCATGACGTGCATAGTGCATCCCCATGATGCCTTGCGTTTCGGTGAACTCGAATACCATTGATGTCATCAAATCGCATTTTGCCAGCAGTGCGGCACGAGTTGCTTTCGCGACATCGGCACCGATGCTTTTGGCAATGTAAGACGCCAATACGGCAATCCGGTCGGTTTTATCTTTGATGCTGCCCAGTTGTTTCTGGAAGATCGCAGTTTCCAGCTCCGGCAGGCGATCAATGAGCGGACGTTTGCGGTCATTGTTAAAGAAGAACTCTGCGTCAGCCAGACGAGGACGGACAACTTTCTCATTGCCTTCGATGACGTGGCGAGGTTCTTTCGACTCAATGTTGGAGACGAAAATAAATTTCGGTAGCAGGTTTTTATTGGCGTCGTAAACCGGGAAATACTTCTGGTCACCTTTCATGGTGTAAACCAGTGCTTCAGAAGGGACTTTGAGAAATTCTTCCTCAAAAGAAGCGGTCAGGACAACCGGCCATTCGACCAGTGACGCAACTTCTTCAACCAAGTCTTCTTCTAAATCGGCAATCCCACCCACATCTGCTGCTGCTTTTTGCGCACCGGCAATAATCGTTGCTTTACGAGCCTCGTAGTCTGCAATCACTTTGCCGCGTTGTTGCAGAATGTCTGGATACTGGCTGGCTGATTCGAGGGTCAGTTCGGGTTCACCCATAAAACGGTGGCCGCGAATCACCCGGCCAGACTGAACGCCGAGGATTTCACCTTCGATCAATGCTTCATCCAGTAAAATGGTTAGGGTTTTGACCGGACGGATAAACTGGGTGTCTTGGTCGCCCCAACGCATTGGTTTGGCTATCGGTAAGTTTGATAATGCTTTGGCGGCGAGTTCAACAATGAGTGTTTTTGCTGACTGGCCTTTGACGGCTTGCTTGAACAGCAGCCATTCGCCTTTATCGGTTGTCAGTCGCTCTGCTTGTGCAACGGTAATCCCGTTACCCCGCGCCCAGCCTTCAGCCGCTTTGGTTGGATGACCGTCAGCATCAAATGCGACCGCTACTGCCGGGCCGCGTTTTTCGACGACTTTATCCGGTTGTTGTTCTGCTAAGCCGGCCACTTTCAGTGCCAGACGACGCGGTGTGGCGTACCACTGCATCGCTTCGAAAGGTAAATCAGCGGCTTTCAATTCGGTTTGAAAGTTGTGATAAAACGCTTCAGCCAGTGTGCGAAGCTGTGTCGGTGGGAGTTCTTCCGTTCCCAGTTCAATTAAAAGTTCTTTAGCCATGCTTTTCTCTCCCCTTATGCCTGTTGGTCTTGCTTTTTGCACATTGGGAAGCCCAACGCTTCACGAGATGCGTAATAAGCTTCTGCGACGGCTTTGGTCAAATTACGGATGCGTAAAATGTAGCGCTGACGTTCTGTCACAGAAATCGCTTTGCGTGCATCGAGCAGGTTAAATGCATGTCCTGCTTTTAAAATGCGTTCATAAGCAGGTAACGGGAGTGGCGTTTCTAGGTCCAGCAGATGCTGACACTCTTTTTCACATTGATCGAAGAAGGTGAACAGGAAGTCCACATCTGCATGTTCAAAGTTATAGGTAGACTGCTCGACTTCATTTTGGTGATAAATGTCACCGTAGGTGACTTTACCCAGCGGGCCGTCCGTCCAGATAAGATCATAAACGGAATCGACGCCCTGTATGTACATTGCCAGACGTTCGATACCGTAAGTGATTTCACCGGTGACTGGTTTACACTCCAAACCACCCACTTGTTGGAAATAAGTAAACTGGGTCACTTCCATACCGTTCAGCCAAACTTCCCAGCCCAGTCCCCAGGCACCCAAAGTCGGGTTTTCCCAGTTATCTTCGACGAAGCGAATGTCGTGAACTTGCGGATCAATCCCCAGCGCTTTCAGCGATCCGAGGTAAAGTTCTTGAATATTATCCGGTGACGGTTTGATCATCACCTGAAACTGGTAATAGTGTTGCAGACGGTTCGGGTTTTCACCGTAGCGGCCGTCAGTCGGACGGCGGGAAGGCTGCACATAGGCTGTCGCAATTGGCTCTGGGCCAATGGCACGCAGGCAGGTCATCGGGTGAGATGTCCCTGCCCCCACTTCCATATCTAAAGGTTGAACAATCGTACATCCTTGACGGGCCCAATAATCCTGCAGCGCGAGGATCATCCCCTGAAAGGTTTTGATATCATAGTTTGTTTGCATAGTCGGGTTCGCGCGAGTTGTTTGAATCATGAAAAATAACGTTGAATTATACCGATATATTGACCTATCGAGTAGGGGCAATCTTGTTTAATTGTTGTGCATTGTTCTTTTCACGATATAAAACCGATACGATGCTTGTTTTCCGTACATAAGCCCGTTAAAATCGCAGCGTCTTTGGGGAGTAGCTTACCACGCCATTGGCCCGGAATTGGATTGTTCTGCGGCAATGTCACCGGTTCGTTCGTCAACATCATTGGTGCCCATCACCGTGGCGTTCGAGACTCATACGAGTTTAGCAAGACCTTAGACAAATATCGCAGTACTAGGGGTAGGGTGCGATGTTTGTCTATGGTTCATCGTCCTGCCCCGAGAGCATGTCGTGAATATTTTAGCTATATCAATTACAACTGTAACGCTGGCAGAGATCGGCGATAAGACACAACTCCTTTCATTAATGTTGGCAAGCTGCTATCGCAAGCCGTTGCCGATTATCAGTGCCATCTTCCTTGCAACTCTGGTGAATCACGCCCTTGCGGCCTGGTTGGGCGTCGTCGTTGCTGAATACCTCTCTCCGGATATTTTGAAATGGGTGATTTTTGTCAGCTTTTTAGCGATGGCGGGCTGGGTCTTGATCCCCGATAAAATGGATGATGATGGTGCCTGTTCGAGCCGGGGGCCGTTTGTTGCCAGCTTTATTGCATTTTTCGTTGCGGAGATCGGGGATAAAACACAGATCGCAACTTCTGTGTTAGGGGCTCAATTTGCCGATGGTTTGCTCTGGGTGGTTTTGGGAACGACCATTGGGATGATGATTGCCAATGTGCCGGTTGTGTTGATCGGCAAGCTTTCAGCCGATCGATTACCGCTGGGCTTGATTCGGAAAATCACCGCGGTTCTGTTTGTCGGTTTGGCTGGCGTGGCGGTTTTATATTGAGTCGAGTCATCAGTGAACAATATCGGTGACAAGCGTGATATCTGACATACATGCTTCATGATTCTCATGCTACTGTGATGCTAGGATCGTCAATAAAGGGAGTGGCGTATGTTAGTTCGTTACACTGGCATGAGCTTGAAAAGCCAATTCTACTTGTATGGATTTGGCTTTATTCTGACTGTATTGGGTATGGTATTAACTGATATGTGGTTACCGATGGTTGTCGGCGCACTCATCTTGATGGGGCTGATCGTCGAGTCTTGGATCCATATTTTTCATATTGTGCCGCTGCATCAGGAAGTACGTTCTCTGAAAAAGCAGATGGAAAAACTGCAACATCATTATCAGGATGAGAAGGAGCTTTGACGTTTCGTTGCATTCGACATAAAACACTTCTGTGATACTTGTTCCACTTCTTTCGGGCAAGTTTTTGCTCACCGGGCAACTTCTTGCTCGCCTCTGGGCAAGATCTTGCTCGTATCTATATTTATGTCCTTATAACCATCTGATTTTATTAATATATGCAAGTTGGCACACCCCTTGCTCTTACAGTACAAGAGCCTAAAGGTTCTATGTGTATTAAAAACATGAACTTATTATAGATAATTGAAGGAATTTCAGAATGCCAACTCCATGTTATATCTCTATCGAAGGTGAAACTCAGGGGCTAATCACGTCAGGCGCTTGTACTGCTGATTCTATCGGTGACTCTTTTGTTGAAGGTCACGAAGATGAAATGATGGTTCAACAGTTCGACCACGTTGTGACTGTTCCGACTGATCCTCAGTCTGGTCAGCCTGCTGGTCAACGTGTTCACAAGCCTTTCCAATTCACTGTAAACCTGAACAAAGCTGTTCCTCTGCTGTATAACGCATTGGCTTCAGGTGAAAAAATGTCTTCTGTTACTTTGAAGTGGTACCGCACTTCAATCGAAGGTAAACAAGAAAACTTCTTCACCACAACACTTGAAAACGCAACGATCGTTAATATCGAGTGTGCAATGCCGCATTGCCAAAACCCAGCAGACGCTGATTTCACTCAAAACCTGACTGTATCAATGTCTTACCGTAAGATCACTTGGGACCACGTTAACGCGGGTACTTCAGGTGCTGACGACTGGCGTAAGCCAATCGAAGCTTAATTGTCTGATGGACAGGCACCTGATGTGCCAGTCCGACAATGCTTTGATGGTCATGTTGCTCACCTTTGGTGGGCAACATTTGTTTATATCGCGACCTTTTTTACCTTTCATCCGAATTTATTTGTAATAAGCTTATTTCGTCATCAGCAATCAGGTTGCGCTGTGATGAAGCCAGAGCCCCCGCCAGATAAACCCTTGATCTTCGATATAACACTTTGAGCGTTCCATCTTTATGATTCGGCTTTCACATTTGTATTTTGGGTTACAAGATATTTTGTGATTTCTCACCTAAGCTTCTTATTGTCTCACTCGAATATGGAGAGGAATCAATCATGAAGATACAATCGGTTTGCATTGCAGTGACCTTGATGATTGGTTTGCTTACAGGTTGTGCTCAGCAGAGGCGGGGTTCAATGATGGCGCAATTGTATGATGGTCGTCCTGTGAGCAATCTGGCCGTGAATGGTACACCGAAAACTGAGCAAGAAGCGATTGCTCGTGGCGATACTGCGATGCATGCGCAGCAGGATGATTTAGCGCTGTTTGAGTATATTCGTGCGTTGTCATTGCCAGCGGGACAGCAGCGGGATGAAACACTTTATAAAATTGGGCGAATTCATCAGTTGCATCAGCGCGATAGGTTATCCGAGAAAGCTTATCAGATGGCGTTGCAAGACAATCCGTACAATATCGACGTATTGCAGCAGTTGGGAGTGAATTACAGTAAAAAAGGGGCGTTTGATGTCGGAAAACGTTTCTTTATTCGCGCCATTAATGCAGATCAGATGCGTTTGCATCACCACGTGATGCTATCGCCGTCGATAAACCGGATCGACACTGTCGATGCCTTAGAAATGGATCAACATTCTCCCATCGATGCTTACATGGGGCTGGGGATTATTTATGATGTGGATTCTCAGCATGGCATTGCTCAGGCACTTTATAAAAAGGTGCTGCATATCTACCCTCAATCGAGCAAATTACTGCTCAACATCGGTTATTCCTATTACATGAGCGGTGACGATCTCGAGGCCAAGCGTGCCACGCTTGCTGCATTGGCGCTTGATCCCGATAACAGCAGAGCGCAGAACAATCTGGGCCTCATTTATCTGAGTCAGGGAAAAATCCAGCGAGCGCTGAAAGTGTTTATGCGGCAGATGGAAAGCTATCAGGCATTAAATCGTGTCGGCTACTTTCTGATGATTCAGGGTCACCCCGATAAGGCTATTCCTTATTTGCAGCAAGCTATTGATGAAAAGTCATCCTTCTATCAAGCCGCGCATGAAAATCTGGAAAGAGCGTTTGCTGAAGTAAACGCTTTAGCTCATCGGTAGTTATCGGCGTAACATCAACTCGACTCAAGTCCTTTCTGAATCAAAAACTGATACGGTTCTTGCTCGATTTGAGCTTCTAACAACTGATGATCCATAAACCGACAGAAGCTGGGAATATCGCGGGTTGTCGAGGGGTCATCGGCAATGACCAGTAACTTCTCTCCGTCTTTCATCGAACGAATGGTCTTTCTGACCATCATGACAGGTTCGGGACACCGTAATCCTTCTGCCTCTAATGTGTAGTCGGCTAATGATTTATCAATGGTCATGGCAGGGGCTTTGTTAGTCATTTGAATGTCAAATCATACTGCCGAAGAAAAAATATTCAATAACCTCTTGGCAAATGAAACTTTTTGTTTTAATTTATTTAACATGTTTGCAACATGACGTCGAGGAGCAAGGAATGCTGAACGAAATCGACAGACTAACTATCTATGCTCTGGCGGGATTTATCTCTTTTGGCGTGTTGGTGATGAGAACATCGGCGTCGGAACAAGCTTCACTCATGCCGGCATGGGGAGTGATTGCTGCAATGATCGGGCTTTGGCTGGAAGTCCATCAATACGATACATCCAAGCATTGATTGAAAAGTAACTCTAAACACAATGCAACCTTTCCGACACTATCCCATTTTTCTTGGGCTTCCCCGCAGTAATGCGGGATTTTTTTTGCCTGTAACCACTACCATTGCTGCGACGTTGCGACATTCAGCAAAGGTTATGCCCATCCGGTGTCGGAATTAGCTCTGGCAAAGCCGAGCGCCTCAGACACATAGCCTTTCAGAGAGACTGCACCTCAGAAACACAGCATTCGTTGGTTATCTATCGAGCCATCATCATGCCAGTCAATTGAATTGACCGGCATGATGGCTGAGAAGTAGACGATTCCCAAACTAAGACAAAAAGAACTGATAGGTCGGATTGTCGGTTTCGTCTTTGTACTGATAACCCAATTCAACGAGATGTGCTGAGAAACGGACTAAATCGTCGTCATTGAGCTCAAATGCACAAAGCACTCGGCCGTAGTCGGCACCATGATTGCGATAGTTGAAGAGACTGATATTCCAGTGTGTTCCGAGCGTACTGAGGAATTTTACCAGTGCCCCGGGATATTCCGGAAACTCGAATGCGTATAACCGCTCTTTGAGTGGCTTCGACGGTTTTCCGCCAATCATGTAACGAATGTGCAGTTTGGCGATTTCGTCATCGGATAAATCGATAACCGGATAGCCAGCTTTACGCAGATCCTGAATGATGCTGTTGAGTTCTTCCGGGCCACCGGCGAGACGAATCCCGACGAAGATATTGGCCAGTGAGTCATCATTGTAGCGATAGTTAAACTCTGTGACCGCCCGGCCACCGATAATCTGGCAGAATTCGAAAAATGCACCCTTGCGCTCAGGGATGGTTACAGCGAGCAAACCTTCACGTTTTTCGCCCAGTTCACATCGTTCTGAAACATAGCGTAAGCCGTGAAAGTTGGTGTTGGCACCGGAGAGAACGGTTCCTAACTGTTTGCCAGTCAACTGGTGCTGTTCTGCGTACTTTTTCAAACCGGCCAGAGCCAGAGCACCGGAAGGTTCGGCAATCGCACGGGTATCTTCAAAGATATCTTTCACTGCGGCACAGATTTCGTCACTGGACACAGAGACATGACCGTCCAGATATTGCTGACACAAACGGAACGTTTCATCGCCGATGCGTTTTACCGCGACTCCGTCTGCAAACATGCTGACTTGTTCCAGAACCACCGGTTCTCCGGCATCAAGCGCCGCTTTTAAACAACCGGATTCTTCCGGTTCAACGGCGATGACTTTGATTTCAGGCATCAGTTGTTTGATCAGCACGGCAACACCGGCCGCCAGACCACCGCCACCGACGGGCACGAAGATATAATCCAGATGACCGTTCTGTTGCAGCATTTCCATGCCAATCGTGCCTTGTCCGGCGATAACCAATGGATGATCGAAAGGGGGCACAAACGTATAATGATGCTCAGCGGCAAGTCGTTCGGCTTCTGCTTTCGCTTCATCGAAGTTATTACCGAATAACACCACGGCACCGCCAAATCCACGAACGGCATCAACTTTGATATCCGGGGTGGTTTTCGGCATGACGATCGTTGATTTCACACCTAACTTGGTGCCGGATAAGGCCAATCCTTGAGCATGGTTACCGGCGGATGCTGTAATAATGCCGGCTTGCTTTTGAGCTTCGCTCAGATGTGCAATCATGTTGTAAGCACCGCGCAGTTTAAACGAATGAACTGGTTGGCGATCTTCGCGTTTGAGCTGGACTCGGTTATTGAGTCTCGCTGCGAGCCGGGGCATGTCTTGCAATGGTGTCACCATCGCAACATCGTAGACCGGGGCGCGTAAAATTTGGCGCAGATAATCTGCGCCGGTTTGGCTGGTGAATGTCATCGACTAGTCTCCTAGCTTTGATTTGTCTCTCACCGCACCTTTGTCAGCACTGGTTGCCATGCTGGCATAGGCTTTCAGCGCAAAAGAGACTTCACGCTGGCGATTGGCCGGTTTCCAGCCGAGCTGATCTTGTTTCGCACGACGGCTTTCCAGTTCATCTGCTGACACGACCAGTTCAATGGCTCGTCCGGGAATATCAATATCAATGATGTCACCGTTTTTAATCAGCCCGATAGCACCGCCATTGGCGGCTTCCGGAGAGGCGTGACCGATGGACAAACCGGATGTGCCGCCAGAGAAGCGACCGTCGGTCAGCAGGGCACACGATTTACCCAGTCCCATCGATTTCAGATATGTCGTCGGATACAGCATTTCTTGCATTCCGGGACCGCCTTTTGGTCCTTCGTAGCGGATGACGACCACCTCACCGGCTTTGACTTGACCGCCAAGAATACCTTCAACCGCATCTTCCTGACTTTCAAACACAATCGCCGGACCACGGAATTTCAGGTTGCTTTCATCGACACCTGCAGTTTTGACGATACAGCCGTCCAGTGCGATATTGCCTTGCAATACCGCAAGGCCACCATCTTGGCTGAACGCGTGTTCTCTGGTACGGATACATCCGTCTTGACGATCATCGTCCAGCGTTTCCCAGTAGCAATCTTGTGAGAAAGCCTGTGTGGTGCGGATACCCGCAGGACCGGCACGGTAGAATGCTTTCACGTCAGCAGAATCAGTTTGCATGATGTCATATTGCGCCAATTGTTCTTGCAGGCTGATACCGAGTACCGTTCTGGTCTCTGTATTCAGGAGCTTGGCGCGGTTGAGTTCACCGAGAATCCCCATGACACCACCGGCACGGTGGACGTCTTCCATATGGTACTTCTGAGTCGACGGGGCCACTTTACATAAGTGCGGCACGCGACGTGACATGCGGTCAATATCGTCCATGGTGAAGTCCACTTCACCTTCCTGTGCTGCAGCAAGCAGGTGCAGTACCGTATTGGTTGAACCACCCATGGCAATATCCAGTGCCATGGCATTTTCAAATGCAGATTTATTGGCAATGTTACGCGGCAGAACGGATGCATCATCTTGTTCGTAATAGCGTTTTGCCAGCTCGACGATGCGTTGACCTGCGGTGAGGAAGAGTTTTTTGCGATCCGCATGCGTTGCGAGCAGAGAACCGTTGCCCGGTTGCGACAGCCCCAAAGCTTCAGTCAGACAGTTCATCGAGTTGGCCGTAAACATACCGGAACAAGAACCGCATGTCGGACAGGCGGAACGCTCAACCTGTTCACTTTGTTCGTCAGATACATTTGGATCGGCACCTTGAATCATCGCATCTACGAGATCGAGTTTGATCAGCTGATCGGAAAGTTTGGTTTTACCGGCTTCCATCGGGCCGCCGGAAACAAAGATCACAGGGATATTCAGGCGTAGCGAGGCCATGAGCATTCCGGGAGTGATTTTGTCACAGTTGGAGATACAGACCATCGCGTCGGCACAGTGTGCATTGACCATATATTCGACAGAGTCGGCAATCAGCTCACGAGAAGGCAGTGAATAGAGCATTCCGCCGTGACCCATCGCAATGCCATCATCGACGGCAATGGTGTTAAATTCTTTGGCAATACCACCGGCGGCTTCAATTTCACGAGCGACCATCTGGCCTAAGTCTTTCAGATGAACATGGCCCGGTACAAACTGGGTGAATGAGTTGACCACGGCAATGATTGGCTTCCCAAAATCATCTTCTTTGACGCCGGTAGCACGCCATAAAGCGCGTGCCCCTGCCATATTACGACCATGTGTTGTTGTTGCGGAACGATACTTCGGCATTGTGTTGTCCTTTACTTGATTCTTTTGGGGTTAGGCATTCTTTTGAGGATTGACGTAATCTAACCAACCCCATTTATCTTCAGTAGTTCCATTGAACAGTCCGAAAAAGGCATCCTGAATCACTTTGGTGATCGGCCCGCGTTTTCCTGAACCAACGCAGATGCGATCAACACTGCGTACCGGTACGATTTCAGCTGCGGTTCCGGTCATGAAAATTTCGTCTGCCAGATAGAGCCCTTCACGGGCGATATTGGCTTCGCGGACGGTATAGCCGAGATCTTTCGCCAAAATCATAATGGTATCGCGCGTAATCCCCGGAAGAATCGAGCTGGTTGTCGGTGGTGTGAGGATTTCTCCGTCTTTTACCACAAAAATATTTTCACCGGCCCCTTCGGACAAATACCCGTCAACACTCAGGGCGATCCCTTCGTCATAACCGTGACGACGGGCTTCTCCACCGACCAGTAGTGAAGAAAGGTAGTTCCCCCCGGCTTTCGCAGCCGTTGGGATAGTATTCGGTGCAGCACGGTTCCAACTGGAGATCATCGCATCGACGCCATTTTCCAATGCTTCTTCGCCAAGATAGGCACCCCATGGGAAAGCTGCGATAATCATATCCAGTTCGGTATCGTTTGGCGGGCAAACGCCCAGACCGACATTACCGACAAAAGCTAATGGGCGGATATAAGCGGAGTTGAGTTGATTTGCGCGTAAGGTTTCTCGGGTTGCTTCCATAATTTCTTCAACAGAATATGGAATCGGGAAGCGATAAATTTTGGCAGAGTTGACTAAACGTTGTGCGTGTTCCCGATGACGGAACACGATCGGGCCTTTGGGGGTGTCATAGCAGCGAACGCCTTCGAAGACTGATGTTCCATAGTGCATCGCGTGCGTCAGGACATGTACTTGAGCATTTGCCCACGGCATCATTTCCCCGTTAAACCATATAAAATCCGCAGTATTAGTAGCCATTATTATTTCTTCCTTATGCACAAATTTTTTGTTGTAAATTGTTATTGGGTAGTTCGTTATTGCTGATTTGAATGACTTCAACAGTACGTACATCCCATAATTTTTCGATTTGGTTGGTCAATGTTGTGATCGGCCGATCGCTGTCGACGATAATTTCGACGCTGGCAACTTTGCTTTCATGATTTTGGGTTGCCGCAACCTGTTTGATGATGAATCCGCGGTGACGAATGACACGCAGTACCCGCTCTAGCAGAACCGGCTTATCATCAGCTTTGATGTCGAGTAGATATCTTTCCATTTCTGGTGTCTCCTATGTGTTTTCCAGCATGTCATTGTTTGATGCACCGGGTGGTACCAGCGGCCAGACATTTTCTTCTTCATCAATTGCTACATGCAGTAGATAAGCGGTTTTGCTTGCCAGCATTTCTTGTAAAGCCGGCTCAACTTCTTCTTTCTTGGTAATGGTTTTGCCCGGAATATCGAAAGCGCGTGCCAGCATGATGAAATCCGGGTTGTCGTCCAGAATGGTTTCACTGTGGCGACCATCGAAAAACAGAGATTGCCATTGACGAACCATTCCCAAACGCTGGTTGTTCAACAATACGATTTTGACCGGAATCTGGCGACGTTTTAACGTGCCCAACTCCTGAATATTCATCATAAACGAGCCGTCACCCGTAATCAGAATAGATTGGTTGTTAGGACGAGCCACGGCTGCACCCATCGCGGCCGGTAAACCAAATCCCATGGTGCCAAGACCCGCGGATGAAATAAAGTTTTGCGGCGCTCTTGGTTGAATGTGCTGAGCTGCCCACATTTGATGCTGACCGACGTCTGTCGAGACAACTGAGTCGTCAGGCATCATATCGGACAACTGTTTCAGTAGCAGCGGTGCATAAATCAGTTCACCGGGATGGTCATAACGCCATTTGAATCCACTCCGCAAGCTTTCACTGTGGTGAACCCAGCCACTAATATCATGTGAGAGTTCCAGTTGCGGCAGAATCGTATTGATGTCGCCCCGCAGTGCCGCATTGGCACGTCGGAGTTTATTGAACTCAGCGGCATCGATATCAATATGAATCACTTTTGCATGTGGGGCGAAAGTATCGAGTTTACCGGTCACCCGGTCATCAAAACGAGCGCCGACCGTGATGAGGAGGTCACATTCCTGAACGACTAAATTGGCCGCTTTCGTCCCATGCATACCTAACATACCCAGATAGTGAGGGTCGTGGCGTTCAACCGAGCCTAATCCTTTGAGGGTACTGACGGAAGGCATTGGGTTGAGTCGTAAAAACTCTCGTACCGTTTCGGTTGCATGAGCGAGTTGAACACCGCCACCGACATAAAAAACCGGCCGTTGGCTTTCATTCAGCATCGTTTGTGCTTTCGTGAGTTCATCCGGATTGGTTTGAGGCATGGCAGGGGGGATACATGGGGTGAGTGTCGTGACAGGGGATTGGGCCAGTTGAACGTCTTTTGCGATATCAACGATGACTGGCCCGGGACGTCCCGTTTTGGCAACTTCAAAGGCCTCCGCCAATGTCGGTGCCAGATCATTGATATCGGTCACCAGATAACTGTGTTTGGTACAAGACAGTGACATGCCGATGACATCCATCTCCTGAAATGCATCCGTTCCGATATGAGAGCTGGCGACCTGTCCGGTAATGGCAACCAGCGGGACGGAATCAAGGAAAGCATCTGCCAGCCCTGTTACGAGGTTCGTTGCTCCCGGACCTGATGTCGCCATGCATACGGCAACTTCTTGTGTTGATCTTGCCATCCCGATGGCTGCCATTGCCGCCCCTTGTTCGTGACGACACAAAATATGTTCGACACCACCGTCATACAGGGCATCGTAGATGGGCATGATCGCACCACCCGGATAACCAAATATGGTCTTGATACCTTGTTGCTTCAGGGCTGCTACGACGAGTTGCGCTCCGTTCATCGTGTCCCTCCCGTACATTCATCGTTCTTATTGCTTCGTGTTGTGTTGTGTGAGCACTTCATGTGCGACTCCCGTTATACCGCTTTGCCGACTGAGTCAGCGCACGTTTTATTATTGTCCAGACTAAAAAAAACCCCCGGACTTTTCAGTGCGGGGGTTTTTTTTATCTTGCTGCTATCTTTCGTCCAGTAGCCCCCGCGCGGAATCAATAATGACCACGACTAGAATTAGGCTAATGAGAGAATGTAAACGGACGAATAGATGCATCATGAATAGAAATCTTATTTTTAGTTAATGTTCCAAGATTGATGAAAATCTCGACATACCTAGTGTGTAACATACAATTCTGTTACATGACAAGGAAAATATCATTCTTTTTTCATATTCTTTTATTTTCCGCCTGCATTATACCTACCCTCGTACATTCTGCGTATCACTGATTGATACCGTGAATGTTTATAAATCAATCACAAGGGAATTATATGGGGTTAGCAATCATTCATAGTCGGGCGAGTGTTGGTGTAGAAGCACCGTTGGTGACAGTTGAAGTACATATTAGTAATGGGATGCCCGGATTTACACTGGTGGGCTTACCGGAAACCACCGTCAAAGAATCACGGGATCGGGTTCGTAGTGCGATTATCCATTCTCGGTTTGAATTTCCGCCCAAACGCATCACTGTCAATCTGGCTCCGGCCGATTTACCGAAAGAGGGTGGCCGATTCGACCTGCCTATTGCTTTGGGTATTCTGGCAGCATCGGATCAAATCATGTCGGATCATCTGGCAAACTATGAGTTTTTAGGGGAGTTAGCGTTATCCGGTCAGTTGCGAACCGTGAAAGGCGTTTTACCCGCAGCTTTGGCTGCCGGGTTGGCTGATCGTGCTTTGGTGGTGCCGCATGAAAATGGTGATCAGGCGGCTTTAGTCGGGCAAGAACAACATTATTCTGCCGGGAGCTTGCAAGAAGTCTGTCAGGCTTTATGCGGCGATTTGTCGCTGGGATTACATCAGTCTCCGCCACAGATTGAACAACCAGCGTCTGTGCGGGATTTGCAGGATATTATCGGCCAGCAACAGGGTAAGCGTGCTTTAGAAATTGCCGCTGCCGGGCATCATAATTTGCTGTTTCTCGGGCCTCCGGGAACGGGTAAAACGATGCTGGCCTCGCGGCTATGTGACTTATTGCCTGAGATGAGTAATGAAGAAGCGATGGAAACTGCAGCGGTTGCTTCACTGACGCAACAGGATATTCATCAGTACAACTGGAAACAGCGGCCATTTCGAGCGCCGCATCATTCCAGTTCTATGGCTGCTTTGGTCGGTGGCGGTTCGATTCCGCGTCCCGGTGAAATTTCACTGGCTCATAACGGATTACTCTTTCTCGATGAGATGCCGGAGTTTGAGCGTCGGGTGCTCGATTCATTACGTGAACCCTTGGAGTCTGGGGAGATTGTCATTTCCCGGGCGCAAGGGAAGACGCGCTTCCCGGCGCGGTTTCAGTTAGTCGGGGCGTTAAATCCAAGCCCGACAGGGTATTATGACGGTCAGGAAAGCCGGATTAATCCGCAACATATTCTTCGCTATCTGAGCCGATTATCAGGGCCGCTATTGGATCGCTTTGACTTGTCGATCGAGATCCCTGCTTTACCGAAAGGCATGCTTGCCGAAGGTGGGGGACGGGGAGAAACAACTCAGGTGGTTCGTGAGCGAGTGCTGCGGGCGCGTGAATTAATGCTCCGTTTACGAGGAAAAGCGAATTCTCTTCTGACCAGCCGGGAAATTGAGACGTTCTGCCCATTGGCTAAATCTGATGCCGACTTTCTGGAAAATGCATTGCACAGTCTAGGCCTGTCTATTCGTGCTTATCATCGCATTATTAAAGTTGCCCGGACTATTGCTGATTTGGCGGGAGAGGAACATATCCAGCGGGCACATCTGGCAGAAGCGCTGGGATACCGAGCCATGGATCGATTATTGAAGCAGTTGACGATGCAAGCCGTTTAAAATACTGAATTTAGGTTGAAAACGGTCTTTCTTGTTGAAAAACAGATCACTTGATTCGACGATTTAAGCAGTGTGGAACGGTATTTGGGCGCTATCGGCATGACGAAGAGAAGCATGTTATTCAATGACTAAATTTGTATAATCACACGCTATTTTATTTTTGAGCGGAAATGACGTCTATCTTATGCTGGCTTACGTTTTATTGGTTGTAAACGCCTGTTTGGTGTTGGTGAATACTGGTTTTTGTTCTGTTGCGATCTGTGTAGCGGCCTTGATCAAATTGTTGTTGCCGACGCCTGCTTTAAAAGCTTATGCGACGCGGCTTGCCAACTGGTTTATGTGGTTGTGGGCCACGGTAAATATGCGTATTTTGCACTTATCCAACCCTGTCGAATGGGACATTCAGGGTGTCGATGACTTAAATCGGCAGGGATGGTATCTCATGATCAGTAATCATATGAGCTGGACGGATATCGTCGTACTATGCAGTGTGTTTAAAAATCGAATCCCAATGCCGAAGTTTTTCTTAAAGCAACAGTTACTTTATGTCCCGTTTATCGGAATGAGTTGCTGGGCACTGGATATGCCGTTCATGCGTCGTTATTCAAGAGAATATCTGCTGCGCCATCCGGAAAAACGCGGTCAGGATCTGGCGACGACACGTCGCTCCTGTGCGAAATTCAAGAATACACCGACCACCGTGGTCAATTATGTTGAGGGGACGCGTTTTACAGCGGAGAAACAACGCGCAACCAAATCGAGCTATCGGCATCTGTTGCCACCGAAATCGGGAGGCATTGCTTATACGTTGGCGGCAATGGGTGAGCAGTTCGAGAACATTATCGATGTGACGCTGGCTTATCCGGATAACCAGGCCGTGCCATTTAAAGATATGTTGATGGGTAAAATGCAGCGCATTGTGGTTCGGGTTCGGGTTTTGCCGATTGATGAGCGGGTTTCCGGTGATTATTTCAATGACAAACCTTATAAGCGGCAGTTTCAGAAATGGTTGGGAGATGTTTGGGAGCACAAAGATGCGTTATTGGATGATATCTATCAATGATGCCGGATGAGCGATGCGATATCGACGAATCAGGGCGCCCAAAGGCGCCCTGATTGTTTTGAATTGTTCCGTTGAGGTTGTTTTTGGGATTGATTATTTTTTCAGCAAATAGTCAACCAGCTCGAAATATTGTTCGATTTTAATATCGTGTGGTGGCTGAACAAGGTACTTATTGTTGACGACAACCGCAGGAACCCCAGTCAGGCCACTGTTGTTAAAGGTATCATCGAAACGGCGAACCATAGAATCTACGGCAAAGCTGTTAAATGCATTATCGAATGATTTGCCATCAATCCCTTCATCAGTAAAGATTTGTTTTAAAGCTTTGTCGTTCTGAGGTGGGCGTCGTTTGTTATGAATGCGATCAAACATCACCGGCACCATTTTGTCTTCTACATTCAGAGAGACCATCGTTGCATAAGCTTTACTCATCGAATGCGCCATGTTGCCACCCATGAATGAAACATGAACTCGCTGGAATTCAGTCCCTGCCGGAAGTTGCGCTGCCAGTTTTTCAACAATGGGTTCAAACTCATGACAGTGTGGGCAGTAGAACGAGAAAAACTCCATCACTTTCGGGTTCTCGGAATGCGGTCGATCAAGTACTTTGTAGTATTTGCCTTCTTCAAACTGAGCGGCGTGAATAGACAGACTGACGAGTAAAGTTGTTAGTAAAGCAAAAAGCTTTTTCATGATGAACTCCATATGATTCGATTATTGTATTATACCCACCTAACTTCAAATCCTTCCTACTGCATATATTCAACGCTGGTGAAACATGTTTATGCAAAGCCACAGCAATGAATTTTATTGAAGTGATTCTTCAAGGTTGGGTATTGGGGCTACCATTGGGGCATAAAAGAAAGTGGTGTCTCTTCCAGTGCTGAAATTTGTTCTTTCAGTGCAAGCACTTGTCCCTCCCAATATTTGGGATCATTAAACCAAGGGAAAGCGACCGGAAACGCAGGATCTTGCCATCTTTTTGCCAACCATGCCATGTAATGTACCATGCGTAGACCACGCAACGGTTCAATTAGTTTCAATTCGGAAGGGTTAAAATCGCAAAATTCTTGGTAACCTTCAAGGATTGTATCGAGTTGTGTCAGTCGATCAGCACGATCGCCGTGCAGCAGCATCCATAAATCCTGAATTGCCGGGCCATTACGCGCATCATCCAAATCGACAAATATCGGGCCATCACGCCAGAGAATGTTGCCCGGATGGCAGTCTCCGTGGAGACGGATATTGCTCGTTTGTTGCGGCCAGAGCTGCGCTATCGTATGAATCAGCAAAGAGAGATCGGAAAAAAACGCCTTTTCGATATGGGATGGAATAAACGTTGATTGTTCCAGTAGTTGTTGGGGGCGATAGAGGTACTCGTCTAGTGTGACGGTTGGACGATGCGTAAAGGGTTGTTTGGTTCCGACTTGATGAATACGTCCCATAAATCGTCCGACCCACTCAAGCTGTTCAGCATTGTCAATTTCGAACTGGCGTCCCCCCTCACTGTGAAACAGTGCAAATCGATATCCTTGATAATGATGAAGTGTCTTGTCCATCAGGCAGATCGGTGCGGAAATCGGGACGTCTGATTCCGTGAGTTCTTGAGCAAATTGGTGCTCTTCCTCAATTTGTTCGTCCGACCATCGTTCCGGGCGATAAAATTTCACTACATAGCGCTGACGAGATTCATCGATAAATTGGTAAACCCGGTTTTCGTAGCTATTCAACGGCAAGAATCCGGATTCGGCACGGATACCGATGCTCTCTAGTGCATACCACATGAGGTCTGGGGTCAGTGCATCGAAGTGAAAGGTTGCTTGTGTCATGATCAGAGCTTGGCTTATCGGTCTGTGATGTGTGACGAAAGACTAACATTGATTCATGATATCCCCAAACAGGCTCAGTGCTTACCAGCCTGTCGGGGAGAATCGGTTTTCCATGTAAGTGGCGTAATGGCTTATGATAAGCGAAACGCATTGACAGACTGCGACAGATCGGCCGCTATCCCAGTGAGTTGGTGGGTTTTATCCGCATTGTCGTCTGAGGTTTCTGCTGTCGCCTTCGCCAGATCGTTGATCTCGACAATACTGGCATTGATCTCCGCGGAAACGTGGGTTTGTTGTTCTGCCGCTGTCGCGATCTGGCTATTCATATCCTGAATCACCGCCACGGATTGGCGGATCGTTTCTAAGGCGTTTGTTGCGTGTAATGATTGTTCTTCGGCATGTTTTGCCCCCTCAGTATTCGATGCAATGAGCTGAACCGTTTTCTGGGTCTCTCCCTGAAGTCGTTCAATGACCATCTGAATTTGCTCGGTGCTCTCTCGGGTCCTGCCGGCAAGTTCTCTGACTTCGTCTGCAACAACTGCAAATCCACGACCATTTTCACCAGCCCGGGCAGCTTCAATCGCGGCATTTAAGGCCAGCAGGTTAGTCTGCTCCGAGATGGTATTGATCACATCAAGAATTCCCCCGATATCAATGGTCTCTTTCTCCAATTGAGCCGTGGTTGTGACCACTTGTTCCATGCCTTGAGCCAACATCCGGATGTTTTGGTTCATCTCTTGGACGATGTCTAATCCTTGTTGCGATTTTTCAGCCGCTTCTTCCGCAGCTGAAGAGGCGTTCAGAGCATTTTGTGCGACTTCATCGACAGTCACGGTCATTTCATTCATCGCTGTTGAGGTTTGCTCCAACTGATTCATTTGGGATTGAGAGCTGTGATTGACATACTGGGCTGAAGAAGACAATGTCTGAGAGACTTGATCGATGTTCGTGGCCGAGTCATTGATATTGGTGATGATATGCCGAAGATTGGCCACCATGTGCAAAACGGATCGATAGATACCTGTCGCATGTTTTTGTGTTGTTAGCTGGTGAGAAAGATCGCCATGAGCAATTTGTTCGACGATATCAGATATCTGTTGGGGCTCTCCGCCAATCGGTTTATACATCAATTGAATAACCAACCAATAGACGATGCCTAGGGATAAGCTCAGTAACACAATGGCTAATACAATAGTTAAATATAAATTATGTTTTGATGGTTGAAGAATATTATCCCAGGTGTCCCATGACCAAACCATCCAATTCAGTGAATCAATGGTTATTTCTGTAACGTAATATTCTTTACCATTATGGGTATAAGAATGGACACTATTTTCTTTATTTTTATACGGTGCATAAGAGGGTCTTATTGTGAATATATTCTTGCCAATCTCATCTTTATTTTTTGATGAGAAAATAAATCCATCCGTTCGACTAACAAAGACTTGTTTATTTTCTGATATCTTGTCGACAAAAGCATTCACTGTATCTATTGAGAAGTTTGCCGATAGTACACCAATTACTTTTCCGTTTCGATATATTGGGTTGGCAAGTGCAATAACCGATCTACCCTCTATACTTTTAAACGGTGTCGTAACAATATTTTCGTCACCTTTCATACCGCGAATGAACCATTCTCGCTGGCGTTGTTTGGCATTGAAATTAGGAATAAAACCGTTGGTGTTACTTGAAAATGTTTTGCCGGAAGGTAGTGCAACATAAGCATTGAGGAGATCTATCTTGTCTGGAAGTTCCTTCAGCGTAGAGAGCAATTTTTTTTCGTCGATAATCCGGCCATCTTGAATGGGGAGGGTATCTCCGACA
Organism: Vibrio gazogenes; assembly: GCF_023920225.1. NCBI lineage: Bacteria > Pseudomonadati > Pseudomonadota > Gammaproteobacteria > Vibrionales > Vibrionaceae > Vibrio > Vibrio gazogenes. The sequence continues at coordinate 41,806 of NZ_CP092587.1, forward strand.
ATATCAAGAATATGGAATATCCTTTTTGTTTCGAGCTCGAGAACTTGAGCAATTAATGTCGATTGATTGGTTAATTTCTCCGTGTAATTTTCGCTGGATGATGAGCGAAAATTATAAAAACATACAATTGAGATGATTGTAACAATGATAGTAAACAATCCGCCAATATAAGATATTAATTTAGCCTTCGCACTCACTGACGTTCCTCTTCTTTAATATAAGTATTCAGGTGAGTAGAGCATACCATTGCTGGTTGTTTATTTGTTGGTCAAATTTACTGGTTGGAGATGATCATTTTCGATAGACAACCCTATATAAAGTATGCTTATGAAAATTCATTATATAATTTAATATATCAACAAGTTCACATGTTTTTTATATATTTTATTGATGTGATTATTAGTTTATTCGATTCATTTAAAAATAAATTGAATGAAACATTTTATGAGTGTTCGGACACAATTCTATTGAATGATACTGGATGGTTTGTCGGTTCGATAAAAGGTTGGATTGATGTCATCGCAGACCCCGAATGGGGTCATGCGTGGTTATTCGATAATACCGCGAGCTTTCAAAATAGCGGTTTTAAAATCATCTTCCTGATCCTTTTTTAAGCCCGGAATCATCTCATCTTTGGCACTATGGCGCATTTTCAGATGATAGATCAGGGTATCGTCACTTAAATCGACTAAGTCGCCTTGATAACCGGCTTCGTTGGCGAGCTTGACCAAAAAGGTTAGCAGGTTTAACTCAGAATCTTTCTGCCACTCCGGTTCTAACAGATCGATCAGCTCTTCGATACGGTGACATTTCATCGGCTTCTCCATGAAGTTTGTATGGACTTATATAGGTAAAGTAGCAAATTGTAGGCAGGAAACCAACGTGAAAAGGCAATAAAAAAGCGCAGTGTTTGACTGCGCTTTCATTGGGTTGGCTTATGCTGCTTTTACTTCGGTTGATGTTTGCGGTTCTTCATGAACACGTTTCTCTGCCGGGGTCATTACAGGTGCAACTTTTACTTTTGGTCTAGAAGCTGCGAAGCTTGCTCGACGACGTGACGCACTACCATGTGAGTGCGAAAACCTGACTGCTGCTGGGCGCATATATATACCTAACGGTCAGACATTTCCCTTGCCATTTCAATGGCCTAGATTAGCTATTGAGTCAAGACTTCATCATCACTGCTGAAGGTGGGCTCATCTGGTGCAAACCGTTCCGAATAGCTGTCTAGGAATTTCGTATGTACAATTTATGTACACATGGCTAAGCATAGCATTTACATATGAATTGATCGATAACCTTTTGTTCATACAATGTCATAAAATTTAAATTATTGATGCTAAGAATTGAGTTCTGGCAAAGTTCAGTATTACTATGAATGACCCATTTAGCTCATGATCGGATGAGATAACGTTAATTGCAGAAGGCTGGGGAGGTCGATATGTCTTTTTTGAAGAAAACCCTCGCAAGTTTTGGTATCGGGTCAGCAAAAGTTGACTCTATTTTACAACAAGAGGTGCTCCAACCCGGACAACAGGCCAATGTCACGATCCATGTCTATGGGGGAGCAACAGCACAGGATATTGATAATATTGAAGCACGGTTGTGTTGTCGCTATATCGATGAAGAGCCGATTGGCGATGATCGTCAGGGAAGCCCTCGGACACAAAGAGTGCACCGGCACTGTGTTTTGGATCAATGGCGTTTGCCATATGCATTCACCATTCACCCCGGAGAGACTCGGGATTTTTTGGTGACATTCAATATTCCCTGGAATACACCTATTACGATTGGTGATGCAAAAGTTTGGTTGGAAACCGGGTTGGATATTGCGCTCGCCGCTGATCCGACAGATAAAGATGAAGTGACCGTACGACCGGAGCCATTACTCGATGCCGTATTTAGTGCTTTCGAGTCTCAGGGGTTCCGAATTCGTCAGGTTGAATGTGAAGCGGTCAGTGGATTCGAGCTGCCGTTCGTTCAGGAGTTCGAGTTTGTGCCAACAACCGGGCCCTATCATGGCCGCTGGCGTGAAGTTGAAGTCATCGCTTATCGTTCAGAGTCTGGCTTAGAATTATGGTTTGAAATTGATCGACAACAGCGCGGTGTCAGTGGCATGTTGTCTCATCTGCTTGGCAGTGGTGCGTTGAAACGTCATCTGATGATTCCGCTCGAAACACCGCTTGAACAGGTGGCGGAGCGAGTATTCGATTTCCTTGAGGAAAGCACGTAGAATTCAGCGTACACATGTAAGTTGAATTGTGTCATACTCAGCGACGATATGGATGCTCAGGAGTTTCACATGACCTCGTTGAATCAAGAATATACGTCCAAAGAAGAGATATGGAATTCGGTCACACATGGTGTCGGCTTGATTCTGGGCATCATCGGTTTAGTGATGCTACTGGTGAAAGCTACATCAGGAACCGATGATGTTTTGACGGTCACGAGTGTTACGATCTACGGTGGCAGCATCATTCTATTGTTTCTTGCGTCGACGCTTTATCATTCGATTCCGCTTCAGCGCGCCAAACGCTGGTTAAAAACGTTTGATCATTGTGCGATTTATCTGTTGATTGCCGGCAGTTATACCCCTTTCCTTCTGGTGAGCTTGAGAACCCCCTTAGCGATAGGACTGATGACCGTGATCTGGTTGATTGCGCTGGTTGGTATTGTCTTAAAAATCGCCTTTATTCATCGCTTTAAACGTTTGTCTTTAGTGATCTATGTCGTCATGGGATGGCTGTCTTTAATCGTGGTCTATCAGTTGGCGATTCACCTGAATATCGGCGGATTGACTTTGCTGGCTGCCGGGGGAATTATCTACACGCTCGGGGTGATTTTCTATGTGACGAAAAAGATCCCATATAATCATGCGATTTGGCATGGTTTCGTTCTCAGTGGCTGTGCTTGTCACTTCTTCTCTATTTATTATTATGTGTTGTCCTGAGTGTTGAGACCTTTGATGTCAAAAGTATCTGACGTACGACACTGACTATTGTGATGTCTGCTGGTGTGTGATGCTTTTTGTCGGTGTTAACTCCGCCAGAATGCGGGAAAGAACAGAACCAGAATCGTCAGAATTTCCAGCCTTCCCATTAACATACCAAAACTCAGAATCCATTTAGCCATGTCAGGAAGCGGCGCAAAGTTACCGGTCGGGCCGATGATATCTCCCATCCCCGGACCGACGTTTGAGACGGCTGTGATGGCGCCGGAAATGCTGGTTGTTGAATCCAATCCCATGGCACTGAGCGCAGCAGCAATGATGATGATTGTAATCCCAAAAGTCAGTGCAAAAGCGACAACGGAACGAATAATGTCATCCGTGACGGGGCGGTTATTATAGCGCTGAACAAAGACCCCGGAAGGATGAATGAGTTTCATCATCTGTCGATTGAGTAGCGTGATGGCAATTTGAAAACGGAATATTTTGATCCCACCGGCCGTCGAACCGGAACAGGCACCGGCCATCATTAAAAACGCAAATAATGTGCTGGGCAGCGCTCCCCAAGCAGTAAAGTCATCCAGCCCGTATCCCGTTGTCGTCACGACAGACACAATATTAAACATAGCAACCCGGATGGCATCCATCACGGGATAGCCGTTATGGATGATGAGCCACACAGCCACAATACTGCTTGCTGCGAGAAACAAATAGAAGAAACCGCGTACCTGAGCATCTTTATACAGTTCGATCGGTGTTTTTTTACGGATTGCTGAGACAAAAAGTAAGAAGGGTAATCCGCCAAGGAACATAAAAACGGTAGCAATCCAATGGGCGCCTTTCGAGAAGTGATTCATCGAACCATCAGAAGTCGAGTATCCTCCGGTCGATAATGTTGTGAAAGAGTGATTGATTGCCTCAAATACGGTCATGCCGGTCATGACATAGCCAATGCAGCATAAAAGCGTCAGAATGACGTAAACAATCACGATGTTTTTGGCGACAGTTTTGGCCCGGGGACTACTTTTATCGGACCAGTCAGAAGACTCCGTCTGGAACAGTTTCATTCCCCCGACATTGAGCATCGGCAGTATGGCTACCGCCATCACGATAAATCCGACCCCACCCAACCATTGTAAGATCGAGCGCCAGAGTAAGATGCTGGGCGCCATGTTATCCAGACCGCTCAGGACGGTGGAGCCGGTTGTCGTAATGCCGGACATCGTTTCAAAATAGGCGTCCGTAAAACTAATGTGATTGATAAACACGAAAGGGAGTGCAGCAAAAGCACTGGCGACCGTCCAGACTAAACTGGTGATCAGAAACATATCCCGGACATTCAGCTTAAAATTTGCAGTACGCCCGAGGGTCAGAAAAATAAAGGCTGCGACATGTGTGATCAGGACGGCCTGTCCGAAGTCCAGAAATCCGGCCGTGCCGCTGACAAAAGACACCAATGTCGGAACGTACATGAACAAAGCGAGTTTGGAGAGCACCAAGCCCAGAACAAATAGAATCGATTTCAGATTCAGCATGGTCATCAATCACTACAGGAAAAATGGGCTGGGCTGGAACAACGCTTCCACATCGGAAACATACTTCTTGTTGACCAAGAACATAACCACATGGTCATCTTGTTCGATGAGTGTCCGGTCATGGGCGATCAGGACCTCTTCACCTCGCACAATCGCACCGATAGTCGTACCGGGAGGCAGTTTGATATCCCCGACCGCTTTGCCGACAACTTTTGAGGTGGTTTCATCACCGTGAGCAATCGCTTCAATGGCTTCCGCAGCGCCACGGCGCAAGGAGGAGACATTAACGATATCAGCCCGGCGAACGTGTGTGAGTAACGCCGAAATAGTTGCCTGTTGTGGCGATATAGCGACATCAATGACACCACCTTGCACGAGGTCTACATAAGCGCTTCTCTGAATCAGAACCATTACTTTTTTGGCGCCTAAGCGTTTTGCCAGCATGGCAGACATAATATTGGTTTCATCTTCATTGGTCAGGGCAATGAACACATCCACTTGATCGATGTTTTCTTCAGCCAGCAGCTCTTGATCCGCAGCGTCACCACAAAACACAATGGTATTTTCCAACTGTTCCGACAGATATTCAGCACGCTGGTAGCTTCTTTCTATCAGTTTGACACTGTAGCTATGCTCCAGACGTCTGGCGAGACTTGCCCCGATGTTACCACCCCCGACGATCATGATTCTGCGGTAAGGTCTCTCCAGACGCTGTAGTTCACTCATGACGGAACGGATATGATTACTGGCAGCGACAAAGAAAACTTCATCATCGGCTTCAATGACCGTTGTTCCCTGAGGACGAATGGGTCTGCCTTGACGGAAAATGGCTGCAACGCGGGTTTCGATATGCGGCATATGTTCGCGCAGTGCTGAGAGTGCATTGCCAACGAGTGGACCCCCATAATACGCTTTTACCGCGACCAGGCTGACTTTTTGATTGGCGAAGCTGACCACTTGTAGTGCACCGGGATAGTGGACTAAGCGCTCGATATAACTGGTTACCAGTTCTTCCGGCGCAATCAAATGGTCTACCGGGACTGCCCCGGAATGAAAGAGTGTTTCTTTTTCAGCAAGGTATTCAGGAGAACGAATTCGGGCGATACGGTTCGGTGTATTAAACAAGGTAAATGCGACCTGACAGGCAACCATATTGGTTTCATCGGTGTTTGTCACCGCCACCAGCATATCGGCATCCTGAGCGCCAGCTTCTTTGAGAACTCCCGGATGGCTGGCATGTCCGTTGACAACACGAAGGTCGTATTTGTCCTGAAGTTCTCTCAGGCGGTCACTACTCTTATCGACAATCGTAATATCGTTGTTTTCACCAACTAGGTTTTCCGCCAGTGTGCCACCTACCTGACCGGCTCCAAGAATGATGATTTTCATAACATAATCTCTTGTTTACCACTGAAAAGACAGTGCGCTTAAAATCCGTGATGACTCAGATATATGTTTCAAGTCACACTAGACGGTTTTCCGTAACACTGCGTAATAGAAACCATCCATATCATTTTCTCCCGGCAGAATTTGTCGCCCCGGATTATCAATTTCTGAATTTATCAGTTGTGCATCTAATGTTCGAGATAAAAACGTTTTTATCTGCTGACTATTTTCTTGAGGTAATACCGAACAAGTGGCGTAAACCATGGTTCCACCGGGTTTTAACTGGGCCCACATCGCATCCAGAATTTCACTTTGCAGCGAGACCAATGCGGTAATGTCATCGGCACGACGCAGCCATTTTATATCCGGATGTCTCCGGATAACACCAGTTGCCGAACAGGGAGCATCCAGTAAAATACGGTCAAACATCTCCCCATGCCACCAATCTTCAGGGTGCCGGGCATCTCCGCAGATGATTTTGGCATCCAGATTGAGTCGCTCAAGGTTCTCATTCACCCGCTTTAATCTTGACGAATCACAATCGACGGCAACCACTTGTGCATCGGGAATCTGTTCCAGAATATGTGCCGTTTTACCACCGGGTGCGGCACAACAGTCAAGAATCAGTTCTTTGGCCTGCGGTGCTAAATAATGGACCGATAACTGTGCCGCAGCATCCTGAACGGATACCCAGCCTTGCTCAAACCCCGGTAATAATTTGACATCACAAGGCGTCGCCAATTTTATGGCGTCTTTGGCTTCCGGATGTAGACTCACATCAATGTTTTGTTCTTCCAGTAGCTTCAAGTAACTTTCAGTCGTGTGATGCTGATGGTTGATCCGAAGCCACATCGGTGCTTTGTGATTGTTGGCTATGACGATAGACTGCCATTGCTCAGGATAGCTTTCCTGCAGTGATTTCAATAACCATTTAGGATGACAGTATTGAACGGCATCATGTTTGCTGTCTTGTAGGCGTTGATCGATCGATGCACTGTTGCGCTGATAATTTCTCAGAATCGCGTTCACTAAACCGCGTAGGCGTGAGCCTTTTAAATCCTGAGTTGCGCTGACGGTCTCTCCGACGGCAGCATGGTCAGGGATGCGCATAAATTGAATTTGATACAAGCCCACCAGAATTAAATGATGAAAAACTCGTTTTTTTCCGGTCAGTGGTTGACTGATCAGTTCATGTGCAGCGGCTTCTAAACGCGGAAGATAGCGAAGTACACCGAAACAGATCTCCTGAAGGAGCGCATGATCTCTGGGTTTTATTTTTTTCTGGGCCTCTGGTAATACAGAGGACAGTGATGCACCTTGGTCAACAACTTGAAAAACAACTGAAGCGGCAGCAGCACGAACATTCATCATGAATCTGAACCTTTAGTAAAGTAGATAACCGATCGGTTATCGATCGTATTAATTGAGCTGAGTTCCTACCCCAAACCACTCGGCGCGGGCATTGAGAATATCCTGAACAGGCATTGCTTTTTTGCCGGGAACTTGCAGTTGTTCTAAAACCAGAACATCTTTTCCTGTCGCAATATAAATGCCAGTTTTATCCGCTCGAATGATGGTTCCGGCTGGCTGGTCAGTCGATGCGTGTTCAACACGACTCTGCCAGACCTTAATGGCGGGGGATGACTCTGCTTTGGGATCGGTTACGGAAAAATGACTGACAGGCCAAGGATTGAATGCCCGGATACAGCGTTCAATAAAATCGGCTGGTTGTGACCAGTCTATACGGGCTTCTTCTTTACTCAGCTTCTGCGCGTAACTCGCGAGTTGGTCATCCTGACGAACGGGTGTTATTTGCTTAGTGCTTACTGCATTGAGCGTTTCAATGAGCGCTTGTGGCCCTAAATGGGCAAGTTTCTCGTACATTGAAGCACTGGTATCGGTTGATTCGATGGGGAGTTTGGCAATCGATAGCATGTCGCCGGTATCTAATCCCGCATCCATCTGCATGATTGTAACACCAGTCTCTTGATCGCCCGCCCAGATAGAACGCTGGATAGGCGCTGCACCACGCCATTTAGGCAGAATCGAACCATGCACGTTGATACACCCTAGTTGTGGGGTATCCAGAATAGCTTGAGGAAGTAAGAGTCCATAGGCGACAACAACCATCAAATCAGCATTGAGTTCGGCCAGTTGTTGCTTGCTTTCTGTTGATTTGAAATTTTCCGGTTGATAAACCGGAATCTGATGCGCTGTCGCCAAGGTTTTGACTGGGCTGGCGGTCAGTTTCTTGCCACGTCCCGCGGGGCGGTCGGGCTGGGTGTAAACTGCAATGACCTCATGCTCTGAAGACAATAATGCCGCCAGATGACGGGCGGCAAAATCCGGAGTTCCGGCAAAAATAATTCTGAGTGACTGACTCACCGTGACCTCACTTATGCTTCATTTTTATTTTTTTCGTTCGCGCGTTTGATTTTTTCCAGCTTCTCTTTAATCCGTTTACGTTTTAGCGGAGAGAGATAATCGACGAATAATTTCCCTTGAAGGTGATCTAACTCGTGTTGTACACAGATAGCCAGAAGGTCATCGGCTTCAAAGGTAAATTCTTTTCCGTCTCTGTCGAGTGCTCGAACCTTCACTTCTGCCGCTCTTGGAATCAGTGCTCTTGATCCCGGAACCGATAGACATCCTTCTTCGATACCATCTTCTCCCCGTTTTTCGAGGATTTCAGGGTTAATCAATACACGAGGCTGATCGCGGGTTTCAGAGACATCTATCACCACGATACGCTGATGAAAATCAACCTGTGTTGCTGCCAGGCCAATCCCATCTTCTTGGTACATGGTTTCGATCATGTCATCAACGAACTTCTGGATTTCAGGTGTGACTTCTTGAACGGGTTTTGCAACCGTTCTTAAACGTTCATCAGGAAAAGTTAATACTTGTAATACAGACATATACACTCAAATTGTTGAAATGTGCCGAAACAATAAAAAGTCCAATGCTCCAATTCTAGACATTTTAAGACCTAATTGACAGCATTGTGAGTGATAAATCGAAGTGATTATTAATTATCCGTCGATTAAACCATTGTTTCACCAATTTACGACTTAGTATCAGGATATCTCCGGAGATGTACCAATCAGCCTCGCATGTTACAGAACACGACCGACTATTGATGTGGATAAAACTCTGCCTGACACCTCGTCTGGGAACGCAGTCGTTGTTAAAGCTACTCGGCAAAGCATCGCTTGAGTCGTTGAGCCATTATTCTGAAAAAGAGTGGCTTGCTTTGGGACTCTCGCCCGCGCAGGTCTCTTATCTGCTCTCCGGAGCTGCGAATCAAGTGGCCGAAGATTGCCTCGAATGGCAAGTGCGTGGCAAGTATCGTCATATCGTGACTTATTTTTCACCGGATTATCCGGCACTATTGAAAGAAATTCCGTCTCCGCCACCATTGTTGTTTGTGCAGGGAGAGATTTCGCTGCTATCCGTGCCACAGATAGCCATTGTCGGCAGCCGCCATGCCAGTATGCAAGGATTGCAAGATGCGTGGCATTTTGCGAATGGATTTGCTCAGCATCAAGTAGCAGTGACCAGTGGGTTAGCGCTAGGGATTGATGGTCAGGCTCATATGGGAGCAATCGAAGGTGGCGGTAAAACCATTGCTGTTTTAGGGGCGGGCTTAGAGCGTATCTATCCGGCCCGGCATCGTGGGCTGGCTGAGCGGATACTTGAACAACAGTCCGGTGTTCTGGTGTCAGAATTTTGTCCTTCAACACCACCGAAATCAATGAACTTTCCTCGCCGTAACCGAATTATCAGTGGGTTATCTCTGGGAGTGCTGGTGATTGAAGCTGCGGAAAAGAGTGGGTCATTGATTACCGCAAGATATGCTGTTGAGCAAAATCGGGATGTTTTTGTGATCCCGGGCGCGATTCATCAGCACGGTTATCGGGGAAGTAATGCACTAATCCGTGATGGCGCTTGCTTAGTTCAGAATATTGAACAGGTACTCTCTGAAGTTGGTACGTTATCTGCTTGGGTAAAGAAAGAAGAGAAGCGAGAAGAGAAAATTCAGCAAAATGAGCTTTTTCCGCCATTAATTGACGACGAAGAATTGCCATTTGCTGAAGTGTTAGCTAACGTAGGGGTAAAAGCGACGCCAGTTGATATTCTTGCAACGCGAACCCATATACCAGTTCATGAAGTGATGAGACAGCTACTAGAGCTGGAATTATCCGGGCACGTGATTGCAGTTGCTGGTGGCTATATTCGTAAGGGGAGGGGCTAGCTATGATGATGGATATTCTTATGTATCTATTCGAAACTTACATCCATAGCGATGCTGAGTTACAAGTTGATCAAGATGAGTTAGAGGATGAGCTCCTGCGTGCAGGTTTTCATCAGAAAGAGATCTACAAAGCCCTTAACTGGTTGGAAGAATTGGCATGTCTACAACAAAGTGATGTGCATTCTCCGTTATCGATCAGTGCTGCAACAGCAATGCGAGTCTATACCGAGAAAGAGACTGCCCGACTTGATGTTGAATGCCGCGGATTCCTTTTGTTCTTGGAACAAATTAAAGTGCTGACCCCTGAAACTCGAGAAATGGTTATTGATCGAGTGATGGGACTAGAAACCAATGAATTTGAACTAGATGATTTGAAATGGATTATTCTGATGGTGCTATTCAATGTTCCGGGTAATGAGAGTGCCTATACGCTGATGGAAGAATGGTTGTATACCAAAGAGCAAGGCATTTTGCACTGATAGAGATTCAATGAGTCGTCATATAGATCAGCAATTATTTTCTGCACATGAACATGCTTTGGATGAAGTTGAGTCATGTCCCCAATGTGGTAGTGCGTTACAGTTGCGTCATGGTAAACACGGACCATTCTGGGGCTGCTCTGCCTATCCTGCATGTGATTATATTCGCCCGCGTCACCAGCAAGATGGTCATATTATCAAAGCCTTAGGTGTGCCCTGCCCTGAGTGTGGCAATGAGTTGGTATTAAGGCAGGGCCGTTATGGCATGTTTATCGGCTGTAGCCATTTCCCGCAATGTCATCATATTGAATCTTCCGATCCGCCCAAGACTGAACAACCCCGAGAGGTGTGTTGTCCGGAATGTCACACCGGTCAATTGGTTGAACGAAAATCCCGGTTTGGTAAGACTTTCTGGGCTTGCGATCAGTATCCGAAGTGTAAGTTTGCGATCAATGCTCCGCCAGTGATTGGGCAATGTAGCGAATGTGGTTTCCCGCTGTTGATTGAAAAAAAATCGGCATCCGGTATGACATTGATGTGTGCTGCCCGGCGGTGTGGTCATGTTCAAGAGACTGAATAGCTGAATGATGAAATAAGTTACCAAGGGCAGTGATACCCTTGGTTGATGAGTCGGTTATTTAAGCTCTGGTTTGAAAAATGTATCAAACCATGGACTGCATGATATCACTGATTATTTATGTTGGCTGGCGAATTGATGGACTGCTGGAAATGCATCTGCCGGAAGTATGTCAGCCAGCGAACAGATGATCCGCTCCAGCTCTGCATAGTAATCTGCACTGACATTGATATGTCCCATCTTTCTGCCTGAACGTTTTTCTTTACCATACCAGTGGATATGACATCCTTCCGTTGCCAGAATCTCTGAGGGGAGTGTATCTTCGCCCAGAATATTCACCATACATGTGGGGCGAATCAGTTTTGTACTGCCCAGAGGTAAACCACATACTGCACGTAAATGATTCTCAAACTGGCATGTATCTGCGCCCTGTTGAGTCCAGTGTCCTGAGTTGTGTACCCGAGGCGCGATCTCGTTGACAAGTAACTGCCCCTGAACATCAAAAAATTCCAGCGCAAGGACACCCACGTAATTGAGCGTATTCGCAACTGCTTCAAACATGGTTTTGCCCTGTTGCTGTAACATTTGCGCATCAATGGATGTTGATAGACTCAGTACACCATCGGTGTGGATATTTTCTGATAGTGGGTAAACAACCCATTGCCCATCTTTGCCACGAGCTCCAACCAGTGATACTTCGCGATCAAAGGGGACAAATTCCTCAGCAACAATCGCTTGATTGTCACTGGCTTCAATACATTGTTGCATTTCAGGCCAGATTGCATCGGCATCGGTTGTTGATTTTAGTCGCCATTGACCTTTTCCGTCATACCCGCCTAAAGCACTCTTCAGAACCATTGGTATACCGACATGGCGAATCGCACTGTCAAAATCATCTCTGGTTTTGATGACAAAATACTTGGCATTTTTGACGCCGGCTTCATCAAGCAGTGCTTTTTCGAGACGACGGTCACCACCGGTTTTGATGGCTTGCGCGCCGGGGAGTAGTTTCCCACTCTGTTCACACTGGTGGAGAACATCATGTGGAATGTGTTCAAATTCGGCAGTAATGACATCCGCTTGCTGAATAGCATTTTCCAAACCATGCCCTTGTACTTCCTGAGTCAGCGGATGAATCATCTGCCCACTGACCACATCGAAGGCGCTAATGTGAATGTTCAAGGGCGCTCCGGCAAGTGACATCATCCGCGCGAGTTGGCCTGCGCCTAAGACAAGTACGTGCATACTGGTTATTCCTCGGTTGGGTCTGGATGGGCAAGAACGGTATCTGTTTGCGATTGACGAAACGCTTCAACTTTTTGCATGACCTGTTCATCGTGAACACCAATGATTTGCGCTGCCAGAATACCTGCGTTCGCTGCACCAGCTTCACCAATTGCTAAGGTGCCGACCGCGATACCTTTAGGCATCTGAACGATAGAAAGTAGCGAATCCATTCCTTTTAGCGCCTTGGATTGAACCGGAACACCCAGCACGGGTAGACTGGTAAAAGCTGCGGCCATGCCCGGCAAATGAGCAGCGCCGCCAGCACCGGCGATGATCACTTTGAGACCACGTGCTTTGGCTTGACTTGCATAGTCGGCCAGTAACTGAGGTGTACGGTGTGCTGAAACGACCTTGGTTTCATATTCTACACCGAATTGCTCTAACATTTCTGCGGCGAGCTTCATCGTTGGCCAATCGGACTTCGAGCCCATTATAATTCCGACTTTCATCTCAGACTCCTTCAGGTTTATTGCAATACTCAAGTATGTTTATGCTGTCAACGTGCGACAATTTTGCGCGCATTATACGGGGAAATTTGCCGAAGGAAAACGTTTGCGTCCGGAAGGTTCCCCCGATAACGTATTTTCGGACAAAATTGATTTCGTTTTCTGGCATGATCGTTTGTACACTAGTGGCATCATCATTCGAGCATAATGAGAAGTATTGTGAATAATTTTGAGCAGGTGCTTGATGCGTTGCATCAAGGTGATGTGATTGCCTATCCGACCGAAGGCGTATTTGGCGTTGGGTGTGATCCTGACCAGCCTGACGCGATTCAAAAGTTACTGGAAATCAAAAACCGTCCGGTTGAAAAAGGGTTGATTCTCATTGCATCCAGTTATGCGCAGTTACAACCTTACATTGATGAAAGTCAGCTTTCAGCACAACAATTGGCCCATGTTCAAGCCAGTTGGCCGGGACCGGTCACCTGGGTTATGCCGGCCAGTGATCGTGTTTCGGTTTGGCTCTGTGGTTTGTTTGATACGATTGCCGTACGGGTCACGGATCATCCGCAGGTTCGGCAGTTGTGCGATGCTTATGGCAAGCCCATTACTTCAACCAGTGCCAATTTAACCGGCCAGCCGCCTTGTATGACGACAGAAGCGGTGCAGCAGCAACTTGGTCACTGTCTCCATGCTATTTTGGCCGGGCAAACCGGTGGGCGCGATAAACCCAGTGAGATTCGAGATGCACGCACGCTAGAAGTATTAAGACAAGGGTAGAGACAAGGGAAATCGCGATGAGTGGTATTGATAAACAGGCCGTTAAAACTTTTTTACTGCAACTACAGGATTCAATTTGTCAGCAGCTTGAAGCCGCTGATGGTATGTCCCGATTTGAGCAAGATGAATGGCACCGCGAACCGGGTGACCGATTGGGTGGCGGCGGACGTAGTCGTGTGATGTGTAATGGTCAGGTATTTGAACAGGGTGGGGTTAATTTTTCCCATGTCACCGGTCATGAAATGCCTGCGTCTGCAACGGCACATCGACCGGAGTTAAAAGGACGTCGATTCGAAGCAATGGGCGTTTCTTTGGTCATGCATCCCAATAATCCTTACGTTCCCACTTCACATATGAATGTTCGCTTCTTCATTGCAGAAAAGGACGGTGAATCACCCGTTTGGTGGTTTGGTGGCGGGTTTGACTTAACCCCATTCTATCCGTTTGACGAAGATTGCCATCATTGGCACCAAGTGGCGAAAGAGATTTGTCAGCCGTTTGGTTCAGAGGTTTATCTACAACATAAGGATTGGTGTGATCGGTACTTTTTCTTACCGCATCGAGAAGAAACCCGCGGTGTTGGCGGACTTTTCTTTGATGATCTGAATCAGTGGGATTTCGACACCTGCTTTGCTTATATCCGAGCGGTCGGTGAGGGATACACTCGCGCTTATCTGCCCATTGTTGAGCGGCGCAAAGACTGTCAGTTTACTGAGCATGAACGTCAGTTCCAGCTGTACCGACGAGGGCGATATGTGGAATTTAATCTGGTGTTTGATCGGGGCACATTGTTTGGTCTGCAATCGGGTGGTCGAACCGAGTCGATTCTGATGTCTATGCCGCCACTGGTTCGTTGGGAGTACGGTTATCAACCTCAGCCCGACAGTGCAGAAGCGTGTCTGACGGAATATTTGACGCCAAGAGATTGGTGACAGTGTTCGTCGGGAGTGATAGGGTCAAAAGATTCTTTTCTATTTTCTTTGAGTGAAGGCAAGGATATGGCTTATCAGGATCAGTATGCAGTATTCGGCAATCCAATCGGTCACAGCAAATCTCCTTTTATACAGACATTGTTTGCTCGACAGACCAACCAAGACATGGTCTATACGGCTGAGTTGGCGCCGATAGATGGTTTTAAAACAGCAGTAGATGCGTTTTTCTCTCGAGGGGGAAAGGGATGTAATGTGACTGTTCCCTTTAAAGAGGAAGCATACGCGTTTGCCGATCTGTTGACCGAGCGCGCCAAAATTGCTGGTGCGGTCAATACATTAAAGAAACTCGATGATGGCGGCATTCTCGGGGACAATACCGATGGTGCTGGTCTAGTTCAGGATTTATTGCAGTATCAGGTGCCCTTGAAGGGAGCGAAAATTTTGTTAATTGGTGCGGGTGGTGCAGCAAGAGGCGTGATTCATCCTTTATTAGCACAATCTCCCGACTCGATTGTGATTACCAACCGGACTTTCACCAAAGCACAAGATCTTGCTACTTTTTTCCAAGAACATAACCGTCAAAATCAAGACTCGTTAACATCCGTACCAGTCTCGGCTCAACCGATGTCAGAGATCCATACGGCATTTGATGTGGTGATTAATTCGACGTCAGCAAGTCTGTCCGGAGCGCTGCCGGATATTTCCAGTGATATCTTTGCAGAAAGAAGTGTTGCTTATGACATGATGTATGGCAAAGGGCTCACGGTTTTTAATCACTGGGCCGTGGAGAATGGTTGTGCTCATGCCTATGATGGCTTGGGGATGTTAGTTGGGCAAGCGGCGGAAAGCTTCATGCTATGGCGTGGCATTCGCCCCGGCACTCGGCAGATATTAAGAGAGCTGAGACGCAATTTGGAAGGCAGCCTATGAATCAGTCGATTCTTTTTCCCGATGTGCAGTCTTGGGATCAAGCAATGCAGCAAATCCGTTTCCCTGCTCAATGTCAGGGCGCGTTAATTGAGTGTACTGTTGCCGTTACTGTTCTGGAACAAATTGCCAACCAGCAGATAACGAATGAAGAAGAAGCTGTCAGTATTTTCTCTCAATATCGTTTCGATTGCGAAGAATTGGCCGAGCAGCTGATTGAGGATGAAGCATACAATGCGCTCGGGCAAATCGAACTGACCGTCTCTAATTAGCCGATATCTTCTACTTGATGAAGAAAGTCATCTTTATTCTGAACATAGTTCTCTGCAGATTTAACTAAGAAGGCTCGCTCTTCATCCGTGAGTGGGCGAGCCTGTTTGACAGGATTGCCCATATAAAGGTAGCCGCTTTGTAATGTTTTGTTGGGTGGGACCAAACTACCTGCACCAATCACAACTTCACTCTCTACAGTCACCCCATCAAGAATAATGCTGCCCATGCCAACCAGAACTCTGTCCTGAATCGTACAACCATGTAGCATTGCTTTATGACCTACAGTGACATCATCGCCAATAATCAGTGGGTAACCATTCGGGTTCGCGGCATTTTTGTGAGTGACGTGAAGAACCGAACCATCCTGAATATTACTTCTTTTCCCGATATGGATATGGTTAACATCGCCTCGGGCTGCCACCAAAGGCCAGATACTCGAATCATCCCCGATTCGGATATCACCGACTAATACAGCCGTACAATCCACATAAACACGTCGACCAAGTTCTGGGGCAATCCCTTTATAGCGCCGAATTGAACTCATGATGCTCTCCTCAAAATGTTAGTTTTTTGTTTTTCGTGATGTCGAATAAGGATAATGGCTTTTCTGTTTGGAGTAAAAATAGACTTTCTGCCTAAAAAACACCCGGTTGATTAGAAACATAGGAAAACTTATCAAAAAGGGCTTGCCAATCGAAAGGCGATGCCTATAATGCCCCTCGCTGACACGGGATAGCGGTGAGAAATCCCCATCTGTGTCAGTCCGGTCTTCACCGAAAAATAAATCTGAAAAAAGTGTTTGACACCAAGATTTATCTCGCTAGAATGGCCGCCTCTTCGAACGGAGAACGTTTTGAAGAATCGCTCTTTAACAATATAGACCAATCAATCTGTGTGGGCACTCGTCGATAAATATCCAATAAGATTTTATCAATGAACCGAGTGACCAATATCAAGTTGGAAAGCAGTTTACTGTAATCTGACAAGAGCACAGTCAATTCAGCATTACGTATGTAATGTGACTTTTTGCTTTCGCTTTTTTAAAAGCGGAGACGAAAAGCAGTATTCATTGAGCCGACACTTCGGTGTCACAAAAACTTTAATTGAAGAGTTTGATCATGGCTCAGATTGAACGCTGGCGGCAGGCCTAACACATGCAAGTCGAGCGGTAACAGAAAGAAGCTTGCTTCTTTGCTGACGAGCGGCGGACGGGTGAGTAAAGCCTGGGAAATTGCCCTGATGTGGGGGATAACCATTGGAAACGATGGCTAATACCGCATAATGTCTACGGACCAAAGAGGGGGACCTTCGGGCCTCTCGCGTCGGGATATGCCCAGGTGGGATTAGCTAGTTGGTGAGGTAAGGGCTCACCAAGGCGACGATCTCTAGCTGGTCTGAGAGGATGATCAGCCACACTGGAACTGAGACACGGTCCAGACTCCTACGGGAGGCAGCAGTGGGGAATATTGCACAATGGGCGCAAGCCTGATGCAGCCATGCCGCGTGTATGAAGAAGGCCTTCGGGTTGTAAAGTACTTTCAGCAGTGAGGAAGGATGTAGCTTTAATAGAGTTATATTTTGACGTTAGCTGCAGAAGAAGCACCGGCTAACTCCGTGCCAGCAGCCGCGGTAATACGGAGGGTGCGAGCGTTAATCGGAATTACTGGGCGTAAAGCGCATGCAGGTGGTTTTTTAAGTCAGATGTGAAAGCCCGGGGCTTAACCCCGGAGTTGCATTTGAAACTGGGAGGCTAGAGTACTGTAGAGGGGGGTAGAATTTCAGGTGTAGCGGTGAAATGCGTAGAGATCTGAAGGAATACCGGTGGCGAAGGCGGCCCCCTGGACAGATACTGACACTCAGATGCGAAAGCGTGGGGAGCAAACAGGATTAGATACCCTGGTAGTCCACGCCGTAAACGATGTCTACTTGGAGGTTGTGGCCTTGAGCCGTGGCTTTCGGAGCTAACGCGTTAAGTAGACCGCCTGGGGAGTACGGTCGCAAGATTAAAACTCAAATGAATTGACGGGGGCCCGCACAAGCGGTGGAGCATGTGGTTTAATTCGATGCAACGCGAAGAACCTTACCTACTCTTGACATCCTCAGAAGAGACTGGAGACAGTCTTGTGCCTTCGGGAACTGAGAGACAGGTGCTGCATGGCTGTCGTCAGCTCGTGTTGTGAAATGTTGGGTTAAGTCCCGCAACGAGCGCAACCCTTATCCTTGATTGCCAGCACTTCGGGTGGGAACTTCAGGGAGACTGCCGGTGATAAACCGGAGGAAGGTGGGGACGACGTCAAGTCATCATGGCCCTTACGAGTAGGGCTACACACGTGCTACAATGGCGTATACAGAGGGCAGCCAACTTGCGAAAGTGAGCGAATCCCAAAAAGTACGTCGTAGTCCGGATTGGAGTCTGCAACTCGACTCCATGAAGTCGGAATCGCTAGTAATCGTGGATCAGAATGCCACGGTGAATACGTTCCCGGGCCTTGTACACACCGCCCGTCACACCATGGGAGTGGGCTGCAAAAGAAGCAGGTAGTTTAACCTTCGGGAGGACGCTTGCCACTTTGTGGTTCATGACTGGGGTGAAGTCGTAACAAGGTAGCGCTAGGGGAACCTGGCGCTGGATCACCTCCTTACGAAAAGATATTTTGGATGAGTGTCCACACAGATTGATTTGGTTTATGTAGAGTGCATTGTCCCGTTCGTCTAGAGGCCTAGGACACCGCCCTTTCACGGCGGTAACAGGGGTTCGACTCCCCTACGGGATACCATTTTTAAATGTATTTAAACAGTATGTTTAAAAATGGTTTACTGATTTAAAAGTAAACTTGCTCTTTAACAATTTGGAAAGCTGACAAAATAATGTGTGTTTCTTTGGAAACAGACGATTATTTGTAAAAGTTCTCAATTCTTTCTCGAAAGAGAAAGACCAACACAATCAAGTGTTCTTGGAATGACACAATTTGTGTCTATTCAATTGAGTCCGGCAAAACCAGTCTCTCGCTCATGTAAAATAATGAGAGACACCTAGGTTACTGATATGCAGCTCGAAACTTCTTCGGGTTGTATGGTTAAGTGACTAAGCGTACACGGTGGATGCCTTGGCAGTCAGAGGCGATGAAGGACGTACTAACTTGCGATAAGCGTAGATGAGGCAGTAAGAGCCACTTGAATCTACGATTTCCGAATGGGGAAACCCACATGCAGCAGCATGTATCATCAGGTGAATACATAGCCTGATGAGGCGAACCGGGAGAACTGAAACATCTAAGTACCCCGAGGAAAAGAAATCAACCGAGATTCCGACAGTAGCGGCGAGCGAAATCGGAGTAGCCCTTAAGCTTTTACAGCGTTAGGTGAAGTGTCTGGAAAGGCACGCGATAGAGGGTGATAGCCCCGTAACCGACGGCGTTGTTTGAGTGAAAACGAGTAAGGCGGGACACGTGATATCCTGTCTGAAGATGGGGGGACCATCCTCCAAGGCTAAATACTCCTGACTGACCGATAGTGAACCAGTACCGTGAGGGAAAGGCGAAAAGAACCCCTGTGAGGGGAGTGAAATAGAACCTGAAACCGTGTACGTACAAGCAGTAGGAGCACCTTCGTGGTGTGACTGCGTACCTTTTGTATAATGGGTCAGCGACTTATATTCAGTGGCAAGGTTAACCGATTAGGGGAGCCGTAGCGAAAGCGAGTGTTAACTGCGCGTTTAGTCTCTGGATATAGACCCGAAACCGAGTGATCTAGCCATGGGCAGGTTGAAGGTTGAGTAACATCAACTGGAGGACCGAACCGACTAATGTTGAAAAATTAGCGGATGACTTGTGGCTAGGGGTGAAAGGCCAATCAAACTCGGAGATAGCTGGTTCTCCCCGAAAGCTATTTAGGTAGCGCCTCGGACGAATACTACTGGGGGTAGAGCACTGTTAAGGCTAGGGGGTCATCCCGACTTACCAACCCTTTGCAAACTCCGAATACCAGTAAGTACTATCCGGGAGACACACGGCGGGTGCTAACGTCCGTCGTGGAGAGGGAAACAACCCAGACCGCCAGCTAAGGTCCCAAATTACAGCTAAGTGGGAAACGATGTGGGAAGGCTCAGACAGCTAGGATGTTGGCTTAGAAGCAGCCATCATTTAAAGAAAGCGTAATAGCTCACTAGTCGAGTCGGCCTGCGCGGAAGATGTAACGGGGCTAAGCTGTAAACCGAAGCTGCGGCAATGCGATTTATCGCATTGGGTAGGGGAGCGTTCTGTAAGCCGTTGAAGGTGTGTTGTAAAGCATGCTGGAGGTATCAGAAGTGCGAATGCTGACATGAGTAACGACAAGGGGGGTGAAAAACCTCCCCGCCGGAAGACCAAGGGTTCCTGTCCAACGTTAATCGGGGCAGGGTAAGTCGACCCCTAAGGCGAGGCTGAAAAGCGTAGTCGATGGGAAACGGGTTAATATTCCCGTACTTGTTGTGAATGCGATGGGGGGACGGAGAAGGCTAGGTGGGCCTGGCGACGGTCGTCCAGGTTCAAGTGCGTAGGCTGTAGAGTTAGGCAAATCCGGCTCTACAATAGGCTGAGACACGATGTCGAGCATCTACGGATGTGAAGTCATTGATGCCATGCTTCCGGGAAAAGCCTCTAAGCTTCAGTTCACAAGAAATCGTACCCCAAACCGACACAGGTGGTCGGGTAGAGAATACCAAGGCGCTTGAGAGAACTCGGGTGAAGGAACTAGGCAAAATGGTACCGTAACTTCGGGAGAAGGTACGCTCTTGACGGTGAAGTCCCTTGCGGATGGAGCTGATGAGAGTCGCAGATACCAGGTGGCTGCAACTGTTTATTAAAAACACAGCACTGTGCAAAATCGTAAGATGACGTATACGGTGTGACGCCTGCCCGGTGCCGGAAGGTTAATTGATGGGGTTAGACTACGGTCGAAGCTCTTGATCGAAGCCCCGGTAAACGGCGGCCGTAACTATAACGGTCCTAAGGTAGCGAAATTCCTTGTCGGGTAAGTTCCGACCTGCACGAATGGCGTAATGATGGCCACGCTGTCTCCACCCGAGACTCAGTGAAATTGAAATCGCTGTGAAGATGCAGTGTACCCGCGGCTAGACGGAAAGACCCCGTGAACCTTTACTACAGCTTGGCACTGAACATTGAGCCTACATGTGTAGGATAGGTGGGAGGCTTTGAAGCAGTCACGCTAGTGATTGTGGAGCCGACCTTGAAATACCACCCTTGTATGTTTGATGTTCTAACTTGGCCCCATTATCTGGGGTGAGGACAGTGCCTGGTGGGTAGTTTGACTGGGGCGGTCTCCTCCCAAAGAGTAACGGAGGAGCACGAAGGTGGGCTAATCACGGTTGGACATCGTGAGGTTAGTGCAATGGCATAAGCCCGCTTAACTGCGAGAGTGACGGCTCGAGCAGGTGCGAAAGCAGGTCATAGTGATCCGGTGGTTCTGAATGGAAGGGCCATCGCTCAACGGATAAAAGGTACTCCGGGGATAACAGGCTGATACCGCCCAAGAGTTCATATCGACGGCGGTGTTTGGCACCTCGATGTCGGCTCATCACATCCTGGGGCTGAAGTCGGTCCCAAGGGTATGGCTGTTCGCCATTTAAAGTGGTACGCGAGCTGGGTTTAGAACGTCGTGAGACAGTTCGGTCCCTATCTGCCGTGGGCGTTGGAGAATTGAAAGGGGCTGCTCCTAGTACGAGAGGACCGGAGTGGACGAACCTCTGGTGTTCGGGTTGTGATGCCAATCGCATTGCCCGGTAGCTAAGTTCGGAATCGATAACCGCTGAAAGCATCTAAGCGGGAAGCGAGCCTTGAGATGAGTTCTCCCTGGCGCTTAAAGCGTCCTGAAGGGTTGTTCGAGACTAGAACGTTGATAGGCAGGGTGTGTAAGCGCTGTGAGGCGTTGAGCTAACCTGTACTAATTGCCCGTGAGACTTAACCATACAACACCGAAGGGGTTTTAGGGCTCAGTAAGAGACTTGATTGTGTAGAGAGAATCAGCTTTTCGAATTGAAAGAATTTGCTTGGCGACGATAGCGTTTTGGACCCACCTGACTCCATGCCGAACTCAGTCGTGAAACGAAACAGCGCCGATGGTAGTGTGGGGTCTCCCCATGTGAGAGTAGGACATCGCCAGGCTTTAATTTATCGTTTGTCTACGGAAGCTTGATGCTTTTGATAGCTGCGATGCTCATGTGCACTTGCACACTGCGCGTCTCACTTCAAAATCCTCAGCGCACAGCGACAAACGTCTAAATAAAGCAGTTTTTGATAGTAAGACTTTATTTAGGTAACAATTTGTGGAGAGATGGCTGAGTGGTTGAAAGCACCGGTCTTGAAAACCGGCGTACGTTAATAGCGTACCTAGGGTTCAAATCCCTATCTCTCCGCCACTTTTGAAAAGCTGTTGTTCATCAACAGCTTTTTTTTTATGTCAAAAAATCACCTATCTATATCTGCTAAACTTGCCCTACTTTTCCAGTCAAAATTGAAAACTCGATATATTCACCCATCTATTCAACTATTCTGCATATCAGAATATTCAAAACACCATCAGTCGTTCTTCGTTATATATTCATCCTTATAAAAATGAGATTGATCTGGCGCTGTTGTTGCTTGCGGAAAGAGTAACCGTGACATAGTGTGATCAATCGAGTATGTTATTTGACGCCATTACACATACTTTCTTTGTTGTCTATTTATGTCGAAGAAAATCTGCATCAATATTGTTCTATATTCTATTTTTCTACTCATTGCTGGCTGTTCTTCAGCACCAGACAGTGTGCCATTAAAGGGGAAGTGGACAGATCCCCGCACTCGCCCATGGTATAATACCAATCGCACTAATTAATTGGTCAACATGGTCCAATCTCTAAAGCAGAGTGAAATGACCCTGCTTTTGTCTGCACAAAAACGATTCCAAGCACTACACAGCTTGTCGACAATATCGTCATAACATTCAAAACACCTATTGGCTATTTCGTTCTGACGTAACCAACTCCATACCTGCTCTATTGGATTCAGTTCCGGTGAATAGGACGGTATATGAATGATAGTCACGTTCTTGAATGAATCGGCAAGATAACTTTGATGCCAACTGGCTTGATCCATGATGACGACAGCATGTTTGTCCGTGGGTGTTGATTGAGAAATGAGCCTGAGTTGCTCTTTCATTGCTTCCATGTTGCTCATCGGCACAACAATAGCTTCAGTTTCTCCGGTATTAACGCACACCGCTCCAAAGAGGTACGCATACTCAAATTGCTGTTGTTGTACCGCTCTGGGGCGAGTCCCTTTTTCTGCCCATATTCGGGTGGTTGTGTTGCGCTGGCCAAATCTGGCTTCATCTTGAAACCAGATTTGAACATCTTTTAAAGCCACATGTCCTGGGATCTTAAGGATCGTTTCGATTTGGAATTTTTTTAAAAGCTTCTTGCGCTTCTACAGATTGCTTTGGGTGCTTTGAACGCGTTGTTATCCAAACTAAATCAAGCTTTCTCAATATTTTATAGATACCTGATAAGCTGTACGATAGGCCAAATTCCTCATGTATGAATTCAATAATATCTGTTCCCTGTAGTCTTCCACCTTCAGGCTTAATCGCATTGGAAGTTATGTACAGCTTTAACTGAGATAGCTGGTCTTCAGTCAGTCGTGGAGGACGGCCTGTATGCTGCTTTTCTACTAAGCCTTCAACACCGTTCTTCAAATAAGTCACCACCCAGTTATTGACACTGGTACGACTGACTTTTAAATATTTGGCGATCTGAGTGCGGCTTTTTCCATCCACGAAATGAGATATAGCAAGAAGTCTCGTACGCATCCTAGCATCAGATGTTTCACGAATAAGTTTTGGGAAGTCAGAGGTCATCATATCAGCTCCTATTGAAGTTGACATTAGATCATAAAATTAGTGCGATTGGTATAAGGCTGCAATGGCTGCGAATGGTAAAGCCGTTATGACCCATGCTTATAGCGAAAGTTTGATCATGTTAGCCAGTTCGATTGATCAGATAAAAGGTGCTTCAATCCAGATTGCGACAGCACTGAGGAACAGTCTTGTGTTTGTGAGGATATTAGACTCAAGACGCAGCAGATTAATGGCACTGCGAATCAGCTGACCGAAGACGCTCAAGATCCGATTGATAGTGCAGAATCATTTCGGGCGGTCTCAGAGAAAATGTTCGATTTGGTTGGTAAATTTAAAGTGTGATCAATCCATTTGAATGATCTTGAAACGATATATGCCAATGCCTGAGCTGTTGTACTCAGGCATTTTTTGTATAGAGAAAACCCCCAGCTAGGCTGGGGGTTCCGTAAAGCTTACAGCTATAAGTCAGTTATATAACCCCTTTCAATTTGATAAAAACGTCTTGTGGTCTGGCAACTACAAGAGTTAATTAAGAATTGAAAGGGGGTCCCAATGGGGGACGAAAAGAGCTTAGCGCACACGCGCTGGAACTGTAAATACCACATAGTCTTTGCACCGAAATATAGAAGGCAAGTGTTCTACGGAGAAAAACGTAGAGCAATAGGTGAAATATTGAGGAAACTATGTGAATGGAAAAATGTGAACATTCTTGAAGCGGAATGTTGCGCGGATCATATCCACATGCTTTTAGAAATACCGCCCAAAATGAGTGTTTCAGGGTTTATGGGGTATTTGAAAGGTAAAAGTAGCCTAATGCTTTATGAACGATTCGGGGATTTGAAGTTTAAATATAGAAATCGAGAATTTTGGTGCCGAGGTTATTATGTAGATACGGTAGGTAAGAATACGAGCAAGATACAAAATTACATCAAGCACCAACTAGAGCAGGATAAAATGGGAGAGCAATTGTCGATTCCGTATTCAGGTAGCCCGTTTACGGGCCGCAGGGACTAGTCATATGCAAATGTCAGATCACTACGCGCCTGCTAGGGCGCTGCCAGTAGGAGAGCCTTATAGGCGCATATGAAAAACCACCGGCTATGCCGGTGGATACTTTTTTTATGAAATCAACAATGCTCTCAAGCTTTGTGTTAAAGATGGTGTTGACGGCATTAAGTTACAATACTTCTTTTCGCGGTGACTACTTGCCATAAGGCTTTTACCAGTGGTTGTTCTAACTGGGACTGACGGCAACAGACACCCAGTTGAAACGGTTGTATGAGTTGACTCTCCGGTAAGCGTTGCACTTTTTCTCGGGCCGGACTGTTATTGATGACGACATCCGGTGCAATGCCTATCCCGTATCCGAGCGCAACCATACTCACAATTGCTTCATGTCCGGCACTCTGAGCATAGATGTTCGGCTTAATTTTCATTTCCGTAAACCAAGTATTGGCTCTTTCTCTTGCCGTCCCTGATTCAGGGATGATAAATGGAATCATTGACCAATCAATCGGGTCGGCACAAAGAGCCTGCTCGAAGCTGCTGACACCGACAGGGGCAATGACTGACAGCG
This sequence comes from Vibrio gazogenes, assembly GCF_023920225.1. Taxonomy (NCBI): domain Bacteria; kingdom Pseudomonadati; phylum Pseudomonadota; class Gammaproteobacteria; order Vibrionales; family Vibrionaceae; genus Vibrio; species Vibrio gazogenes. Next base: position 67,096 of record NZ_CP092587.1, read on the forward strand.
GTATCTCACTGATCGATTCAAATACAATGCGGTTAGGCAGTTGCTCCGGCAACGCCGAGATGGCGAGATCAGCTTCATTGTTCAGAACTTTGTCGATTGCCTGAGCGGGGTCGCCTGTTAATAGCTTAAATTCAATAAACGGGTGTTGAGAGCGAAAATCAGCGAGTAATTCGGGAAGGTGGCTATAGCTGGCAGTTACCGAACAAAACAGACGAATTTCACCTTTCAGGGTTTGGTTGCTTTCATGCAGCTGTGCTTGAAACTGCTGCCACTCACTGATAATTTTCATGGCAACCGGCAGGAGTTGAAGGCCGGTTGGCGTGACTTCTACCCGGCGATTGTCCCGAATAAAGAGGTGTTGCCCGATTTCATCCTCGAACTTTTGAATCTGGCGACTCAACGCGGATGGACTGATGTGCATTGCCGCTGCGGTTTTACTGAAATTTTTACTGTCACAGAGATGGACAAAAAGTTCTAATATTCTGATATTCATATCGTTGTCTAATGTGTTGCATTTCTTGCAATACTTTGTTGTGAATATATCACTTTCAGCAACAGAATGTCTGATTTAATATGTTGGATATTCGGTGTTTGCTACCGACATAATGAATCAATAACGAAGGAGCCCTACATGGCTAACTATTTCAATACACTGAACTTACGTCAGCAACTGGATCAACTTGGCCGTTGCCGTTTTATGGACCGTGAAGAATTTGCCACTGAAGCAGATTACCTCAAAGGTAAGAAAGTTGTGATCGTTGGTTGTGGTGCACAAGGTTTAAACCAAGGCCTGAACATGCGTGATTCTGGTCTGGATGTTGCGTATGCACTGCGTCAGGCGGCTATCGATGAGCAACGTCAGTCCTATAAGAATGCAAAAGACAATGGTTTTGAAGTAGGTAGCTATGAACAACTGATTCCTCAAGCTGATCTGGTGGTTAACCTGACGCCTGATAAACAGCATACCAATGTTGTTGAAACCATCATGCCTCTGATGAAAGAAGGCGCAGCACTGGGCTATTCACATGGCTTCAACATCGTTGAAGAAGGGATGCAAGTCCGTAAAGATTTGACGGTTGTGATGGTTGCACCGAAGTGTCCGGGAACTGAAGTTCGTGAAGAGTATAAGCGTGGTTTCGGTGTTCCGACACTCATTGCTGTTCACCCGGAAAATGATCCACAAGGAGATGGTCTGGAAATCGCGAAAGCGTGGGCTGCTGCCACCGGCGGACACCGTGCGGGTTGTCTGGAGTCTTCGTTTGTTGCCGAAGTTAAATCAGATTTGATGGGTGAGCAAACGATTCTGTGCGGTATGTTGCAGGCTGGCTCTATCGTATGCTACGAAAAAATGATTGCTGAAGGTATCGATGCCGGTTATGCAGGAAAACTGCTGCAATATGGTTGGGAAACGATCACTGAAGCACTGAAGTTCGGTGGTATTACACATATGATGGATCGTCTGTCGAATCCAGCGAAAATTAAAGCATTCGAACTGTCTGAAGAATTGAAAGACTTGTTGCGTCCTCTGTATAACAAACACATGGATGATATCATTGTCGGCGAATTTTCTAGCACAATGATGGCTGACTGGGCAAATGATGACGCAAATCTGTTGAACTGGCGTAAAGAAACGGGTGAAACGGCATTTGAGAACTACCCTGAATCCGATGTGAAAATCACTGAACAAGAGTATTTCGACCACGGTATCCTGATGATCGCGATGGTTCGTGCCGGTGTTGAATTGGCATTTGAAGCAATGACGGCTTCCGGAATCATTGATGAGTCAGCTTATTACGAATCTCTGCATGAGCTACCACTGATTGCCAATACTATCGCTCGTAAACGTTTGTATGAAATGAATGTTGTTATCTCTGATACAGCTGAATACGGAAACTACCTATTTGCCAATGTTGCGACACCGCTACTGCGTGAAAAATTCATGCCTTCAGTGAGCACGGATGTGATTGGTAAAGGTTTAGGCGAAACATCTAATCAGGTTGATAATGCTTATCTGATCGATGTGAACAGCGTGATTCGCAATCATCCGGTTGAGTACATTGGTGAAGAATTGCGTGGCTATATGAAAGACATGAAGCGTATTGCTGTTGGTGGTTAAGTTGAGTGATACAGTCGTCACCCTTGGGATGGCGATGATTCTCGCTACACTGATGAGATAATAAAAAGGCCTGAATTGAATGATTCAGGCCTTTTGCTTTTGAATACCAGACGGTGTGTCATGACAACTTGCAGGACATGACAAGTTGTTCTCCGTGCATAGAGGTTACTGATCTTGTTTGGATAACTTATCTTCCAACTCAGTAACTTTTGCTTCCAGTTGAGTCAGTTTTTCACGGGTACGAAGTAATACTTGTGTCTGAACATCAAATTCTTCACGACTAACAACATCCAGCTTATTCAATTGTCCCTGAATAACCTGACGAACTTTTTGTTCAACATCAGCGCCAAGGTCTTTGACCGGTTGAGGCATGGCATCATGAATCTGTTTTGCGACTTGCTCTAGTTTTTTGGGATCAAACATATAGGGTAAAACTCCTCTTCTACTGCTGTTATTCTATGTAATTCAGGTAAGAAAGTCGTTATCAAAGTGGACAAAAAAGGCCACAACGTGTGGCCTTTTACTTATCTGGATATTAAACACACCCGGCGAAGTACCTATGAAGCCGTATGGTTTGGTGTTTCATCGGTTGATTGCTTTTCTTCATCGTCTTCTACAAAAACCGGCAGTGGTTTGTGTTTCTCTGCCAAGTAACTATAGATGACCGGGAGAACAAACAGTGTAAACAATGTTCCGATTGCAAGCCCGGCAACAATCACAATACCGATACTGAAACGTTGTTTGGCACCGGCACCGGTGGCAGACATTAACGGAATCAGGCCGGCAATCATTGCGGCTGTTGTCATCAGGATTGGACGCAGACGAATCTTAGCGGCCTCCATAACAGCTTCAATCCGATCTTTATTGAATTTCAACTGTACCTCTTTGGCAACCTCACAAATCAAGATGCCGTGCTTGGTTATCAAGCCAATCAAGGTAATCAATCCGACCTGAGAATAGATATTGAGAGACGTGAAACCAAAGAACCCGCCCCATGCCAGGGCGACTAAAGCCCCACAGATTGCAAGTGGTACAGAGACCATGATGACGATGGGATCTCTGACAGATTCAAACTGAATCGCCAGAACCAAGAAGATGATTGCCAAAGCGAGAGCAAAGGTTGTATAGAGTGCGCTCCCTTCGGTAATGAACTGACGAGATTCCCCCATGTAGTCACGGGTGTATCCGACCGGTAGTGTCTTATCAACTTCATGATTCAACCATTCGAGAGCACTTCCCATCGTGACTCCGGGGGTTGGTACTGCACTGATCGTTGCCGAGTTCAACTGGTTAAAGTGAGGCAATGCCCGAGGTTCCGAAACCACATCAATCTTAATCAGACTACGTAAGGGAATGGCATCGCCATTGGCAGCCAGTACATAGTAATTATTCATCGATTCTGGATTGAGTCGGTACTTACGCTCGACTTGCGGAATCACTTCATACGAGCGTCCATAGAGATCAACGCGATTGACATACCCGTCAGCCATCAGCGCTGCTAGGGTCATACCAATATCCTGCATCGTCACCCCATAAGCACCCGCTTTGTCTTTATCAATGCTGATCTTCATCGTTGCAGAATCGAAGTTCAGATCCAGTGTTGAGTAGACAAACAAGGGACTATGTTGAACTTTGTCCAGAATGTCTGAAGCCAAAGTAAACAGGTTTTCAAAGCTATTGGGGGTTTTCAACACTAACTGAATCGGTAGACCTGAACCTGCACCCGGGAGTTCTGGCATCTCGAAGGCTGAAACGGACATACTCGGTACTTCTTTCAGCAGCCCTTGGAGTCGTTTCTGTATCTCAGCCTGACTTGCTTCACGTTGACTCCAAGGCACCATGACGGAGAAACCCAGCGACTGGTTTGATGTGGGTACACCAGTGAATTCCAAATTCAAGTCAACTTCGGGTTGAGCCATCAGAATGTCATTGACGTGTTCCATGGTTTTTTGCATGTAATCGAGGTTGGCATTGGACTGACCATTGGCAATAAACATCACCACCCCTTTATCTTCAGCCGGGGCCAGTTCGGTCGGAATAAATTTAAAGAGAACCGGGAGGCTGGCAAGGATGATTAATGCAAAAGCAATCACAACGGTACGGTGCAGCATGACCGCGGACAGCATTTTCTCGTAGCGGTTGGTGACACGATCCAATATTGAGTGAACCTTACTTTCAAATCCGCTAGGGGAACTATGTGCGACAAGCATTTTTGAACACATCATCGGTGAGAGTGTCAGGGCGATAATCCCTGAAACGATCACTGAGCCTGCCAGAGATAATGCGAACTCTTTAAATAGTGAGCCTGTAATCCCTTGGGTCAGAGCGATTGGTGCGTATACCGCTGCCAGCGTCAGTGTCATGGCAATGACCGGCAGTGCAATTTCTCGGGTTCCGATAATTGCAGCCCTGAACGGTGTTTCACCCAACTTGATGTGACGGTCAACGTTTTCAAGAACAACGATCGCATCATCAACCACCAAACCGATGGCAAGCACCATGGCAAGCAGAGTCATTAAGTTCCAGGAAAACCCGAAAGCTTGCATCACCAGAGAAACCCCGATCAGAGACAGTGGAATCGTGATAATCGGAATCATGACCGCGCGGAAAGAACCAAGGAACAGAGTAATCACTACCAACACGATTAAAACGGCTTCTCCGATGGTTTTGATCACCTCGTCAATCGACTCGTTGATTGCTTCTGTCGAGTCATAGAGCATCGTCATCTTGATATTGCTCGGCATATTCTTGTCGATGCGCGGCATGATAGCTCTGACATCTCGAGCAATATCGATCGGGTTAGCACTGGGAGCAGCATTGATAGCGGCAACGATGGCTTCTTTTCCGTTGGCGGTTGCCCGATAGGTATCATGACTCTTTGCCAGCGAGACTTTAGCAATGTCTCCCAGACGAATGATTTGCCCCTCATCCGACTTGATGACCAACCGTTCTAACTCTGTTGGCGTGGAAACCTGTGTATCCGCATCCCCATTATAGAGAACAAACTCTCCTGTCGACTGCCCGGTCGCCGATTGGTAGTTATTGGCGCTCAGCACACTCATGACTTGTGAAGCAGACAGTTTCAGTGCGGCCATCTTATTCGGGTCTAACCAAATACGCAGGCCATATTTGATCCCGCCATAGAGATCAACTTTCGACACACCACTGACCGAGAATAACTGTGGATTGACCACGCGCTCGAGATAGTCGTTGATTTGGCTGGAATTAAGTTCATCACTGGAAAAGCCAATATAGACTACCGCAGTCGTTGAGCCGGTTGACATCGTTACACTCGGGTCTTCCGCTTCTTTTGGCAACTGTGAGCGTACCGAATTGGTTTTTGCCAGGATATCAGCCAATGCCGCATTCGGGTCGGTATTGAGCTTCATTTTGACCGTAATTGTTGAACCACCCATTGAGGATGAAGAGGTCATGTAGTCGATATTATCGGCTTGAGCAATCGCTTGCTCTAAGGGTTGGGTGATGAATCCTTGAATCAAATCCGAGCTGGCGCCATAGTAGCCAGTCGTCACAGTGATCACGGTGTTCGTCATCTCTGGATACTCTCGGATTTGCAGTTTGAATACGGCTTGTAATCCAAGCAATGCAATCAAGAGGCTCAGTGATATGGCGAGAACCGGACGTTTGATGAAAATATCAGTAAAACGCATGGAACCTCCGGTTAAAGCATGGGAACTTCAGATGATGGTGTCAGCGTATCACTTTCCACCACATGAACTTTTGCCCCATTACTTAAGCGGACCTGACCGGAGGTCACAATCGTATCTCCGTCTTTCACACCACTTAATATGTGAGCTACATCTTTTTTGCGTTCTCCTACCTCAATAACATGTTGTTTGACACGCTTTTCACCATCTTTCTCGGTCACAATGTAAACACTGTCACCATAAAGCGTGTAGGCAATTGCCACCTGAGGAATAATTACCTGATCTTTTTGAACCGGCAGTAGGATATTTGCTTTGGCGAACATCCCGCTGCGTAGCTTGCCATCGCTATTTGGAATATTGGCTTCCACCTGAACCAAGCCACTCTGTGCACTGACCGCAGGTTCGATAGCTTTAATCGTCCCTTTGAACGAGTCATCCGGATAAGCATCGACAGTGATGTTGACTGTTTGACCAACCGAAATCTTAGATAGGTCGGTCTGCGGTATTGTAAAGTGCAGACGCATCACGGAAGTATCTTCCAGACGGACGATAGTGGAGCCGATATTCATATATTGACCGACATAGATATTGCGGATACCCACCGAACCGGAGAAGGGGGCTGTGATTTCACGCCGGGCGATAGTCGCTTTCAAACTTTCGATATCTGCAGACAGAGAGAAATAAGCAGCTTCAGCTTCATCGAAAGATTCTTGAGACAAAGACCCTTTTGCATACAGGCCTCTGTAGCGCTCATATTTTGCTTTTGCCGCAGGCAAACGAGCTTGCGCACTTTTTAGGTTCGCTTTTTCAACAGCAGAATCAAGCGTCATCAGCATCTGTCCTTTTTCGACGAAAGCGCCTGACTCGAATGTGATATCTTTAATGACACCACTGGTTTCGGAGGTGAGTGTGACCCCCTGCTTCGGTTCGATAAAACCGATCGCTTCAATAACAGGCGTCCAATCTTGTACTTTGATTTGAGAAACTGTAATCGGAAATGAGGGTTCGGGCATGTTCGCAAAATAGTCATTCATCGCTTTTTGCTTGAACAAATTGACTCCGATAACACTACCTAACAGCACAATAACAATCAGTAGCATCGAGAGTGTCCATAATAATGTCCGCTTTTTCATTCGATGTTAAACTCCAAGTTTAATGATGAACTAGCCTCAACGAGTTATTTTCCCAGTTTGTGCAACAAGATGTCCCGATAAAAATGAATCCGCTATCAGAATGATTGGTTCGCTTGATTGCTAACTTTTTGGTATTGAAGCATGAATTAGGTTGCCATTATAGCTTACAGAGTAGCCATATATGCAACACACTTGTGCAGTAAATTATGTAAAAACTCGCATATTTACCCGAGTGGTAAATTTATCAGCCGAGCATTATCATGAGGACGTGTGAATATCCTCATAAACCAGTCATCAAGTTCAGAGCAGATGAGATAACGGATGAAGTTAAATCCAAGACAAGATGAAGCCGTCAAATATATATCGGGCCCCTGTTTAGTCCTTGCCGGTGCCGGATCAGGTAAGACCAGAGTAATTACCAATAAAATTGCCTATTTAGTTCAACAGTGTGGGTATAAGGCTCGCAATATTGCGGCGGTGACGTTTACCAATAAAGCTGCCAGAGAAATGAAAGAGCGGGTTGCACAAACATTGGGGAAAAAAGAATCCCGTGGCTTGATGGTTTCGACCTTCCATACACTTGGTTTGAATATCATTCGTCGGGAATATAAAGCGCTCGGTCTTAAGGCTGGTTTTTCTTTGTTTGATGATCAGGACCAGTTGGCCCTTCTCAAAGCATTGACGGAAAAACAGATCGATGGGGATAAAGATTTATTGCGTCAGTTGCTCAGTACCATCTCCAATTGGAAGAATGACATGTTCTCTCCGGCTCAGGCTAAGGCGAGCGCCAGAGGTGAACAGGAGCAACTATTTGCTTTTTGTTATGAGCTCTATCAGAACCAGATGAAAGCCTATAATGCACTGGATTTTGATGACTTGATTCTGATGCCGGTCGGGTTACTGAAGAACAATGAGCAAGTCCGCCAGCACTGGCAATCAAGAATACGTTATCTGCTGGTGGATGAATATCAGGATACCAATACCAGTCAGTATGAGTTGGTTAAGCTGCTGGTGGGAGCGCGCGGTCGGTTTACAGTTGTGGGTGATGACGACCAGTCGATCTATTCATGGCGGGGGGCCAAACCACAGAATCTAGTGTTATTGGGAGAAGATTATCCGAACTTACGGCTCATTAAGCTGGAGCAGAATTATCGTTCGACCAATCGGATCTTACATTCAGCCAATATTTTGATTGCGAACAATGCACACGTCTATGAAAAGAGGCTCTTTTCTGAACTGCCGGATGGTGAACAACTGAAAGTCATCATGGCCAATAATGATGATCATGAAGCAGAACGTGTCACGGGTGAGATTATCGCCCACAAGTTTATCAATCATACGGAATATCGTGACTATGCCATTCTATACCGGGGGAATCATCAATCCCGTTTGATTGAGAAAAGCCTGATGCAGAACCGCGTGCCTTATAAAATTTCAGGGGGAACGTCTTTCTTTGCCCGAGCCGAGATTAAAGACATCATGGCGTATCTGCGGGTATTGGTGAATCCTGATGATGACAATGCTTTTCTGCGGATCGTTAATACACCGCGCCGTGAGATTGGTCCCGTGACACTGGAGAAGTTGGGCAGTTATGCCAACATGCGCGGTAAAAGCCTGTTTGAAGCCAGTTTTGAAATCGGGTTGGAACAGCACCTGACGGGAAAGGGGCTGGAAAATTTAAGGCGTTTTACGCAATGGCTGGTGCGGTTATCGGATCAGGCAGAGCGGGGGGATACGGTTGAAGTCACGCGATCACTGGTGCGCGATATTCATTATGAAGATTGGCTGTATGAAACCTCATCAAGCCCGAAAGCGGCTGAGATGCGAATGAAAAATGTGTCCGATCTCTATTCATGGATCGTCGCGGATTTGGAGGGCAATAACCCAGATCAGGAGAAAAAGACGCTCAAAGAGGTCGTTCAGCGCCTGACTTTACGTGACATGATGGAACGTGGAGAAGAAAACGATGACAGTGATGCGGTACAACTGATGACCTTACACGCATCCAAAGGGTTGGAATTTCCGTATGTCTATCTGCTCGGGACTGAAGAAGGTATCTTGCCCCATCAAACCAGCATTGATGAAGATAACATCGAAGAAGAGCGGCGACTGATGTATGTCGGTATTACCCGGGCCCAGAAAGAGATGACGTTTATCGTCTGTAAAGAAAGACGTCAGTACGGGGAGTTGATTCGTCCGAGTCACAGTCGTTTTTTAGATGAATTACCTTATGATGACGTGACTTGGGAACAGAAGAAAAAAGAACTTTCACCTCAGGAACGAATGGAAAAAGGACAAGCGCATATTGCTAATTTGAGAGCCATGTTTAAAAAGGATTCTTGACGAATCGAGTGGGAAAAGCAACGATAGAACACGGTATGATGCGATGCTTTGCTGGCAAGACTCAACTGTCTGATTATCGAAGAGATGCCTTTTTTAAGAGCGACTGACGAAAAAGGCGTCAAACGAGAAAAAAAGTTGAAAAAAAGCTAGACGACAATGAGTGATATCCGTATCATTCCCCTCCGCCGATAGGGCATGATGCGCCCGTAGCTCAGCTGGATAGAGCGTTGGCCTCCGGAGCCAAAGGTCGAAGGTTCGAATCCTTTCGGGCGCGCCATTTGCGGAGGAATGATCGGCAACAGACGTATGGTGGCTATAGCTCAGTTGGTAGAGCCCCGGATTGTGATTCCGGTTGTCGCGAGTTCGAGTCTCGTTAGCCACCCCATTTTCCTGAGAACATTTCCCCATTTGGGCTGTTTTTCAGAGAGACAAACGGACTGTTTGCCTTGAGCATGTATCCTATGCTGTCGGCAGTGATAGATAATATCAAAGAATAAAATATATCGGTGAATAGCGCAGTTTGGTAGCGCATCTGGTTTGGGACCAGAGGGTCGGGGGTTCGAATCCCTCTTCACCGACCACTTTTCAGTGGTGGCTATAGCTCAGTTGGTAGAGCCCCGGATTGTGATTCCGGTTGTCGCGAGTTCGAGTCTCGTTAGCCACCCCATTTATTCTCGGTGAATAGCGCAGTTTGGTAGCGCATCTGGTTTGGGACCAGAGGGTCGGGGGTTCGAATCCCTCTTCACCGACCACCTTCAAAGCCTCGGTTTTATACCGGGGCTTTCTTGTATCGGTTGTTATCTAATGTCTGCTTCAGAGCGCGAACGTCAACATAGCGCTGTTTGGTTGCGCATCCATTCTTTTAAAAATAAGCGGACCAGAGGATGGTTTTCGGGGGTTCGAATCCCTCTTCACCGACCACTTTCAAAGCCTCGGTTTTATACCGGGGCTTTCTTGTATCGGTTGTTATCTAATGTCTGCTTCAGAGCGCGAACGTCAACATAGCGCTGTTTGGTTGCGCATCCATTCTTTTAAAAATAAGCGGACCAGAGGATGGTTTTCTGGGGTTCGAATCCCTCTTCACCGACCACCTTCAAAGCCTCGGTTTTATACCGGGGCTTTTTTTGTATCGGTTGTCATCTAATGGCTGCTTCAGTGCACGAACGTCGACATAGCGCCGTTTGGTTGCGCATCCATTCTTTTAAAAATGAGCGGACCAGAGGATGGTTTTCTGGGGTTCGAATCCCTCTTCACCGATCACTTTCAGAGCCTCGGTTTTATACCGGGGCTTTTTTGTATCGGTTGTCACCGCATTGTCTGATTTCACACTATACCCATGGAAATAGTATGTTTTTTGTTTATTAGTTTTTTGAATAGATTCAGTTTCATAGTATTGTGGACATACGCTGTGGGGAGTTTAGTATAATTGACTAGGTTGTCAGATTATCGAATGTAAACATTTAGTTAATGTAATGATGGTATTAATAGCCAACAGGAGTGGTTATTTTGGTCTAATATATTGTATGTATGGTTTATGTTCGATATTTCTTATTTATATTTGATGTTTTATTAGCATTTTTTCATGTAATGTTTTTCGTGGTTCTAGAGTTTGATTTAGCGTTTTATTCTGATATTTCTATATAATTTATATTTAAAACTGATGGCGATTACATTCATACATGATGTTTTCGATTTATTTACATAAGAATAATGCACAAAAAAAGCATTTTTATTCGATTTTTATCGCAGGTTTTCCGGTTATACTGAATTTATATACTATGTTTATTGCTTTTTTTTGAAATTTTTGCACAATGATAAGCTTTGTGAGTGATCAGCAGAATATGCTGATATGAAAGGATTCAACTCTTTAGGCTCGGTATTTACTGCGAGTCAGAGGTCAAATTTGTCATGTCTCTTTTAGAAGTTAAAAATCTTCAAATCGAATATCCGTCACGCCACGGGGTACATGCCGCAGTGAAATCTCTTTCTTTTCAGATTGAGCGCGGAGAAATAGTCGGTGTCGTCGGTGAATCCGGGGCGGGAAAATCAACCGTCGGTAATGCCGTGATTGATCTGCTCAGCCCTCCGGGTATTATTGCCGGTGGTGAGGTTTATTTAAATGGTGAAAAGATTTCGGGCCTATCACCGGAGCAGATGAGACGTGTGCGGGGATCGAAAATTGGATTTATTTTTCAGGATCCGATGACATCATTGAATCCGCTCTTTACGGTTGAACAGCAACTGAAAGAAACGATTCATGCCAACATGAAAGTGACGGATGAAGAAGCCTATCAGCGTGCTCTTGCACTCATGCAGCAAGTTGGTATTCCCCAACCTGAGAACCGCTTGAAACAATACCCACATCAGTTTTCCGGGGGCATGCGTCAGCGAGTCGTTATTGCCATTGCATTGGCAGGTGAACCGGATCTGATTATTGCTGATGAGCCAACCACCGCTCTGGATGTCTCGATTCAGGATCAAATATTAAGCCTGATTCGTGAATTATGTGTACAGAATCAAGTCGGCTGTATGCTCGTCACCCATGATATGGGAGTCGTGTCGAATGTAACCGATCAGGTTGCGGTGATGTATCGTGGTGATCTCGTTGAATTCGGACCGACTGCACAAGTTTTGGGAACACCGCAGCACCCTTATACCAAAAGCCTTATTTCGGCCGTCCCCCGTTCGGATATCAAGCTTGATCGTTTTCCTCTGGTCAGTTACATCGAAGAAGCGAGTGAGATGGAACCGCTGGATATTAAGAATCACTGGCTTGGGCAACGTCAGGATCAGCGTGACTATTCCGGTGCATTATTGAAGGTCGAAGATGTTAACCTGCGTTTTGTGACCAAAGATTCGTTGTTTGAAAGTCGGCGTGAGTATGTGCAAGCTTCAAACCATGTGAGTTTTGATGTGATGGAAGGCGAAACCTTCGGCTTGGTCGGGGAATCCGGTTCAGGTAAATCAACCATTGCACGCATTATTGCCGGTTTGTATGTACCAAACTCTGGGAAGATAACCTTTGAAGGTATCGATCTCACCGCTCTCACTTCAGAAAAAGCGCGTCGTCCGCTACGTCGTCAGATGCAGATGGTTTTTCAAAATCCGTATACTTCAATGAATCCTCGCATGAAGGTCTTTGATATCATCGCTGAGCCGATACGGTTTCATCATTTGACCAAAAACGAATCTGAAACGCGACAGATTGTCTATGATTTGCTGGATCATGTTGGACTGGGACGAATGGCGGGTATTAAGTATCCGCATGAGTTTTCCGGCGGACAACGTCAACGTATTTCAATTGCGCGTGCTTTGGCGACGCGGCCCCGATTATTGATTTGTGATGAACCCACATCTGCGCTGGATGTTTCGGTTCAGGCGCAAATCCTGAATTTGTTGAAAGACTTACAAGCGGAATTGAATTTAACCATGCTCTTTATCAGTCATGATTTACCGGTGATTCGCCAAATGTGCGATCGGGTTGGCGTGATGAAGATGGGGACATTACTGGAAGTTGCACCGACAGAAAAGTTGTTTTCTGCACCGCAACATGAATATAGCCGTCAGTTAATCTCTTTGATGCCTGAGTTTACAGGGCTGAAAGAAGATATTGCGGCAATGCGTTGACCTCAACCCCAAAAGATAGAAGCAAACACACGAAGGGATGAACTTCCCGCATAAGGAGTTATGCAATGAAAATGATAAAAACCAAACTGGCTGTGGCATTGATGGCTGTTGGACTGAGTTTCTCAGCCGCTGCTGCGGATATTACGATTGCTTATGCAGCTGATCCGGTGTCTATGGACCCTCAAGAACAGTTATCTGAAGCGACCTTACAACTTTCTCACATGGTGTTCGACCCCCTTGTTCGCTATACCCAGTCTAAAGAATTTGAACCTCGTTTGGCGAAAAGTTGGGAACGCATCAATGACACCACCATGCGCTTTCATTTGCGTCATGGTGTGAAATTCCACACCGGTAACCCTTTTTCCGCAGATGATATTATCTGGACGTTCAATCGTCTGAAATCTTCAGGGGATTATAAAGGGATCTTTGCTTCAATCGATAAAGCGGTCAAAGTTGATGATTATACTGTTGATCTGGTGACCAAAGGCCCTTACCCACTCATTTTACAAAATGCGACTTATATCTTCGCGATGGATAGCAAGTTCTATTCAGGCAAAACCAAAGATGGTAAAGATAAGTCAGAAATCATCAAGCACGGTAATTCTTTCGCATCAACCCATGAATCCGGTACTGGCCCATTTGTTGTTACCTATCGTGAGCAAGGCGTAAAAGTCGAGTTTGAACGGTTCAAAGACTACTGGGATAAAGATTCAAAAGGCAATGTTGATCACCTCACATGGGTACCAATCAAAGAAGATGCAACGCGTGTTGCTGCCCTGCTATCCGGCGACGTTGATATGATTGCACCAGTTGCACCGAATGATCTGGATCGGATTGATGAAGCAAAAGACATTGATTTGGTCACCATTCCCGGTGAACGGATTATCACCTTCCAGATGAATGAGAAAAGTCAGCCAGCCTTTAAAGACAAGCGTGTGCGTGAAGCAGTGACTTATGCCGTCAACAATACCGGTATTGTGAAAAAAATCATGAAGGGTTTTGCGACTACCGCAGCACAACAGAGTCCGATGGGATATGCGGGTTATAACCCGGACCTGAAACCACGTTACGACCTGAAAAAAGCCAAAGCGCTGATGAAAGAAGCCGGATATGAAAAAGGCTTTACCATCTCGATGATTGCGCCGAATAACCGTTATGTGAATGATGCAAAAATTGCACAAGCGGTTGCTTCAATGTTGTCTAAAATCGGTATCAAAGTCGACCTGAAAACCATGCCAAAAGCACAATACTGGCCAGAGTTTGATAAATGTGCCGCAGATATGCTGATGATTGGTTGGGCTTCAGATACACAGGATTCAGGCAACTTTTCTGAATACCTGACAATGACACGTAACTCTGATACGGGTAAAGGCCAGTATAACTGCGGTTATTATTCGAATCCGGAAGTTGATCGCTTGGTCGAGGCATCCAACGTTGAAACTGATTCAGCCAAACGTTCAACGATGCTGAAAGAAGTTGAAGCGAAGTTGTATCAGGATGCTGCATTTGTACCGCTACATTGGCAAAACCTTGCCTGGGGCGCTAAATCCAATGTGGATATCAAACCTGTTGTGAACTCGATGAATTATCCTTACTTGGGTGATCTGATCGTTAAAGAGTAACGGTACCTGCTTAGCCAGCTTGATATCTTGTTGATCGATAGATTGTGTTGATCGATAGATGGTGATTGAGTGCTGGCGTGTATTTGTTTTCCTGTTATTACGGTGCTTATTTCATTCAGTCGGATAAGCACCTTTTTCAGACTGAACTCTCGTTAAAGTCATTTGGCTTGTAGCGAGGTCACAGATAGCCAAGGGGCAATATATGTTCTCTTTCCTGATCAAGCGTCTGATTCAGGCGTTTGTCGTTATGTTTGTCATTAGCTTAGTCGCTTTTGCCATTCAGGATAATTTAGGTGATCCATTGCGTGAGCTGGTGGGTCAGTCCGTGTCAGAAGCACAGCGACAAGTTCTTCGTGATGAAATGGGGCTCAATGACCCATTTATGGTGAAGTATGTTCGGTTTATAAAAGCTGCATCTCACGGTGATCTTGGGACTTCGTATTTCTTTAAGCGTCCAGCGCTGGATGTCATTCTGGAAAAACTGGTCGCAACACTGGAGCTGGTATTCGGTGCCGCTGCAATTATTATTAGCCTGTCGATTCCTCTTGGTGTTTATTCAGCGATCCATCCGAAAAGCTTTTTTTCCAAGCTGATTATGGCGGGCAGTAGTATCGGTATCTCGATTCCTGTTTTTCTGACCGCAATCATGTTGATGTATATTTTCTCGATTGAACTGGGGTGGTTGCCTTCTTATGGTCGGGGTGACACTGCCAATGTTTTGGGATGGGAATCCGGATTCTTTACACTCGATGGTTTAGCGCACTTGATTCTACCGTGTATCTCACTGGCATCGATAATGTTGCCGTTGTTCATTCGTCTGGTTCGCTCGGAAATGCTGGAAGTTCTGAGTTCGGAATACATTAAGTTTGCCAAAGCAAAAGGATTGGCATTACGTAAAATTTACTATCGTCATGCCCTGAAAAATACCATGTTACCGGTATTGACGGTTGGTGGGGTACAGCTCGGCACGATGGTCGCTTATACCATCCTGACCGAGACGGTTTTTCAATGGCCGGGTACCGGTTTCCTGTTTCTGGAAGCTATCAATCGGGTCGATACACCATTGATTACCGCTTATGTTATTTTTGTCGGGCTCATTTTCGTGGTGACGAATACCATTGTCGATCTGCTCTATGGATTGATTAACCCAACCGTAAACCTCACCGGAAAAGGAGCATGATGATGAAAGAGGCCGTATCTGCCCCGTCTCTCTGGGAGCGTTTTAAAAAATCGGATTTTCTCTATTATTTTTCTCATGACAAAGTCGCGATGTTCAGCTTTGCTGTCTTTCTCACCTTTGTTGTGGTTTCTTTATTGTCACCAGTGATTGCTCCGACCAATCCTTATGATCTGACGTCGCTGGATATTATGGATTCGGAAATCCCACCGACATGGATGCCCGGCGGGGATAGTCGTTTCTTGCTTGGTACCGATGATCAGGGCCGGGATATCCTCTCGACGATGTTATATGGTTCGAGACTCTCTTTGACCATCGGTTTTTTGGCGGTGGCGCTGCAACTGTTTCTCGGTATTATCATCGGCCTTTCATCCGGTTATTTCGGTGGCCGGATTGATAGCTTTTTGATGCGTTTTGCCGATGTGCAGTTATCTTTTTCAACCATGATGGTTGCAATTATTGTTTCGGCAATTTTTAAGGCAAGTTTTGGGAGTGAGTTCTATAGTGAATATGCGGTGATCATGCTGGTTGTTATCATCGGTATTGCCGAATGGCCACAATACGCAAGAACGATTCGTGCCTCCGTACTTGCCGAGAAGAAAAAAGAGTATGTTGAAGCAGCCCGTGTGATGGGATTTAAATCACTGCGAATCATGTTCCGTCACATCCTGCCCAATTGCTTATCCCCGATTTTGGTGATTTCAACGGTTCAGGTTGCCAATGCAATCATGTCTGAAGCGGCACTTTCTTTCCTCGGTCTTGGATTGCCGGTTGACCAACCATCGCTTGGCTCGCTGATTAGTATCGGTTTTAATTATATTTTCTCCGGTTCATGGTGGATTACAGCATTCCCCGGCGTTGTATTGGTCTTGTTGGTTCTGGTGATTAACCTGCTTGGAGACTGGCTCAGGGATGTTTTTAATCCTAAAATTTATAAAGGATGATGAAGTCGATTGATTTATCGATGAAAGTTTTCCTAAACTGAGCCGTATAATGAAAAGATACGGCTCTTTTTTTGCATGTTTCTTCGTATCGTATTGGAGCAAGGTTGTGATCGATTGATTATTTGACAACTTAAAGTGATGAAAGGATTTGTTGTGAATGTGATGATAAAGGTCACCAGAAATATCCTGATGGGGTCTGCCTTATTTTCTTGTATTTTTGGGGCTCATTGGGTAAACGCACAAGAAGAATTTCTTTGTGATGCGACACAGGCATCTACACAAGAGCTTCCCACATTAGACAAAAATTGTCCGGTTGGTGAAGGCTTATGGGGCAAAAGCCGACCTCGGAGTCAGAACTCAATGTTCTGGATTCAGTGTGGTAT
This sequence comes from Vibrio gazogenes, assembly GCF_023920225.1. Classification (NCBI taxonomy): domain Bacteria; kingdom Pseudomonadati; phylum Pseudomonadota; class Gammaproteobacteria; order Vibrionales; family Vibrionaceae; genus Vibrio; species Vibrio gazogenes. The sequence continues at coordinate 84,109 of NZ_CP092587.1, forward strand.
TTTCAGTCAGCCGATGCCGTTGGCTGATGCGAAGATACTTTATCGACAAATTTCTACGGATGTCTGGATGAAACCCGGTGCCAATCAATATCGTTGTTTGATCGGCCCGTATAATGATATTCGCAAAGCAAGACAGGAACTCAAAAAAGTTCGTCGGTTGAAAGCATATCACGAAGCATTTATCCGGGAGGTTCGTAAATCGCAACAAGGGGCGGCGAGAACCACCACATCATCGAAAGCAGCTGTGGCTCAACGGCGCGTGAGCCAACCTCGTGCCGCACGACAGCCATCTACACCGCCCCAGCCACCTCAAGCGGCCAAAACGCCAACGGCACCAACGTCAAATCAGGCCGTGACATCCCCGGCTTCTCGTATTCCAAAAGTAGGGAAAGACATTGTTATCCGCAGGCAAACTGCCATTGCCGGGGTAAAATATGTGATTCCTTTTCTGGGGGTGAAAGCATCCCAGTTTTATATGGAATATGAAATCCCTTGGAACCGGTTGAGCTATGAACAAGCCTATGCGACCTGTCAAAAAATTGGCATGAAAATGGCGACGGAGAGTCAGTGGAAACAGCTGTTGGCATCTCAGGTGATGAACCGGGAGCAATGGCCTCTTTACCTGCCTTATTGGGGAGGCGATAAGAAAGGGATGTTCACCAACGGCAAAGTCAGTCAGTTGAAAGGCTCATCGTTACTGAATGTGCTTTGTGTTCAATAAAATTATCATTCCCGGCTACCCAGAGTATCTTTTAAGCACCAATTGTTCAGTACGATGATTTTGTCTTTAAGGATGATGAACGTCAGAGAAGATGATATTTCTTATCAAATGATAATGAATATTATTTATTTTTTTTACTAATCGGGTAAAATCCAGTTTTTGCTATCCGTGTTTGTAAAGGAATTCATTCATGCTTAAAAGGTTTATGACGCTTTTTTTGATTCTATTTGTACCTCAGGTTGTTGCTCAGGTGACGACGGTAACTGACGTATTAGGTCGTCAGGTCACGCTTGACCTACCAGCCAAACGCGTCGTACTTGGTTTTTATGGTGAAGACTATATGGCCATCGGTACGGAAAAGTCATTTGATCATGTGGTAGGGATGTCAAAAGGGATTTGGGAGCAGTGGCGTCCGGCGAACTGGGCGATGTATGTTGCACATCGACCATCACTGGCAACCTTACCTGATGTCGGTAAAGTGGATACCCAGACATTCTCTGTCGAAAAAGTGATTAGCTTACACCCGGATTTGTTGGTATTGGCGGAGTGGCAATACAAAGGACTGGGCAGTGATGTGGGTCGTATGGAACAAGCTGGGATCCCGGTGATTGTGATTGATTACAACGCACAGACGCTCAAGCGGCATATTGAAAGCACGTTAATTATTGGCCAGATCACCGGTCAGGAAGCGCGAGCACAGAAAATTGCAACTGAATACAAAGACATGATTCAGTTGGTGAAAGATCGCCTGGCGAAGGCCAACCGACCCAAACCAACCATCTATGCTGAGTTTGGTTTTCCGGGAACGAAAGAATATGGTTACACTTTCGGCAAAAATATGTGGGGTGCGATGGCCGAAGTTGCCGGGGGCGAAAACATCTCCAAGCCGTTTGTTGAATGGTGGGGGCATTTGAATCCTGAGCAAGTTTTAGCCGCTCAGCCAGATGTTGTACTGCTCACCGGTTATGAATTTGGTGGCGCTGATGATGCCATGATTATTGGTCAGAATGTTGATCGTGCGACAGCATTGGCTCGTTTGAAAGGGTACAAGCACCGTTTAGGTTGGGAGAGCCTGCCAGCGGTCAAGAATAACCGTATGATTGGTATCTATCACGGCGCTTCGCGCAGTATTATGGATGCACCGATGACGCAGTATATTGCCAAAGCATTGTATCCGGATCTGTTTGCTGATCTGGATCCTGAAGCGGAATACCTCAACTTCTATAAGAAGTATCTGCCAGTGACACCAACAGGCACTTTTGCCGTTTCTCTGTAAGTCTTCTCCCATGAATAAAGCCGCTGGTTCACAGCGGCTTTTTGTCGAATAGACCAAGGATCGAATCGGCTTCGTTCATTAGAACAGACTCAGCTTATCGAAACAGATCAAGTCCCTTCGGCAGTCGCTGCCTTCATGGTGTTCACGACTTTATTCCGTTCTGAAATGACAATCAGTAATCGCTGCAATCCAATGAAAGCGAATAGCAAAATACCGATGATAATTTTAGTCCACCATGAGCTCAGTGTGCCATCGAAGGTAATATACGTCTGAATCAGCCCTTGAATCAGCACCCCGAATAGAGAACCGAACACGGTTCCGACACCACCGGAAAGTAATGTTCCTCCGATCACAACCGCAGCAATGGCATCCAGTTCGACCCCGACGGCAGCCAGCGGGTAACCGGCAGAGGTGTAAATCGCAAATACAATCCCGGCGGTTGTCGCCAATAAGGTCGACAGCATGTAAATACCGATGGTGGTTTGTTTGACGGCAACCCCCATCAATCCAGCGGAAACCGCATTTCCCCCAATGGCATACACATTATTGCCAAAGCGAGTACGATGGGCGACGAAGATACCGATAATCACCACCACCAGCATAATCACTGCCAACAAACTCAGGCGTCCGCCACCGGCAATTTTCCACATACTGCGGGAAAGCTCCCGGAAAAATGGGTGAGTAATCGGCAGCGACTGTTCTGAAATCAGGAAGCTGGTTCCCCGCAAGAAGAACATCCCGGCCAGCGTAATGATGAACGGCGGGATTTTTAAGGTGTGAATTAACCATCCCATCCCGGCACCGAATGCACTGCCCATGATGAGAACAATCACGATGGCCAATTGTGGGGCGACTTGCCAGTCACCAATCATTTTCGCCAGAAAAACACCGGTAAACGCAATCACGGCACCAACGGACAAATCAATCCCACCGGAGAGTATGACAAAGGTCATACCGACCGCGACGATGCCTAAAAAGGCGTTGTCCGTCAGAATATTACAAATCACCCGGGTTGATGCAAAAGCCGGAAACTCAACCAAGCAGATCAGGTAGCCAATGATAAATACCAGAATCGTAATAACGAGTGGCAAATTACGCTTTATCATGTCGGCGTCCTCCTTTGAGCAGTTGCACCACGGCCGGAGATTGCATAACCAGAACCAGCAAGACCACAATCGCTTTGACGATCTGATTCCATTGGGGCTGATAGCCGGAAAGCAGAATCCCGGTGTTCACACCTTGAATGATTAGTGCGCCAACAAGCGCAATAAAGAGATTGAAACGCCCTCCGGCAAGGGAGGTGCCTCCGATGACCACCGCGAGAATCGCATCCATTTCCAGCCATAATCCGGCATTGTTGGCATCTGCGCCACGGATATCGGCCGCGACGATCATGCCGGCAACAGCCGCAGTAATCCCACTGATTACGTAAGTCGAAATCACCACCGTTGGTGCATTGATACCGGCATTTTTAGCGGCCCGGATATTAATCCCGACGGATTCAATAAACAGACCTAGTGCCGTTTTCTGAGTCAGCAGCCAAATTGCCACCGCAACCACAATCGTGATTACAACCGGTGCCGGCAGATATAGGAAGGAACCACTCCCGATCCACGCTAACGTTTCATTATTGAATGTCACGATTTGTCCTTCGGTAATGAGCTGGGCAATGCCTCGCCCGGCAACCATCAGGATCAGCGTGGCAACGATCGGTTGTATTTTGAAAATCGCGACCAGAAAGCCGTTCCACAAACCACATAAAGCACCGGCCAGTAATGAGACCAGAATAATTACCGCGATCGGATAGCCCTGAGTGGCCAGACTGGCAAATGTTGCACCACTGATCGCCATCACGGCACCGACGGACAAATCGATCCCGCCGGTGGCAATCACCAACGTCATGCCAATGGTTAATAGTGCCACTGGTGAGCAGCGGTTGAGGATATCAATCACACTACCGAACAGTCGGCCATCTTGTATATTGATAGAAAAGAAGTTGTCTGCCGCGAGGCTATTAATCAATAGCACACAGATGAGTGCAGCGATCTGCGGCGTGCCTTTGGGTAATCTTTGTTGCCAGCCCGAGCTGAAATGAGCCCGTAAACTTGATGTATCCATGATGCGCCTCACATAGCAATCGCTTGCATGATATTGGGAACAGACAGATTTTCCGCTGGAATTTCTGCCACCTGTTTTCGATCTCTGAGCACAATCACCCGATCCGCGTAACCGACCAGCTCTTCCAACTCCGAAGAGATGACCAGCAAGCCCAATCCGTTAGCACATAAGGACTCAATCAAACGAATGATTTCCGCGTGCGCACCCACATCAATCCCTCGGGTTGGTTCATCGAGAATCAGAAACTTCGGCTTGGTTAATAACCACCGAGCCAGCAGCACTTTTTGCTGATTACCTCCCGATAAGAATTCGATCGGTTGTTCCATGCTCGGGGTTTTGATCGATAACTGACTGATGAAACGTTTTGACGCTTCTTCTTGTTCCGTGCGGGACAAGGGGCGGAACCAGCCGCGTTGAGCCTGAAGTGCCAGAATGATATTTTCACGCACCGATGCAGATGCAATGATACCGTCTGTTTTTCGGTCTTCGGGGCAAAAACCGAATCCCAAAGAGGAAGCTTGTCTGGCCGAACGAATTTTGATCGGCTTACTTTTGATATAACTCTCACCGCTATCATTGGGCTCAATCCCGAAAATGACTTGTGCGGTTTCGGTTCTGCCTGAGCCAAGTAGTCCGGCTAAACCGACAATTTCACCGGGATAGATTTCCAGATCAAACGGCTCAATGGTGCCTTTTTTACCGAACTGAACAAATTTCGCGATAGGACTGTCACTGAGGCGGGTTTTACCGACCCTTTCCAAGGCGTTGTCTTCGAGTTCACGGCCGAGCATCATTTTAATCAACTCAATACGGGGGAGTTTGGCGGTTTCCTCGGAGCCGACCAACTCGCCATTTCTTAATATCGTAATACGATCACTGACCGCATAAACCTGATCTAAAAAGTGTGTAATAAAGACGAGGCTAATCCCTTGGTCGCGCAAATCTCGCATGATGCCGTACAGCATTTCCACTTCATTACTGTCCAGACTGGCGGTCGGCTCGTCGAGGATCAGAATTTTTGCAGAAAGTGACACGGCTCTCGCGATAGCGATAACTTGCTGAATTGCGACAGAAAAATGATTGAGCGGCTGAGTGACATCGATATTGAGGTTGTACTGTTTGACAATCTCTCGTGCCTTTGTCTGCATTGTTTTGCGATCAACCAACCCAAATTTCTTCGGTTCGTGACCAATGAACAGGTTATCCATAATGGACATATTCGGTAGCAGATTGACCTCTTGATACACGGTACCGATTCCCAGCGCTTGCGCGTCAGCGGTACTTTGCGGATTGATGGGCTTTCCATCTAACAAAATGTCACCGCTGTCACGCTGATAAACTCCAGTCAGCGACTTAATTAATGTGGACTTTCCTGCACCGTTTTCGCCAAGCAATGCCATGATTTCACCCTTTCTCAGAATAAAATCAACGTTATTCAGGGCTCGTACTCCGGGAAAATATTTGCAAATTCCTTTGGCATGTAAAACGATGTCATTATTATTTTCCAATGACATAATCACTCCAGTTCTGGCTGACGTTCATCCCGCCTCACCTGATGGTTTAGCGGGATAATTTGGATCAATGACCATTCGGTCGCATTACCGTTGGTTAATAACCCATGTCTTTTTTCAGCTCCAGTTGTGCTGGTGCATCGGCAGGTTCAAAGAATTTAGATTCAGTTTGAATATGTTTAGGAGGGATGGTTCCATCTTTTTTATAGGCGATGAGTGCGTCAAATGCAGGTCCTGCCATATTGGGTGTCAGTTCAACAGAAGCGTTTGATTCACCGGCCATCATGGCTTTGAAGATATCAGGAACACCATCGATAGACACAATCAAAATATCACTGCCCGGTTTCAGCCCAGCTTCTTTGATCGCTTGAATCGCACCGATTGCCATATCATCGTTATGTGCATAAACCGCACAGATATTCTTACCGTTGGCTTCTGCTTTGATAAAGCTTTCCATGACTTCTTTGCCTTTACTGCGCGTGAAGTCCCCTGACTGAGTCCGGATAATTTTCACGTTAGGCACTTTGCTAATTGCGTCGGCAAACCCTTTTTTACGATCTAGAGCCACACTGGCACCCACGGTCCCTTGTAGTTCGACTACATTACATTTCTTGCCATCCATTTTATGAATCAGCCAGTTCCCGGCAACTTCTCCCTCATGAACACTGTCAGCAGCGACGGATGTCATATACAGAGAGTCATCATCGACAGTAATGCCACGGTCTAACAAAAATACGGGGATATCATAGTCACGTGCTTCTTCCAGCACGGGTTCCCAGCCGGTCTGAACGACTGGTGCAATAAAGATCGCATCCACACCTTGAGCAATAAAAGAGCGGACGGCTTTGATTTGGTTTTCTTGCTTCTGCTGGGCGTCGGAAATCTTAAGATTAATTCCGCGTTTTTTCGCTTCAGTTTTTGCCACACTGGTTTCAGCTGCACGCCAACCAGATTCAGAACCAATTTGTGAAAAGCCAACAGTGAGTGTTTTTGCCAATAAACTTCCTGATAGCAGGATGCTACCGATCGCTGTCGCGATTGCTATTTGTTTTAACATAGGATTCCCTTTTTCGTTTCACGTTACTTTTGTTGTTGTAATCAAAATAGTTATGGGACCCGTCAAGGTGCCACAATTATAGTAATGACCAATAATTGAACGGTGCGAGAGCTCAATCACAAATAGATTTCGGTAGCATAATTGTCCATGTATACAGCATGTAATGGGCTATATTACGTGAATAGAACACGCCAAATCAGGAAGTTACAGGGGAATTGACTAAATACTCGTGTTAACTTTGTTGCATATAATATCCGCAATGATCGGGATGTGGGTATTGATGAGATCAGCGTTGAAGCGGTTACAGGACGGGCATGAGAGGCACATTCAATCCCAGTTGTTGTCAACTCGGATATACACCACAGCATTCTATATATTTTATTCTTCTATCGGGTTTCAGTTGTTCAAACTATCTCATATTTATGTGAAGTCGTCAGGGGATGACGCTAAACTCAGAGCACCATCAGAAAAGAGGGTAGAGGCATTTCAACGCGTCTTATCGTTATCAATGAAAGATGGATAAAAAAACCACTGACTGCTCGTGTCGAACAGTCAGTGGTTGATTGATTTTTCAGATCGAGATTCTGAATCCGATTTACATCGTAACGAACTCTTCCGAGCCGGTCGGGTGAATTGCCACAACAGCATCGAAGTCTGCTTTGGTTGCACCCATCTTCATTGCGACCGCGAAGCCCTGAATCATTTCATCGACAGTGAAGCCAATGCCATGCAGGCCGACCACTTTCTCGTCCGGGCCAACGCAGACAAGCTTCATTCGGCATGGCTGACGGTGTTGGGTTACTGCCGTGTACATTGCTGTAAAACTGGATTGGTAGACTTTGACATTGTCTTCACCAAACTTAGCAATGGCTTCCGGTTCGGTCAGACCGATGGTGCCGATTGGCGGGTGACTAAAGACCACGGTCGGGACCAGATTGTAGTCCATTTTTGCATCGGGTTTATGGTTGAACAGGCGTTCAGATAACTGACGTCCGGCTTTGACCGCAACCGGTGTGAGCTCGATGCCACCTGCCATAATATCACCGACACAATAAATACCGGTGACATTGGTTTGCTGGTATTCATCGACTTTGATATAGCCTTTTTCATCGGTCGCAACGCCGGTGGCTGCCAAATTGATCGCATCCGTTGCCGGATGACGACCAATTGCCCAGATGACTTGGTCGACATTCTGCTGGGCGCCGTTTTCCAGATGGAGGGTCAAACTGCCATCCGCTTCTTTGATGATCGATTTCGGAACGGAATGCGTATGCAGCGTCGGCCCTTCTGCGGCCATCACTTCCATCAGCGTTTCAATCACCATCGGATCAAAGCTACGCAGTGGGGACTCTTTACGGCAGAACAAGTGGGTTTCTGTGCCTAACGCATTGAGTACACCGGCAATCTCAACGGCAATGTAGCCGGCCCCGATGACTGCGACACGTTTGGGTTGTGCCTGCAAATCAAAAAATCCATTAGAGTCAATACCGTACTCAGCGCCCGGAATCGCAGGGATTGTCGGACGACCACCAACGGCGATCAGGATATGATCAGCCGTGTAATGTTCACCGTTGACTTCAACGGTTTTGGCATCGATAAATTTGGCAAACCCGCGAATCACTTCGACTTTGTTATTTCCCAAAACGCGATCATAAGATTGATGGATCCGGCCGATGTAAGCCTGACGGCTTTCAACTAATTTTGACCAGTCAAAACCATTTAACTGGGCATCGAAACCATAGTCTTTGGCATACAGATGAATGGCTTCCGCAATCTGAGCGCCATGCCACATAACTTTTTTCGGCACACAGCCGACGTTGACACAAGTACCGCCTAAATCTTTGGCTTCGATCAGCGCGACTTTCGCGCCATATCTTGCTGCACGGTTGGCTGATGCGATACCGCCACTGCCACCACCGATACAGATATAATCAAAATGTGTTGCCATTACTTTCTCCGTTATTCTAAGTCTGTCTATGTCTGGGTTCGTTTGCCGGGAGACTCGTTTCTATTCAGGAACAACCCACCGGAGGGTTGTATGTCCGCTTTCCGGTGCGATAACCGATTGCAGATACGGTAAAATCTCTTGCATCTGACTTTCCAGTGTCCAAGGGGGATTGATGACAATCATACCGGATGCGGTCATCCCTCTCTCGTTGCTGTCGGGGGCTACACCCAGCTCAATCTGCAGGATTTTACGAATTCCCAGTGATTCGAATTCCGCCAGCATATCATCTATATTGTCCCGGTAAACCACCGGATACCAAATCGCATAAATGCCGGTAGCCCAACGTTTATAGCTCTGGGCGATTGCTTTAACGACATCCTGATATTCATGCGCCAGTTCATAAGGCGGATCGATCAGTACCAGTCCGCGCCGTTCTTTGGGCGGTAAGCTGGCTTTGAGGCAGCGAAAACCGTCGTCCTGATAGATTTTGACTTGCGAATCGCGCGCAAATTCTTGTTGGAGCAGCGGATAATCACTCGGATGAAGTTCTGTCAGCACCATACGATCCTGCGCTCTCAAATGCGCTTTGGCGACTCGGGGGGAGCCGGGATAGTAGCGCAGCGCATCTGATGAATTGAGTGTTTGAATGGCGGCCAGATAGCTTTCCAAAGCTTGAGGTTTCTGTGATTGTTGCCAGATTCGGCTAATGCCCTGTTTGTATTCGCCGGTTTTTTCTGACCATTCGTGGGTGAGATCGTACCGTCCGGCACCCGAATGGGTATCGTGGTAGACGAAAGGCTTATCTTTCTTTTGCAGCGCAGTCAGAATCAGGCTCTGTACCGTATGCTTAAGGACATCGGCATGATTGCCTGCATGAAAACTGTGGCGGTAACTTAACAAAGTGTGCTCCCCGAACCGAATGATGTGGATAAATACAGAATAGCTGCGATTATACGTGAAGATAGATTCGTTGTGATGATCTGTTGCTATTGAAAATCGTAGAATCTACCTATATTTACTATTTGTAATGTCTATTGGCTTTCAGATGCCGTTTCAGCGAGAATCATCTGTCTGTGTGCCCGATGCTTTCAAAATAAAAGGAATCGTTTATGTCGAACCCACTGCTCACCTTTACGGACCTGCCGCCGTTTTCTCAGATTCAACCTGAGCATATTAAACCGGCGATCGAACAGGCAATTGCCAACTGTCGGAGCAAAATTGAAGCCGTGCTCGAAGGCAATACTCAGCCGAGCTGGGATAACCTGATTGCCCCGATTGAAGAGGTCGATGATCATTTAAGCCGGATCTGGTCACCGATCAGTCACATGAATTCTGTGGTGAACAGTGAAGCATTGCGGGAAGCGTACGAAAGTTGTCTGCCACTTTTGTCTGAATACGGGACTTGGGTCGGACAGCATAAAGGGCTATTTGAAGCGTATCAGAAAATTCGTGGGAGCGAAGCTTATCAATCTCTGTCTCAAGCCCAGCAAAAAACGATTCGGGATGCCTTAAGAGATTTTGAACTGTCTGGTATTGGCCTGCCGCTGGCCGAACAGAAACGCTATGGCGAAATCAGTAAACGCATGTCTGAATTAGGCTCAAAGTTCTCTAACAATGTGCTCGATGCCACCATGGGCTGGACCAAGCATATCACCGATGAGAGCGAATTGTCCGGCTTGCCGGAGAGTGCTTTGGCTGCGGCCAAAGCGACTGCTGAAGCGAAAGGGAAGGAGGGGTATCTGCTCACGCTGGAGATGCCGTCTTACTTACCTGTCATGACCTATTGTGATAATCAGGCACTGCGTCAGGAAATGTATGAAGCCTACGTGACCCGGGCATCTGATCGTGGGCCAAATGCCGGTCAGTGGGACAACAGCGACATTATCGCGGAGCAACTCAAACTCCGACATGAAATCGCCAAAATACTCGGTTTTAATTGTTTCAGTGAAAAGTCATTGGCGACCAAAATGGCTGAGTCTCCGGAACAGGTTCTGACTTTCCTCAATGATTTGGCGAAACGCGCCAAGCCACAGGGTGAAAAAGAGGTACAAGCACTGCGTGACTTTGCGCAAGAGAACTTCGGTGTTGATGAACTGGCATTGTGGGATATTGCTTATTTCAGTGAAAAACAGAAACAGCATTTGTTCCAGATTTCTGATGAAGAACTGCGCCCTTATTTCCCAGAGTCCAAAGTCATCAGCGGATTATTTGAAGTGATCCACCGTGTCTTTGGTATGACTGTACAGGCGCGTGAAGGCGTTGATACCTGGCATGAATCGGTCCGTTTTTTCGATATCTTCGACCAGAATCAGCAGTTGCGCGGTAGCTTCTATCTGGATCTGTATGCCCGTGAACACAAACGTGGCGGTGCATGGATGGATGATTGCCGGGGACGTCGGGTGACATTATCCGGTGAGTTACAGTCACCGGTGGCTTACCTGACCTGTAACTTTAATAAACCGGTCGGTGGCAAACCTGCGCTGTTTACCCACGATGAGGTTGTGACGCTGTTCCACGAATTTGGTCACGGTATCCATCATATGCTGACGCAGGTTGATGTCGGTGCGGTTGCTGGGATCAACGGTGTGCCGTGGGATGCTGTTGAATTACCGAGCCAGTTTTTGGAGAACTGGTGCTGGGAAGAAGAAGCGTTGGCGTTCATTTCCGGTCACTATGAAACCGGTGAACCGTTGCCCAAAGCGATGTTAGAGAAAATGCTGGCAGCGAAAAACTTTCAGTCGGCAATGTTTATTTTGCGTCAGCTTGAATTCGGACTGTTCGATTTCACCCTGCACACCAACTATGACCCGGAAATCGGTCCGCGGGTTCTGGAGACGTTAGCGGAAGTGAAAGCAAAAGTTGCGGTGTTGCCAAGTCTGGAGTGGAACCGCTTCTCTCACAGCTTCAGTCATATCTTTGCCGGAGGCTACAGTGCGGGTTATTACAGCTATCTGTGGGCAGAATTACTCTCGTCCGATGCGTTCTCTCGTTTTGAAGAAGAAGGGATTTTCAATCCGGAAACCGGACAGCGTTTCCTGAAAAACATTCTGGAAATGGGTGGGAGTGAAGAGCCCATGGAACTGTTCAAACGTTTCCGTGGCCGTGAACCACAAATTGATGCACTGCTGCGTCATTGTGGCATTGCTGCTTAACGATTCTTCTTGATATGCAAATAAAAAAGCCCTGTGAGCAATCACAGGGCTTTATACTTATTGGTTAACTTCTTATTGGTTAACGACATCATTGGCTAACTACATCGGGCAACGATAAAAACACCGTGATATCACCTATCACGGTGTGTCGTTATTAAGCTTGCGGAGAAACGGTGACGGTTGCTCCGGTCGTTGAGTAGTCAATGCTCACCTGATAAGCCTTCCCATTGGTATCCGTCGCCGTCACTTTCTGGAAGGTCCCTTCCAGATGGTTGGATGACAGCACGGTGTAGGTTGTTGCTGTTGTCAGTGTCGGGACGTTAAGCGTGAGCTGGTTTGCCGTTCCGATCAGGTAAATACCATTGGATGCATTCAGACGCGCGTTTTTGGTCAGATCTAGCTCTAACTTTCCGTCGGCCTGAACGAAGTCAGAGACAGTTAGCATGCCTTGAGTACGATCTGAGGTACCGGCTTTGATTGCCACCCCAACGGTGCCACCCTGTTGATATAAGGTATTCGAACCAAATGCTGTGGCAGATGTTCCGACCAAAAATCCGGCATTAACCAGTGTTCCGCCCCGATAAGTATTTTGCCCTTCCAAGTATAAAGAGCCTGTGCCGCTTTTGGTCAGACGGCCCTCACCTGAAATATCGTTCCACCAGTGATCTTCTGCGTTAAATCCACCTTTTGCCGCATCCATAAACACAGTCGTATTGATATTGAAAGCACCGTAACCGTCAGCCGCATCAACCAGATTCAGGCGTCCCCATCCGCGTGATTTATTAATCACCGGATAATTTGAATCGATTTCAGTGGTTGCCAGCACGACACGACGCTGATTGCTATCTAGATAAGGGAAGCGGGTTTCCAGTAACGCTTCGGCACCTTTCGGCACTTCAGGCGCAAGTTTCGGTTCATTGAGTGGGCTGAAACCATAGGTCATATAAGCTTTGTAGCGGGCTTTCATGGCTGCATGGTCGGCATAACGATCCGTTTTGCTACATGGCTTTTCTACATCGGTTGTACAGTGTGCGTAGTCATAAATACTATCATAACCAGCCGTAGTTGCTTTGGTCATAAAGTAGCTGTTGGCCTGACTGTAAGCGTTGCTGGCCGTGGTTGCATTATTGGGATCGGTCAGTGTAGCCGCTGTTATCGCCGTTGCCATAATCCGGCCGCCAATCACATCTAACGGGGAGTGCATACCGGCTACAATCCGGTTTTGCCCGAGATCTCCGGCACGAGCCACCATTTCAGCAAAACGCTCCGGAATGGCGTAAGCGTAGCCTAGACCTCGGTCAAATGCTTCTGCCGTATGACCACTCGGGAACGCACCGTCTTTTGCCCGGCTGGAAAACGTCTCGGTTGCCAGCGGAGAAGCATTGAAATCATAGCCCTCACTGTAGCCGCCTCCGCTTTTTTCACGGTAAGTGGTCCGGGCGGCACAAATCAGGCCGGACATGGGGGTAACAATTGGATTCGCCGGACGTTCGTAGTATTTGTCCGTGTCTGTTGTCCCGTCCGGATTGAGACAGGTGACACGATCTAACTTGCTTAAGTCAGTGATGGTGCTGTAAACCGATTTAGATGGATCATTAAATTCAGCTACATCGTAGTTATCTTTGCTAATGCGCCACGGACGAGGGGATGCAAAATGATATTTTGGCGCTTGGCTGGATGCTCCGTGAGAAGCTATCGCATTGAGTAAATCGACCACATTGCTTAGTGCCGTTGGGCTGCCACCGTCTGTCGTGGTGCCGTATCCGGTTTGGATATGAGTGGCGAGTTTTTTGTTGAGGCCTTTATTATAAGTTGCTGTGGTGACATCAACGGTCGTCACGTTGTTGCTATTGTCTGTCAGCGTTACATCGTTATTGCTGTCCGTCCCGTAGGATGAGTGAGAGTTGGCTCCGGTGCGGTAATCTTCGGTGAGCGGTCCCAAACCATCGTTGAGACTAAAACCTTTATCCCGCTGGTCATCCAGATAGGCGAAGACCAGAGCAGCTTTGTTATTGCGGTCAACATCTGGCTTTGATTGGCCGGGGCGAGTCAGCGTTGTGACGTAATCAAAGTTTTCTTTCCAGATCGCCATGTCGCGGATGACATCATTGGAGAAGTTAAACGGAATCGCCAGTGTCGTACTGGTTGAGCCCCCTCCCGCCACACCGCTGTTGCCATTGACGGCATTCAGCGTATTGGAACCATTACTGGCCCAGGTATCGTCACCGGCATACCAGATATCATCAAAGCCACTCAAAATCTGAATAATCGGGTTTGAATCCGGATCAAGGGCCACTGTATTTTTGGTGTCGTTGGTGGTTGGGATATCACCATCAACAACCGCAATATTGGTACCGCTTAATACCGGTTCGCTGATGATCAAACTCCCCGATTTTCCTGTCGGAATCCCTGGGTTGGTATACGTTTTATCGGAGTGATTACATGCGGTCAAAGCCAGTGTGATAGCTGACAATGCCAGATATCGGGTATGAGATTTATCATTGAACATGAGAGGTATCCTTACTCTTAATTTAAGCGGCGTGATCCCCACAACCTGGAAATTGTGTCAGGAAAAGAGGGGGGCCGCGTTATATCGGGAACAAATAACACGCTGAGAACTTTCATTTTGAATTCAGCAAATTAGCATTGATATATGAATCAATTGTGACGTTTGTATGATGTATTGATGGCCGTGTCGGTGTGGTAAGAAACGGGTGTGATAGTACAAAGATCACAAAGACAGGCGAGCATTTGATGTCCATTTATGGTTATAATCGACACCCATGTATAAATAGCCAGTGATGTCACCATGATGGATCCCTCTCTCTTAATCGACGGTTTAAACGATAAACAGCGGGAAGCTGTTGCAGCCCCTTTGCAGAATTTATTGGTACTAGCCGGTGCTGGGAGTGGTAAAACCCGGGTATTGGTCCATCGCATTGCCTGGCTGATGACCGTTGAAGAAGCCTCACCGTTTTCGATCATGTCAGTGACATTCACCAATAAGGCGGCTGCCGAGATGCGTGGCCGGATTGAAGCACTGATGATGGGGAGTGCCTCGGGGATGTGGAACGGTACTTTTCACGGTATCTGCCATCGCATCTTGCGCGCCCACTATCTGGACGCCAAATTACCGGAAGATTTTCAGATTATTGATTCTGAAGATCAGCTGCGTTTAATACGCCGGCTAATCAAAGCGCAGAACTTGGATGAAAAACAGTGGCCGGCCCGTCAGGTTTGCTGGTGGATTAACGGTAAGAAAGATGAGGGGGTTCGGCCGCAGCATATCGATACCTATCATGATCCGGTGACCACGACTTATCTTCGCTTATACCAGACTTATCAGGAGGCCTGTGACCGTGCCGGTTTGGTCGATTTCGCCGAAATTCTGCTCAGAACGCAGGAGTTGCTGCGGGAGAATCAGTTTATCCGCGAGCATTATCAGGCCCGTTTTAAACATATTCTGGTGGATGAGTTTCAGGATACCAACAATATTCAGTACGCTTGGCTCCGGCTGATGGCTGGCCCCGATTGTCATGTCATGATTGTCGGTGATGATGACCAGTCGATTTATGGCTGGCGAGGCGCCAAGGTTGAAAATATCGAGAAATTTGCGCAAGAGTTTTCGGCAGTCAACACGATCCGGCTCGAACAGAACTATCGTTCTACCCAAACGATTCTGGAAGCCGCGAATACACTGATTGCCAATAACACCGAACGGATGGGAAAAAACCTATGGACGGAAGGACAGAAGGGCGAATCTATTTCGGTGTACTCAGCTTATAACGAGCTGGATGAAGCGCGTTTTGTGGTCAACAAGATTAAGATGTGGCAGGACGAAGGCGGCGCATTGCAGGATAGCGCCTTGCTTTACCGGAACAATGCTCAGTCGCGGGTGCTGGAAGAAGCGTTGATTCAAGCTGGGCTGCCTTATCGGATCTACGGCGGGATGCGATTCTTCGAACGACAAGAAATTAAAGATGCGCTGTGCTATTTACGTCTGATTTCAAACCGCAATGATGATGCTGCATTTGAGCGCGTAGTGAATACTCCGACGCGCGGGTTGGGCGATAAAACGCTGGAAACCGTACGTTTCGCAGCCCGTGAGCGCGGTTGTACGATGTGGCAGGCGAGTGTTCAGTTATTAGAAGAAAAAGTGCTGGTGGGTCGTGCCGGTGGTGCAATGAGCCGCTTCGTCGAATTAATCAATGCACTGGAAGATGATACGTTTGAGATGCAGTTGCACCGTCAGACTGACCATGTGATTAAAGCCTCTGGTTTGTATGCGATGTATGAGCAAGAAAAAGGTGAGAAGTCAAAAGCCCGCTTGGAAAACTTGGAAGAGCTGGTCACCGCGACGCGTCAATTTGAAAAGCCGGAAGAAGCTGAAGAGATGAGCATGTTGACGGCATTTCTGACGCATGCTGCACTGGAATCCGGAGAAGGACAGGCCGATGAATTTGATGATGCCGTGCAACTGATGACGTTGCACAGTGCTAAAGGCTTGGAGTTTCCGTTGGTATTCATGGTTGGTGTCGAAGAGGGGATGTTCCCGAGCCTAATGTCGGTGGAAGAAGCCGGTCGGCTGGAAGAAGAGCGGCGTCTCTGCTACGTCGGGATGACCCGGGCGATGAAGAAACTCTATATGACTTATGCGGAAATGCGGCGTTTATACGGGCAGGATAAATATCACAAACCATCACGTTTTATTCGCGAATTGCCGGAAGGGTGCCTCGATGAAGTGCGGATGAAAGCTCAGGTCAGCCGCCCGACCAGTACCGGCCGATTCAGCCAGAAAGTGGTCAAAGAGAGCTTCAATGAAACCGGATTTAGTCTGGGTAGTCGGGTAAAACACCCGAAATTCGGTGAAGGTACCATTATTAATTTTGAAGGGGCAGGGGCACAAAGTCGGGTACAGGTCGCGTTTAACGGGGAAGGCATCAAATGGCTGGTAACCGCCTATGCCAAGCTGGAATCCTTATAATTTAACTGCCGAACAGGATAATGGTGATGCATCCGATTCCAACCCAAATCACATTTTTTGAGTTTCTGACCCCTTTTGTGGCTGAGGGGTTAAAAACGATCACGATCCGAGATCAATCTGAAAGCCATTATGTGGTCGGCTCGCAGGTTGAGGTGTTCACTCTGGAAACCCATCAAAAGGTGTGTGACATTGAAATTGTTGCGGTTGAGCCGCTCCGGTTTGATGAGATCAATCAAGACCATGCCCGGCAGGAGTATCTGGAATTACCGGCACTGAAAGCACTGATCCGAGAAGTTTACCCTGAAACGGATGAGCTGTTTGTGATTACATTTAAGCGATTGTAATCTCAAATTATATTCATTTTATCCTTCAGCAATCATTGACGCAGTGTGCGTGAGTCGATTGTTTTTTATTCTTTTTCTCTCTTGGAAGTGTTTTGTTTTGACCCCATATTTAAAAACGGAAGGTGTCAAAGCCGTTTGTCATGCTCGGAGAACAGCGACCAGCGCGAAGCAGAATAAGCTTTGATACCCGCAAAATAATTCAGTGCTCTTCGTGAGCTTATTGTTGGTCATCGTGAGGTAAATGCTATGCATCGTTGCTCATCAATCAAGTTTTCAATCGCTGAGTCCGGGTATTTACGAGGAATGCGTTCGACGCATCAGTGGCCGGCAGCAATGACTTTCCCTCATTTCCCGGGAGGAAAACTATTCTCTATTGATAATCAGTTACCCAAGCCACCGCAGTTGGTGATATTGACTATCGATCTGTCTCAATTCTTGAAAGAGCGGGTTTTACATTAGCGCAGCGCTATCTGCCTCTGTCTGTAAAAAGAAGCGGGGACAAATAAGGAAAACCCCGGGAGCAATGCCCACCGGGGTTCTATTCTTTGCTTGCAGCCATCCTGCTACGAATAAGTGCGTCCTGCATCTAATCCTTGATCAGTCTGCTGAATCCTTCAGCCGATCCTTCCATCGCCTTCCTAGCGGTGTCCTTGACGTCCTCGTCTGCTAACCGTCCTGTTAGCACTTCCATCCCTGAAAAGTTTCCTGACATCATCCTGATGTAATAACCCTTCCCGGGTGTGTCCATCGTCATCCCTGTTCGTGACCATCCTGTCAACGAATCAATTCCTTTCGATGTCCTTGTGCCAACTTCCTGCCGACAAGTTATATATTACGGTTTTGTGTGGATTCGGCAATCGGTAGGGATAACAGAATTTTGACAAACAACTGATTAATAAATGTACTTTTTTATATTATTCAATAGGTTATTTTTAATTTTGTGAAAATGTCTTTAACCAAAATCTCTATTGGCTCACTCATTTGTAAGAGATCTCTTACAATCGAGCGAGCCAAATAACTATGCTACTGGTTACATCTTATTCACCGATCGCCACGCCTTCTCGTCGTGGGTCAGCAGCGCCTTCAAGGCCATCTTTGGTGAGGCGAATCGCATGAAGTCCGGAGTTCAGATCGCGAACATTGACGTGATAGCCCATCTTTTCCAACGCGGGTTTGAGTTGTTCTGCGGTGGTACCTTGTTCAAGATCGACGGGGCCAAAGCGATCGACAATATGCGGCATATTTAAAGCTTGCTGGATATCTTGTCCCCAAGTCAGATGCGCGATCAGTGCCTGAGCCACGTAACCGATAATGCGACTGCCTCCCGGAGAGCCGATTGCCAGATATGGCTGACCATCTTTCAGAACAATGGTTGGAGCCATCGAAGAACGAGGACGTTTGCCCGGTTCGACGCGGTTTGCGACAGGGTTATCTCCGTCATGTGATTTGAACGAGAAATCTGTGAGCTCGTTGTTGAGCAAAAATCCTCGAACCATCAGGCGAGAGCCAAACCCGTTTTCAATCGTGGTCGTTATCGATACGACATTACCGTCTCGATCAACAATATTAAAATGGCTGGTACAAGGCAGCTCGATGGCCTGATCCGTGCCGAGTTGCATGGCGTGCTGCCATGGCGGGCTTCCCGCTGAAACCTTGGTGAGGGCTTGACCAGGCTGAATGAGTTGTGCGCGTTGAGCAAGATAGTCTTGATCGACCAATCCTTGCGTTGGCATCGGCACAAAGTCTTCATCTGCCATGAACTTGCCGCGATCTGCAAATGCTAACCGTGAAGCATCTGCGATGACCTGCCATGACTTCTCACTCGTTGCTCCCCATTTTTTCAAGTCAAAATGTTGAGCCATTGAGAGGATCTGTCCGACGGTGAGTGCGCCCGAACTTGGTGGCCCCATCCCGCAGACATCATAGCCCTGATAGTCGGCACAAACGGGCTGACGCTCTTTGATGGTATAGTTGTCCAAGTCTGTTTGTGACAGAACCCCGGGATTACCGGGCGCGTGCCGGACGGTTGCCACAATATCTTTGGCGATATCACCACGATAGAATGCATCCGCCCCACCGTTAGCTATCGTCGTTAATGTCTGGGCGTATGCCGGGTTTTTGAGCAGCGTACCGGCTGGTTTCGGATTTCCTTGAGGGTCAAAAAAGTAATTGCGTGTTCCGGGGTATCGGCTCAGGCGCTGAGTATCATCAGCAATTTGCTTGGCGAGACGCGGACTGATACGGAACCCTTGTTTCGCCTGTTCAATGGCGGGAGCAAAGAGTTTTTTCCAAGGCAGTTTGCCATATTTCTGATGGGTCTCCCAAAGCAGCTTCACGGTGCCGGGGGTGCCAACAGAACGGCCACCGACAACGGCATCGTAAAACTGGAGCGGTTGTCCTTGTTCATCCAGAAAAAGTTCAGGTGTGGCCTGCACGGGGGCTGTTTCTCTGGCATCAAAAGTGGTGAGATGCTGTTTTTTCTGATCCCAGTACACCATGAATGCACCCCCGCCAATCCCTGACGATTGGGGCTCGACTAAACCGAGCATCAATTGTACCGCGACCATTGCATCAATGGCATTGCCGCCCTGACGAAGGATATCTGCGCCGGCTTTGGCTGCGAGCGGGTTTGCCGCTGTGACCATCCACTGCTTGGCATGAGTCAGCGTCTTGGCATCATGACCGGTGTTGATTTCTGGTGCGACAGAATCAGCAACCTGTGCGGCGTGGATATTTAGGGTCGTGAATAACCCTGAGAGTATCAGTAGTGTTTTTATGTTCACCGGAAAACCTCCATGTTGCATTAACATTTATGCAACACCTAGAATGACATTTCATGTCTTATAAATCCAGAGGCTTAACGTGATTTGTAGCGGGTGATACGTTGTTGAGTCACCCGCGTCAAAAACATTATGACAGTGATGTCAGTGAGGTGACTGCGTGATAACCGATCATCAGACCGAGGACGGAGAAAATGATACCGCAGAGTCCATCAATATATACGGCTGCAGCGTGCAATTTATTCTGTAATCGCGGACTGGAAAGAAGCCACGCAAGGATGGCGAACCAGAAAAAGGACAGCCCCCACAGTATGACCAGAGCGAGCATTTTTCCTGAAGCGGGAAAGTCAGCCGGGATCAGACTCGACATCAGGCTGATGAAAAACACCAGCGCTTTAGGATTGAGGAGATTAGTCAGAAAACCTTTGGAGAAAGCCTGCTTGCGATTGTCCAGCCACAAAGACGCGGGCGATAGTGTTTCAGGCTGATGACGGGTCTTCTTGCGTTGATACAGACTGCTCAAGGTGGACAGACCCAGCCAGGCCAGATAGCTGCCACCTGCGATTTGAATCAGCGCAAACCAAACCGGATGGGTATGGACGATCAGACTGATGCCGGTCAGACTGAGAATCGAATGGATCAGAATCCCGAATGATAGGCCGAGCGCAATATAAATACCGGTTGTTCTGCCATAGCGGGTGGCATTCTGAATCACGAGTGCGAAGTCTGGCCCCGGGCTCATTAATGCAATCCAGTGAATGCTCGCGAGCGTCAGGAGAATCTGGTATTCGTTGTTCATATTTACTGGCGTTCCTCACCGTCGTTTGTGTCGTTTTTGCTTCAGTCTCAAAGGATTATTCTTCTATCACAACGACAGGGCGTTTGCGATGATGATTACGAATACCGTCATAGCTGAAGAGTATTAAAGCCCCCCAGATGAATAAAAACGTGGTTGCTTTATCGGGGCTAAAAGGTTCGCCATAAAAAACCGTTGCCAGAATAAACATCATACTCGGGCCGATATATTGAAAGAAACCGAGAGTTGAAAGTTTCATGCGAGTCGCTGCACCGGCAAAACATAACAGGGGTAGTGTCGTGACCACACCCGCCATCGCAAGTAATCCATTGAGATGCAGTGAATTCTCGACCAGATTACTGGTTGCGGAATTGGCAAAACCAAACAAATATATCAGGGCGACCGGGACTAAAATCAATGTTTCAATAAACAAACCATTTAACGCACTGACCATGACTTTTTTACGTAGGAGTCCGTAAATCCCGAAGGTACTGGCAAGTGCAATGGCAATGATCGGGATCGAACCGAACAGAATGAGCTGAATCACCACGCCAATGGTGGCGAGTGCAACGGCTATCCACTGTAGGATTCGTAGCCGCTCACTGAGAAACACCATCCCCAAAATTACATTGAGTAATGGATTGATATAATAGCCAAGACTGGCGTCCAGCAGATGATGATTATTAATTGCCCAGATGAAAATCAACCAGTTGCCACCAATCAGCACTGATGTTGCGATTAAATAATAAATTTTGCGTCGATCTGACATCAGGTTACGAATCATCGGCCATTGCTTTCCGAAATGCAGCAGTACCGCCAGCAGTAGAAAAGACCAGAGGATCCGGTGACAGATAATTTCTACCGGATTGATATGTTCGAGCATTTTGAAATAAACGGGTGCAATGCCCCACATTAGGTAGGCGGCCAGAGCAAAGAGCACTCCCTGTCGCGCTTGCTGTTCATCGTTCATAGTTTTACCGCTGAAATTATTTTATGCTTAATAAAATAGGATGATATTGTGATAAGAGATGCATTATACACCACGCCAGTGGATCTCCGGCATTGATTTGTTCCGCGTGTTTTCGCGAGAAGGGTCGAAGAATTTATGGTTTTATTCCGCATCTAACCCCACTACAATAGCCACTGTGCATAACCTTCTTCTGCGAAACCCATCATATTGAGTATTTCATGACCGCTGCATTGATTGCCGAACAAGACGACCACGCTTCAACTAGCTCAGAATCTGTACTGAATACCGTCTTCGGTTATCAGACGTTTCGGCTGGGTCAAAAGGATGTGATTGATGCGGTACTTGCCGGACAAGACAGTCTGGTCATTATGCCGACCGGAGGCGGGAAATCACTGTGTTATCAAATTCCGGCGATCATGCTTGATGGTATTACACTGGTGATTTCTCCGTTGATCTCTCTGATGAAAGATCAAGTGGATCAATTGGTTGTCAACGGTGTTGCCGCAGCCTGTATTAATTCGAGTATGAGCAAAGAGGCGCTGATCGAGACGTATCAGCGGATGAATGCCGGGACTTTGAAATTAGTGTATGTCTCACCGGAACGGGTGTTAATGGCCGATTTCATCGAACGGTTACACCAGATGCAGATTGCGATGATTGCTGTCGATGAAGCGCACTGTATTTCCCAGTGGGGACACGATTTCCGTCCGGAATATGCGGCTTTGGGCCAATTGAAACAGGCCTTTCCGCAAGTGCCGGTTATCGCTCTGACAGCAACTGCCGATGAATCGACGCGGCAGGATATCCAAACCCGGCTGCATTTAAATGCCCCGCATATTTATCTGGGAAGTTTTGATCGGCCGAACATTCGTTATGCGCTGCTGGAAAAACATAAACCGGTCTCTCAAGTCATCCGTTTTCTAGGTACTCAGCAAGGGCAATGCGGCATTATTTATTGTGGCAGCCGGAAAAAGGTAGAAATGCTGACGGAAAAATTGTGTCAGAACCATTTTCGGGCAGCAGGGTATCATGCCGGGATGGATGTCGATGAACGCAATTATGTTCAGGAAGCATTTCAGCGCGATGATGTTCAGATTGTTGTCGCAACCGTCGCGTTCGGTATGGGCATCAATAAGTCGAATGTCCGTTTTGTCATGCACTTTGATATCCCTCGTAACATCGAGTCCTATTATCAGGAAACGGGTCGGGCGGGGCGAGATGGCTTACCGGCTGAAGCCGTGATGCTTTATGACCCGGCTGACATGGGCTGGTTGCGTCGCATTCTGGATGAGAAAGCGGATGGTCCGCAAAAGCAAGTTGAAAGTCATAAGCTCAATGCGATGAGTGCTTTTGCCGAAGCGCAAACCTGCCGTCGTCAGGTTTTACTCAATTATTTCGGTGAATATCGAGAACAGCCTTGTGGCAACTGTGATATTTGTCTGGATCCCCCCAAGATGTTCGATGCAACTAAAGAAGCTCAGAAAGCCTTGTCTTGCGTTTATCGGGTGAAGCAAAGTTTCGGGATTGGCTATGTCGTTGAAGTGTTACGTGGGATGCAGAATATACGGATTCGTGAAAATGGTCATGATCAGTTAAGCACCTACGGTATTGGCCGGGAACACAGCCATGATTATTGGGTCAGTATCTTCCGGCAGTTGATTCATAAAGGATTGTTGCAACAAAATATTACGCGGAATTCGACATTACAGCTGACGGAAGAAGCCAGGCCGTTACTGCGGGGAGACGTGGCGCTAGAACTGGCTGTCCCGCGTTTAGATACTGCGGTGAAAGCTTCCAAAGCGGAGAAGCTGAGCAGCAAGACCTATGATCGCCAGCTGTTTGCCAAACTACGCAAACTCAGAAAATCAATTGCAGATGAAGACGGGATTCCGCCTTATGTCGTATTCAGTGATGCAACGTTGATCGACATGGCCGATATTTTACCGACATCGTATGGTGAGATGTTAGCGGTGAGTGGTGTCGGACAAAGAAAGCTGGAAAAATATGCGGATCCGTTTTTGGATTTGATTCAGGAGCATTTGACTTATCATGGCTGAATTTTCTCTGCATGAATATTTGGCGGATTCCGGTGTGCTTATTCTGGAGACCCCACATTTTGATTTCGATTCGTTTCCTCGTTTAGGTGCTCGACTGATTGAATTGCTGCCCGCATCGATTATCGAAAAACAGTGTGATGCAGATATTCACACTTGGCTGATTGATTTTGAAGGAACACGACTGTTTCTCAAAGCCGAGCACTATGCTGGGGCCTTATGGTTTGAAGCACTGAATCCAACAGCGGATCGCGAAATTACCGATTTTCTTGCCCATATGCTGACTAAAGGGCTGTAAACGTTACTCCACGATCCGCTATCCATTCGGACTCTATTTATCCCAATTCAATTTACAGCGCATCAACGGTTTCGTAGAGATTATCCAGCGGATCTTTGGTGTCACCACCCGAAACTTGTTGTAAATGATCCGTGGTGCCCATCCAGCGTCTGACTTGTGTATTGCTCGCGGAGGCCGAGATACCCGGTAGACTGTTATCTATCACGACAGGCATCGGATAAATAATTGACCAGAGGTACAGCCAGATAGCCGCGTTATGTTTTTCTCCCTGCTGTGTCTGATTAAAGAAGCGGGTCTGTTGTTCCACAAAAGCGACCGCATTATGCAGGGCGCGGTTCTCGTCGCCGATAAATGGTGTTGATGCGACCGCCGAAGTCCGATAGGAGTCAATCGCGATTCCTTTGGGTTTGAGACGACTGACCGCTTCCCGGGCAGCTTCACCAACCCAGCGACCATTCAAATAATCTTTACTGTAGTTGGAGTAGAATGCATCTAGCAATGACACACGTTGCGGTACGATATTGTTGGCAATCTGACCGCGTTCAGCCAGTGTTGCCAGTCGATCAGCCAGCCGAAGCGCGACTTGATTTCCCAAACTGTGTCCGGCAAGGCGAATATCATTGCCCCGATATCCCTGCATGGCATTGAGATACTGTTGCAGCAATAACTCGGTGACATTCTCTGTCGGGCCAGTATGGTAGTTTCCGCGACTGTCGCGCCAGCGCATTTTTTTCGGTCCATTGGCTGACCAGATTTTTGCTTCAGCATCTTTTACCTCGGATTCGTCGGCAAATTGATCCCAATATAACATGGCCACATTATAGCCTTCGGCACGCCAGAGGTTGGCAAAGTCGATATCT
This sequence comes from Vibrio gazogenes, assembly GCF_023920225.1. Lineage (NCBI taxonomy): Bacteria > Pseudomonadati > Pseudomonadota > Gammaproteobacteria > Vibrionales > Vibrionaceae > Vibrio > Vibrio gazogenes. Next base: position 108,978 of record NZ_CP092587.1, read on the forward strand.
GGTGTTCCACCACCGTTTTCCCAGTAGACAGTTCTGTTTTGTTCGATCGTATGATTGGATTGCCAGCCATGAATCAGAATCAGTGTCGGTCTGGATGGATCATAATAGGTGCTGCCATTGCGTGTATTTTGTCCGCCTTTCTGATATTGGTCATTCGCTCCAAACCAGTACAACCCATAACTCAGCTGATCAAAATCTTGTCTCGGAAAGACACCCGTTTTAGCGATAGCACTGAAAGACAAACATACACTAGCGAAGTAGATGACATATTTTTTTATCATAATTTATCCATATAAGTCTAAGAAGTAAGTAACTTGAGGAAATAAGTAACTTGAGCAAATGCTCGAATGGATAAAAACGGCTTTATGTTCAAGTGTCTATAAAAAGTGTATCGGTTTTATAGACGATTTATCTGTTTTCTATACAGGCTCACATTTGTTGGCTTTGTTGCATATAGTTATAACGATAACAACCCTTGGATGACTTGTTATTCCTTCTTTTCATTCATTCGAATTCCATCATTCATCATGTCACCAGCATTTTTTCGAGATAAAAAGGTGATGTTCGTAACAATATTGGAAACCGGTTTCCAATATTTACCCTAAATCTGAAAAATCGTGCTGATCACCACAATCTATTGTTGTCTATAGAATTAGACTGGCTTTGAACAATAACTGAGCTCTCGAAAAAATGCTGTGATTCTTTAAATATGATCGTTTCTGCTGGTTGTTTCCGTATTTTGAAACGTTGCCAAATCTTAGACGGTTGTGAGAACTGAGCATGATGAACCTTTGGTTTCAAGGGAACATGGGGTCAATTTCGGGAAGATGGTCTGAAACGATAGGTAAAATAAAGACGAGAAAACTATGGACAGGAAAAAACAGATGGGACTGAAGGTACTCCCAGTGATGCTGGCAGCCTGCTGGTCATTCAGTTCAGTTGCTGCCGCAGTGGATAAAGCAGCGCTGGACACTCAAATCCAACAACTCGAACAGTTACATCAGCAATACCAGAGTGAACTACAAAAGCTGAAACAAGAAAGAATGGATTATGAAGAGTCGATGGACAGTGATTCGATTACCTCGCTGAAAGCGATGATGGAGCGGGTACATATCTTTGGTTTTTTCAGAGCAAAATACGATCACGATGATCGTGATCCAATTGGTTCCGGTGCCAATAACAAGCATTTCTATATGGATTTAGAAGGCAAGATGAAAGTCTCGGAAGACTGGAGTGCAAACTTCCAGATTGAGACTCGTAAAGGCTATACCGTCACGCAATCATGGCGTAACGGGGATAACGGTAGTAGTGATCAGGATGGGACATTACAGCGGATTTGGGTTGAAGGTCGCCCCGGTGGTGTCGGTGTGACATTAGGGACAAAATGGTGGGGCTACGGATTTCAGGCCGTTCCGTTTGGTCATGCGGCTGATGGGGTTCAGCTTGATTATGATGTCTTGCCGGGATGGAATGCCAAAGCATTTTGGCTAAGACCGAGACAGGGGGATTTGGTGACGATGCCAAACAGCTCTGATATCTCGATTGCCGGTGCGAATCTGACTGGTAGCTTGACCGATGATTTGCAGACCAGTTTGACCGTTGCGACGAACGACAACGAAAATGACGCGCAGAAAATGGATCGGATGGGCGCATTTGAACTGCAATACCGCCTGACGGATGACATTCTACTCCGCGGTGCGTTTGCGATGACGAATGCTGAGCATCATAACACCAGCCAAGAATACCGCATCGATTATAAAGATACTGACTTAGCACAAGTCGGCTCATACGGACTTTATTTCCGTTATATCGATTTCAGAAGATATGGGGACTACTCCCATGATGATGAATGGGGTTCATTACCCACTGATGCCAAAGGCGGCATTCTTGGGGTGAAATATGTGTTATTTAAAAATGTTGTTTGGGAAACCTTCTACTCCGTTCAAGAACGGTTCCGTTCCGGCGGTAGTGACGCGGGTGCCTATCGACATCTATTCCGTACACAGATTGATTTCCATTTCTAAGGAGGGCACAAAATCGGTTGTTTTGTTTTTGTTCAATACATAAAGCTGTTTCACCAGAACAGCGCATAAATAGAAGTTAATAAGAAAAGCATATTGTTAGAAAAGGGAAAACCGGCGGTTCAGGGGGAGAATCGTCGGTCTTTCTCACTGAGATGGTTGCCTGTAGTCATTCTAGGTTATCGGATGAATTAATGTTTTTGGGCGGCCATTTGCTCTTGCTGCGCGAGAATGATTTTCTCGTGGGCACGGAAAAAGGGGAGGTACAGACAATAGGAATTCACGAGCGCAAACAGCACCATTAACACGTTGGCGATACTGCCATTTGCGGCCCATGTGGCACCGAGTGGGGCGGGAACGGTCCAAGGTAGCATCATGACGATTCGGTCCAGCACGCCAATCGATGTCAGATACCAAGCGATGGTGGCATTCAGTATCGGGACAAAAATGAAAGGGAGAATAAATACCGGATTCATGATAATCGGGAAACCGAACAAAATCGGTTCGTTAATATTAAAAATTGCAGGTAATAGCGCGACTTTCCCAACTGACTTCATGTGGTTGGAGCGGCTTTTCAACGCAAGATATACCAACGGTAGTGTTGAACCGACGCCACCGATGAGGAGGAAAAAATCCCAGAATGACGCTGTATAAATATGCGGTGGAATTTGGACACCCGTTTCAATGGCGGCTTGATTGGCGAGCAGGTTCGTCATCCAGAAAGGATTCATGATACTGGTGATAATGATTGAACCGTGGATTCCGACAAACCACAACAGCTGACAAACCAGAATCGAAATAATCACCGCGGCCAGACTGTCGGAGGCAAGAATGAGTGGCTTGAACAGTGTTTCAATCAGGTGGGGGAAATGCACACCAGCGTAATGTTTCAGAATGAGATCAAATAGCGATAATGTCAGGAAGACAACAAAGATCGGAATCAGTAATTTAAACCCTTGCGCAGTAATCAGCGGTACGTCATCAGGCATATGGATGTACCAACCTTTCTTGATAAACATATTAATGACTTCAATGGCATAGATACCCGCGACGAGCGCCGTAAAAATACCACCGCCACCCAGATAGTAAAGTTCTTGGGTATTTAGTGTTGAAAACCCCGACAGCATCAGAAAAGCGAGGCAACCTGTTAATCCGGATAAACGTTCCGGAAGACGGTATTGTTTTGCCAGACTGGCGGAGATACCAAATGAGATAATCATTGCAACCAGCCCCAGTGTGATTTGGTACATGGGCAGAATGACGGGTTGTAAACTGCGACTGAGCGATTCCCACCACAATGCGATCAATGAGGTTTCGCCCATCGATAGGGCAGAGGTAAGCGGAAAAACCAGAGGTACAAAAATGCAACCAATAAAGACAAAAGGCATCGAGATCTGAAAACCGTCGCGTAATGCGATCAGATGGGGGCTCTGGCTTAACTTCCTTGCATATGGTGAAAAATAATGATCAAGTGTGTCCGCGAACAGTCTGGTAACGGAATGATTCATGGCGATCCTTGTCCTGGATGAGTGATTTTGGAAACCGATTGTCCAACCTGCTATTCTTTCATAAACAACGATTTATAAATAAAGATTAGATCACACCTTCATACGGTGATATTGCCTTTTACTGTGGTAAAAACAGTCGGCAAAATCAGTGCCTTTCTTTCAATCAGCATAACCATGAATCGATGAATCTGTTTGATAGATCATAGAATCATACTCGCTTGTGACCGTTTTAATGATCAATTTCACATTCCCACGGATTGCACTTGGAAACCGGTTTCCAAGTGCAATCCGTGGGCGCATACTTTCAGTGTCTAAACAGATAATCGCCTAAACAAATCAATCAGTGTCTAAACGAATCAATGCTTAAGCGAAATCATCGTTGAAGCAAATATATTGAAACGAAGTAAGGAGTATCGGTTATGAAAAAGATCATGCTGTGTTGCTCAGCAGGAATGTCAACCTCGTTGCTGGTGAAGAAAATGGAAGCCGCAGCAAAAGAGCGTGGCATTGATGTTGAGATAAAGGCATATGGTACCTCGGAGTTCAGTGATCAGGTTGGCAAGTATCAAGTGGTTTTACTGGGCCCTCAGGTTAAGTACATGCAACAGGATTTACAAAAGAAAGCCGACAAATATGGTATCAAAGTCGAGCCTATCAATATGATGGATTATGGGATGCAAAATGGAGACAAAGTGCTTGATTTTGCAATAGAACTGATAGGCGAGTGCGTTTGAGAAAAATTAAGAACAGGACATCAAAATGAGTACTCTATACGACCATGTGGTCAATGCAATTGAACAAAAACTAACACCAATAGCGGTCAAAGTTGGTCAACAAAAATATCTCACCTCGATCAGGGACGGTTTTATTGCGGCATTGCCGTTCATGATTGTCGGATCATTCATGCTCGTGTTTATTTTTCCACCGTTTCCCGCGGATACAACATGGGGCTTTGCCCGGGCATGGCTGGACTTTTCCACCGAATACCGCGATCAACTCATGTTACCTTTCAATCTGAGCATGGGGATTATGACCGTTTTCATATCGGTCGGGATTGGATCCAGCCTGGCCAAGCATCACGAGCTTGATCCGATGACAACCGGCCTGCTGGCATTAATGGCATTTATGCTGGTTGCGGCGCCATTAAAAGACGGTTCGATATCGATGCAATACTTGTCAGGACAGGGGATCTTCACTTCAATCCTGACCGCGATTTATGCGACCGAAGTGTATGCTTTCCTGAAGCGTCACCATGTGACGATTAAACTTCCTCCCGAAGTTCCGACAGGCGTTTCTCGCTCGTTTGAAATCCTCATCCCGGTTTTATTCATCATTCTGACGTTGTATCCACTCAACTTATTGATTGAATCACAAACCGGTATGATTTTACCTCAAGCGATCATGACATTACTTGAACCGTTAGTGTCTGCTTCCGACTCATTAGCCGCAGTATTACTTGCCGTCTTTATTTGTCAGCTCCTTTGGTTTGCTGGGATTCATGGGGCGTTAATCGTTACAGGGATCATGAACCCATTCTGGATGACCAATCTGTCTGAAAACCAAGTAGCGATGGCCGCAGGTGAAGCGCTGCCTCATATTTTCCTACAGGGTTTTTGGGATCACTACTTATTGATCGGTGGTGTGGGGTCAACTTTACCACTGGCATTTTTACTGCTGAGATCAAAAGCGGTTCACTTAAGAACGATTGGGAAAATGGGTATAGTCCCCGGCTTCTTTAATATCAATGAACCGATTTTATTCGGGGCTCCGATTATCATGAACCCGATCTTTTTCCTACCATTCATATTGATTCCGATGATTAATGCGGTGTTTGCGTGGTTTGCGGTGGACCTCGGTCTTGTTGCAAAAGTGGTCTCACTGACGCCATGGACAACACCTGGCCCAATCGGGGCATCATGGGCCGCCAACTGGGCCGTTAGTCCGGTAATTCTGTCTCTATTGTGTATGTGTTCTGCTGCGCTGATGTATCTGCCTTTCCTGAAAGCTTATGAGAAACAGCTATTAGACAAAGAAGCAACCGAAGCGGAGAAGAAAGAAGCCGAGCATCCACAAGGCGTCACCGTTTAATCGTGTGGTGCAACGTCAATCAACAAGATAAGAGATATACAGTGCGGGCAGAGCAACTGCCCGCTGATGGAGAACAAATATGAAGTATCAATTTCCGCAGCATTTCTATTGGGGAAGTGCAGCCTCAGCGACACAAACTGAAGGTGCGGCCTTTTCTGGCGGAAAAGGGGAAAATATCTGGGATCACTGGTACAAATCTGAACCGAATCGCTTTCATCAAGGGGTTTCTGCGACAGATGCGTCAACGTTTTATGAGCATTTCCGTTCAGATATTCAATTGATGAAAGACATCAAGCATAACAGCTTCCGGACCTCAATTTCGTGGGCTCGTTTGATCCCTGACGGGACTGGTGACGTCAATCCTGAAGCGGTTGATTTTTACAATCAAGTGATCGACACACTGATAGAACAAGGGATCGAACCATTTATCTGTCTGTTTCATTTCGATATGCCGATGAAGATGCAGGCAATCGGCGGTTTTGAGAATCGTCGCGTATTACAAGCCTATGCCGATTATGCCGAAACCTGTTTTCGTCTGTTCGGTGATCGGGTGAAGCACTGGTTTACATTTAATGAGCCGATTGTGCCGGTTGAAGGTGGTTACTTGTACGATTTCCATTATCCGAATGTGTTGGATTTTCGTCGTGCTGCAACTGTGGCCTATCATACCGTATTGGCGCATGCGATGGCCGTGAGCAAGTATCACGACCTGAAGCTGAGCGGACGGATTGGCATCGTGCTTAATCTGACACCGTCCTATCCACGTTCGCAACATCAGGCGGATCTGGAAGCTGCCAATATTTGTGATTTGATGTTTAACCGAAGCTTCCTTGACCCGGTGATTCGGGGAGAATATCCACAGCAACTCGTGACCTTACTCAAGCAGTACGGGCAACTACCTGATATCCATGATGGTGATTGTGACCTGATTGCCAAAGGTAAAATCGACCTACTGGGGATTAACTACTATCAACCAAGAAGAGTGAAAGCGCGGTTGAGTGCGGTGAATCCTAACGCGCCTTTTGTACCGGAGTGGTTCTTTGAGCCTTATGAAATGCCCGGCCGCAAAATGAATCCGCATCGGGGGTGGGAAATTTATGAGAAAGGTATTTATGACATCCTGACTAATCTACGGGAACACTACGGCAACATTCCTTGCTATATCTCAGAAAATGGCATGGGTGTCGAAGGTGAAGAAAAATTCCTCAAAGATGGACAGATTCAGGACGACTATCGCATTGATTTTATTCGTGAACATCTGAAATGGATACATCGGGCAATTGAAGAAGGCTCTGCGTGTTTCGGGTATCACCTCTGGACCTTTATCGATAACTGGTCTTGGTGCAACGCTTATAAAAATCGGTATGGGTTTTACCGACTGGATTTGGCAACCCAGCAACGCAGCCTGAAAAAAAGTGGTGAATGGTTTGCTCAGGTGTCGGAAGGTAATGGATTTGATGATTGAAGTGCCGTATGCAAGGAGCGCGGTAAATAGGAGTTTAGCATGGATCTAGAAGAACAAGTCATGGGAATTATTGTCAATGCCGGACAATCCCGGAGTCTCTGTTATGAAGCGCTACGCAGTGCCAAAAGCGGAGATTTTGAACAGGCAGATATGTTGTTACATCAGGCGAGTGAATTCGCAAGTCTCGCCCATCGTGTTCAGACGCAGCTGATTGAAGCGGATGAAGGCGAAGGTAAAACACCGATGACACTCATTATGGTTCATGCACAGGACCATTTGATGACATCGATGCTCGCCAAGGAACTGGTCGTTGAATTGATCGACGTATATCGGCGGATTGCACAGTGAATCACTTGCCTTGATTCGGGTGATACGTTCAATCCGGTGATAAAATCACCGGATTGTTCGCGTTAATTATTGTGCAGTCCTCTTGTTAAATATGTCTTCAAAGGTAAAATGAAAACAGACGGGAACCGTTTTCCATCCTGAATGTTCCCTTTGATTGACCTTGGTTAAATAGGATTGTCATGGTTACTATCACTGATGTCTCTCGGTTGGCAAATGTCTCAAAAGCGACGGTTTCTCGCGTAATGAGTGGCAGCCGGGGAGTGAAACAAGAAAGCCGCGAAGCTGTGCTCAGAGCGGCGGAAGAGCTTAACTATCGCCCTAATATCATGGCGCAGAGCCTTGCGACCCAAAAGTCTGACTATATTGGTGTCGTTTTAACGAGCTCAGATACGGGTCAAGTGTCTACTTTTTTGCCATTGCTATGCGATGCACTTAAGCAAAGAGATAAGCGGATGTTGGTCAGTTTTGCCGATACACCGGAAGAATCTCACCGCGTGATGGAATCGTGGGGGCATGGACAGTGTGATGCGATTATCACCTTCGGTGGTGATATTCCGGCTTCAGCGCTCGACAAGACGATTGCAGTTGATAGTTATGTGCATGACAACTGTCGTTCTATCAGTTACGACTATCGTTTTGCTTGTGAGAGTGCCTGCCGTTATCTTTCCAGCCAGGGGCATACATCCGTTGCGATTTTGCTCGATGGTCAGAATTACGCGTCTCAGCAAGTGCTTGAGGGGTATAAAATCGCCATGCAGAATATGTCGATCCCGATTAACCGGCAACTGATTGTCAGCGCTGATGAAAGTGCAGAGTTGGCGATGATGAACCTCGTCAACAGTTATTCATCATTTACGTCACTGATTGTAATGAAAGATAGCCATGCCGCTGTCGCAATGAAACTGCTGCAAGACTTTAACCTGTCTACACCACAAGATGTTTCGATTCTCTCTCTGGAAGACTCATCACTGGCCAAGCAGCTAACCCCGTCACTGACGTGTATCAGTTATCCGTCTGAACGATTGATCGCTGTACTGATGAAAGAACTAGATAACTTCCTCGAACGTCATCCGTCAGAGAATAAGTCAAGTATTCAGGGTAATCTAGTGGTGCGAGACTCAGTGGTGAATCGCAACTGATATTGGTTTTGATCGATAACCTTTTTTACATGTCCCCCTCTGCGCCACTGAATCAAACGGATTCAACAGGCTCGGGGGGATTGGGATATCACGATTCATCAAAGGGCTAATTTTTATTTTTTTATCAATAACAATAAGTTATTTCTGGACGTATCTATATAAATGATAATTATCTCATTGACTTCAATAGATAATTTGAATAATCATAGTTGCTTGGTTTCATATATTGTATGCACTTCTATTTTTATCACGTTTAATATGACTCATGAATCAATCTAATTGCCGCAGTCAGCGTTATTTTCTGATGGGAAAACTCGAATATAATGAATGTGACTTTGATAGAGAGTAAGGTTCAATCTTACCAAGCCGTAACTTCCACAACTGTTCGTATCGAGTTGTCTAACTCCCACAACTGTTCGTATCGAGTTATCTAACTCCCAGACGGTGATTCTGAGACTGTCGGAGTCGTGGGTATTGAATCAAGGTGACTCGATCGCCATTGCTGGATTTCAGGATCCCCAAAGTAACGTATTGATAGGCTATGGCTATATCAATCTGTCACAAGATGTAAAATCAATTGCGCGTAGTCATGGGGGGCCTTTTTTCTTCTTCGGCGCACTGCTGAGCATCATCACATTGGGTATAGTTGTATTTATTTTCTCCGCAGAAAGAATGATCGCGTTTTCTGACATTGTGACCATGCTTCCTCTTGTTGTCGTATTACTGTTTTCCGGTTTCTTTATTTGGATTGGTATCAAAGCCAAACGAAAAGAACGATGCGTGAAGAGAATGCTGAAGCAAGTGGAAATGAATAACAGCCATGAATCACGAAGACTTGAGCAGAGTATTTAATCTGCGTTGAAGCGCTAAGAAGGTTGTTTCGTTATATGGTTGTAATCCTCTCCCCCGAAAAAAGTTAAGATGACTTTTTGCAATTCTGTTGTTGTAGATGCGCAATAAAAGAGAGGACTATTGGGTCATGTCTGAATTAGTACAGTTGATACATACGAGCAATATTTTCAGCTAAGTTCGTCAAATTAGTTTCGGCTTCTGCAAAAGCATCATCTAAGTTCATCGCTCTGGGTACACAGGTGAATACTGCATCGATACCACTATCATAAACGGATTGGTAGCCATCATTTGTACAACCAGCCACTGCAATCACCGGGATATCATGTTTCTTCGCTAACTTAGCAACACCGACTGGAGCTTTCCCATGAATAGTTTGTTTATCTATTTTTCCTTCACCGGTAATGACTAAATCTGCGTCTAAAAGTTGATCTTCTAATTCAACAATCTGCAGAACTAACTCAACTCCTGGCTTTAATTGAGCATGAGTATAACCCAGCCAAGCTGCTCCCATTCCACCTGCGGCACCAGCTCCTTTGGCATTGATTACAGGTCTTACACTAGTTTTCTCTGTCACTTTTCCAAATTGGAGTAATGCCTTATCAAGAATAGCAATATCCTCACTTGTGGCTCCTTTTTGAGGGCCGAAAAAAGCTGCTGCTCCCATATCTCCACACAGTGGATTGTCCACATCACACGCTACTAAAATCTCGCATTGAGATAACCGAGAATCTAATTTAGAAACGTCTATCTGATGGACTTTAAGTAGTGCTTCACCACAAGGTGTTATCTGTTCGCCCTCTATATCTAAAAACTTCCCCCCCAAAGCAGCCAACATACCACTGCCGCCATCGGTTGTTGCCGTTCCACCAAGGCCAATAATTAAGCGGTTTACTCCCAAATCCAGTGCATTAAGTATTAATTGCCCGACGCCATAGCTTGAAGTGTATTTGGTATCACGTTGATCGAGCGGTATTCGGTGTAAACCACATGCTTCGGCAACTTCAATCACCGCCGTTGTACTATCACCAAGAACGCCATAACATGCTTGAATTGGGTTGCCTCTTGGGTCTCTAACTTCTGTATAAACTTTTTTTCCACCAGTTGCATCGATCAATGCCTGCACGGTACCTTCACCACCATCTGCAATGGGTACAGATACATATTCAGCATCAGGCCAAACCCTTGCTAAACCAGTTTTAATTGCTTGACTCACTTCAAGAGCTGTCAAACTCTCTTTAAAAGAGTCTGGTGCTATGACTATCTTCACATTACTTCCTATGTGTATTCTTAATAAGAATCCCCAAGCTACTTTCGTAACTTGGGAATTGGAGCTCTCGGAGTAAACTTTAGGGGGCGTTACTCTAATAGTTACAAAAGTTTTTAATGACTGCTTATACAAGCTCTGGCCAATAATCTTTGTTCGCTTCAATTAAGGCATCAAGCACTAAACGAGCTTTTTTAGCATCGCCTACAGTGCGGTTTAGTGTCAGAGCTTGAAGTGCTTTGCTGTAAGAACCTTCAAACCATGTTTCAACCGTTAGGCGCTCATAAGCGAATTGCTGTTCAATCATACCTTTGTAGAATGTAGGGATCTTACCAACACCAAATGGGCGAGGACCATTGATACCAAGCTCAGCCGTTACTTCTACCATGACATCGTCATCTAGGTTTGTAACTAGGCCATTGTTTTCAAGAATCACAACAAACTTACGCTTTTGGTTAAATGCAATAGATTCAGCAACTTCTACGATCATGTCACCATGGGCATCGTTATGGACGACGTTAGCGTTCTTCGTTGTGCCGTCTTGGACTGCTTGCCGACACTCTGCAAAGACGCGCTTTTCTCGACCATCCATTACTTCATTAGCTCGCGTGTAGCTCGCATCCAGTTTCGACAGTTTGTACTCTGGATATAAATAGTACTGTAGGTACGTATTTGGTAGGTAATCAGGGAAGTCACGCAACATATCTGCCACAGACGCATAGGTATCCAACCATGACTGATCACGTTGCTCTGCATCTACCGGTTTGAAGCCATTGTTTGAAATGAAGTCTTTCAGTTTAGGTGCAAGATCTTCACCTTCTTGGTTGTACAGGTGAGTGAACCAGCCAAAGTGGTTTAGGCCAAAGTACACAGGATCAAACTCATCTGGATTTACATCAAGAAGGCGGCCATATGAGCGCAGCAGGTTTACCGGTTGGTCACAGATGTTAAGAATACGCTCGTCTGTTGGGAAACGCTTCTTAAGAGCATCAGCAACAATTGCTGCAGGGTTCGTGTAGTTTAGAATCCAAGCTTGCGGGGCATGTTCACGTACATCTTCTACCATTTCAATCATGTCACCGATAGAGCGCATACCGTAAGCGAAACCACCTGGACCACAGGTTTCCTGACCGATAATACCGAGAGAAAGGGGTATCTTTTCATCCTTTTCACGCATTTCGTAGCCGCCAGTACGCATTTGGCAAAGTACGAAATCCATATCTTTGTACGCGACATCTTTATCCGTTGTGTACTCAAAATCTAGCTCTGGGTAATCTTCAGAAAAGAGTAATTTTGCGTATTCGCCTATCGTCTCTTGGCGAGATGCATTTACATCAAACATCACCAGACGTTTTAGAGGGAATGTATCTTTACGCTTACATAGTGCTTTCAGAAGACCCGGTGTCCATGTAGAACCACCACCAACTAGAACAATATTGAATGCTTTTTTCATCTCATTTCTCACTTACAAAATTAGGGTATTGAGAACCTCACATGTGGAGGTTCAATCGAGTTTAAAATTTGATTAGATTGCTAGGGCTTGCTTTACGTCGTTGGCGATACTCTCTACCTGTGGTCCATAGATAATCTGAACATCTTCGTCACTCGCGCGCTTGATGCCACTTGCCCCGGTTGCTTTGAGTGAGTCATCTTGAATCTTGTCCATGTCTTTGACTTTCACGCGAAGACGAGTAAAACAGTTATCCACCAGTTGAATATTTTGCGCACCGCCGAGGCCTGCAATGATCTGTTCTGCCTGCTCTGAAGCACTGACTTGTTGAGTCGATTCAGCAGCCTCATCTTCACGTCCTGGAGTTTTCACGTTCATACGAGTGATGATGATTCGGAAAACGAAGTAGTAGATAGGGAAGTAACATGCGCCAACTAGAACCGCTATCCACCAATTTGTTGCCGGGCCACCAAGTACACCAAAGACGAGTAAGTCAATCACACCACCTTGAACGTTACCGATCATCACGCCAAACAGATGCATTAGCACGAACGACAGACCTGTCATAATTGCATGGAAAACAAACAGAATTGGACCAACAAAGATAAAACTAAATTCCAATGGTTCAGTTATACCCGTTGTGAAAGAAGCCAACGCACCTGCAATTACAAGCGCTTTAACTCGCGCTTTGTGCTCTTCTCGAGCGCAGTGATACATGGCTAATGCAGCGCCCGGTAAAGCGAACATCATTACAGGAATCTTGCCTTGCGCTAAGAAACGGGTGGCTTCCTTCACGACATCGTTACTGATTGACTCTGGGTGTGCTAGTGCATAGTTGAAGATACTCAATGCACCTACGATGCTTTTACCATCGACATTTGCGATACCACCGATCGGTGTGAAACGTACAGTTTCATTAAGAATGTGATGTAAGCCAGTAGGGATCAGTAGACGCTCTGTTGCTGCAAACAAGAAGGTACCGAAACTGCCCGATTCACCGATATATTGGCCAATATGCGTGATAGCAGCCCCGATTGTTGGCCAGATAAGAGACATTAACACACCAATTATAGGCAATACGACAACAGTGATAATTGGTACGAATCGACGACCGCCAAAGAAGTTAATCGCAGTCGGTAGCACAATAGTATAAAAACGGTTATGCAGAGTGACCGTCACTAAGCCAGCTAATACCCCCCCAAGCACACTCATATGGTATGAGAATATACCCAAGGTATAGCCGAATTCTGCTGAAAGCATCATAGCTTCTGTTTTGCCCATGCCTTGCTCTACAAGATAAGCAACTGAAGTCGTTTGAGGCGTTAGACCTTGCGCCATGAGTGAGTAGTTGATACCCACGTGCATTGCAATAAAACCGATAATTGCTGCAAAAGCAGCAGTTGGTTTCTCCTGTTTTGCTAAACCAATTGCAGCAGCAACGGCAAAGAATAATGGTAGGTTGCCAAAGAGAGAACCGGAAACTTTGCGAATGAATCCTAAGATTAATTGAACAAATTCAAATTGGTTAAATCCTTGGCCTGTAATATTAGGGTTTTGTAGGGCGGCAGCTAATCCAAGAAATATACCGGCAGCAGCGATGACTGAAATTGGCATCATCAACGCTTTACCGAGATCTTGGAGCTTTGAACCAAATTGTTTCATTGTCAGATTACTCCGTATCCTTATAAGTATGTGAGCATTAAATGTTCAATTAGTATAGTTGTCTATACGACTTGGTCGCATATGTGATTGCAATCACGAACTCTTGGTTCTCCATGTGCAGTTAAGCGCCTAATAAAAATCATCATGTTGTATAGTTGTGTAATCAAGTTGCCTAAGATAGGATGAGATGCGAATTAAACGGGGGAACTATGATAGATAAGCAGTCGCACATCCCAATCTATATCCAGATTGAGCAGATTTTATTGGCTCAAATCGATGGTGGTTCATTAACACCGGGTGACCCAATTCCTTCTGAAACCGTTATGGCAGAGCAATATGGCGTTTCCCGCATGACTGCACGTAAAGCTGTTGATTACCTTGTGAGACAAGGCATCGTCGAAAGACAGCGTGGTCGAGGAACCTTTATTTGCGAGCAAGCTCAAGACCTGAAGATGTCCCTTCCATTGGATAGCCACCTAACCTCAAGTGAAGTTGCGACGAGTCTCAATTCACCCATAGTTAATCAGTTACTTCATTTAGAAAAAGTAACGGCACCGAATAAAGTGTGTGAGGAGCTTGGCATCGCACCAAATAGCCAAGTTTGGTTCATGAAACGTTTACGCTTAGTCGGTTCCGTTCCTTTTGTATTTGAATCTACCCATATGTTGATCGACCCTTATTTTGACGATCTTAGCGAAGCTGAACTGAATAGTTCAAAGTACCTCTACCTTGAATCCAAAGGGCTAAAAGTAAAAGGAAGTCAAAAGCAAATCCGCGCCGAGCTGCCGGGTGAAGAGGTCAGACATTACCTTAATCTAAAGCGTGACGAGCCCGTTTTATTCGCTCGCAGTATTGCTCGATTAGAAGATGACACACCGTTTGAAGTTTCAGATATCTATTATAATCAAGAACATTATATTTTTACCCTCCAAGCAGGGCGCTAACTTTCCTTAATATCTTGTGTGTAGTAATAAAGTTTTTCTGATGTAATTAAATGCGATATGCCACTACATTTGGATTAAAATCCGTGTCAACGATAAGGACGATATGTGCGAAGTTCATCGAGGCTCGAAGTATGAATACTTCAGATAGAAGCCGGATATACGAACGCAAACCTATTTACTGTCAAAAACGACTAATTATCCTTGCAATGATGGAGAAGACCATATACAGCCCCTAGCCATCAAGTTAATTCATATCCTCAAGTAGTCAGTCAAATTTATCGCTCTTCAAATCGCGCATCATCAAAGGGTTAATTTTTATTTTTTTATCAATAATAATAAGTCATTTCTGGACGTGTCTATATAAATGATAATTATCTCATTGACTTCAATAGATAATTTGAATGATCATAGTTGCTTGGTTTCATATATTGTATGCACTTCTATTTTTATCACGTTTGATATGACTCATGAATCAATCTAATTGTCGCTGTCAGCGTTATTTTCTGATGGGAAAACTCGAATATAATGAATGTGACTTTGATAGAGAGTAAGGTTCAATCTTACCAAGCCGTAACTTCCACAACTGTTCGTATCGAGTTGTCTAACTCCCAGACGGTGATTCTGAGACTGTCGGAGTCGTGGGTATTGAATCAAGGTGACTTGGTCGCCATTGCTGGATTTCAGGATCCACAAAGTAACGTATTGATAGGCTATGGCTATATCAATCTGTCGCAACATGTAAAATCAATTGCGCGTAGTCATGGGGGGCCTTTTTTCTTCTTCGGCGCACTGCTGAGCATCATCACATTGGGTATAGTCGCGTTTATTTTCTCCGGAGAAGGAATGATCGCGTTTTCTGACATTTTGACCACGCTTCCTCTTGCTGTCGTATTACTATTTTCTGGCTTCTTCATTTGGATTGGTATCAAAGCCAAACGAAAAGAACGATGCGTGAAGGGAATGCTGGAGCAAGTGGAAATGAAAGCACTTGTTGATGTAACAACACCCCCTAGGGATACAAAGATAGTTCAACGCATCTAAATCATCATCTCAACTGTTTATTGATGGGAAAGGTTGCCTGCTTATCCCTTTAGCCCCATATCTAATCTAGCCATGAGAAGTAAAAGAGAAACCGATATAGCAACTGGACTATAGTCATTGTTCAGAGTGTTGGTGATTTATCTGCGAACCAAAGTTATCGGGCGAACATATCTGTCTCGTGACCAAGTGTGTCAAATGCTTTTTGAGTGCGTAGAAGTTGATTATCATTGGACAAAAAGGCACAGTGCTCTTGGATTCCCTAAGCTTAATTATCTTTGATTATTCGAATGCTTAATGGTGAATCCAGTATTGCTGGTGCAAATCATGTAGTAAAAGTACAAAATACACACTCTTTGTAAGATAATGACGATAATCAGTTCATTACCACTGTTAGGGTGGAAAAATCGGAAATATAAGAGATAGTTATGAAAATTCTCGTTACTGGTGGTGCAGGCTTTATTGGCTCAGCGGTTATTCGTCATATTATAAAGCACACGACAGATAGTGTAATTAATGTCGATAAGTTAACGTATGCTGGTAATTCTGAGTCGTTGCTCTCTATCGCAGATAGTGAACGCTATTATTTTGAACAAGTTGATATTTGTGACCGTGCAGCGTTGGAGAGGGTCTTCTCTAAACACCTTCCTGACGCTGTCATGCATTTAGCCGCTGAGTCTCATGTGGATCGCTCCATCGATGGACCCGCTGCTTTTATCGAAACAAATATTGTTGGGACATACACTCTTCTTGAAGTCGCCCGAAAATATTGGATGGTTTTGACAGGGGAGCGTCGAACCGCTTTTCGTTTTCATCATATTTCAACTGATGAGGTTTATGGTGATCTTGAGGGCACAGATAAGCTGTTTACCGAAGAGACATCTTATGAACCTTCTAGCCCCTATTCCGCGTCGAAAGCTTCCAGTGACCACTTGGTTCGTGCTTGGTTACGTACCTACGGTTTACCAACAATTGTAACGAATTGTTCTAACAACTATGGCCCGTATCATTTCCCTGAAAAGCTTATTCCCTTGATGATTCTTAATGCATTGGATGGTAAATCTCTACCAGTTTATGGGGATGGGATGCAAATTCGTGATTGGTTATTTGTTGAGGATCATGCCCGTGCGTTATACAAAGTTGTGACAAAAGGCGTCGTCGGTGAAACTTATAATATTGGTGGTCACAACGAGAAAGCGAATATTGAGGTTGTTAAGACGATTTGTTCATTGTTGGAAGAGTTGGTTCCAAACAAACCACAAGGTGTTGATCATTATCAAGACCTCATCTCCTACGTAAAAGATCGTCCGGGACATGACGTCCGATATGCGATTGACGCAAGCAAGATTGAACGTGAGTTAGGTTGGAAGCCTGAAGAAACATTTGAATCAGGAATTCGCAAGACTGTCGAATGGTACCTCGATAATAAAATGTGGTGGAGTCGGGTGCTAGATGGTTCATACAGTTTAGAGCGTCTGGGTGTGGGGAAATAGAAAATGAAAGGTATTGTTCTCGCCGGTGGTTCTGGTACTCGTTTGTATCCTTTGACTCGTGGTGTATCAAAGCAACTTCTCCCAATTTATGATAAACCGATGGTGTTCTACCCGATATCTACGTTAATGCTAGCAGGCATCAGAGATATATTGATCATTACTACACCACAAGATAAAGATAGCTTTAAGCGTTTGTTGGGGGATGGAAGTGATTTTGGTATCAATCTGACCTATGCCGTTCAGCCGAGTCCTGATGGTTTAGCCCAGGCATTCATTATTGGTGAGAACTTTATTGGTGATGAAAGTGTTTGTTTGGTACTGGGAGACAATATTTTTTACGGACAATCATTTAGTAAAACGCTTCGGCATGCTGCCGAAAGAGAGCATGGCGCTACAGTCTTTGGTTACCAAGTTAAAGATCCTGAACGTTTTGGTGTTGTTGAGTTTGATGACAATATGAAAGCGATATCGATTGAGGAAAAGCCTGAGTTACCCAAATCGAATTATGCGGTGACAGGTTTATACTTTTATGACAATCGAGTCGTTGATTTTGCCAGAAAAGTTAATCCTTCAGCCCGAGGCGAGCTAGAGATTACCTCTATTAATGAGATGTATCTCAATGATGGCTCACTTCATGTTGAGCTTCTTGGGCGTGGTTTTGCTTGGCTAGATACCGGGACTCATGAAAGCTTACATGAAGCCTCTTCGTTTGTTCAAACAATTGAACATGTACAGGGACTTAAGATCGCTTGTCTGGAAGAAATTGCTTGGCGCAATCAGTGGTTATCAGTCAGTGATATTGAACGATTAGCGAAACCAATGCTGAAAAATGAATATGGCCATTATTTACTCTCTTTAACTAATGGAGTGGAGTAAGGATATGAGGGTGTTAGTCACAGGATGTAATGGCCAGGTTGGTCATTACTTAGTTGAGCAGCTTCGTGGCAAGGTTGATTTGCTATCTTATAGTAAAGAGCAGCTTGATATAACTGACCAAGTAGCAGTTTTTTCTATCGTGTCAGAGTTTGCTCCTCACTATATAATCAACGCGGCTGCATACACCGCAGTTGATAAAGCGGAGCAAGACGTAGACTTGTCGTATGCGATTAATCGTGATGGTCCTCAATATCTTGCGGAGGCGGCTGATCGTTGTGGTGCGGTAATGCTTCATATTTCGACTGACTATGTATTCGATGGCGATGTAGATGGCTCCTACACCGAGAGAGACGCTACAGCTCCGCAGAGCATTTACGGGGAAAGTAAACTTGCAGGTGAAATTGCAGTTGCTGAAGCATGTAGACGGCATTTAATCTTACGTACGGCATGGGTGTTCGGTGAACACGGCAGTAATTTTGTTAAAACCATGCTAAGGCTAGGTGCCGAACGTGACGCTTTAAGTATAGTGTCGGATCAAGTCGGCGGGCCTACTTATGCCGGAGATATTGCTAAAGCTTTAATTACGATGATCGAATTCATTGATGCTGGTAAAGAACCACTGTGGGGTATATATCACTTCTCAGGTGCTCCATACGTAAGCTGGTATGAATTCTCCCGTGTAATTTTTGACCAAGCAGAAAGTTCTCAGATTTTAGACAAGAAACCATTATTAAAAGCAATCCCAACTCGTGAGTTTCCAACCCCAGCGAAACGCCCTGCTAACTCGCGTTTGAACTGTGACAAAATTGTTCAGCAATTTGGTATTAAGCCAAGTGATTGGCAGAAAGCACTCATCAATATTCGGAACTATAAGTAAAAGTTATGAACGTTATCGAAACTAAAATTCCAGATGTGAAGATTATCGAACCTCAAGTTTTTGGTGATGATCGTGGATTTTTCATGGAAACATGGCAGCAAAAAAAATTTGAGGCGTTGGTTACGGGAAAACCTACACCATTTGTACAGGATAACCACTCTAAATCAGGTCAGGGAACCCTTCGAGGTTTACATTATCAAACCGAAAATACCCAAGGTAAGCTGGTACGAGTGATTTATGGAGAAGTATATGATGTTGCAGTAGATATGCGTCAAGATTCACCAACATTTGCTCAATGGGTCGGTGTGATACTGTCCGATGTAAATAAGCGTCAACTTTGGGTGCCTGAAGGCTTTGCTCACGGATTTTATGTGATGAGTGATGTAGCAGAGTTTGTCTACAAGTGTACCGACTATTATAACCCGAGTGCTGAACACTCAGTTATCTGGAATGATGCTGACTTGGGGATAGAGTGGCCGTTAATGGTGGAACCGAGACTCTCTGCTAAAGATATGAGTGCTTCCCTATTTGCTGATGCTATTAAATTTTGATTTGAAATACGATCCAGAAATGTTGTGATTCAATGAAATCGGACTCTATTTAAGGGCATATTCGATCATTAACCTTACTCACCAGTTGGTTGAAAAAACCGGAAAGGGTTTGAAATCCAATGAAAACAAAAAAGCCCCTATTTACAGGGGCTTGGTAAGATTAGGTAAGCTCAAAGAGACTCAAAATAACTTATTCTATATTTTGGATCTGTTCGTGGAGTGATATTTATATTCTTACAAAAATCAATGTCTTATGCTGTTTTTCCGGTTGAGCAATATGCTTCCACTTACCAGTTTACTCACCACTTGGCTGAAACATGATTTTTTACTCGCACCCTAGAGCTGCCTTATATTAGTTACTACGAATTATACCATGAGACAAAATTATTCTTAAGAACAGCCAAGCATTGTTTAAAACTTAGCAGATTGTGAGTTTTTTCGGTTCTAAATTTCTGCACAATGCTAGGGTGTTTGAGCTTTTCCAGACAGCAGGGAACCTCTGAGCGTGTATACCTCTCCGAGCCGTTATAAGAGTCAGTTCTAACTATCGTCAAGCAGATTTCATCGGCCTTATCGGTATACGTCAGACTAAAGTGCAGCTCCGGAAAATCTTTTTCTATCTCTTTAACTGACGATTGTATGCCCATGAATTCGTAATCCAAGAAATACTCATATATTTCTACATTACGAAGGGGAGAAAGGTTTTGGAAAGCTTGAGGATTAAAATGTTCAAGAAATCGAGCTATCACTACCCGATGCTTTCCAGCATTAATGAAGTACTCATCCCCGATTTTTTTTAGAGACAGGCCTGATTTTTCAATATCGGAAAGATAGTAATCAGGATTTCTCTCAAGTTCTTGAAGATTTCGCCTGATTCTTTTTAAGTGCCGACCATTAAGGCAATCTCCCCATGTCATATCTCCATACCCTTGATCGATACCAATGACTTTTCCCAAGGGAATGTCTTCAACTATCTTTTTGTAGTTAGAAAGGGTTCTACCCATATTTTACGGACACATCTATAAAGAGGCATACTATGCCTAAAAGGAGTGTCTATGACCAAGCGAAGAAAATATTCTGCAGAATTCAAACGCGAAGCCGTTGCGCTGACTCAGCAACCGGGTGTGAGTTGTCGTCAGATAGCATTAGATATCGGCATCAATCCTAACTTATTAAACCGTTGGAAACGAGAGGCGGAGCAGTCACAAGATAAAGCATTTCAAGGCACTGGCTCTCCTCGTGATGAAGAAATGGCGAGGTTAAAACGCGAATTAGTTAAAGTGAAAAAGGAACGTGATTTTTTGCGAGAAGCGGCAACGTTCTTCGCCAAAGAGTTACCGTAAGGTATCTTGCGATATCGCGTTGCCGCGATGTGTTTTCTGTTCGCCTCATGTGCCGTTGTTTGCGCGTCTCTCCTAGTGGTTATTACGCTTGGGTGGAACGTCAGCCAAGTGCGCGTGCTCTTACTAACGCAACGTTATTAAAACGAATGCGCGAGCTCCATGATGATAGCGGTGGCATTATCGGCGCACCACGTATGCACGAAGATCTGCAAGCCGAAGGGTTGAAAGCGAGCTTAAATCGTGTAGCCAGGCTGATGTCAGCGAATGGACTTTATGGCTGGCCGCGTAAAAAAGGTCGAGGGGCAAAGCGAAAGTCCGCACGTCCTGATGGTTTAAAGAATCATCTTGAGCGGGACTTTAATGCTTTGGAGCCGGAAACCAAATGGGTCACAGACATTACAGAAATTGGGACACTTGAAGGGAAGCTTTATCTGTGTGTGGTGCTTGACCTGTTTAGCAAGCTCATCGTTGGCTGGTCGATGCATCATCGACAAGACCATCATATGGTGATTCGAGCCGTCGAAATGGCGGTTTGGCAGCGACAGGAAAGACATCATGTTATCTTACATTCAGATCGTGGCACACAATTTACCAGTGGAGATTATCAGCGCTTTCTCAAGCAAAAGAACCTAACCAGCAGCATGAGTGCTGTAGGCCATTGTGCAGATAACGCGGCTTGTGAAGGGTTCTTCGGTGTGATGAAACGGGAACGAATCAATTATCGACAATACCGGACAAGAAATGAAGCCAGAGCAGATATTTTTGATTATATCGAACGGTTCCATAATCCAAGAATGCGACGTAGACTGGCGAATCAAGACAGCAAATTTACGTCTTTACTAAACCGTCCGTGAAAACGGGGTAGAACCCTACCTTTGAATGCTTTTACAGAGCGCAACTATGTACTGATCTGCGTCCTGAGGTTCTGAATAGATTTCCCCATATTCTTCTGCGGCCATAAAATCAGAAAAATCATCAAAGGCCGCTTTGCTTAGGTACTCAGCCAAATGAGTTGCATCGTCAGAACTCTTGCACAGCAAAACCTCCGGCCAGAGCAGGTCACCATCTGGCCCCCGATTGCCGGGCTGATCGGGCGGATCTAACCTGACGACCCAAACTTCTCTTAGCTCATGTGCTCCAGCTAGGTTGAGCAGTTCAATGCCATTTAACTTCATAAAAATAACTCCGTGCTTAGTGGACGGAGCCATTATCCCGCTGATAACTACCGAGTTTGGCACGCCAAACTGCCCGATTTGGACAAATGTCTTGTCGGTATAGTCAGAAGGAAATTTCCAGATTTTGACCTGGGTTGGTGTTGCTGGTTGAATGTATATAAATGAATTTAAAAAGATATTTATGTTTCGTTACATGTCACGAATGTAAAATGTGACATGTAACGCCACTGCAAGGGCATATGTGGGAACGTTGCACGTTTAAGGCTTGGGTATATTGGTTGGCTGCACGATTAACGCTTAAACCTATGGGGTGGTTGCACGGATGAACTATTTTTAACCGTTGTTTTCGGCGTTTAGTGCGATTTTGATGGTGTTTTCGGGGGCGTTAAAACCTGTTCAACGTGATTTTGTAGTTATGTTGGATTGTTGCACGGATATTTCTCGGATATGTGGGGACGTTGCACGCTTGGTTTTGGTAGTGCAAAACGATACCCCAATTTGCCACCATGACCACAAGCTTTTTACCACTTGTTGCACTTTTACCTAAGAGTCCATTTAGCAACCATCCAGTTACATCTGGGGCCGCTTAGAGTGAAAAGGAGTCTGTTGGATGCGGTCAGAAAATCGGGGGGCTATTCTCCTATGCCGACCTAAGCTAACTCTTCAATCAAGCTGACGTAACCTGGATGTATCTTGAATTTCATCTTAGGTCCACTCTCGTATCTGGCTGCACTCGATGCGAGAGAAGTTAAGTCAATTTCGGCCTGGTTGAGCAAGTCCTTCAAGTATTCCTTAGGGATCTGGTTTTGCACAAGCAGGGGCAGCAGGCTTATGAATGAACAGGGATTGCTGGCGACTAAGGCCAATATCTCCCGTGACGTCGGGTAGGCGGCCTTATCCAGCCATATACTGTAATGGTCATCATTCGCGTTTTTTGCTTCTACAGTCCACTGTAGCCGGCGAATGACTAGGTGTTGCTGCATGATTGGCCAGAAGTCGTTACCATAGATGTCAATACTTAACATCTCAGTGGTAGCTTCCCACAGCGCTTGAAATAGCGCGGCGGATTGGTTAAGTATTTCGAGATTGAGAGTTTCCTGTGCGTTAGCAGTACAGTCCAGAATCCCTAGGCCTACGTCAACCAATGTTCGCATCAGTCCTGAAGCATCTGAGGGTTGCCATTCTGCGGAAATTTTATAAATGGGACGGAATTCGAGAATTTCCCTCAGCACAACGCTAGAGTTCCACATATTCAGCCAGTGACTGGTGAAGTTATCGCTCAATGCGACGGAATACCCGAGCACCCGGCAAGCATAGTTGTTGGGCTGAGTAGCGTGATATTCACTAACATGGCTTCTAATCGACTGACCTTTGGAGGAGTTCCACTCGGTAGGTGTCAAGTTCCATTCGTTGATGAAATCTCTGACGTCCGGTGCCGGAAACCTGTCGGGCTGGTTCGAATGTAGAAGTGCTAGCATGGATTGATAAACCCATGGCTCCCAAGAAAAATTCAATTGCTCGGAAACGGTTGGGGAACAAGGAAGTGGGAGTTTATCGGCTAATGCCCATAATATATCTTGGCTACTCAGAGATCGTTTTTGACCCGAGTTGTTATCAGGGAAGTTAAGGTACTGGCGAGTGAGCCATGTGCCCCAACGCTTAAACAGACCCTCGAAATCGGATCTTTTGGCGACAGTATCAACGAAAGAAGCGAGCAGAGATTCGACGTGCGGCTCTAACACAGAGGGAGGATGTCCATGCCCATCAGCAATGTGAATGAGTTTCATACTTCCGTGCCTGAGCAAGCTAGGTAGCAATAGGGCACCATCCCATGAGCCATCGCTTTGGAAACTTGTTGGAGACCTGTATGTGAACTGTTCCCATAAATCGTAGTTACGGTAAAACTCAGGGCTGTCGAGTACTCGATTGATCAAGACTAGGCTTTGTGTGGAGTTCATCCATTTAAACAATGTGTTGAGATCAAGCTTTGCTAGTAATTTAACCCATGGCCAACTGGAATCATCGGTCCGACTTTCCCTGGTATGTCCGTACCAAATTTCATCGAGGGTGATTGGATGGGATGGATCAACCTCATATTCCTGAAGCAGCTTTTTTTCAGCATCGGCGAAATGTTGTTCAGCTAAATTTAAGAGTGCCTCTTTGAAAGCATCATTTTTCAGAGCTACGACCAGTGCCACTTCCGTCCATAAATGCTCGACCCACCATGAGTTTCGGGCGAGAGCCCTGAAGGCTGCGTACCAGTTTTCAGTTTCTGAAGAGGCCCAGGCTGTTACAATTCCGATCACCAAAGTTGCCTGAATTCTCGGATCGTCCGACGCATCGAAATCCTCGTGAGAACCGTCCAAGTGAGTGGTAAATCTCTTAAGAGCATTCTCGGCATCATCCTGGATGCAGAAGTATTCTGTTACAGACGTGATCAATAAATCGGGAGATGCAAAGCTACCTTCTGCGAAGTCTCCAATTAACGACTCGGCGATTGTGTATGATTTCTGCATTTCAGATTCATAAGCAGGTGGCAATTGCCATTCTTTGTTCATGACTATTTTTTCCTGTTGGCGTTGGCCATCTTCCAAGCTGTATCAAAAAACTGGACAGCTTTATGGGCATCAGCACTCCAGCCTCTACTCGCTGCGTTTACATCTCGGTGGAAGCCACCTACAGTAGCGCCAAAATGCCATAGCTCTTCATCAATGATTGCAAAGCGGTCGTGAATATAATCGAAGTCTTTGAAGGCAAATGAGATCTCCACTTTTAAGGGGGCATCGACCTTTGCGCGATCATCTGTTACGAAGTCTTCTAATTCCTTAAATTCTTTCTCGATTTCCGCTTGGTCATCATGATGACCTGTTAAAATTCTTATAGTTTGAATATGGTTTGTGAGGAACCAATTCACAACTTTCTTTATTCTTCGACCGTGGCTAGGATTTTTACCGTCTTCAGAAAATAGATGCTTATCAATTATCCACACCCGTTGCGCGGTGCTGATAGCTTTCTCAAATTCTCTTACTATACGTACGTCATCAACTCCATATCGAGCCATAATGGCATCATACTCTGGGAAATGATGATGGCTTTCGCCACTCTGAGTCGCCTCGCAAGGTATGAGTAATTGTGGAGAGAATTTCTTCTCTACCATCTGTGGGGTCGTATTGACACTGTTTCGTGAAGTTAGCTTAGCCATTATTCACATCCTGCGCTCCTTGCGTCGTCTGCGCTTCAGTTCCGTTGCACATCATGCACTTATTTCGCGTCTTTCACGTCACGCCCACAGTGAACGCATGGCTTCTTAAGTGCCTTCCGCGGGACTTTGAAATCCTCCAGAGGAAGAGCGTTGTTGTAGAGGCGCAGAAGATGATCGAGGATTTTCTCGCCATGGGGTATGCGCATGGTAAGCGTTGGCCGTATACCGATAGAGTTCAGAGAACTGCCGATCATCCATACACGACCATCGATCGCGATGAATCGATCATGAAACAGACTGTTTTCTGCATTCGCGACTTTGATTTCAATATTGTTCTTGTGACTACCTTGGAAGATAGCTAGATTTTCTAGCAATTTTTGGTGTGTGTCCTGTGTCGTCTCACTATCAATTTCGGTTCCAGTTGTCGCTTCGTTGATCTGTTTGAAAGCACTGCTTGAAGTTAGGATTTGTATCTTGATCTCGTCTCGTTCAATAGCAAATAGATATTGGAGAATCTGGTTTGCGCTGAAGTATGGATCAGCGATGAAGATGCTTGAGTGAGCGTGCTTGAACTTTTTCCTGATGTGTTCGAGCGCTTCCTTGCGTTGGTCAGCCGTAAACCACGTTTGCTCATATACCTTGGCACTGTGATTAAGGAGTCGCTCATTTTTTGCGTCTAGCAAACGCTGGAAAGCATTTGTTGTATTCGGTGCTTTCCCCAATGTTTGTGAGGATGCTAAGGTTTTTTTATTGGTGACGTACTCATCTACTGCGCTCTTCTTTTTATCCGTCTCGGGAACCGAAACTTTAATGCGTTGCTCGACCACGTCTATCCTCGTGTTCATTTGTCGAAGGAACTGTCGCATGGGCGTTTGCAGTAAGACTCCGCGTTCTGTGTGTGTCAGGATAAGACCGGAGCCATGGATGGATGACGGTCTTTCAATCACAACCAAGCCATCCTCCGGTACCGGAACTGTATCAAAGGAGGTGAGTATCCCTTCTTGCCCTTCCATTGAGGTCAGGCTCAAACCTTTAAGTTTCCTGCCTGGGTGGGGCTTCAAATGGATATACAACGCTTCGGAACCGTCTTCTTTAGGATCAACGAATTGCCGGACTGAATGAACATCGCAGTCCGGCACAGCGAGCGCCATCCCACCTATATATTCAGGGTACTCCCTAAAATCGACATGCATGTGGTGCTCTAGGAATTTGAAGGCTTCTTGGCAATGTTTGCTTTGTCCGTTTTGGTCAAGGAAACTCGGCCATTCTTGACTGTCTGAGATTCGACGTGAGTACCTGATGATGCCAAGGTTACGGAAAGGGATTGAAGGACGTTCAGATTTAAGCGTGATGTCGTCACTTTCCAAGGGCACGCCCAATACAGGCCATGTTGGAAAGTCACTTAGCTTGCCTGCGGAGAGGGGCACTCCATCAGAGTCCTTCCGGGCATCACGAAGGGGAATGGGTGTACCAAGTTCATCAGATGCGGTTCGGTACCACCGGATGGCTTCTTCTGCGGTCATGACGATACGGTCGACCGCAATAGCGCCTTCTTCCTTGAATTTTTTGAAGTAAGGCTTGGCAGGTCTCAAAGGGACTTGCCTACCTGATGCCAGCAACCATACCGACGCGAACAGCAAACGTAGAGGAGGTCGCTCAGATGTAGATCGTGGTGGCACAACCACAGCGACATGCACGACCGCATGTTCGAAGCCGTCAGTCAATTTACTATAGGGGTTACTGCTTTCGTTACTTTCCATGTAGTGCTCGCTATCAGTCGAAGACGCTGGCTTAAGATATTTCTTTAAACTATCGCTAATAAGTTTTACTTAGCTGGATATATGACAGTGATTTATATCGCGGAAAGGAGGGCGGCTGTAAAATTTCATTAAGGAATTTCGCCACTTCGTCATCCTGCGACCATCATATAAGCATTCAGAGGTTTCGAAAAGGGAGTTGACGTGTAGTCGTCGATCAAAGGCTGGCTCTGACTGGTCTGAGAAGGGTAGTAAAAAATTACCATTCTTGGCAGAAATATGTCTTGGAGAGCGTCTGCTTTTAGCACTCTGCTAACTTTGGTCCAGTGAAAAAACGGGGCAGTTCCTCTGCAACGAGTGCTAAGGCATAATTTGCATTTAGGCTTCTACTGGAACAAGCTGAGCGAGATATAGCTTGTTCCTGGGTTGTTTCTTCAAAGGAACTCAGGAAAAGTTTGTTCCAATTAGCCAAAAATGACGGAGAGCTTATAAATCCAGATGAATGAGAGGTGTAACTAGATCGGCAACTTTCTGGTGAGCAGCTTTCAGTTCTTCAAAGTACTCATACCGATCATATATCCCGTCAACTCATCCCTGCCGGTGATTGATGCACAACCGAGCGACGTGATTTGGTGTTCCTACTGATGCAGCGAGACTCCTAAATGTTCGTCGTAAGTCATGTACTGTAAAATGCTCGATATCACCCATTACGTTGGGGGGCTGAACCTTCCTCCCAGCTTCTCGTCCAAATAACTTTGAGATTGCGCTATTCAGGGTATCAGGTCCCATATGTAATAGATTGCTTCGGCGTCTGGCTGGAAAAACGTAATCAGAGCCCATCGATCTTACTTTGAGCTCACTAAGCCATGTCATTGCCTGACTTGGTAAAGGGATAGAAATAGCTATTCCAGTTTTCACCCGCGATTCGGGGATGTGCCACACAGATTCTGTCATATCAAATTCCCACCAAGGAGCTTCACATAGTTCACTCTTCCTGTTACCTAGTACCAAAAAGAGGCAGCACAGCAAATAGTTATCTCTACCAAAGCTATTTAGATGGCTACGAAATACTTTAAAGACTTTCTCGATTTCATCCAGATCTAATGCCCGTTTACAACTGTTTTCAAGGCCTCCAGCATCGTTTATTGTGAAAGGTGCAGCGGGATTATTGGCGGTTAATCCAAGCTTTAAAGCGTGCTTGAAAAGCTGCTTCATATAACCCAGAGTGTCATTGGCAATGGTTAGACGGCCGCTATCCCTAACTCTTTGAATTATCTATCGAACATCCAGAGCTGTGACGTCCTGAATTTTGAACTCGCCGATGACTGGCTTAATTTCCTTTCTATATATTCGAGCTGGAATATTGGGATGCTTTAGCCTTGGCGCTAAATCGTTTTTATACCAATCCTCAAATAAATCATCGACCGATATGATACCAGTCCACTTTTGACGCTGTTTTGCAATGAGGGGATCTACTCCTTGCCTTAAGTCACGTTTAAACACCTCAGCTTCTGATCTTGCATCGGCCAAAGACATACTAGGGTACTGCCCCAGAGTCATTTGTTTACGTTTGCCATTTCCACTATATCGAAGGGCCCAATAGGGCGCTCCCGAGTCTGGAACGATAAAGTAGAGTCCTTTTCCGTCGGATTTCCTTGTCGGCTCTCCTGATTTTGCAAGTGATGCCACCTGCTTTGCGGTCATTGATGCCATTGTGCCTCCTAATACTCACCATTTGATGCAAGTATAGCGAGGCATTACTCACCAGTTAACTCACCACTTAGATGAAACAGATTGAAACGTACAAGAACAGAGTGAAAATAAAAAGCCCTGCTAAATCAGGGCTTTGATGAATATTGGAAAGCTTTGGAAAACAAGAGAAAATTATTCAATGTTCTGAATTTGCTCCCTCATCTGTTCAATCAGAACCTTCAGTTCGACGCCGGAAGCGGTGACTTCGGTATTGATTGATTTCGAGGCCAGCGTGTTTGACTCACGGTTGAATTCTTGCATCATGAAATCCAGACGGCGGCCACAGGAGCCCCCTTTTTTGAGGATGTTTTTGGTCTCTTTGACGTGAGAATCAAGGCGGTCGAGTTCTTCGGCGACGTCGGATTTTTGTGCCATGAGAACCAGTTCCTGTTCGATTCGGCCGGGGTCGAGTTCGACATTGGCTTCTTCAAACTTATTCAGCAGACGTTCACGTTGCCACTCGATGACTTCAGGCATGTGTTCACGGACTTTGTTGGCTTCCTGAGTGATGGCATCGAGACGCTGCTCGATCAGCGCTTTCATATTCTCACCTTCCCGTCCGCGGGATTCGATGAACTCCGTTAAAGCACCGTCAAACTCATCAAGCAAAGA
This sequence comes from Vibrio gazogenes, assembly GCF_023920225.1. NCBI lineage: Bacteria > Pseudomonadati > Pseudomonadota > Gammaproteobacteria > Vibrionales > Vibrionaceae > Vibrio > Vibrio gazogenes. The sequence goes on from NZ_CP092587.1 coordinate 138,395, forward strand.
TGTATTGATCGTGTCCATATCGTGTTCTGGCGTTTCCATGACTCCCGGCCATTGCATGACCTGAAATGGATTGATGCGACTGAGTTCTCCGGTCATATGCATGACTTGACTGGCAGCATCGATTACCTGTTTGGCGAGCGTTTCGTTAATTGTTAGCTCACCTGCTGTGGATGAGTTTGCCTCAAAGCGTAGGTGACACTCTACTTTGCCCCGCGCCAGACGTTTGCGGAAGCGTTCACGCAGAATCGGTTCTAGGCTACGGAATTGTTCAGGAAGACGGAAATAGGTTTCGAGATAGCGTTGGTTGACGGAGCGAATTTCCCAGACGGCTGTACCCCAGTCAGCTTTGACCTCTTTGCGTGCATATGCGGTCATACTATAAATCATCAAATTTTCCTTAAGTCTTGAATATTTGGACTTGATATTGGTTTTATCTTAACACAATTCTACCGTGTAAGACGTGCGTTGAGAGTGAATCCGGCGGATTGTTTTATCGTCATTTCGGCTGATGTTGCTTGCGTTGTGCAGGGGATTCTTGATGGTGGTTTGCTGAGCGGATTTCCGCTATAATCTGCGGCCAATTTCATCACTCATCCAAGACAACAACAGGTAGATACCTTATGCGTCCAAACAACCGTGCTGCGGATCAAGTTCGTCCGATTCAAATTACTCGCCATTATACTGCCTATGCTGAAGGCTCAGTGTTGGTTGAATTCGGGAATACCAAAGTGTTGTGTAATGCCAGTGTGGAGGAAAATGTTCCCCGTTGGTTGAAAGGTCAGGGTAAAGGTTGGGTGACCGCTGAATACGGGATGTTACCGCGCGCGACTCATTCGCGAACGCGTCGGGAAGCTGCCAGTGGTAAGCAAGGTGGTCGGACGATGGAAATCCAGCGATTGATTGCCCGTAGTTTACGTGCAGTGGTTGATCTGGAAGCGATGGGTGAAATCATGATCACGGTTGATTGTGATGTGATTCAGGCTGATGGCGGCACTCGGACGGCGTCGATTACCGGTGCAAGTGTGGCGATGGCGGATGCGTTTCAGTCTTTAGTTCAGTCCGGAAAACTGAAGAAGAACCCGATGAAAGGTCATGTAGCTGCTGTTTCTGTCGGGATTCTCGGTGATGATGTGTTGTGTGATTTGGAATATGTCGAAGACTCGTCTGCCGACACCGATATGAATGTGGTGATGACCGAAGCCGGGAAAATGATTGAGATTCAGGGGACGGCAGAAGGCGAACCGTTCAGCCATGAACAACTGCTGGATCTGCTGGCTGTCGCGAAAAAAGGTATCACGGATATTGTGGCTGTGCAGAAAGCGGCCTTAGAAGATTAATTGTCGAGAATGGCGCCTTGTTGGCGCTATTTTTTTAGCGGTTGTTTTGTAGGTGGGAACATCGACAGTCGTTATCAGAAAAAAGAGCAACGAAAAGAGAGAAAGTCATGAAAGCGTACCAGCGTGAATTTATTGAATTTGCCCTTGAAAAAGAAGTCCTGAAATTTGGTGAGTTTACTTTGAAGTCCGGCCGGAAAAGCCCCTATTTTTTCAATGCCGGTTTGTTCAACACCGGACGGGATTTGGCGCGTCTGGGGCGTTTTTATGCAGCGGCATTGGTCGATTCAGGGATTGATTACGATGTGTTGTTTGGCCCGGCTTATAAAGGGATTCCCATTGCAACCACAACCGCCGTTGCTTTGGCGGATCATCATGATGTCGATACGCCTTACTGTTTCAATCGCAAAGAAGCCAAAGATCATGGTGAGGGCGGACATCTGGTCGGCAGTGCGCTCCAAGGCAAGATCATGTTGGTGGATGACGTGATTACAGCTGGCACGGCGATTCGGGAGTCGATGGCCATTATCCAAGCCAATGGTGCAGCACTGGCGGGTGTATTGGTAGCGATCGATCGTCAGGAAAAAGGCTCCGGTGAATTATCCGCGATTCAGGAAGTGGAAAAAGACTTCGGTTGTGCCGTGATTTCAATTGTCGGCCTGACCGACTTAATTACCTATCTCGAAGAACAAGGTAATAGTGCTGAACATCTGGCAGCGGTGAAAGCTTATCGTGATCAGTACGGTGTCGCTTAAATTCGCTACGGATTGAAATGATTGCCTGAATGAAAAAACTCAGCCACTGGCTGAGTTTTTTGATGTTACTGATATATTTTTTTGCCGTCGCGCTGCGTTTGTAGCAGAAATAAGTTCCACATATATTGTTCCGGATGTGGCGTGACCAAATCTTCAATTGCTTGATTCATTGCTCGGGCATCTTGTTCTTCATCACCGGTTGGGAAATTTTCAATCGCCGGCAATATATACACTTCATATTTGGATGTTTTATCGTTATAAGCGGGTAATACGGGGACCACTTTCGCTTTCGATAAACGCGCCATTTTGCCAAAACCTTTCAGCGTGGCTTTTTCGGTGGCAAAGAAGGGCACAAAAACAGAATTCTGAGGGCCATGATCTTCATCGGGAAGCCAATAACCGATGTAACCATCTTTAATGGAACGAACGAACGGTTTCACACCCGCGTCTCGTGCAAAAATACGTCCGCCATATTGCATTCGTTGGACGTGCATCAACCAGTCACCAATCGGGTTACGCTGCGGCTTCATAATGGTTGTGACTTTATAACCGCGCGCCGCCAGCATGACCGCAGGGTAATCCACTGCCCAGGCATGGGGTGCGAGAATGATGACTTTTTCTCCGGCATCCAGTAACGGTAGCAGATTTTCCTCACCAATCAGTTCTCCCCGTTGTTGATTATGCCGGGTCGAGCGCACTAAAAACTCAGAGTAGCCCAGCATGTACTGGGCTGCTTTGACAAACGTTTCGTACAGAATTTGTTCGCGCTCTGCTTCGCTTTTTTCCGGGAAACAGTAGGTGAGATTGATGCGAGCCCGACGCACGACACGACCATTTTTATTGACGATCGGCTTGGCTATTTTACGTGCGAGCCCGTCTCGCCATTTCGGGGGGATAAAAGCAAATAGTGCAGCAACCAAGATACCTAACCAAGTTCCCCAGTGGCGAGGATGCAAAAAGGACCACTGGAAAGTCGGATTGTAAAGGTAATTGTCAATGCTGTTTTGACGAGGATTGTCTGGCGTTGAACTCATGAATGCATAATCCTGATGTTTATTGATATCGAGTGTGACTGGTTCCGTCAGGCAACGATTTAAATCGTTTGTGAAGCCACATCCATTGGTCCGGGGCGCGCATGATCACCATTTCAATATATTGATTGAGATAAGCTGCTGCTGCCGTCATATCCTTCTGGGGATATTGCTCTTCAATCGAAATATCGGCCATGATTTCATAGGTGCCCTGAGTCGTCCGGAATCCGGAAACGGGGACAATAGCACACTTACTGGGGTAGGCAATCAAGCTGGTACCGGTTGTGGTACAAGCCTCATCAACACCAAAAAACGGCACAAAGACGGATTTATTATGACCATAGTCTTGATCCGGCAGATAAAATAGCCGTTCGCCTTTGCGTAACACGCGAATCATCTGCTTGAGATCGCGGCGGTAAACCAGTTTGTTGCCGTTGCGGGTTCGGCCGCGATACTGGATAAATTCATAAGCAGGATTGCTATGTGGGCGGTAAACACCATAGCCGGGTAAGCCGAGTACAGCAAAACCACGGGCACAGATCTCCAGATTCAGGGCATGCACTGCACACAACAGTACACCCTTATTGTTTTCTGCATGTTGGCGTAGGGCACTGATATCTTTTTCAACCAGAATGCGGCGAAAACGCCAAGTCGGCCAGAACCATGTGATCCCCGATTCGACTAAAGCCGCACCGGTATTTTTGAAGTTCTCGGCTACCATCGCTTCGATATCATCAGATGACATCTCAGGAAAGGCGAGTTTCAGGTTTGTTTTGGCAATATGGACACGCTTTTTGCCAAACTTCATGCCTAATTTTCCCAGTGAGCGTCCGAGTGAAAGCGATACGGAATAAGGCAAGAGATTTACGATTGCAGCGAGAAGGCCGAATCCAAACCAAACACCCCAGTATTTGGGGTGTAATAATGAGACGGAAAAGGCAGGTTTGCCGATTTTGTAATCATTCATAAAGTGTTATTTCAATTGTGCACTGAGCAGTGACCAGTATTGTTCAAAATTTGCAGTTGGCTGATATTTGAAGTCTGAACGAACAAAACGGTTCAAACTTCCTTCAACCTGTCCTAATAGTTGAGCTGCCAGAATATTTTCTCCGACAGGGAATGATTTGCCTTCGCGAAGTTGACGCTCACGTAAAATCTGACGTAAAGAGGTTTCGATGCGTTCAAAAAGCTGGTTGATTCGTTCACGGAGCCGCTCGTTTTCAAACATCAGCGCATGACCGGATAATATCCGAGTCAGCCCGGGGTTGCGTTCAGAGAATGTTAAAATCAACTGCATTACCATGTTCAGGCGGTTGAGCGTATCTTTCTCTTCGTTGAGGATCATATTAATCCGCGACATCAGCGTTTCTTCGATAAACTCGATCAGCCCTTCGAACATGCGGGCTTTGCTGGGAAAATGACGATAGAGCGCTGCTTCTGAAACACCGACCTGCTTCGCAAGCTTGGCGGTAGTAATGCGAGAGGCACCATCATGAGACTCTAGCATCTCAGCCAGTGCCTGAAGAATTTCGTCACGGCGATTACTTTTTTTTGTTCCGGTCATTTCCATACCCTTTCCGTTACCACATGCTATCAGTAACCGGGTGAATGAATTCAGTCGGTTACGATTGTTATTTTATCCTATTTTTTCACTGATAAGTGTCATGAGTGCCAGCGCCAACTGTGATTTGGGAGCCAATGGTAGTTTTTGCTCCCCAGTGGGCCAGAACAGATGAAGTGCATTTTGATCGCTATTAAATCCTTGGCCGCTGACGGACACATCGTTTGCGCAAATCATGTCTAGATTTTTACGCGCCATCTTCGAACGGGCATACTGTTCAACCTGTTGGGTTTCTGCTGCAAAGCCGACCGTAAATGGTCGGTGAGTGGTCATTGCTGCAACAGAGGCGACAATATCTGGATTTTTAACCAGCGTGATGGTCATGGTATCGGAATCGTCAGTTTTCTTGATTTTTTGATCGGCAATGTCCGCTGGCCGATAGTCGGCAACTGCAGCACAACTGATAAAGACATCATGCTCAGGGGCTTGCATCATTACCGCGTCATACATCGTGGCGGCACTGCTGACATCGATTCTTTGGGCACCAATCGGCGTCGATAAATGGGTCGGTCCGGCTATTAGCGTGACATCAGCACCGAGTTGGGCCGCCGCTCTGGCTATCTCAAATCCCATTTTCCCGGAACTGTGATTGGTCATATAACGGACTGGATCGAGTGCTTCTCTGGTCGGGCCGGCAGTAATGAGCACCGATTTTCCTGTAAGTAACTTGGGGTGGAAAAATTGCTCACACAATTGCACCAGTTGCATAGGCTCCAGCATACGCCCCGGTCCGACATCACCGCAGGCCTGTTCTCCGGCATCCGGTCCCCAAATATACATACCGAATGATGCGAGAGTCTCCAGATTTCTCTGGGTGGCGACATGACGATACATTTGCTGATTCATGGCCGGTGCGAGGGCTACGGGAGCCTGCGTTGCTAAAATAAGAGTGGAGAGCAAATCATTCCCCATACCTGCTGCGATACGGGCAATGAGGTCAGCACTTGCCGGTGCCAACAGAATGAGATCAGCCCATTTGGCCAGCTCGATATGGCCCATTGAGCGTTCAGCCGCCGGATCCAGCAAGCTGTCTGAGACGGGGTAGCCGGAAACAGCCTGCATGGTGAGCGGTGTAATGAAAGATTTTGCTGCATCGGTCATGACGACTCTGATTTCTGCACCGTGTTCAATCAGGCGCCGTGTCAGTTCTGCACATTTGTATGCTGCGATGCCACCACTGATCCCCAGCAGTATTTTTTTTCCTGCCAATGTTTGCATGTTTTGATTCCTTAATCACTCTGCGCGCTATGCTAGCACAACTCCTGAAAAGATGTCAGAACTGTGTCAGAGGAACTCATCCGCTCAGATTGTCATATTCAAAGACTTGAGTATGACTCACAGATATTTATGCCAATATATGCAATAAAAAAACTATTGATAAATAGTCAATCGATATAAAGATAAGGAATCTTATGTTTAGTTCTCTTCGGAGCCGGACCAAGCTCCTCTTAATTACTGTCATTCCTCTGATGGTTATTACAGCGATGATTACAATGGTGTATTACTGGAGTGGGATGACTTCACTGAAGCAAGAGCTGGCACAATATCGACAAGAATTGGTAACCAGCCATAAAAATGAGCTGAAGTCTTATATTATGATGGGTACAACGGCCATCAAGTCTCTTTATGATAGTGATCAAAATGGTGAAAATCAGGCTCGGGCAAAAGAGATATTAAAAGCCATGCGTTTTGATGATGATGGCTATTTCTTTGCCTATAACTCTCAAGGCGTGAATACACTGCATGCGATTAAGCCACAACTGGAAGGGAAGAACCTCTATAACCTGAAAGATAATAATGGTGTTCCGGTCATTGCGGGTTTAATTGAAGCGGCAAAATCGGGGGATGGATTCCTCTATTTCTCATGGCATAAGCCCTCTCTGGATGCGCAAGCACCGAAGTTAGGTTATGCCGAATACCTGCCGAAATGGGATTGGGTGTTGGGCACTGGTGTTTACATTGATGATATTGATCGTCAGGTGGCGGCTTTTCAGAAGAATCGGGAAAAACTGTTATATCAACAAATGTGGTCTGCGGTTGGATTGTCGGTGGCAGGGTTGGTATTAACGATTATTATTGTGAGCTGGTTGGTTTCTAAAGGCGTCGCACCATTGCATCATATTCTGAAATCGTTGCAGGATGTAGCAGCAGGCGGTGGTGATTTGACTGCTCGTTTACATGTGGAAAGCCATGATGAAGTCGGTATGGTGGCCGAAGCATTCAACTCCTTCATGGATAAATTACATCCGCTGATTTCAGATATCAGCCGGACCGAGCATGAGGTGGTATCGGCTGTGAGTGATCTGGATCAGCAGACGTCTCATTCAAATCAGAAGATGAACAATCACTGTCAGGAAACCGATAAAGTCGTTGCTGCGGTTACAGAAATGAGTGCGACAGCTCGTGAAGTCGCATTGAATACCAATTCTACCGCCCAAGCGATAGAGTCAGCAAATCGGCAGATTCATGAGGCACAGGATGAGGTGAATTTCGCGATTGAGGGGATTAGCAGTTTGGTGAAAGAGGTGAATCTGACCTCTGATGCAATCTCGGAATTGAGTCAACAAGCCGGAGAGATCACACAAGTTCTGGATGTGATTGGGGAAATTGCTGAACAGACGAACTTACTGGCATTAAATGCTGCAATAGAAGCGGCAAGAGCCGGGGAACAAGGGCGAGGATTTGCGGTGGTTGCCGATGAAGTTCGCTCGCTTGCGAGCCGGACTCAGAATAGCACGCAAGAGATCGGCAATATGCTGAATTCGTTGAATCAAGGGGTGACGAAAGCGGTCAGCCGTATGAAAGCGAGTCGTGAGCGGGGCGAAAGCACTGAACAAGAATCGGTTCGTATCAGAGACAGCTTGTCCGGTATTTCTCAATCGATTCGGACCATTCAGGATATGGGAATTCAGACCGCGTCAGCCGCAGAGCAGCAAAGTGTGGTTTCTGAAGAGATCAACCAGAATCTGGTCGCGATTCAGCAGATTGTGAATGAGTTGAGCGATAATCTGCAACAGTCGGAATCAATCAGTGGCCGTTTGGCGTTATCTGGCAAGAAAATGGGAGATTTGGTCGGGCACTTTAAGATTTAACCGACATAACAATTGCAACTGGTGTTGATATCTCTCGGATTTTTTATCAACAAAGTTGAATTTGATTTTATCTCCAGTATTTGTATGGCAAACCGAGAGGAGCTATACAATGAGCCTGAAATTCCTTCCTAAAGAGTCAATGCCACGGGAAAAGTTACTTTCCCGTGGTCCCCATGCCCTGTCTGATGCTGAACTATTGGCTATTTTCTTGCGAACCGGTGTTGTCGGGATGAATGTCCTCGAATTAGCTGATTTTCTTTTACAGGAATTCGGTTCACTTCGTGCATTATTTTCAGCCCAGAAGAGTGTGTTTTGCCAACATAAAGGTTTGGGAGAAGCGAAGTTTGTGCAAATGCAGGCGGTGTTAGAAATGGCTCAGCGTTATTTTTCTGAGACGATTCAAAGAGGAGATGCACTGACGAATCCGCAATATACCCGTCATTATCTATCAGGAATACTTCGGGACAGGCGCCGTGAAGCATTCTATGTGCTGTTTCTGGATAACCAGAATCGGGTTATTTGTGGTGAAATTCTTTTTGAAGGCACGATCAATGCTGCGAGTGTTTATCCGCGCGAGATTGTGACGCGAACATTGCAATATCATGCCGCATCCGTGATTCTGGCTCATAATCATCCGTCTGGCGTTGCAGAACCTAGTCAGGCAGATCGACATATTACACGACGGATTATCGATGCTTTGGCGCTGGTGGATATCCGCGTTTTGGATCATTTTGTCATCGGTGATGGCGAGATTGTGTCTTTTGCTGAGCGAGGCTGGATTTAACATTGATTGATGCTTGGTTGCGGTAGTGCGGTAGGCGTTGAACGGCTTATCGTGATTTTGCGAGAGAGTTGTCGCTTTCGGTTGATTTGATGGTTTTTACGAAAGTTTTTAGTTGTGGGAACAGGAGATTCTGTTATCATTCGGCCACTAAATTTTCAACCTATTATCAGCTCGGCGATGAAAAAGATCTCAGGATCTGCAAAAAAGGATCTGTTCGGGTCTTGAGCAATGCACATCAAGTTAGTATAATGCGCGACCTTTGATAGCCTTGTATGGATTTTCCATAATGGTTTTAAACCTCACCCTTCAACATGGAGAGAGGTTCGGCCACCAAGGTTGATATCGAGCTGAAACGATTTGGAGAAGACATTCATGTCCCGAGTATGCCAAGTAACTGGTAAGCGTCCTGTAGCGGGGAACAACCGTTCGCACGCACGTAATGCTACTAAGCGTCGTTTTCTGCCGAACCTACAAACTCATCGTTTCTGGGTAGAGAGCGAAAAACGTTTTGTTAAACTGCGCCTGACTGCGAAAGGCATGCGTATCATTGATAAGAAAGGCATCGATGCCGTTCTTTCTGATATTCGTGCTCGCGGCGAAAACGTTTAAGAGGAATTGAGCAATGGCTAAAGGCATTCGTGAAAAAATTCGTCTGGTATCATCTGCTGGTACTGGTCATTTTTACACTACTGACAAGAACAAACGCAACATGCCAGGTAAATTTGAGATCAAAAAATTTGATCCAGTGGTTCGCCAGCACGTTGTTTACAAAGAAGCTAAGATCAAGTAATTGAACTGCTTTTTGTAAGTGTTATAAAACCCAGCTTCGGCTGGGTTTTTTATTATCTCCTACCTACCTTTTTGCTGCGAAAGATCATAGGATGAACGGATATATCGATAAGCGACAATATCTGTTGAGAGTGACCTGATGAAGGATCGAAAACGACGTTGGAATAATTATCTGATTCTGGCGGTGATTTTATTTATCGTCATTTTGAATCTACCATCCATGATTAAAAATTATCTTTTACCTCATGAAGCGCAGAACAATCCATCGCTTCTCAATCCCCAACTGACCATTACTTCGATACACACTCAGCCTTGGTCGCTGGTGCGTGACCCGAATGGCGACTGGACATCGACGGTGTCATTTAATATTTCAGCGTTAGAACTGGTACAACGGTGGCGGAATCTGGTTGGTACACCGGTTGATGAAAAGACCTACCACTCATTATCTGGCAAGTTGAATGATCCGGGAACGGTTGAAGTCTGGTATGAAGAGCAGGAAGAGCCGCAGCGGATTACCTATTATCGTTTTCCGCAGTTTTGGTTATTAAAAAACTGGCAGGAACACTGGATTGCTATCAGCGTAGAAGACCATTATCTGTTTCCATCGGTTATCGCCGAATTATCAATGCAGCAGGAGAATTGAAATGCCGGAGTTACCGGAAGTTGAGGTAAGCAGACTGGGAATTAGCCCTTTTTTGGTGGGTGAGCAAGTGAAATCCGTGAGTGTGCGGACGCCGAAACTCCGTTGGGAGATTCCTTTTGAGCTACAGCAGATTACGGGGCAAGTGATTCGGCGAATTCATCGCAGAGCAAAATACCTCTTGTTGGAAACCGATGTCGGCACTGCGATTATTCATTTGGGAATGTCAGGTTCTTTGCGCGTGTTGGATGTTTCGCTTCCGCCCGGCAAACACGACCATGTCGATCTGTTCATGATGAACGGGAAAGTGCTGCGCTATAACGATCCGAGACGATTTGGTGCGTGGTTATGGGCAGAGAAGGGTATGACTCATTCGGTGTTCGATAATCTTGGACCGGAACCGCTTTCTGATGAACTGACAGCCGAGTATATAGCCGCGAGAGCGAAAGGAAAACGAGTGACAGTCAAACAGTTTATTATGGACAATAAAGTGGTCGTAGGTGTCGGGAACATTTATGCCAATGAGTCGTTGTTTACCACTGGGGTTCGACCAACCCGGGAGGCGGGTTCACTGACAATGCGTGAATGGGAAACGCTGGTGACAGAAATTAAAGCGGTGCTGACCCGCTCGATTCAACAAGGTGGCACGACCTTGAAAGACTTTGCTCAAACGGATGGGAAACCCGGTTACTTTGCTCAGGAACTCCGTGTTTACGGGAAAGAAGGGGAGCCGTGTCCTGAATGTGGTCAGGTGATCGTGGCGCAGAAGATTGGACAACGGAATACCTTCTATTGCCCGCTCTGTCAAAAATAGTGCCCTATGGCCTCTGTCGTCAGATATTCCGTTTTTTACGCAGCGATTCTGCAACGACTGGTGGCACAAACGTATCGACATCTCCCCCGTGGATAGCAACTTCCCGGACAATCGTTGAAGAGAGAAATGCGAATTCATCTGCCGGGGTGAGAAAAACACTCTCAAGCTCTGGCATCAGCCTGCGATACATGTTAGTCAAGCCGAACTCATACTCAAAGTCCATGGTTGTCCGCAAGCCGCGGATTAAGACGTTTGCGCTGACTTGCTTGGCAAAATCGACTAACAACCCGGAAAATCCCTGTACACTGACATTCATCAGGTGTTGGGTTGCTTGTTCGGCAAAAAAGACTCTTTCCGCCAGTGTAAACATGGTATTTTTACTGGGGCTGGCGGCAACAGCAATAATGACTTCGTCAAACATACCGGCAGCGCGGTTGACAATATCAAGGTGTCCATTGGTGAGTGGATCGAATGTTCCCGGATAGATGACGCGCGATAATTTTTTTTTGCTCACAGTCCGTTATCTCAACAGTTAAACAGCGTTCCTTTGGTATATACCGAAGGTAGCTCAAAATACAAAGTTTGTCAGAGTATCTGACACTCACACTATAGTAACAAAAAGGCTCAAAATAACCTATTGATGTCCGTCTGAACGATGGTATGTGACGGAATAAGAGTTTGAAATGAAAAAAATACTTGTTATTCGTAATGATAAAATCGGTGATTTCATGCTGGCATGGCCGAGTTTCGCGATGCTCAAAGCATCGATTCCCGATTGTCACATTACTGCGTTAGTACCTCATTATACTATCGCGCTTGCCGAATTATGCCCGTGGATTGATGCCGTGCTTGAAGATCCGACTAAAAAGGGTTCAGCAGCATCTCAACAAGCGTTGATTGAAGCGATGCGCCAGCGTCACTTTGATGCGTCGATTAACTTATTTTCGACCACTTACAATGCGTTGTTGGTCTGGAAGGCGAAAATTCCATACCGAATGGCTCCGGCGACGAAACTGGCACAAGTGTTTTACAATCATCGGGTGAAGCAGAAGCGCTCACAGTCTGCGAAACCTGAATTTGAATATAATTTGGATTTGATTCGGGCCTTTTTGCAGGAGCATCAGATCCCCGTGGTTGAGCCGCAGCCACCTTACCTAACTTTCACCGCATCAGAACTCGCTAAACAAAAAGACAAACTGGCTGCTCAGCTAGGAATTGGTTCTGCCAAACCATGGCTGTTTGTTCATGCGGGAAGTGGCGGTTCAGCCAATAATCTGTCTCTCGAACAGTATAGTCAGTTGATCGATGGGATAAATGGTAACTTTGAGGTGGTGCTGACTGCCGGGCCGGGAGAGGAAGAAAAAGCCTATCAACTCCAACGATCGATCAACCAACAAGGTGAAAAAGCCGTTGTCTATCATAAGAATGACGGGTTGGTCGATTTCGCCAGATCAATTGCCTGTGCGAGCCTTTTCATTGCAGGATCGACCGGTCCCTTGCACATTGCTGCTGCCATTGATGTTCCGACGATTGGTTTCTTTCCTGCCAAGCGTTCGGCAACACCATTACGCTGGTATCCGTTGAATTCGCAAGGGCGTCATTTATCATTTGCCCCCCCGGCACGCGGTGGTCAATCACAACAGGAAGATATGAGCCAAATTCAAATCGAATCGCTCTTGGGTGATATTAATTTTTGGGTGGCGCCGTATTTGTCCTTATCCACAAATCAGCGTATTTCACAAATGTAGAATGTGCCGAAAGCAGGGATAGGAGTAATCCCTGCCTTCCATCTAAGAAACCTGCTTTGATCACATACATTTTCACAAAGCATCCGAGTGCATGAATGATGCCTTGGCCGAGACTGCTTGTTTTACCGCGTTGTTGGCGTTGTTCTGCCCACGCTTTCGCATATCCGGCTGACTTGACCAAGTAGTGATTCATATCGTCGTAAGTATAGTGAATTGCGTCACCGGAAAGAGTTTCAACATGCATGGATGATGTCACTTCGACTTTCTCATGAACCAATGCATCGTTGTATTGGGTCAGCTGGGTTGGATAGAGACGTAGGACTTTATCCGGATACCAACCACAGTGACGGATGAATCGACCAAACACCCAACTTAACCGCGAGATTTGATAGATGGTATTGGGTCGATTTGCTTTCACCGCGTCTTGAATACTGCGGCGCAGTTCCGGTGTGATTCGTTCATCGGCGTCTAACCATAAGACATAATCCGATTCGACATACGATTGTGCGAGACGACGCTGTGGCCCAAATCCCGGCCAGTCAGTGTTCAAAAAGAATTTATCGGTAAACTGCCGGGCAACATGTTCGGTTTCATCGGTACTCCCTGAATCGAGAATGACAATCTCATCGACCCAGCCCTGAACCGTTTTTAGACAGGCTTCCAGATGCTTGGCTTCATTTTTTACAATCAGGGCCACGGCTAAGGTTGGTTGTGTCACGATGGTAAGTCTCCGTTGAGATGATGTTATTGTTCGAGTCGGGTTGCTGTCAGATGATAGCAGGATACAGCTATTTGTCTTTAAGTCGTTTGTCCGCCTGTTCGGGCGGGATTTGACTCACAGATTAAAATCTTTCACTGCCTTCTCAAACATTTGAATGACTTGCGTTGCCTGAATCCGACACATGGCTGATTTGTCTTTGACACGGGCACGCCAGTTTAACGCAGCGATGGTTTTACCGGTTTCTGCTTGAATCGCCTCTTCATAGACGGAAACAACATAATTCTGATAGCAATAAGGCCCGGTTCGTTGTGGGTTATGGTGAGCATACAATCCGATAACTGGCGTCCCCATGGCATTGGCCATATGAGTCGGCCCGGTGTCCGGTGCAATCACCAGATCGCTGTGATCTAACAAAGCCAGCATCTGTTTCAAGGTGCTGTGACCGACTAGATTGGCCACCGGGAAATCGATCAAATCAAGTATCTGGTTGGCTAAATCGAGTTCGACTTGTGCGGGGGAACCGGCAAGGATGATATGCCAACCCTGCTGATGGATATATCGTATCACTTCAGCGTAGCCTGCGGCTGTCCAGTTTTTATAGGCTTTACTGGCGCCGGGAACTACCACCAGATTCCGCTTGTCTTGACTGAGTTGTTGCGTTGCCCATTGCTGGTCATGGTGATTGTAAGTGAGTGTCCACTTTGGTGTGATATCCCGAATACCAATATATTGTGCAAAGGCAAGCAGGCCATCCAGTACATGAGGGTTATTCGGGGAAGGGACGTGCTGATTGGTAAACCAAGTTTGACAGTCTTGACTGCGTGTGGCGTCGAAGCCTAACTTATAGGTTGCTTTGATTCCCAACGTGGCAATACTGGCTCTAAATGCATACTGCATATGGAGGAGCGCATCAAATCGCTCCCCTTTCAGGGTTGCCCAGAGCTGTCGGTAGGCTTGCCAGCCTTGCTTTTTATCAAACACAATGAGGTTGATATTATCGAGACCAGCCAGTAATTGCGCTTCTAACCGACCTGTAATCCAAGTGATGTTGGTTTCAGGCCACTGGCGTTGAATGGTTTGAACCGCTGCAACGGCATTGCACACATCTCCAATGGCAGACAGACGCAGGATACATATCGATCGAGGGGCGGAATCAAATAACGCCATAATGAACACTATAAAGCAATGAGAGTTGTCCGGAATTATGCAGAGAGCGGAAGAAAATGTAAAATGCTGATTGAGTGAAGTTTTAAGCATTGGGTAAGCCGTGAAAACGTTCGAAAAAGGTAAATTACGGGTGTGGTATGACGAGACGTTGTTATCATCATCTCCGGAGCAATGTTTTGATGTCAGTTTCTGGCAGCAACAGGATAAGATTGTCGGTCAGGCCTATGGCAGAGGGACGACATGGTTTATCCAACTCGATAACCTTCAGGGTGCATTGCGGCATTACCGACGGGGCGGCTTGTTTGGGCGGCTCGTTCGTGATCATTATCTTTTTTATCAATGGGATAAAACTAGAAGTTATCAAGAATTTCAGATTTTAAACCACTTGAGAAATGCAGGTGTGAATGTGCCGCGTCCGATTGCGGCCAGAGCGGTGAAAAAGCATGTGTGCTATCAAGCCGATTTAATCACGGAAAAAATCCCCAATGCTCGTGATTTGGTGACAATTCTTCAGGAAAATGCATTACATGATGAAATGTATGTGAAAATCGGGCGAGAGATTCGTAAGATGCATGATGCCCAAGTCAATCATACCGACTTGAATATTCACAATATTTTGGTTGATGAGCAAGAACGAGTTTGGATTATTGATTTTGATAAGTGTATGATTCAGCCTGATGGTGGTTGGAAGGAGGATAATATATCTCGCCTGAAACGCTCATTCTTGAAGGAGCAGCAGAAGCGGAATATTTGTTGGACACTTTCATCATTTGATTGTTTGTATCGAACATATAGCGAATAAGTCATGAAGACTATCATATTTATTGTGTAGCAGAATCACTAATATTTAAATGAGTTTAAGGTGAGTATAGTATGTGTATTAGAGTCAATAAGGTTGGATTACATCGATGAATATTCTTTTTATTTGCCCAAATTGGTCTGGATTAGCAACTCCAATCATTGATGAAATGTCTCGCCAAGGACATTATGTTACTCATCTCGACCATTCTGACTTATCTAAATTTCAGTATATTGATACTTGCCATCGTGTTATGTCAAAACTCTATAGTAAATTATCAGGTTTAAACTATAAACATAAACAGACAGAAGTTCAGATAGAACAAATGCTGACAAGTTTTTTTATTGGTCGAGATAAATATGATGTGGTTATAATGACTGATCCTAATCTATTTAACCGTCATCATTTGGAAATACTGAAATCCAATACAGCTACATTAGTTGCGACATTATGGGATAGTTTAAGAAAATCTCCTGATAATGCAGATAACCTTGACATGTTTGACTTTGTATTTAGTTATGATGATATAGATTGTAAAGAAAGTGGGTTTATAAAAATAAATAATTATTTAGATCCAACGTGGAATGCGATCTTTCACTATGACGAGTGTAAGTATGATTTATTCTCTATCATGTATTTTACAAAGGAAAGATATCAACATGTAAGAAAAATTCTAGATGCTAATCCTTGGTTGAATCCTAATATTATATTTTATTGTGATCATCCTCGTAAAATGAATTATATAAAAGATCATCGAATAAAGTCGACAGATAAGCTGATTTTAGGTGAAGATTTAGCTCGTTGTATTAGTGAGTCAAAGGGCATTTTGGATGTATTACAGGGGGAACAATCAGGTTTGTCATTTAGAATTTATGAATCTATTGGCTATCAAAGAAAATTGGTTACAACAAACTCCTATATTAGAAACTATGATATATATAATCCTAATAACATAGCTATAATTAAAGATGATTACAAAATTCAGAATGATTTTTTTAATAAGCCATATGAGTCCATAGATAGTGATGTAATATATAAGTATACGTTGGAGCAGTGGGTTAAGAAGATTATGAGTAAAATAGCATATTAACGGTTTTCTTTAAGGCACCAGTATTGTTCATGACGAGATTTTTGGCCTGAGATGACATCTGCCTCAATTGATTAGGATTTTTTAATAATGTCATAATGTTGGGAGCAATTTTATCCCCACTATCCAAAATAAGGAGTGCTCCGGACTCGTGTAAAGATAAAGTGATATCACGAAAGTTATAATAACTTGGACCAGTGATTGTTGGTATTCCTAGAGATGCCGGCTCTAAGACATTATGTCCTCCAACAGCTTTTCCGATGAAACTTCCTCCCATGACACAGATATCAGCTGCACCCATCAGGGTCAACATCTCTCCCATCGTATCTCCAAGGTATACTTGATATGGTTGACTATGTGTGCTTTCTTGAGTTCGTCTTTGAGTGCTCAGACCTTCTTTTACACAGAGTTCATATACCGAGTTAAATCTTTCAGGGTGGCGAGGGACAAGTATAAGGAGTGCATTTGGGTACTCTTTCAAAATCCGCTTGTGATTTTCAAGTATTAATTCGTCTTCTCCTAAATGAGTACTGGCTGCAATCCATACCGGCCTTTCGGAACCTATGCTGTGTCGCAAAGATCCTGATTTTCTTTTAATTTCTTCTGAAATTTCAATATCATATTTAATCGAACCAGTAACTGATAATTGTGAGGCATGTGCACCTAGTTTTTTAAATCGGTTACTATCATCTTTATGTTGGCAATAGATATGGTCAACTTGGGGTAGACATAAATTGATTAAAGGTTTTACTTTTTGGTAATTACGATATGATTTTTCTGATAATCGAGCATTAATAATGGAGATTCGTATACGACTCTTTTTTACCATATACAATAAATTAGGCCAGAGCTCAGTCTCCATAATAATTAAATGACTTGGTTTTACTGATTGAAGAAAACCACGAATAGCAAAAGGAAAGTCAAGAGGCATATATCGATGCTCTGCAATAGAGCTGATTTTTTGTGCTTGCTCTGCACCCGTTGGGGTTGTTGTTGTAATGATAATTTTTTTCTCAGGGAAATCGACATGTAGTTGTTTGATCAATGGGATTACGCTGAGAGTTTCACCGACAGAGACAGCATGAATCCAGATCACTTCTTGATTTTCTGATGTGGATAAAGAGGGTATAAAACCGAAATGCTCAGTCCAGCGAGAACCGACATAAGGCTTTCCCGTTTTTTTCTTGAATAACTTCAAGAGATAAAAAGGTGCAATAATTGTTAGTACTAGCGTATAAATTAGTCGGATAAAGTAATTCATATTTATTTTTTGACTAAGTCTTTGGGATCCATATGGGTCCACTTACCACGGGGTTTATCTAAATATTGGAAGTGCTCATTTGTAAAAGTACCTTGTATGCATACATAATTTCTTCCGCGTGCATGGACTTCTTTTCCTTCTAGAACTCGATTTAATACGTATGGTCCTGTTGTTCCATAAACGCCTTTCTCGACGTCATAGTTCTCGATGTTACCAACAATCGTATTCATAATCGTTTGATAGTCAGGGTTATTAGGCACTGTGGCCAGAAAGAAATTTGTATAATCCGTATTCCCTTTTTTAAACTTGATATATAGTGCTTCTTGTTCATCTTTTAAGATTCTACGGAGTGGCCATACCAAAGTGGCATCAATATCCATATAGATGCCGCCTTGTTGATACAACACTGTAATTCGCCATAAATCGGCTTGAGCAGCGCCATCAGTCAGTTTCTGATAGGCTTTATACACATGTTCAGGGGCTTGCTCTCTCATGAACTGTTCGCGCTCTTCGGTACTGACATATCGATAATCATAATCCAGAGACATCAAACGATTAAATAAGTAATTGAGATAAACAGGTAATGTGCTGCGATTAGAATAATTGGTTTGCCAGATGACTCTTGGAATCGCGCTGGTATTTTCCCAATCCAACTTATGCTTGGAGTAGATTGGTATGGTAAAACGAGTTTTAGGTAAAACCGCATGAAAAAGGTAAGAGAATAGTTTAAATAGATTCCCTATCAGTCGAATTGAGCGGTTGGTGATGATGATGAAGTTCATTATTTTGTCCCACTATGTTTCATTATCTTGAATATGATTAAGATCGTTTCGGGTAAAATTGATTAGTACAGCAAGCATAAAGCCGTAGAAACTACTGATTAAATTTTGCTCCAGAGGCACTTCGGTTAAACAAAAAATTGAAAACCCTAAAACAAAAATGAATCCGCTGAATGCATGTGTAGATTGTTTCACATGTCTTAAAAAGAAAAATAGAGGCACGAAGATTAGTGCAACAAACGCTAGAATGCCGAGTATGCCATTGCTCGCTAACATTTCAAAATATTGACTATGTGCATGAGCTCTTTTGACACTGGTCAGCCAATGACTTACTTTCCCTTCTTGGTATAGCTGTCGAATAGTTGCTTCTCTTTGAGCATATGTTTGACCGATAAGTGGACTCTTCATAAAGGATTGTGTCGCAGAGTGCCACAGTTGAATCCGTCCACCAGAAGATTTAGCGTCAGCGACATCGCCTGATAAAATTCGGTGGAATTCAGTAGTTGTGTAATTGATCCTGTCTTGAAATTTGGACGAATAAGTATAGAAAACGATAAAAAATACCGACATGACAATCACTATTTTTAGCATATTTCTGAGTCTATGCTGTTTGGATTGAAATAGGATGCTAAAAACGACGAGTAATGGAATAGCGAAAATAGCGCCTCGGGTTAATGTCAGTATGGTTGCAAAGCAGCAAATTAAGGAAGATAACCATAATATCTTCTTTATATGGCTACTGTAAGCCAGAGTGAGAGCTAAAAAGGCAAGGGAGCAGGATAAATAGCCAAAGTTAATACTGTATAAATAACCATCTACTCTGGGCATGCCTTTGATATAAAATTGATAAACTGAAATAATAATTGTGCCAATTGAGCCCAAAAATATTCCCCAATCAAGATATTTTCTTGGTGTTGTCGTCTCATTGAGGATGTGTCGAATGAAAAAATAGATCGGGATGATGAATAAATAACGCGAAGCACCTTTAAAGTATCTTGTTGTTTCCATATCCGATAGATACACAGGAATATTCGCGATGAAGTAAGCAGAAAGAATAGCAATTACCATCCAGTCTAACTTGTCTAGAGTATAATCTTTCTTCTCTTTAATGAGATACCATACTGAAGTGAACAGTAAAATTAAGATAGCACCAATACTGAAATTTTTAGTACATAACAGCAATGCCGGGACTAAAAATAGGCAGCCATTCAGTATTTTTTTGTAGTATGTATTTTCCATCTCTACGACCATGATGAGATTTCACTTTTAATTACCTGATATATTTTTTGTGGACTCGGTATACTGCCATCAGCATTCATGACGATATAATGCTTCTCATACAGCGGTGTATACCGAAAGGGGACTGTTGAGTAAAAAATACCAACCGTCGGTGTATGGGTTGCAATCGCTACATTTCTAACCCCTGTATCAGGGCTTACCATAAGAGAGGCTTTCGCGGTCAGTTCAATAAGCTGTTCTAGAGGGAGGCAAGCCTGAATTGCGAAATTTGAGTATTGTTTGAGCTCTTCCAAGAAATCACCTTTCTCAAACGGGTTTTTACCTTCAAGAAAAATATGCTTAATCTCGGGATGATTGGCTAAAGACAGCTCAATGAGTTCTTTCATTTGCTGCTGGCTCAGAATCTTTGAAGTTTGAGAAGCACCATTAAAGAATAAGATAAATGGATTGGCTTTATCTTGTTCGACACGATGATCTGGATAGTTAAAATCGAGCGGGTAACTTGGATGATGTCCCAGTATTTTTAGCATATCTAACATGCATTCGACTTCCGGTTGGAAATCTGAACGCGGCACGCAAACATTGTACAGTACGCCGCGAAGATAGCTCTTGTATGGAAAACCGATTTTCAATTTGGCCTGACTCAATGCCATCATCCAGTGTGAGCGATTGGTACTGGCCAAGTCAAAAATGATATCTTGTTCTCCTAGCGCTTTAATGTTCTTGATTTTATCGAGCACGGATGTTTCTTGTTTTTTATCTTTGCCGGGCATGATATGAACACGATCAACCAGGTCGTCTGGCATACCATATTGATAGTTTGATACGGCAACAAGTGTGATTTGTGCATTGGGGAAAAATTTTCTTGCTTCGATTAGAAAAGGACGAGCAATCACTTGATCACCGAGGGCCGCATGTCTGATGACGGCAATTTTTTGATATTTTGTGGCGAAAATGTTTCGCTCAAATATTTTCTGGCTTTTTTTGTTGCGAAAGCTCCACGCTCAAACCATTGATGTTTCATAATAATTCTTATCTGAGTTATTGATGTCTAATCTGACGGATGACTTGATCTGGCGTCAGTTGTTTAAGGCAATTTAGGTGCCCATATGGACACTCCCTTTGAAAACAAGGCCTACATTCTATATCAGTACTTAGTGTAATTACATTTTCTGACAATGGTGGCGTGTATTGTGGTGAGCTGGAACCGTAGATGGCAACGATATGACAATGGACCGCTGCGGCAACATGCATCAAACCCGAATCATTACTGACGACAGTATGGCAACAGGCGAGTAAATCGACTACCTCGACGAGTGTTGTTTTTCCTGCCAAATCAAAACAGTGTGACTGGTGTTCCAAAGGGAGTAAGCTGCGAATATGTTGCGTGACTTCTTGATCTTTTTGTGACCCAAATAGCCAAATCTGTTTCCCATCTTGTATCAGAGCTGATGCTAATTCTGCATAATGTTGACTTGGCCATCTTTTGGCTGGGCCAAATTCTGCACCAGGACATAAACCAACGACTTCTCGATCAGATATTAAAGAAAAACGTTGCCGTAAACGCTTTTGCTGGTTTGAGTCAATGCTCAGTTTTGGTTTGAGGCATTTATCCAGTGACACTTCATCAGTCATTGTGCTTTTGGGAACCGCTAAGGCAACATAGCGTTCCACCATATATTGAAAGACTTTTCTGTCAGCCCTCAAGTCGTTCAACAGACCATAGCGCATCTCACCTTTCCATCCTGTTCGGACAGGAATGCCTGCGAATAAGGGGATTAGTGCCGATTTGGCTGAATTGGGGAGAACAAAAGCATGCGTATAACGATTCGCAGCTAATTGGCGGCCGATTTTCCATCGCTTGGTGAAACTGAAATCACCATGACCGATTGGCATTTCGATGGTCTGATCAACTTCAGGCATTCGTTCCAGAATCGGACCACACCAAGCCGGTGCTAAGACATCAATTGTCACATTTGGATGACGGCTTTTCAGTTCGCGATACAAACTCTGCGACATTACCATATCTCCAACCCATGAAGGGCCGATTATCAGGATTTTCATTGGCATAATTTTAGAACAACTCATCTAAATGAGAGGGCATACTACCATCAGCATGATGGTATAGTAAGCAGCACTCGATTATTCCTGATAGTAATGTAGCAGATTTTGAGTATGTGTCTGTATTGAAAACTCTTTACATGCTCTCATTCTGGCTGATATTGCGTTATTTTTGGCCTCTTCATAGTGCTCATAACTGTTCAGAATGGCCTCTGCGATGGATGTATCACTGGTCGGGGTACAATACTGAGCGTAATTTTCCAGTAGTTCCGGAAGAGCACCGGTGTTGGCCGCCACAATGGGGCGTTGAGCTGCCATCGTTTCGATTGCAGTTAAACCGAATGCCTCATTGGCATAAGGTAAACAAACGATATCCATGATAGATAACAGTTGATGAGTGTCCCGACGAAAACCGGTGAAGATAACATGGCTGCTTAAATCTAAAGATTGAATGGTTTGCCTGACCTGATCAAGATAAGCTAAATCGCATCCTTGTGAAGCTTCCAATCCGCCAACGATAACTAGTTTACTCTGAGGGAGGTTTTGCTGAACCCGCGCAAAAGCTTTGACGAGTTCTATTTGTCCTTTCCCCGGACTAATGCGGCCGAGAGTTCCGATCACAAAATCTTTTTCCGGAAGTGAGAGTGCTTGTTTGATGGTCGCGATTTCATTGGGAAGCAGTTCTGCTTTGTCAGGAATATCCGTTCCTAACCACAAGCGTGTTATTTTCTCCGGTGGTACCGGAAGTGCATTGACATTTCTCCGGTATGTTTCATCACTGATCGACAAAACTTGATCAACTTGTTGGTAGACCCAACTGTGGAAGAGATCTTTTTTACTTCTTGTCACACCCATATGTTCAGTGAATATGATTTTCACTGAAACAAATTGTTTAATCAGGGCTGCAACTAAGAGATCTCCGGATTTATGACAGTGAATAACATTGATCTGATGTTGTTTGACCCATTGAATGAGAGAGAACAGTTTGACACTGAGCAATTGAGACTTGCTTCTCGCAGTATATAAGGGAAATTGGTTTTCTCTCATCCCTGACTCAACTTGTGTGTCAGCCAGACATAAACCGAATATTTGATAGCCTGCGAAGAGGAACTGTTTACCCATTCTGATTGGGTACATTTCCAAGCCCCCCCATCCTTTTGACAGGCATATATGTAATATTACGGGATGTCTCACTATGCTCTCCAATTGATAAAAGTGATATATACATTCTACAACATTCGGAGAAAACAGGTTAATTGATTGAGAAAAAAGAGCTCTGAATGTTCTATCAAAACTCTTTTTATAAGGTGTGATTAATCGGAACCAAATAGATCTCGTGTATAGACTTTGTCTGCAACTTCTGACAATTCATCTGACATCCGATTTGAAATAATGATATCGACCATCTGTTTAAATTCATCCAGATTACGCATCACTCGGGAATTAAAGAACTGATCTTCTTTCATTGTGGGCTCATAAATGACGATTTCTAGTCCTTTGGCTTTCAGACGCTTCATGATGCCTTGAACAGATGAGGCTCGGAAGTTATCCGAACCGGACTTCATAATCAGCCGATAGATACCGACGGTTTGTGGATTCTTCTTCAGAATGCTTTCTGCAATGAAGTCTTTACGAGTTCGGTTTGCATCGACAATTGCGGCGATAATATTATTGGGAACGGTGTTGTAGTTTGCCAGAAGCTGCTTGGTATCTTTTGGCAGACAGTAACCACCATAACCGAAAGAAGGGTTGTTATAATGATTGCCAATGCGCGGATCGAGGCAGACGCCTTCAATAATCTGACGGGTGTTCAGACCATGCGCTTCGGCATAAGAATCGAGTTCATTAAAGTAAGCGACCCGCATAGCCAGATAAGTATTGGAGAAGAGTTTGACCGCTTCAGCTTCTGTGGCATTGGTAAAAAGCACTTGAATGTCTTCTTTCTGGGCTCCTTCTACAAGCAGGTTGGCAAAAGTGGTCGCACGATCACTTTGCTCACCGACAATGATCCGTGATGGATAAAGGTTATCGTGTAGCGCTTTCCCTTCACGGAGGAACTCAGGGGAGAAAATGATATTTGGGCAATTGAAGCGCTGTTTGATCTGTTCGGTGTAACCAACCGGAACCGTAGATTTAATGATCATGGTTGCTTCAGGATTGATTGCAATCACATCCTGAATGACCTTTTCAACTGTCGTGGTATTAAAATAGTTGGTCTGTGGATCGTAATCTGTCGGTGTGGCGATGATGACAAAATTGGCATCTCGGTATGCTTCTTCCTTATTTAGTGTCGCTTTAAAATCCAATTCCCGTGATGACAAGAACATTTCGATTTCTTGATCGATAATGGGCGATTTTCGTTCATTGAGTAAGGCGACTTTTTCCTCAATAACATCTAACGCGACAACAGTATGATTCTGGGCAAGCAGGATTGCATTCGACAACCCGACATATCCAGTTCCAGCAACAGCAATTTTCATAACGACTCCCAACCTAACGTATTAAAAATGAGACACTTGACTATCATACAAGTATCTCTCTGATTAGAAATGGTTAAATGCTATTGATTAATGATATGTAAATATTCTGAGACACCTTCAGCTACGGTTTTGAACACAATGTCACATCCTGCTGCTCGTAGCTTGGTCAAATCGGCTTGGGTAAATTCTTGATAAGCGCCTTTCAGGTGTTCAGGAAACGGAATGGTTTCGACACGACCACGGCCATGATGGTTAATGACAGCTTTGGCAACTTCTTCAAATGACTCGGCTTTGCCTGTTCCACAATTGAAAATACCGGAAATACCCTGTTCCCAGAACCATAAGTTCACCTGACACACATCACCGACATACACAAAATCGCGGATAAAGTGATGGCTACCTTCAAATAACTTGGGATTTTCGCCCGCTTTCATCTGATTGTTGAGGTGAAAAGCAACGGACGCCATTGAGCCTTTATGATCTTCTCGAGGGCCATAAACATTGAAGTAGCGGAACCCCGTGATTTGTGAAAGCTGTTCACCATTTGCTTCTGCATCTTCCCAGAGACGACGAACATAGTTATCAAACTGCTGTTTGGAGTAACCATATACATTCAATGCACCTTCGTACTCAGGTGATTCAATGAACGTCTTTGTTTCTCCGTAAGTAGCTGCAGACGAAGCATAGAGAAAGGGGATTTCTCTGTCTAAACAGTAATGGAGCAGCTCTTTTGAATACTCATAGTTATTGAGCATCATGTATTTGCCATCCCACTCAGTTGTTGCTGAGCAAGCGCCTTCGTGAAAAACCGCTTCAATCGGACCGAAATCATCACCAGCCATAATCTGTGCTAAAAAGTCATCACGATCCATGTAGTCGGCTATGCTTAGGTCAACGAGGTTTTTGAACTTTTTGCCGTTTTTGAGATGGTCAACGACAAGGATATCGTCAAATCCTTTGTCATTGAGGGTTTTTACGATATTGCTGCCAATCATGCCAGCGCCGCCGGTTACGATGATCATAGGTTTTCCTGTGAAGAGTATGCATGTGTATAATTGTCGCCCATTATAGCGAGTTGATATGGTGATGTAATCACAAAATCAGGGTTAAGCATGGGTTAACCTCGCCTCAAGTTAAAGATACATGATCATCCACCCAATATAATTATTCCTCGGCAGATAAGCATTTGAGAGCTTTACCCAGAGGTAGTTGCGTATCTACGATTAATACAGTTAATTAGGAAGTTATTGAATGAAAAATTTGGTCGCTGACGGCGCAGGGTTCGTTAGCTCCGTGGTTGTTCGTGATATTATTCGAGATACAACGATGATGTTGTTAATGTTGATAAATTAACTTATGCAGGAAACTTGGAATCGTTTCCTTGCATATCGCAGTTTTAAACATTAAGAAAGAGCCAGCAGTCCAGTCAATAATAGTAGTTTTTTTGATTTTATTCTTACCGATAATGATCGGTTATTTTTATGCTTCTATTAACAGTTTATTAATTGTATCTAGATTAACTGTCGCATCAGAATTAAGAACAAGAAAAAATCATTATGTTTCATGCCTAAATGTGTTTCGTTATTTGCAATGAGAGTATCATGATTGTGACTGACAACCGAAATAAATTAAAGATCCTCTTGCTTGGGATTATAGCCGGTAGGCGCATCAAGTAAAATTTGCTTGATGCAGTCCACATTAAAATCATGACAACATATATCCAGTTGATTTATAAGTATTTCCATTTCTTCCCATGAAAGTTTGTCTTCAGACGCAGCCATGATTTTTTGATGGCTCGTCCCTTCGACATTTTCCCCAATCAATAGTTCTTCATATAATTTCTCACCGGGACGTAACCCTGTAAAACGGATTTCGATATCCCCTTCATCTACTTTTCCTTCGTAGTATTCTTTCATACCCATTAAGTGAATCATCCGTTTTGCCAGATCTAGTATTTTTACTGGATCTCCCATGTCTAATACAAATACCTGACCGTTATGTCCCATGGCTCCTGCTTGAATGACGAGCTGTGCGGCTTCAGGTATTAACATAAAATAACGAATGATATCTGGATGCGTAACGGTGACTGGGCCCCCTTGGCGAATTTGCTTTTTAAAAAGTGGCACGACAGATCCTGAAGAGCCCAATACATTGCCAAACCGAACCATGGTAAATGTTGTGTCCGTCTCTTTATCTGTAAGTGCCTGAAGTACAAGCTCGGCCATTCGTTTACTCGCTCCCATGACATTGGTCGGGCGAACAGCTTTGTCTGTCGATATCAGTGTGAAGTTTTTGACGCCAGCCTGAATGGCCGCATTGGCACAGGATAATGTTCCGAAGACATTGTTACGGATGCCTTCGACAATATTGTCTTCAACGAGCGGGACATGCTTATAGGCCGCTGCATGATAAACCGTTTCTACGTTGTGTGCCTGCATCAGCTTGAGAACTCGGTTTGCTCTCTGTACGGAGCCAAGAGCAGTGATGATTGTTGTTTGTAAATTATTTCGGGTCTTTATCGATTGAAGCTCTTGATCAATCTTATATAAGTTATACTCATTAAGTTCGAATAAGACGAGTGTTGTTGGACTTTGTGACAGTATTTGTCGGCAAAGCTCTGAACCAATGGATCCACCCGCGCCCGTGACCATAACACTTTTATCTGTGATATTTTTTGATAATAAACTTGGATCGGGATCAACCGGTGCCCGACCAAGTAGATCGAACAGATCCAGATCCCTGACATCGGTAGCTCTTGCTTTACCGGTGGCTATATCTTCCACACTAGGCACCGATTGTACTTCTATCGGCCAGTGAGAGAGTTTTTCAAGTAATCGCAGCCGCTCACCTTTGCTGATGTTATTGATCGCAAGCAGTAGTTTCACTGGTTGATAGAGTGATTTTAACTGCTCGAATTCATCACTATGATGAACTCGAATACCAAACATAATTTGTCCGGTTTTGGTCGGGTCATCATCGAGCAGAATCACCGGATGATATTCATCACCCTGTATGAGAGCATAGGTCAGATCTCTGCCAGTTGCGCCAGCACCGTATATGAACACATTGGGTTTATGGCGTTTGTAATCGTAGTAATAAATTGTTCGAATTAGGATTCGAGGCCCACCCAGAGTCAGAATCGCCAAACCAGCGTAGATAAATGGAACGCTTCTGGGAATAAATGCCTGAAAGAAAAAACCACTGAGTGCAAGTGTTAAAGAGGATAGAAAAACCGCTAAGAATATATGCCCGATTGCGGGGAGCATCATATAACGAAGTACAGCGCGATACATGCCAAACCGCACAAAAGTTATCAGTGTTACTAAAACTGTTGCTAAAACACAAAACCCCTCTCTATATCCCAGGACGAAATGGAAACCATCAAGACGGAGAACCATTGCAAAGAGCAATGATGTCAAGACTGAGAGGATATCATAACCAATGCTAATGACGCGCTTATTGCGACGTCTGGTTCGGAAAAGTAGTTGAATCGGAGTAAACATTGCTTTATGCCCAATTGATAACACTGAGATGTGGGAGGTTTATGTCTTATTTATCTTTATCGGTTGTATATTTTTGTTCTTGAGCACCGATGGTCTAGTTTAAGTCTTACACTTCATCTGAATCAATTGTAAACTTCGGATTATTGTAAGTAATCGATATTGTTAGGCCGCTTTTTGAGCATCTATATATTGTAGGATATCGCGTGAAAATTTTTGTTACTGGTAGTTCAGGTTTTGTTGGAAGACGTGTCACACAAATGGCTCATGCTCAAGGGTGGGATGTGTTAACGCACGGCAGAACTGCAAATCATGTGCAGCAACCGTCAATTGTTTGTTCACTCGGTGCTGATACTGATTGGAGTCCGGTTCTTGATGGTGTTGATTGTGTGGTGCACTGTGCTGCCAGGGTGCATCAAATGCATGAATCTCCGGAAGAAGCGCAACATGGTTATCATGATGCCAATGTGCTGGGGACACTGAATCTGGCCCGTCAGGCTGCAAAGGCGGGTGTAAAACGGTTGGTATTTATTAGTTCAATTAAGGTCAACGGTGAGTGGACGACAGCAGGGCGCCCTTTTTTACCGACATTAGATAGGAAACCTGAAGACTCTTACAGCATCAGTAAATATCAGGCGGAAGTCGGTTTATGGCAGTTAGCTGATGACACCGGGCTGGAAGTCGTTGTGATTCGTCCGCCATTGGTTTACGGGCCTGGGGTCAAAGCCAATTTTTTAGCGATGATGAACTGGGTCGAGAAAGCAATACCACTCCCATTCGGGGGGATTACAGCACAAAGAAGTTTAGTTTATCTCGATAATCTGGCTGATCTCATCATCACGTGTTGTACGCATCAGGCTGCGACAGGGCGTACATTTCTTGTTTCTGATGACCACGATATCACGATTTCCCAGCTCCTACGTCTTCTCGCGAAAGTCATGAATGTACCGTCCCGCCTAGTACCGATTCCCCCTCAGTTTTTGTTGTGGGGACTATCATTATTCGGGAAACGGGCAGTGGGTCAACGGTTATGTTATCCTTTGCAACTTGATATTTGTGCAACCAAAGAGACGTTGGGTTGGGCTCCGCCAGTCTCTCTGGAAGACGGTCTTAAACAAACGGTTCTGGCATATCAACAGCAGAAAGAGCAACAATGATTAGATTACTAGATTTTATTTTTGCACTACTTGGGCTTGCGATTCTGTGGCCCGTCATGTTGTGTGTTTGTATTGTGGGATATTTTGATACCAAGAGTCCGATTTTTACCCAAACTCGAGTTGGTCGGTATCAAAAGCCATTTACACTGATTAAGTTTAGAACCATGCCGCCTGATACTCAGTCTGTTGCGACACATCTGGTCGGTTCGGCTTCGGTAACAAAGTTAGGTTCATTTTTAAGAAAAACCAAGATCGACGAGTTACCGCAGCTCATCAATGTGCTGAAAGGGGAGATGAGTTTGGTCGGTCCAAGACCTTGCTTGTTTAATCAGACTCAACTGATTGAAGCAAGGGAAACTCGGGGCGTGTTTAATGTGCTGCCTGGCATTACCGGATTAGCGCAAGTCAATGAGATTGACATGTCTACGCCTGAATTGCTTGCTGAGATGGACCAGAACATGATTCAGACCATGAATATCCGGCACTATTTCTTATACATTATTCAGACAGCCCTTGGTAAAGGAAGCGGGGACAGGGTCTGATGCCCCTCCGGTTGTAGCCCATTTTTTAAACGCTAAAACGCTTTTGTGACAGTATTTTTCAGCGACACTGTTTTTTAGCGGCAATTCTCGGTTGCTACAGTGACTGATAATACTGGGTCAGCGTATCGATAAAGTAGGATTTTTGGTCGCAAGGCAGGGCATTGATGCCGGCTGCGGCTTTTCGTCCCCCGCCTGTTGCAAATAAACTACAAACGTCATCAGCACCGATCCGGTTTTTTAAAGGTGCTCGGACACTGACGGTATAATCTCGCTGGTTTTTATTGAGGGTTAAAACCGCATGCGCCAGTTCGGGGGATTGGTTAGCTAGTTGATTGCCAAACACCCCACTAATTCGTCTTGCCCAAGCGTCATTGGGAAGTTCAAAGATTCGACATGACTGATTTTCAGTCAATGGTGTGAGACGCATCACTTGAGCATTGTCATTCGCATAGCCTTGCTGCAAGAGATAATAGGGCGAATCTGGATCTTCTCTCAGCATGAATGGGTTGGGGTAGTTGATCAGTTGTTGAAAAAGCTCTGCCGGAGGTATATGAAGATCATCTAAGGTCGCACCGTAACCGTTGTAGTTGATTAATGTCCCGAGTTCACAGAGAAAATCGGTATCTTCCTGAGATAACCTTTCATGATTTGCGACTGATTGAGCACGTTGATGGAGATTGTCGCCGAAAGCCCCGGCAATTGCCCAATGAACAAATTTTCCTTTGAGTTGTTGATTAATGAGCAAGCTGGTACATGTTTCAGCATCTAAATTGATCAGTGTTTCCAGATATTCTGAATCAGGGATAGTACCGCTTTGGTGATGGTCACAGTAGAAAACGGAAATGTGTTGGGCGAGGAGTTGTTGTAACGGCTCAATGTTCTTCATCATTGAGATATCAAGTACTGTCACTGAAGTTGCATCACCCAGTGTGACGACTTGCTCCAACAGTTTGATGTCTCTCTTGACACCAGTAATCAACCGATGTGCTTTTGGTGTACTCAGACGCAATTGCAGCAACGCAATAATACCATCCGCATCACCGTTAAAGACGTCATAGTGCATGCCGTTTTCTCCTCTACGACAGTATATAATATATAGGATGCATGATACTTATCTCGTTATCAATGAGATAAGTATCATAATGAATGCATCGTGTTTATTCTGCAATTGATTTTGTAAACCAAGGTGAGCGAGCATCGGTCATATTGTAAAGCTCATACTGCCGATTGAGTTTTTGTCCCCCGTCCCGCATCAATGGCAACCAAGAGATATTGGCACGCTGAACACTTGGTTTGATGGTCATCAGATCCAGCGGAATCGAAATATACACGCCTTTGGTAAAGTTCCCTTCCCCATATTCTGACGCAGATAGATTTGTTTTCGCTGCGAATACGCCGGCAATCACGCCACTATCAAACTGTTTTGAGAAATCAACCGTAACCCCTTTATCTTCGGTGAGGTACTGACCCGCGCTAATCTTGAGCAAGGTATTATTGAAGAGCGACCAGAATTGCGGCTGCCAATAAAGAGTTGCGTGGCCGGTAAATGTTCCTGTTTGAACGCGGTAGTAACGGGCGGTTTGAGCATCAAAATGCCGCTCTTCTTTATATAAGCCCAATACGCTATCGGGATCGCGCTGTTTGACATAATTCCCGTCAATCCCGAAAGCCCAGTTCTGATTGAGTGGACGATAGATGATTTCACCACCGGCGCCGGCAAACATGGATTCCAGATAACCACCATAGGCTTGCCCGTAGATGTTGTCTCCGTAATGATCAAAGTAGGTCAGTTGAAGACTATCCATACGAAAGGTGTGATCATAATATTGACGCGCCAGTGTTCTGACCCTTTTTAAATCGGTTCCATCTGGTGGCACGGTGTACTTATACTTATCGTAGTTATCGGTAATGTTGCCATATAAGCTACTGGAGAGGATGACATGTTGTCCCATCCGATAGCTACTATTGGCTTTTACCCCAATGGCATAAAGGTAGAAATTCTCAGAGCCGCCGAAAGATTGTTGTAAAGTTGGCGTGAGACCCAATTGCCAGTTTTTGGTGCTTTGAGCCTTCACTTCTCCAGAGATAACAGCGGGTTGATTGGTCGTTTTTGCATCATCGAAATCCGCTCCCGGGTAATCATTCTTCGCCACGCGCTCAAATGCATAAGCGTTGATCTGTGTTTCTGTCAGCGGTTGCCCATTTGCGGTTTCAACAATTTTATAGGTATCGGCATCCACACCACTGTTCGCGATCAACAATGCAGCGCGTTCTTCTGCCTCTTTCTTATGACGATATTTTTGCTGCGTCCCTGTGAGTGTCACGGTCTTGTTGGCTTGATCCTGTCGGAGAGATACCTGTTGATAGCCAGCAATTTTTTGAACATCAGCTACAAGTCGTTGCCATTCTTCTTCTGACAATGCGCTTTTCTTGGGTTGTGGATGGTAATCTGGTCGGGGTTCGTCAATCCAGACTGGTCTGAGTTTCGCAAGATTGGTATTGAGAGAAATCCCTGCGGTGAATGTATTACCACGTTCATAGCTCAGCCTCAAACGAGCCCAGTCTGTGAATGAATAGACCAGTCCGACGTTCCACGGTGTGGATACCGGCATGGCTTTCTTCCCCTGAGTGACAGGAAAATCACTTTGGTAGTTATTGCCATCGTATTCTAGTTTGAACACAAGGGGATCAAACGGTGTCTGATATTCGATGCCGCCATAGACTGAAGCACATCCGGTGAACATACTACCAAGAGAAACGCTGCCGGTTGTGGCCTGATAACCTGTACTTCGGCCACAGTCGGAAGAGGTTTGGTTATCACCGGATAAATTGCCCCGGTTGCCGATATACCCCCACCCCACACCGAGCGTAAAATCAAGCGGACCAAACTGTTTATTGGCTGCAATATATTCGCCATCAAATAGGCCAGTACCGCCAATATCTCGGAATCCGACGGCAATTTGGGGAAGCCAAAAACTTTCATCTATAAGGCTGAGTTTTACATCGGCAGATTTGTCGGTATATTTTGTGTCGCCGCTAAAAGATGTGTCGTTACTATAAAGTAAATCATGGATCTGGGTATAGCGGATGGTCGTTTCCAGCCAAGGAAATAACTGGAGAGACAGTGAATAGTTAATATAGTCATCATTGTTGGTGACGTTCAGTTCAAGCGCCCCTTCCGGCATCATTCTCCCACTCGGCATCTGGATTAATCCCACACCACCGAAATCGGATTGGGAATGAGTCAGTGATGGTGGGCTAAATTCGTCTGAATGGGCGCTTAGCGATGTCAGGCCAAAGACAATCGTCGCAATTGTCATGGATGTATAAGTTGGCCAGGTTAAAGAACCGGATAAGTATTTCATCATGGCAATCTGTTTCTGAGTAACTCGACAACAAGGTCGTTGGGATTTTGGCTGCGATCATTTGGATAGATAACAGGGAGTTCTTCAACCGTAAGCGGGACATAAATAATCGCTCCCGGAGCGATTTCTGCAAAGGTTTGGTTCCAGTACCCTATCGGATGTTTTTCTACTTTGCCATCGGGTTGGATTATGATGACCTTTGAAATCGTTTGGTCAAATAGCCCGGCAGTTTGCACATAGTTTCTCGCATCCAGACGAGGCTGCCACGTTTGTTTGCCTGGTTTCTTGACGCCACCCAAAACCAGCACATTTTTAGGTGTGCTTTTTAGGGTAATGAGCCAGTTTCCGCTTAGTTTAGGATTCAGTGACAGATGGAGGCGAATTGCATCTGGATCAATCGTTTGAAAAATTCGCTTAGCGTAGTGTAGAGATTCGAGAGAGCGTCTGAGTTGTGCCCAGTAGAACCAAGAATCATGATAGCGTTTGCTGGCGATGGTTTTCTGTTTTGCGATGACTTCGAAAACTTGTTGTTTCAACTTAAATTCGACGTTGATGTCATAGAGGGCAGATGTGAACCAGTCGATCATACGCCAATCTGCTCCCGTTTGATTCAGCGCTTGTAAAACGACTTCATCGAGACGGGGATAATCATTGTAGGTGAGGTGGCTTGGTGGTGACGATTCAAAGTGAATATCTACATCAGTTGGCGCGGCAAATGAAACGGAAGTCAGTCCGGTGCTGATGCATAGAGTTAAATAAAAGACGATTGTCCATGGCTTCATCCGTGATTGTCTCCCACGTAACGCTTGCCGAGAGAAAGAGTCAGTTTTTCTGAACCCGGGAAAATGTACTGTTCACTTGCAATCACCTCACCCGAGTGGGGACTGATCCAATAGTTATTTTGATATTGCTGATTTATCTGGGGAATATCGACCTGTTCAACAACATGAAGCAGAGCTTGGGTGCCATTGGGCAGATGTTTGCTTTCTACATCTCCAACCGTAAAGGTTGATAGTGCTTGATAATCTGTGTGATATCCCGGAGACCAAGTCATTTTATATTGCCATGTGCGAGGGGTTGTGTCTTTTTGTAGTCCTAATACCAGAGGATCAGTATGGTTCGACTCAATATGAATGAGATTCCCTTCTTTTAGGCTGACAGTTTTAATTACTCTACCAGCTTGTGTTACCAGCATCTCACGATCGGTCGATAGCCATTTGAAAATCGTCGGATGTTCTGGTGAGCGTGTTGTTTCGACCCATGTGAGAATCATCAACGCGAGTGGATTTTCTCCCATCCTGACATACACACTTGCATAAGGAATTTGGGCAACTTTGTCGGGCGTAATGGAATGATCATCCGGTCCCCATAAAGCAGATTGGATGGTATCAGACAGATCCTGAGCATTTTGAGAGCATCCGACAAGTAAGAGTAATGATGTGAAAAATAATAAGTAACAATAATGAGAAAAACGCAAGAATTTTGTCATAGAGGTATAATTAAACCAAATAAACAACAACCGCCGAAGACGGCTGTTGTTTTTATTGAATTAACAGTCAATAACTATTGATTATTGAGGCGTTGTTACTGTTGTGGTTGTGTCATTCGAAGCGCTGACCGCAACAGCAGTCGCTGCAACGATCGCTGCAGTTGTTGCTGCAATCGTTGCACTTATACCACCAATCGCGGTACCAGTCGCTGCTGCTACACTACCAGCTGCGCCTGCTCCAGCCCCTGCTCCAGCAGCCCCTGCTCCAGCACCGCCAGAACCAGTACCACCGGAAACAACGCCCGCGGCTGGGGCAGCACTTGCAATACCACTGAAAGCAAACATTGCCAGCAAAGTAATTGCAGTTTTCTTCATACTTATCTCCTAGGAAATAACATTAACATCGATGTCGCTCATAAAATAGACAAGAGCCTTTTAAAGATAATACATTCCTGTCGGTTATGTAAACTACGTTGTGGGATTTTATCGACTTAGAGTGAATTGTTAGAAAAATTCATTATCTATTTCTGCCAGCCAAACGGATGTATATCGTTGCATTAATATTTTCAAATTTAACCTGACTTAGGGAATGATGTCTCTGTGCTTCACGTTTGTTTTTGACATGTCCGATAACTGGAACTGATACATAAATTCAGTGATTACAACATGAATAGGTGTCTCACATCTGATTATAAATCAATGTGTAGCAGTATAGACTTGCATTATTAATTGCATTATTGTAAATAAAACTGTGTGAAAGATAAGAGTTTTTACTTTTTAAGATAGTGTATAGTAAGAATGAGGCATGAATCTTGATATATCAACCGTTTTATTCATCATTTGATAAATTTGCTTCTCTCTACTAAAACTATGAAAGATAGATATAAGTATGTGAATGATACTCCTGTGCGCATCTTAATCTTAATATGGTTACCTCTATTTTTTTTGAAAATTTCTAACTTTTAACGTTTGGTAGACTTAGTTCAATTTGCGAACTGGTTATGAGTCCATTCGGATTATGTTTGCTCACGTATTGTGGGTATCTGTTTTGAGTGTAAGGATAAACTCCTCGCATGCTTTTTGGGAAGCTGACCCAAGGGCGGTAGCGTACTTAAACGAATTATTTTCTTCTTCTAATGATCGTCAGTTTATTGTGAGTCCCGTCTTGGCTAAAAATATACCTCTAAGATACTTGTCATTTTATCTCATTGCTTTGCTTTTTATTCTTTCTCCGGAAAGCAAAGCAGCGCCTTGGGTATCTATGGATGATGCCTATCTTAAATCTGATCTACAGATGCTGGCGGATGCTGGTCTTATTTCTGTACCTATCAATTCTTATCCAATCCGTTGGTCTCGCCTTGATACCGATCTACAACTGATGCATATGGTTCCGCTCCCTCCGTCACTTGAGCAAGCCTATCAACATCTTAGTTATGCATTAGACCAGAACGCTATAGGTAATGGTCGCAAACATGTGGTTTTAGGGTATGCTCGCACGTCTCGGGACGACAGGAGTTTTGCCGCTCCGTTGACCACACACTGGCAGGTAAAATCGAGCTATGAACTTATAGAACATGATTATGCTTTTCGTGTCGCTGCAAACTATCAGCGTTCCCCGGATAAATCCGGCAATGAAGATACAGACTATGGACTGGATGATAGTTATCTTGCACTGAATTGGGGAAATTTGAGTGCGACTTTCGGCAGTCTGCAGCATTGGTGGGGACCGACGTCGATTTATAATCTGGCTTGGGGGCATACGCGTCGCACCATACCCGGTCTCAATTTGGCTTATGATGGCTATGACTGGCCGATATTCGGTAACTGGCATGCTGAAACTTTCTGGGGATTTAATGAAACCCCAAGCCGGAATGATAAGCAGTGGTCAAACCGATTTGAGTTTAGCCCTTTCAACCGATTGAATATTGGACTAGTTTATCAGAAGTGGTTTGACAAACCTGATTGGGATGGATATTTGACTGGCTCAGTTCAACCGCAGGACGGCGAACAAGAGCAATATAGTGCCGATATTCGTCTGAGTCTGCCTGTATTGAATATGGGAACCGTCGTGACTCAGAGTATTTATGCGCAGGGAGCCAGTTTGGTGAATGAGCGCTCACTGGGGTCACTGGTCATCGGCTGGCAAAGTCAGTTCGATCTTGGTGGGCAATCGCTACGTTGGACTGCTGAGGTGAAGCAGTTAACCAATGATGCAAAGCAACAATGGCGAAACATGCTGTCTGATCGCACAACTATGGTTGGGCAACATGACTATCAGTCTGTCAGTGGTATGGATATCGGAGAAGCCAAATCATTGAAACTGCTTTGGATCACGCCTGATAGCTGGGAATTGACATTACAAGGGCAGAGTTATCATCAGAGTGATGATGATGAAACCCTGAAAAAACTAACGGCCTATGTGCGTTTGCCGTTGGCAAACAGCCGTCTGACATTGGGCTCCGATTTTATGCCTGATACCAAAAGTAATCAAACCGATAAATGGAATTACTGGGTTAACTGGGATTTTCGTTTTTAATCGATTCACTATCAACTGTTTGGACATTGGATGAACTTGATGAGATATATTCTATTCAGATTAATCATAGTTTTTTTTGTTTCCCTTAGTAGTTTTTCTTCTTGGTCTGCCAATTTCACCGCTTCACAGATTGCCCAATTTAAGCAACTATCACCAGCGCAGCAGCAGGCATTGGCTCAGCAATATGGTGTTGAACTATCAACCTTAATGGGTTCGGATAAAGCTGTAGATATACCTCGGCCTGTTCAGACGATAGAGCCGAGAGATGTCGATAAACAACAAAAAACAGCGAAAGCAGGAGAGGGCGATGCGGCTAAACAGTTAGTTAACTTTGGTTATGATTTATTCTCGGGTCAGCCTTCAAGCTATACCCCTGTTGATGATTTACCGGTTCCGAATAACTATCTGATTGCTGCCGGTGACGAAATCAATGTGCAGCTGTTCGGAAGTCAAAATAATAGTTACAGTCTCAATGTTTCTCGTGATGGAAGTATTCAATTCCCCAATTTAGGCCCGATTCACGTCGCTGGACAGACATTTAGTGAGTTAAAAGCGAATCTGACTGAACGCATCAAAAAACAAATATTGGGCATTGATGTGGCTATTTCTCTTGGTTCATTACGGATCATGCAAGTTTATGTTACAGGGGATGTATATCAGCCGGGCGCCTACAATATTCCGAGTTTGGCAACCGTAACTCAGGCTCTGATTGCTGCTGGTGGATTTAGCAAAAGTGGGTCGTTGCGAAATGTCACGGTTCGTCGCGAGAATAAAGTGATCGCCCAGTTAGATTTATATAACTTGCTTTTGCAAGGAAATAATCTGAGTGATATTCGTCTACAGTCGGGTGACACTGTATTTGTTGCAGCCAAAGGACCCTCTGTCAGCATTCGGGGAGAAATTCGTCGCCCTGCTGTTTATGAAATTAAATCAGGAACGACGATTAAGCAACTGCTGAAGCTTGCCGGAGGGAGTAAAGCGAGTGCTTATTTGCCTCAGCTTCAGGTTAAGCGTTACCAGAACGATGGAATTCACATTCATACGCTTGATTTAACCAAAGATAAAGATAAGTTATTTGTCCTGCAAGATGGTGACGATATTACAGTTAAACCAACTAGCGATGTATTAAAAAATGCAGTGATTGTGAGAGGTGCCGCTATACGGCAAGGTGCATACTCATATTCTCAGGGTATGAGAGTTTCGGATCTATTCTCTTCATCGGATGATCTTGCACCGAATGCAGATCTCGATTATGCGATCATCGTGCGCGAAACTGGACATAAGCATAACATCAAAGTCTTACAATTTAGTCTGAATAATGCCATCAATCTTACGAATTCATCAGATAATCTTGTATTGCATTCCAATGATCAATTATTCGTTTTTGCCACAGATATTTCTTTGGATGAATGGAAGACTGAATCTGTAAAACAGCAACCAGCGACATCAGGCGATTTATTTACTCACTCTGAAAAAAGCATGAAAGAGCACTCAAAAAAACGGGATGCATTGACAGGGGTTGAACTGGTTGATAGTGAAAAACCTAAATTAGCGGAACAAGGCAGTGATAAAGATCTGCAGGAAATGCAAAACAGTCGCTTGCAGTTATTGAAGCCCTTAATTAATCGTTTACAGCTACAAGCTGTGAATGGCGAGAGAGCGAAAATTTATGAAATCAGTGGTGCCGTTCGTTATCCGGGCGTATATCCGCTGGTTGAAGGCGGCAGCCTAAAAGAAGCCATTGCTGCGGCTGGTGGGCTGCTGGAGTCGGCAGCTAAAGATGAGGCTGAATTGTCTCGCGTTGTTCCGATGCCTGGTACAATTGCGATTCATCATCAGACATTTGATTTAATCAAAGCGCTGACTAATCCCAATGATAACTTTCTGCTTGAATCTAAAGATCGGATCGTTGTACAACGCAAAACCAACTGGAAGACTAACAATATTGTTGAGATTCAGGGAGAAGTTATGCATCCCGGAAGCTATACAATCAACCAAGGTGAAACGATTCACGATTTAGTGAAACGTGCGGGAGGGCTTTCCCAGTTCGCTTATCCACAAGGTGCTGTATTCAGTCGTGAGGTATTACGCCTACAAGAGCAGCAGCGGATGAAAATGGTGACCAATAGTCTTCGACAAGAGATCGCTTCACTGACACTCCGACGTCAAAGTAGTGCTGCAACGTATACCTCATCTCCGACAGAAGCGATGAAAGTTGTCGATGATTTGTTGGATATTCCAGCGATTGGACGTTTAGTCATTGATCTACCGAATATTTTATTGGGAAATGCTCAAGACGACGTCATGCTTGAAGATGGTGATAAGCTTTATATTCCTCCGAGAAGAAATACGATCTCGGTACTTGGTCAGGTACAAATCGCAAGTAACTTTACATTTAAACCTGGTCTTTCTGTCGAGAAATACATTAGCTTAGCTGGCGGGGAGAAAAAACAAGCGGATACTGATCGTGTTTATGTGATTCGGGCCAATGGTGCAGTGATGTTACCGAATCAGTCTCACTGGTTTGTCCGTTCTGAGAAATCTTTAGCACCTGGAGACACAATTGTTGTTCCGATTGATACAGATTATCTGGACGGTCTGAGTACATTTAGCACTGCAACACAGATGATGTATCAGATCGGTGTGGCATGGAATGCGATTAAATAAGTCTATAGGCTTTGCCTAAAGTTGTTGGTGCGGTACTAGTTCTGATGTGAAAGATATGTGGAAGTAGAATTAGTATTTCATACTAAATTGTATTTTTGGTAATAAGAGTTTTATTATTTATGACTGAATCCCTGAATAAAGATTCTTCGAGAGTGTCTTCCGATTACATCTCTAATGAACTAATAAAATTGGAAACGACGGATGAGATTGATTTAAGAGAACTTGTCGCCGTAATCTGGCATGGTAAATGGGTAGTTATACTCTGTTCGATTATCTGTGCTATCTCCGGTGGAATTTATGCATATATACAACCTGATATATATGAATCAGATGTACTACTTACTGCTGCATCAACGGATAGTAATTATCAACTCGCATCAATGCCAAATCAACTCAGTGGAATCGCTTCTCTCGCTGGTATCAATATAGGAAATGGTTCAGGTACTCAAAAGGTATTATATGCACTTCAGGTGTTACAATCTCGAAAATTTATAAGTAATTTTATTAGAGAGCATGACTTGTTAGTGCCATTGATGGCAACGGAAGGGTGGGATAAGAAAACAGAGGAATTTTCCTATCAGAAAGATATTTATAATATAACAGATAGAGAATGGGTTCATAAAAATGGAATAAGTTTAAAACCAAGTCTATTAGTAGCAACAAACTATTTCATTAAAAAAGTCATGCAAGTTAACATAGATACTAAAAATCATATGATGACGGTCAGTCTAAATTTTTTCTCTCCTTATAGTGCCCAACAATGGCTGAACTGGCTGATTGAAGATTTAAATGATGAAATACGTCATCAAGATATGATTGACGCTCAAAACAGTATTGATTATTTAGAAAATCAGGTGACGAAAACTAGTTTAGCTGATAGCCGCACAATGCTTTATCAATTGATGGAGCAGCAAACTAAAAAGTTGATGTTAACCAAAATACATAAAGAATATATATTGAAGACTGTTGATCCAGCAGTTATAGCTGAACGTCCTGATAAACCTAAAAGAAAGCTTATTGTAATTATTAGTATGTGTTTGGGAGCTTTTTTCGGGATAGTCACTGTGTTAATGAGACGAATCATTTTGACTAGTTAAATTTCAGTAAAATATCTCTGGTTTAATATTTTCAGGTCATTATATTTTTGTTATTCATTCTTGAAGTTTTTAATTATTTGTATGAGGGATTGTCATTTTAATGATGATTATTAATAAAATTAAACTATTAACAAATAATAAAGAATTTCTTAGATATTTTAGTAATACTTCATGGCTTCTCGGTGAAAAATTATTGAGGTTGACTCTAGGGGTATTTATAGGTATCTGGATCGCTCGTTATTTAGGGCCTGAACGGTTTGGTATATTTAATTATGTGCAAAGCTATGTTGCTTTATTTACAGCTATTGCAACACTTGGTTTGGATAATATTATTGTTAGGGAGCTGGTTAAAAGCCAAAGTGCAAGAGATGAACTATTAGGTACAGCTTTTGTTCTCAAATTGATCGGAGCAGTCGTCACACTTGTTTTACTTGGTATGACACTTTGGTTGCAAACAAGTGACTCTCAGACCACTTTATATGTTTATATAATCGCATCGACAACTATTTTTCAAAGTTTTAATGTAATTGACTTTTATTTTCAAAGTAAGGTGTTAAGTAAATTTGTTGTTTTTAGTAATATTATCAGTTTATTAATATCATCTATCATTAAATTATTTTTAATATTGAATGATGCACCATTGATAGCATTTTTTTATGTGGTACTGTTTGACAGTTTGATCTTGTCACTTGGGTTTATTTTTTTCTATTTTTATAACAGATTATCTTTTTTAAATTGGTCTTTTAATAAAAATTTAGCGATAGTTTTATTGAAAGATAGCTGGCCTTTAATACTGAGTGGTATTATCGTTTCCATTTATATAAAAATCGATCAAGTCATGCTAAAGGAAATGATAGGTAATGAAGCTGTTGGTGTATATGCTGCCGCAGTAAGGTTGAGTGAAGTATGGTATTTTATTCCAGTAGTTATTTGTTCTTCTCTATTCCCCGCATTAATTGATGCAAGAAAACAGAGTGAGAATTTGTATTATGATAGATTACAAACTATTTATAGCTTGATGTCTTTTATTGCAATTATAATAGCTCTATCTATGACTTTCTTATCTAATTGGTTAATACATTTACTTTATGGGGTTGAATATTATCAAGCTGGAAAAGTTCTGATGATACACATATGGGCTGGGATATTTGTATTTATAGGTGTTGCTAGTGGGAAATGGTTATTAGTCGAAAACTTACAGATTATCTCAATTGTTAATACAGCATTTGGTGCTATAGTTAATATAGTTTTAAACTACATTTTTATAAAAAAAATTGGTGTTGAAGGTGCTGCATGGGCAACATTAGTATCATATTTCCTTGCGGCATATTTGAGTCTATGTTTTTGGAAAAAAACAAGAATAAATTTCATAAATATATCAAAGAGTTTATTATTTATAAAATCATTAAATATTAAAAGGAATAATTAAATTTAACTAATATACAATTCTAAGATATTTTATAATATATGTTTATGTTATAAAAATCAATGAATATTATGTCATGCAAAGGAAATATATAAGATGAGAAAAAGAATTCTAATAACTGGTGGCGCCGGATTTTTGGGTTCACACTTATGCGATCGGTTACTAGCAGAAGATAATGAAGTTATTTGTGTTGATAACTTTTTTACTGGTAATAAATCTAATATTGTTCATCTGTTAAAACATCCTTATTTTGAATTAATACGTCACGATATAACTTTTCCGTTATATGTTGAAGTTGACGAGATATATAATCTTGCTTGCCCTGCTTCTCCTGTACATTATCAATTTGATCCAGTTCAGACCACTAAAACCAGCGTTATTGGAGCGATTAATATGCTTGGTTTGGCCAAACGCTTAAAGGCTCGGATTTTACAGGCCAGTACTAGTGAAGTTTATGGTGATCCGGAAATTCATCCACAACCGGAAAGTTATCGAGGGAATGTCAACCCAATAGGTATTCGTGCGTGCTATGATGAAGGCAAGCGTTGCGCAGAGACCCTGTTTTTTGATTATAATCGCCAGCATAAAGTTGATATTAAAGTTATGCGTATTTTCAATACTTATGGTTCAAGAATGAATCCTAATGATGGGCGTGTAGTCAGTAATTTTATTGTACAAGCATTGAAAAACGAGCCGATTACTATCTATGGTGATGGAAATCAATCTCGTAGTTTTTGTTATGTTGATGATTTAATTGATGGAATGATTCGTTTAATGAATAGTCGGGATGGTTTTACTGGCCCTGTTAATATTGGGAATCCCACGGAATTTACTATGCTTGAACTGGCGCAACAAGTTATTGGGTTGACAGGATCATCTAGTCGAATTATTTATCAACCATTACCTCAAGATGACCCTTTGCAGAGACAACCCAATATTGATTTGGCAAGGCAAGAGCTGAATTGGCAGCCTACTATTCAGCTGGAGCAGGGATTAAGTAAAACAATCGATTATTTCAGAGGTATTATTTAATGAATCAAAATAGTTCTATCCCGCCTTCGCCACTAAATACAGCAGTTTTATTTTTGGTATTTAACCGTCTGGATACCACGAAACAGGTTTTCCGGGCTATTCGAGAAGCAAAACCACCGAGATTGTATATTGCATCGGATGGCGCTAGGGAAACAAAAGAAGGTGAGTCGGATAAAGTTAATGAAGTCAGAGAA
Source organism: Vibrio gazogenes (assembly GCF_023920225.1). Lineage (NCBI taxonomy): Bacteria > Pseudomonadati > Pseudomonadota > Gammaproteobacteria > Vibrionales > Vibrionaceae > Vibrio > Vibrio gazogenes. The sequence continues at coordinate 181,602 of NZ_CP092587.1, forward strand.
TATTTAATTTCTAATATAGACTGGGACTGTGAAGTTAACACCCTATTTCGGGATAATAATCTGGGTTGTAAGTATGCGGTAAGTGGTGCGATAGACTGGTTTTTTAAAAATGAAGAGATGGGAATTATTCTGGAAGATGATTGCTTGCCTAGCCAGAGTTTTTTTTGGTTTTGTGAAGAGTTATTAGAAAAGTATAGGGATGAACATCGAGTCAGCTCAATCTCGGGAAGTAATCCTTTTAAATATGCTGATAATATCAATGGAGAAGAAGAAAGCTATTTTTTCTCTAAATACAATCGAATCTGGGGATGGGCTAGTTGGAGAAGAGCTTGGAGCCATTATGATGTTCACATGAGGGTTTGGCCTGAAGCAAAAAAAAGGAAAAGTCATTATGTCTTTTTTGAGTCAAAAGCTGAAAGAGAATCCATGGAGAATATATATCAACAGTGCTATGAAGGGAAAATTGACACTTGGGATTTTCAATGGAGTTTTACTAAATCTTTAATGATGTCTGTTACTCTAGTCTCAAAGAAAAATTTGATTAAGAATATTGGTGAGGGTGTAGATGCTACACATACTCATCATTTACCTAAAGAAATTTCTGATTCTCGTTTGGAAAATGTTAGTTTTCCATTAAAACACCCTAAAGAAATTATAATTGATTATAATAAAGATTTACATACGATGAAGTATAGATTTGATAAATTTGGAATATTGAAGTATGTGAAAGAAATTATTAAGAAAGTTTTAAAAAAAATTCATCTATTCAATGAAATGAAAAAAATAATGTATTCATTTTCAAATGGAAAAATATAACAAATTGAATATATTATAATTTTATAGGATAATTATAGAAAGTGATATAATCTCACACCGTATCATTTTAAATCAAAAATAAAGTACAATATTAAATATTGGTCGTAGTGTGTTTATAGGAAGTTTTGTGTTATTTTTTATAAAAATTAGATATCAGTAATAATATTTAAATAGGTTGGATAACGGTGATTAATAAAGGTGTTACAATTGGTATTAGTAGTATAGATTCTGCAGGAGATTTTGTTATTAATAATGTAAAAGAAAATATTGCCTTTGCAGAAATTTCAGTGACAGTTGTCAAGAGGATAGATTAATGAAGTCTGTAGGTATTTTAACATTTCACCATGGCCATAATTATGGTGGTTTTCTTCAGGTCTATTCATTATATAAATATTTAAGTTCATTAGGTCATAATGTTAAAATTATTAATTATTTTAATCCTATTGATGAAAAAAATAAATTTAGAATGACTTATTTGAATAGAAATATATTTAATTTGCCAGTTCATATAAGAAGAAAAAAAATATTCGATAACTTTCTACTTATGTTACCAACAACAGACAAAGTTTGTAGTATAGAAGAAGTGGAGGAAAATTTCGATACTGTTGTTTTAGGTAGTGATGAAGTTTGGAATTTTTATAATCCTATGTTTGGTAAAGACTTATCCTACTTTGGCCAAGGGGTTAAGTCTAGTAAAATTATTTCATATGCCGCTAGTTTTGGTACAAGAACACCAGAGTATGGCATTGATGAAGATGTAAAAGAAGCAATAAAAAAGATTGATTCTATTAGTGTCAGAGACATTAATTCTAATGAAATGATTGAGTCTATTGGTTTAAATGTAGAGATAGTTGCTGATCCTACTTTTTTAATTGATCAAAAAGATCACTTGGTAGATATAAAAACGAATGAAGATTATTTATTGTTTTATGGATTTATGCTTCATGAAGGTGACATTCGATTAATTAAAGATTTTGCTAGGGAAAATAATTTAAAAATTATTTCTGTAGGATATAAAAATAGATGGTGCGATCTGAATATTTTGGATGCTAATCCGTTTGAGTGGAATACGTATGTTCATAATGCAAAGTATGTGGTAACAACAATGTTTCATGGCCTTGTTTATTCTATTATTCATGAAAAACAATTTGTATTTGTCATGAATGATTATAGAAGATATAAAGTGGGTTATTTAATGAAATATTTAAAACTTGATAGTTCCACTTATTATCATGAAAATGATAATATTATAGATAAAATGCTTAGTCATATTGACTATAAATTCATTAATAGCAATCTTAATGAACTTATAGCAAATTCAAAAGAATTTCTTATTAGAGAAATATGATGTATGAAGGAAAAGATTAAAAAGTTTTTGCCTCAGATACTGTTGAATCGTTTAAAGTATCTGTATGTCTTTTATCTTTTAAAAAAAGAATACAATTATGATTTTATTAGATATATTCGATATTCGGTTACAGCAACACCATTGAATAATTATGATAAACTTACTGGTAGGATCATTGCTCACTATCATGTTATTGAAAAAGGCCTTAGTTTACCTAATGTCAAGTATGGTTTCGGAAAAGCTATTGTTTTTGATTTAATTACATTGATGAGGCAATATTCCGAGCAAGGGTATAATCTGGATGATATAAATTATCGAAGTGCAATCGGCGCTATAGAGAGTTATATTAACTTTCATATAATAAGTAATGAGAGACAATGCATTAAAGATATTGAAAATGTATTTAAAAAATTAAATAGTGAAAAATCTCCTTATGGTGGTGTTAAAAATATTACTAGAAATGAGCTGCTATCAATTGTAGATAATTCAAAATATGATGATTTTTTTAATTCAAGATTCAGTGTTCGTGACTTTTCCAGTAAAGATATAGACCCCAAATTAGTTACAGAAGCTGTTAAGTTAGCTCAAAAGGCACCTTCTGTCTGTAATCGGCAGAGTGCCAGAGTATATTCTATATATGATGAAAAGTTACAAAGAGAGATTTATGATATACATCAGGGAAATAGAGGATTTGGACATAAGGTAAATAAACTATTAATTATAACCTCTGATCTAGCATACTTTAGTGGTACTCATGAGAGAAATCAGTCTTTTATTGATGGTGGTATCTTCCTAATGTCGTTACTGAATGCATTACACTTTAAAGGTATAGCTAGTTGTACTTTAAACTGGAGTGCAACAAGTGAACAAGACAGAAAAATAAGACAAGTTATAAATATAAAAGATAGTGAAAATATAATAGCTCTAATAGCTATTGGTAATTATAAAGAGAGTTTCTATGTTGCACAGTCAAATAGGAAAGGACTAGATGAAATTTTTGTGGATTATAAATAGGTCAAATTTTTTGCATGTTTGAAGTTTTTCCTATTTTTAAACGTGAAAGTATTTTGTGTGGTGATGGTTGATTAATAGCTTTGGAAGTCTTCTCATTGAATAGAATAAAAGATATTGTTAAGTTTATTATTCATTTTATTATTCATTTTATTATTAATTTACTTATTTTTCCATCAAAAGAAATTAAGTCGAAATGTTTATTAATTATTCGCCTTGATGCCATAGGTGATTATATTCTGTTCAGAAATTATATAAAAGAACTAAAGCAGAGCCAGAAATATAAGGATTTTAGTATAACATTATTGGGAAATGTTGTATGGAAAGAGCTTGCTGAGGAGCTTGATTCTGAATATGTTGATAGGTTTATCTGGTTAGACAGAAACAAATTTGCCAAAGATTTATTTTATCGCTTTAGTATGTTAAAGCTGATTACTTCAAATGGTTATGAAGTTGTAATTAATCCTGTATATAGCCGGGATTTTTTCTATACAGATATGATTGTTAACTTAGTGAGTGCGCAGCAAAAAATTGGCAATACAGGTAATCTTTCAAACATTGAGAAGTGGCAGAAAAAAATTAGTGATAAATTTTATGATAAGTTAGTGTCTACGGACAATGAAGTATTATTTGAGTTCAGTCGAAGTAAAACGTTTTTTGAATATATATTGGCAGAGAAAATTAATCTTGATAAGCCTCATATTGAATTAAAACCCAAAGCATTGAACTTCAGGCTACCCGATAATTATGTAGTGCTTTTTATTGGTGCTAGTGCAAAATATCGGAGGTGGAGTGTAGAGAATTTCTCAAAAATAGGAAGTTATTTGAACGAAGTCTTTGGCTATAATATTGTTCTTTGTGGTGGTCCTAACGACAGAGATGAATCAAAAATATTTAGTAATTATTTTCAAGGTGAATATCTTGATCTAATTGGAAAAACCTCACTCGTTGAACTTCTTTATGTTATTTATAATGGAAGTCTGATGATAGCTAATGAGACGAGTGCACCTCATATGGCCGTTGCATTGAATATGAATAATATATTTGTTATCTCGAACGGAAACCATTATGGTCGTTTTACTCCATATCCGAAATGTATGACTTCTAGTTATCATGTTGTTTATCACCCTGAAATTGAAAAGGATATGGGAAACTATAAAAAACTAAGTAATCTTTATGGACATGGTAGTTCTCTAGATATTGATGAGATAAGCATTGAAACAGTTATTCATAAAATTAATAATATATTAAATAAGAACACAGGGTGGAATCTATGAAAAAAGCACTAATCACTGGGATTACCGGTCAAGATGGATCTTACCTTGCGGAGTTTTTATTAGAAAAAGGGTATGAAGTGCATGGAATTAAAAGGCGTGCTTCCTCTTTTAATACACAAAGAATTGATCACTTATATCAAGATCCCCATACCCTAAATCCAAAATTAAAGCTCCACTATGGTGATTTAACGGATAGCTCAAACTTAACCAGAATTATAGAACAGATTCGTCCAGACGAAGTGTATAACCTAGGGGCTCAATCCCATGTGGCGGTATCGTTTGAATCTCCGGAATATACGGCTGATGTTGACGCTATGGGAACATTACGTTTATTAGAGGCGATTCGCTTTCTGGGATTAGAGAAAACCACTCGTTTCTATCAGGCTTCAACATCAGAGTTATATGGGTTAGTGCAAGAAACCCCTCAAAGAGAGACGACACCTTTTTATCCTCGTTCTCCTTATGCCGTGGCTAAACTTTATGCCTACTGGATTACAGTAAATTACCGAGAAAGCTACGGAATGTACGCATGTAATGGCATTTTATTCAATCATGAATCTCCTCGGCGTGGTGAAACCTTTGTGACTCGAAAAATTACCCGAGGGCTTACAAACATTGCACAAGGACTGGAAGAGTGTCTGTATATGGGCAATATGGATGCACTTCGTGACTGGGGACATGCGAAAGATTACGTACAGATGCAATGGTTGATGCTTCAGCAGGAAAAACCTGAAGATTTTGTAATTGCTACAGGCGTTCAATATTCTGTTCGTCAGTTCATTATTTGGAGTGCAGCCGAGCTCGGTATTGAGTTGGAGTTTCGGGGCGAAGGCGTTGATGAAGTTGCGGTTATCACGTCTATCCATGGAGACAAAACGCCAGCACTGAAAACTGGGGATGTTATCGTGAGAGTGGATCCGAGTTACTTTCGTCCGGCAGAAGTTGAAACTCTGCTGGGAGATCCTAGCCATGCAAAACAGAAATTAGGCTGGGAGCCGATAACGACAGTTCAAGAAATGTGCTCAGAAATGGTTGCTGAAGACCTGAAAATAGCCCAGCAACATGCGTTTATGAAAGCAAACGGTTTTGATGTCCCTGTTTCTTTGGAGAACTAAAATGACGAACTTAAATGCCCGAATCTTTGTCGCTGGCCACAATGGTATGGTTGGCCGTGCAATTGTTCGTCAATTACAGCGTCGAGGATATCAAGATATTGTCACCCGTTCCTCTAAAGAATTGGATTTAAGAAATCAGGCTCAAGTTGCGGCTTTTTTCGCTGAGCAGCAGATCGATGAAGTCTATTTGGCAGCGGCTAAAGTCGGTGGGATTCACGCGAACAATACATATCCGGCTGATTTTATTTACGATAATTTGATGATTGAAACGAATGTAATTCATCAGGCGTATGCGAATGGGGTTAATAAGTTGCTGTTTCTTGGCTCTTCTTGTATTTATCCAAAGTTAGCTGCACAGCCGATGTCGGAGTCGGAGCTTCTGAATGGCTATCTTGAGCCGACGAATGAGCCTTATGCAATTGCTAAAATTACCGGTATCAAATTGTGTGAGTCGTACAATCGTCAATATGGTGTAGATTACCGCAGTGTGATGCCAACCAATCTTTATGGCCCGGGAGATAACTATCACCCCGAGAATAGTCATGTCGTTCCTGCATTAATTCGTCGTATTCATGAAGCAAAACTATCCGGGTTGGCGGAAGTTGTGATTTGGGGAACCGGCTCACCGAAAAGAGAGTTTCTACATGTAGATGATATGGCTGAGGCCTGTGTTTTTGTTATGAATCTGGATGATTCTGTTTATCAAAAAAATACCCAGCCGATGCTCAGTCATATCAATGTGGGAACCGGACAGGATTGTACGATTCTGGAACTTGCTCAAACGATTGCAAAAGTCGTGGGGTTTAAGGGGAAAATAACAACTGATCCGACGAAACCAGATGGAACACCTCGTAAGCTTATGAGTGTTGATCGGCTGAAAACTCTGGGTTGGCAGGCTCAAATTGATCTTGAGAATGGTTTAAGTAATGCTTATCAGTGGTTTATCGAACATCAGCAAGAATTGAGAGGTATTTAGGTGTTACAAGATTGCATGGAAGGTGGGAGAGAATTGACTTATGGTGTCAAACAAGGGTCTCCTAAACAGCCGCTGATTACTATTATTACCTCTACCTTTAATGCAGCAAAGGACTTGCATTGGACTATAGAATCTATCCGAGCTCAAAGTTATCCGAATATTCAGTGGATTATTGCCGATGGTGCATCAAAGGATGGCACGGTTGAGATTCTTAAACAAAATGAGGATGTGATAGACTATTGGTTTAGTGAACCGGATTCTGGGATCTACGATGCCTGGAATAAAGCATTGCCATATATCAAAGGTGAATGGGTTCAGTTTTTAGGTGCAGGGGATGAATTGTATTCTAAAGATACTCTGTCATATGTTGCTTCTGTGATGAGCTTGGTTTCCGTGCGTGAACACCGAATTATCTATGGAAAGATTTGTTTGATTTCTGAAGTAACCAGAGAGGTGATTTGTGAGCGTGGAATTCCTTGGCATGAAATGAAAAATAAGTGGCAAGGAATGAGACCCATGTTACCTATGCATCCGGAAGTCTATCATCATTGTAGTTTATTTAAAGAAATAGGTAAATTTGATACTAGCTATAAAATAGCTGCTGATTCTGATTTTCTTCTGAAATGTAAGAGAATAACAGAATTTTTTTATATTGATTATTGCATTGATCGAATGCTGGATGGTGGTGTTTCATCGAATCCTAAAATGGCAAATCAACAAATATATGAGTTGGTTAAATTATCTAGAAACAATGATTATAAAATCCCTTTGCTTCTCTTTTTTAGAGAGGTTATAAAGTATAAGATAAAAGAAATTTTATATAGATTATCACCTGTTTTGTTTTTAAAGTTAAAAAAAATATATGGACGAAATTAAATGTGATTTAATGTTATTAACGGGTATTTTTCTTCTGAAATTTTCAGTTTTTTTTTCGTGGATGAGTAGGAAAAATATTTTGTGGATAGGACCTATTCCTAGTGTCTTAGTATCATTTTTTATTCCAGTTATTATTTTTGGAAATTACTTCTACTCAATTGATAATGTATATGAAGTTTATTCCTATATGATTTTTTTTGGAGGTGTTAGCTTTTTAATTGGTATTCTACTTGGTCGATATATTCCCATGATATCATTTGGGTTGTATCCAACAGCATCATATATTAGTAGTTCACAGTATACCAACATGTTAAGAAAATATGTATTATATCTACTGGTTATTTCTTGTGTTGGTATGATAATATCGTTTATTATTATGGGCTTTGTACCGATGTTTGCTGCAGATCCTTTAAATGCAAAGTTTTTCAGAGGAGAATATCATGACAAATATATGAGAATAGCAATTTTATACAGATTATCTAGTCAGTTGATTCCTATTCTAATTCCTATATCTATTGTGCTTCTATATAAGAAATTCAATTTGATTTTATCTTTTTGGGTTTTTATATCCTTAATTGTTTTGGCGTTAACTTTACAAAGAGTTTCATTTGCTTCCGGTGTTTTGTCTGCATTGATGATTATTTCTGCATTCAAGGGACGAATGTATTTGGTTGTATATATATTTATTTATATTCTAATATTTATATTTGGATCTGCTCTTTCTGCTATCTTAGGAATAGGAGTAAACATGACAGGAGGAATCGATCTGAGAGCTATTCTCCTTGGAGCCCCAGATCTATTTGATCAGCTTACTTTCCTAAGAAAATTTTTAGTTGAAAAAGAGTATACATATGGAATGACTTTCTGGGGAGGGCTTGTACCAGGAGCTTATCAGTGGAATCCATCCGTATATACCCTTCATGTAGTTAATGATGGAGCTGATATTAATGGTTTAGCTTCTGGGGGATTAAGATTATTAAGTCCTGTTTGGGGTTTTGTATCTTTTGGTTATGTAGGTGTGGTTTTAGTTCCGTTCTTTTCGGGGATTGTTTCAAGTATCTATGTGAAAATGATAAGAAAATATAGTAATGATATTATTAAATATACAATTATGGTTACGTATTATAATATATTTATCGGATTTTTTATTAACTTCTATACTATGTCAATGTATTCACTTCCTAACATGATGTTCTTATTTTTCTTAATTTATTCTAATAATTTAATTATGAAAAAGAAAATAAATTAATGCAAAAGAAAGGATGTATTGTAGCTGCCAATGTGGGAAAGGTCACTTTCGAGTGAATGATTAAGAATGCTAATGAAAAGAGGAAATAATGAAAATTCTCATAATTTCAGCTAGAAACTTTGGTGATAGTGTAATTATTACTCATCTAATTGAAAATATAAATACTGATAATTTGTATATTGATGTCCTAACTCGAAAGGAGTTTATTCCAATTTTTCGTCATTGTAAATGTATTCATAAGATATATACGGAAAATTTTCCAATGGGAACTTCTAAGAAGTTTAATATAATTAATGCAATAAGTCTTCTTAAACGAATATTGAATCTGAGAAAATATAACTATGATATGGTATTCAATAATATCGGTGATTTCAGAGAGAATTTTTTAGGTTGGTCAATTGGTTCAAAAGAAAACATTTCAGTGAAGTGGTATGAATCACATCCTGTCAACAGTATAATTCGTTCTGGTTTCCATATTTTTGTAGATAAGTATATAGAAATACCGAAAAACATATTGAATATTTATCAAGTTCAGAAATATATTAAATTCAAGTTATTTGGTGGGTCAGATTCAACAGAAAACATAATACAATCAATGGATTACTCATTCAATATAATTGCTATCCATCCTTATGCAAGTCAAAGAAGCAAGTTTTGGGAGTATGAAAATTGGATTCAATTAATTGAACAGTTCGGAACTGAGGAGAGGAAAGTTATTGTTTTTTGTTCTCCAAGTGAAAGAGATGAATTAGATTGTGCTTTCTCAAGTGTAAAGAAAAAAATATTCATTGTTGCCAAAGGTATTGATGAGTTTTTAGAAACATTGAAATGTGTAACTGTTTTTATAGGACTTGATAGTTTTTCTATACATGCAGCATATATGATGAATGTACCGAATTTAATTATGCTTAATGGTGCTAATGATTCAAGAGTATGGGCGCCTCCTATGGTAGAAGTTTTTGGTGGAGGAAGTAATTGCGAACACTATCCTTGTTATAATAAACCGAAGTGTATAGGAAAGGAATATGAATATATTTGTATGAGATCGATTAAAACGGATGATATTGTGAAAAAGATAAGAGAAATGGAAGTGAATGTTTCCTTTAAAGGTGATGAATGACTAAAGTTTCTATATTTGTTCCTACATATAATGCAGGAGCGTTGTGGTCTAACTGGATCTCTCTTTATCATCAGTGCGCGATATACGAACCGATTCGACTTTTTTGTATAGATTCTGCATCTTCTGACCAAACAAGAGTTCTAATAGAAAGTACGGCATTTCAGGTGATTGAAATAAAAAAAGAAGATTTTAATCATGGTGGAACCAGAAACCTATCGTTGAGTTTATCTGATGATGATATTTTTTTATTCATGACTCAAGATGCCTTGCTTGTATCTAAAGAGTCCATTGCGGAAATGATTAAGCCATTTGCGGATAATTCTGTCGCAGCTGTCTGTGGACGGCAGCTCCCTCATGATGATGCTAATCCTATTGCTCGACATCTTCGTTTATTTAATTATCCTGAACAAAGCAGGGTTGTATCTAAAAAAGATAGCCAAGCTTATGGCCTTAAAACTGTATTTTTATCCAACTCTTTTGCCGCATACCGAGCCTCTGCATTGAGATCATTAGGTGGTTTTCCTAATGATGTTATTTTTGGTGAAGATATGTATCTGGCCGCAAAGATGATCTTGAACGGATATAAAATTGCTTACGCTGATAAAGCCTGTGTTAAGCATTCTCATAACTATACGTTGATGCAAGAGTTGAGGCGATATTTTGATATTGGTGTATACCATGCAACTGAGCCTTGGATCCAGCAAGAATTTGGTGGGGCCGGTGGCGAAGGAAAACGCTTTATTATCTCCGAATTGAAGTATCTGTTGAAGCATGCGCCACTTTGGATCCCTAGAGCTTGTATTACGAATCTATGCAAAATCATTGGTTATAAATTAGGAAAGAATTATAAGAGCGTTCCTCATTCACTAAGATTGAAGCTGAGTATGCACAAAGCTTATTGGTCACAGAAACAACGTTAACAGTTTTCTGCTAATTAGCTCTGAACTATTCTTGAAAAGGTTATAAATAGATGATCCTTCCTGTCATTATGTGCGGTGGAGCGGGCAGTCGACTCTGGCCGCTCTCTCGGACGGCTTACCCAAAACAATTTTTGTCACTCGTATCTGAACAGACCATGTTGCAAGATACGGTGCATCGTCTGGACACACTCGCCAAGTCCGATCCTCTATTTATATGCAATGAAGAGCATCGTTTTATTGTTGCTGAGCAATTGCGGAGTTGTGAAATGTCACATAGCGGGATCATATTAGAACCCGTGGGGAGAAATACGGCTCCTGCGATTGCACTTGCTGCACTGAAAGCATTGCAAAATGGTGATGACCCGTTATTGTTGATTCTTGCAGCAGATCACGTGATTCAGGATTCAAAACGGTTTGTCGATGTAGTTGAGAGAGCTGTACCGCTGGCAGAACAAGGGAAATTGGTGACCTTTGGTATTGTTCCCACAAAACCTCATACTGGGTACGGTTATATCCTGCAAGGGGAACCTTTGCCAACTGCTGGTTTTGAAGTCGCAGAATTTATCGAGAAACCCGATTTATCAACCGCTGAACACTATCTGCAGGTTGGTGGTTATTTGTGGAATAGTGGCATGTTCTTGTTTAAGGCATCTTGCTATCTTGAAGAATTGCGCCGCTTTCGACCAGATATTTTCACAGCTTGCGAAACTGCTTTTATGCAAAGCCGTCTTGACCTAGATTTTATTAGAATCAATGCAGATGAATTCATGAGCTGCCCGGACGAGTCAATTGATTATGCGGTGATGGAAAATACGCAAAGTGCCGCTGTTATTCCTATGGATGCCGGTTGGAGTGATGTCGGCAGTTGGTCATCGCTTTGGGAAGTGAATCGTAAAGATCAGGACGGTAATACGTCACGTGGTGATGTCCTGATTGAACAGACAAGCAATAGTTATATTTACTCTGAAGATCGATTAGTCGCAGCTGTCGGTGTGGATGGGGTGGTTATTGTTGAGACAAAAGATGCGGTTCTGGTTGCCAACAAAGAGAAGGTTCAACTGGTTAAGCAGATCGTCGAGCAATTGAAAGATACGGACCGTTGCGAACACTTGCGCCATCGGGAAGTACTTCGTCCATGGGGATCCCATGATGAGATTGCTGAGGGTGAGCGCTATCTGGTCAAAAAAGTAATGGTAAAACCTGGTCAGCGTACTGCAACACAAATGCATTATCACCGGGCGGAGCATTGGATTGTCGTTTCCGGTACTGCCAAAGTATATAATGGTGATAAAAGTTATCTCGTCAGTGAAAATGAATCGACCTATATTCCGATTGGTGCCCCACATGCATTTGAAAATCCTGGTAAAGTACCGCTGGAAATTATCGAGGTTCGCAGTGGTAGTTATTTAGCAGAAGACGATATTATTCGTTTGGATTCATATGGGGTTGGGTATTAATGCAGTCACTCACTTGTTTTAAAGCTTATGATATTCGGGGACGATTGGGAGATGAACTGAATGAAGATATTGCTTATCGCATAGGCAGAGCCTATGCCGAACATCTTCATCCTCAATGTATTGTTATTGGTGGCGATGTCCGTTTAAGTTCTGAATCACTGAAGATGGCGCTAGCCAACGGTTTGCAAGATGGCGGTGTCGATGTGATTGATATCGGGATGACCGGAACGGAAGAAATCTACTTCGCAGCTCAATCATTGCCAGTTGATGGTGGTATTGAAGTGACAGCGAGCCACAATCCGATGGATTACAACGGGATGAAGCTGGTTCGTGAAGGTGCGAGACCGATTAGCGGTAATAGTGGCTTAAGAGAAATCCAGCAGTTAGCGGAACAGAATGAGTTTTCTCCGGTGGAAAAGTGTGGTGTTTATCGTAAACAAGATCATTTGTCTTCTTATGTTGATCATTTGATGACTTATATTTTCCCTGAAAACTTTCGACCACTGAAGATTGTGGTCAACTCCGGTAACGGTGCTGCTGGACATGTGATTGATGAAATTGAGCGACGGTTTCAGGATTTAAATATTCCGGTGACTTTTGTCAAAGTACATCATGAAGCTGACGGCAACTTCCCGAATGGCATCCCGAATCCCCTGTTACCTGAGTGTCGAGCAGATACATCAAAGGCTGTGGTTGAGCACCAGGCTGATTTTGGGATTGCATGGGATGGGGATTTTGACCGTTGCTTTCTGTTTGATGAAACAGGGGCATTTATCGAAGGGTACTATATTGTCGGTTTACTGGCTGAAGCATTCCTGAAGAAACACCCCGGTAGTAAGATCATTCATGACCCTCGATTATTCTGGAATACTATTGATGTCGTCCAACGAGCTGGAGGAGTCCCAATACTTTCTAAAACGGGTCATGCTTTTATTAAAGAGCGGATGCGTCGTGAAGATGCGATCTATGGTGGTGAGATGAGTGCTCATCACTATTTTAAAACTTTCGGATATTGTGATAGTGGCATGATACCGTGGTTATTAATTGCTGAACTGCTTTGTGTAAAAGAAATGAGACTTTCTCAAACAGTACAGAAAACAATTTTAGCTTATCCCTCTTCAGGAGAAATTAATTCTAAATTAGATAATCCTATTGAGGCAATTACTCGGATCAGGAATGCTTTTAAGGATGATGCACGAGTTGTTGATGAAACGGATGGTATTAGTATGGAATTTGTTGACTGGCGGTTTAATTTGCGATATTCAAATACTGAACCGGTTGTCCGTTTAAATGTTGAATCAAAAGCAAATTCCTCTCTGATGGAAAATAAAACTACAGATATACTCACCTTATTAAGGAAGGGTTAATACTATATTAATGTAAACAGTATATCTTTTATTTAATTTTTATTATTGTTATCTCTAATTAATTTATAATGATGATATTATTTTTAAATAAACATATGTTTATTTTAAAAAAATCACAGTCCATATTGATAACTATGGATATATTTTGAGTGTCTGTTAGCAGAATTGAATAGAAACCAACTCGAAAAACAGCAACCAGTTTGTTTATAGCATATAATTTTTATACTGCTCGTCTCACAGGATTAGTGTCACTCTATGGAACATATTACATCACCGGCTCGAGAGTTACTTGTAAAGCAATCTCACTTCTCAATGAAAATGAAAGTGAATAAGCTGACGCTCATTGCGTCTGATGTATTATCATTTTTTACTTCAATCTTGTTGGTTAATGTTTTTGAAAAACATCAGATTATTCTTGTTCAGAGAACAGGTATTTTGGGATGGCAGATTGCTACATTTCTTTTGTTAGGAGTGATGGCGATCCTTTGGTTTTGGGGAAGCAAGCGTCATTACAGTTATCGAAAGCCTTTTTGGGATGAGTTAAAAGATGTATTGGTGACGTTGTCGGTTATGGCTCTGGTCTCTATCTCCATCAGTGCCATTTTTGGCCAAAACTATTCTGTGAGACAATGGTGGATGACATGGCTATTTGTTTTCATTTTGCTTCCTTCTTTACGCTATTTAGCGAAATTCTTACTGAATAAAGCAAATATTTGGAAAATGCCTTGTGTCATTATTGGTGATGCTGAAAATGCGAAAGATGTGCTCTTGGCGATAGAAAGTGAACCCTCAACCGGGTTTGAAGTTCTCGCTGTGGTTGAGCCTTCAGGGGAAGCTAGAACTGATGAAGTTTTTGGAATTTCTTATATTAGCCGAGCTGATTTTTTCCAGAGTTCGAATGAGTTCCACAAGGTATTTATTGCACTGGAAAAAGACCAAAGCGGGTTGAGAGAGTGCTGGATTCGTGAATTGTATAAACGAGGTATTCGTGACATTTCCATCGTCCCAGCCTTGCGTGGTGTTCCCCTTTATGGCACTGATATCTCCCATTTCTTTAGCCATGAAGTCATGATGTTACGATTGAAGAATAATCTGCCGCGTAAATCTTCACGCTTTGTTAAACGTTTGTTCGATATTGTGGGTTCTGCAACATTACTCGTGTTACTCGCACCATTTTTCTTATTTATTGCTTGGAGAGTCTCACGTGACGGTGGTTCCGTGACTTACGGGCATGAACGTATCGGACTGAACGGTAAAAAATTCAACTGTCTGAAATTTCGTTCGATGGTGATGAATTCTCAAGAGTTGCTGGATGAACTGTTAGCAACCGATCCGGCAGCGAAGGCTGAGTGGGATCAATGGTTTAAATTAAAACAAGATCCGCGGGTTACCTCAATTGGCCGTTTCTTGCGTGAGACCAGTCTGGATGAATTACCGCAGTTATGGAATGTACTGAAAGGCGAAATGAGCTTGGTCGGGCCAAGACCTATTATCGATGAAGAGCTACAACGCTATGGAGATGATGCGGACTATTACCTGTGCGCCAAGCCGGGTGTATCCGGGCTTTGGCAAGTTAGCGGACGGAGCGACACGGATTATAAGACCCGGGTTTACTTAGATTGTTGGTATGTCAAAAACTGGTCGCTTTGGAACGATATTGTCATTTTATTTAAAACCGTTCACGTTGTGTTTCGTCGAGATGGAGCCTATTAACCTATCTCTGACGTTCAAATATCGGGGATGTGGGTTGCTACAGACTCACCCCAATATTTGATACTCGTTCTTCTCTCAATTCATCTCTGAGGGATTTTATCAGCTCAATATCCCGCTCTTCTGCTTCTTTCAGGGCTCTGAAAATGGCCCATTGCACATCCCACTCTGCACAAACCGCTTCATTTTGCTTTTGATTCTCATTGGTGATTGCTAAATCTGTTTGCGCTTCTTCCAGTTGCATCACTGTGTTCACTGAAATTGTACTGATTTGTTGGAGTGCTTCTGTGAGTTGCTCTCTGTCTAACAGGCCATGTAAGAGTGTTGCCAGTGCTTCACAGGCATCGATTGCCGGATAAACCGCATAAACATCGAATGTGTCCTGTGATGGAATCAATTCTTCCAATTTCTCGAGTTGACGCTCGAAGTCTATCTTGGCGCTTTTGACTGTGAGCGACTCCCACACCGTATCCAAAATTTGTCGATATGTTGCATGAGCAGCAAACGCGGTGTGCTCGCAAAACATTGCGTAATTGGGATACATACGTTCACACAGGCAAGCCATAAAAGTGATTTGTTGCCAAGGGGTAAGCTTCTGCAGACGTAGCTGAACTGGGTTTTGTAGCATGTTGACTGGTGCTCCGAAATAAGACCTCGGCAGTGTACTTGATAATGCATGTACAGGCTAGCCTGACATACTTCTCTCCATTCCTCCATTCCTCCATTCCTCCATTCCTCCATTCCTCCATTCCCCTCAAACGAGCGGTACATGGCAATGATTCGTGTTTGAATATTATGTATGATGAATCACTATAAAATGATCACAAGGCAGTGAATGAGCACATGACACATAATCTTTATCTGCTCACCGGACAGGATGATACATACCGTACTCTGATTGAAGCAAAACAAATTCCAGAGTTACGATTAACGCAACAGGCACAGGACGCGACGATTTTACTGGCAGCACCACCGTTGGCTGCCAAAGTGATCGATGACTTTCCAGCACTTGGCTGGTTACAGTCAACATTTGCCGGCGTTGATTCGCTCGTTCAAGCGGGCGGACGGCAGGACTACCGACTGACAAATGTAAAAGGGATTTTTGGTCAGGCCATTGCTGAATATGTGCTTGGCTATATGATTGCACACTATCGACATTTTAACTGCTACCGGCAGCAGCAACAGCAGCAGTCTTGGCGGCCACATCCGTATGAACGGTTGAGCGGGAAGACAATGGTCATTCTCGGTACCGGTAATATTGCTACTTTTCTTGCTCAGGCGGCTCGTCACATGGGGCTGATCGTGATTGGTGTGAATCGAACGGGCAAGCCACCTGAACAAAGTCTATTTCATGACGTCTATGCGATAGATGATATTGAGAAAGCGTTGGCGTTAGCTGATGCGGTGGTCAGCACTTTACCGAATACTCAGGCGACGGAATCATTACTGAATCTTGAGATGCTGAAAAACTGTCGTCAGGCGTTATTATTCAATGTCGGGCGGGGAAATACCTTGCAAGAGGAGGATTTGCCGGCAGCGATAGAAGCCGGTGCAATCCAACATGCATTTCTGGATGTTTTTGTGACTGAACCTCTGCAGACGTCTCATCCTTTTTGGTTGCATCCACAAATCACCCTGACCCCTCATATTGCGGCAATGAGTTTCCCTGAACAGATTGTCGATGTTTTTATCGACAACCTGATGCGATGGATGCAAGGGAGAGATTTACAGTATATTGTGGATTTCAATAAAGGCTACTGATGTGAGCACAGGTGACGGATGTTAGATATCGTATTACAACAAATCAGTCAGTGTCGACTTTGTGAATCTGATTTACCACTCGGTGCAAATCCAGTCATTCGTGCACATCGTGATGCCCGGATTCTCATTGTCGGGCAAGCGCCCGGTATTCGAGTTCATCAGACATCGATTCCATGGAACGATCCAAGCGGTGATCGACTCAGAGCTTGGCTGAACATTGAGCGGGATACATTCTATGATGCGCGGCAAATCGCCATTATGCCAATGGGGTTGTGTTATCCGGGGAAGGGGCGCTCCGGTGATCTGCCACCACGTAAGGAATGTGCGCCACTGTGGCATCAGCGTGTTTTGGATGAGTTACCCAATATTGCGCTGACATTGCTCATTGGTCAGTACGCCCAAAACTACTATTTGCCGAATAAACCCAAAACGCTAACTGAAACGGTACAAAACTGGTCTCATTGGCTACCTGATGCTGTGCCGTTACCACACCCTTCGCCAAGGAATACGTTATGGTTGAAAAAACATCCATGGTTTGAAAGTGATGTGGTTCCTTTTATAAGAAATCGGGTTCATGAATTATTGGTAATATGAGTAAATTTTTCGGCTGAAATATCAGGGCAGAACAGTTGTCAGACCTGATTGGTCGGGCTTGTTCTGCGGATTTCAGCAGTAAAATGTCATCCCCAGACAATGAAAATTGTGAGTTGTTGCTCAGTTTATAGCTAAATTTTCATCAAATAAGCAAAAGAACATCGACAAACCTTTGCCAGACGGGGGCTTTATGCTTTAGAGTTGGTCAGG
This sequence comes from Vibrio gazogenes, assembly GCF_023920225.1. Taxonomy (NCBI): domain Bacteria; kingdom Pseudomonadati; phylum Pseudomonadota; class Gammaproteobacteria; order Vibrionales; family Vibrionaceae; genus Vibrio; species Vibrio gazogenes. Next base: position 199,409 of record NZ_CP092587.1, read on the forward strand.
TTCGATAACATATTAGAAGGGAAACCGAATGAACAAGACCCAATTAATCGACTTTATTGCAGAAAAAGCAGATCTCTCTAAGGCGCAAGCAAAGTCTGCTCTAGAAGCGACTCTAGGTGCAGTTGAAGAGGCACTGAAATCAGGTGACCAAGTTCAACTAATTGGTTTTGGTACATTTAAAGTCAATCATCGTGCTGCACGCACTGGACGTAATCCAAAAACTGGTGATGAAATCCAAATCGCAGCGGCAAACGTTCCTGCATTCGTTGCCGGAAAAGCGCTGAAAGAATCAGTAAATTAATTTATACTCTACGCCAAGGCAGTTTTGTGTTCTTGGCGTAGTTTTTTATGAAAAAGTTTGTTATTTCCTGTCTCCTTTCCGGGCTTATGCTCGGTTGTTCCTCCTCTCAGAAACCAACGTCTGTACCATTAGAAAACTATTCCGGTGGTGAGCGAATGGGCGATGCGACGAGTCTGTATTGGTATACTGAAGAATCTAACCACCCTCATGCTGCTGATGACTATATTCAGTCCCGTCATGATGGTTGGTATCGAACCAGCTACCGCTGGGAAAATAGTGTCTTAAAAGAACTTGTCCGTGAAGGTGAACAAATCTCTGGTTCCTCAGGGAAACAAGAATTGGTGCCTTTTCAGGTCCATGTCCGTTTTGATAAAAATGGGGATGCGGTTTATCAACAGTATCGAGTCAACCATAAAGTTTTCCCGTTAACGTCAAAAACACTGGAGCATTATAAATCTCAAGCTGAGGCGATTGTTGAGACGGTCAAAAAACAAGACAAACAAGATCAGATGCTCATTCAGGGCGTTTGGGACGGTGAGACGTTTGAGACTTGTAGCGGGCAGGAATACGAAAAAGTAGAGTTTAATAAAACGCTGCCGAGCTTTGTGATTCAACGGCTTTCCAGTCTGGATAATTATCTGGCTTTTCTGGGTAAAATCCGCAATGGCCGCGTTTATATTCAAGAGTTACTCATGCTTGCTGATGATGAACATGAGTGTATTCCGCGGCCGAATTTGATTGAAAAACCTTAGTCTTTTTGGCTGTTCGTACAGCGAACGAAACGCTGTACGTCAGTTGTCGTTTTTCATCGCCTTCTTCTGATTTGTGTGCTCAAACAGGCGGAGATATTCAACCTGATTGAGCCTCGTTCACTTAATTGATATTGCCTTGCGGGCCGAAGTTAAAGCTACGGACCGTTGACGTACTGACAGGTTTTGTTGTCTGAAGACCTGAGCGCCAGTTACCATTCGAGTTGACAGCATTCATGACATTGCCACTGATGGCAAAGTTGCGTCGTCCGTTCTCATCATAGTTCTCAACACAGGCGCGACCGAGAACATTGAAACAACTTGAATTTGCCTGTCCGAGTGTCGCACTGAGCGGTGCGAAGAGTGTGCCGGATTTGACAGAACTAATCGGAGAGAAGTTATTGCCACGTGTGTAGTAGTTTCCTTCCATCACCATATAGGCATTCACGCCCTGTAACCCCCCGGCATAGTTACCGTCAAAGTAATTGTTGACCATATGTACAATGCCACCATCCACTTTTGGCGCCCTTCCGGATGAATTTCGGATACGGTTGTTTGCCATCGTAATCGTCTGATTTTCAGCAATCAGCAGCATGGTCCAGTAATGCTTGGCATTACAATAGTGTCCGTAATCGGTCGTGCCATCTAAGTAGTTGTTTGAGATCGTGACTTGTTTGGCCGTCCCTAATCCGGTCACCAGCATCTGGCGTCCGATTCGAGCGATATAATTGTGGTCAATCCAGATACGGCTGGCATTATCGAGCGATACGGCATCTCCGCCCCACACTAGCCCGTCATTAATGTCAGTAATCGACAGGTTACGGATGATAATGTTCGAGACACCATCCCGGAGATAAAAGCCTTTACCTTTAATTCCGGAGCGAGAGCCGATACCGATAATTGTTTTGTTTGAACCAACGCGCATTGGTTCTACTCCGGCCGCATCGTAGGTAATGTTATAGGTGTTACGGCCATCACAGTAGCCTAAACGGGCAAGGATTTTTTCTTGTTTGCCATTATAGCGGCAGTTGTTTTCAGAATAGGTACAGCCGGCTGATGTCGTTCTGTTCCCTCGAAAATCAATGATTCCGTTGACTCGGATAATTCTGGGAGTATTGCCGCGAATCGCATTCTCAAGCTGGCTTGGTGTCGAGACTGTAACGACCTGACCGCCTGCACCACCAGTTGTGCCAGTGGCAAAACCAAACGGTGTATTGGTGGTATTGGTTGAGCCGGAAGACGATGAAGATGAAGGAAATGTCCAACGCTGATTATCTGCGCCGGTCCAGGTGTATTGGACGACTCGTGAACCATTCGCTTTTCGTGCGCCATAAACATCGACTGCCAACCCGCTGTATTTAGAAATAATCGCATATTGGCCATTGCCTTGGGCACTGATATTCCAAGCCTGATTTTCGGCACCACTACAGCCCCACTGTTGCAAGTTGGTTGCCGGTTCGGCTGAATTATTGGTGACATCAATACACTGACCACTGCCCATGTTTTTGATCGTGGCCCAGTTTGATGCATCAAGGTTGACTTGCCATTTTTGGTAGTCAGATCCGCTACAATTCTGAATTTGTAACTGAGCACCGGCACTGTTCGATGAACTATTGACTCCCAAACATAAGCCTGAATTCACATCAATAATCGGTGAAATGGTGCCATTTGGGATAGTTGCTGCGATTGCCGACTGAGATAGTCCGAGAGGCAATATGGTTGTAAAAAGTAGTCCTACAAGATGAGAACCTATGGTTTTAGTATGTCGCATCGTTCGAAAATCCTTCTCTGTTTATATCGATTAAGCCACGCCATCAACAACAAATTTAGATGAAGACTTCTGGTTGAAAGTCCACGGGATCATCACCGATGTGGCGGGATGATGCGCTGTTGGTTGATGGGACGCGTCGTGTTTAAAAAGTAATCGACATAATGATTAAAAAGTAGTCATAAGTGCTTGAAGAACAGTTGAATGATTCAAGGTGTGAATTGACATATAAAACAGTAACTTTATATTTTATAAAATTATTTTTATAACATGATGTTTCATTTTTTATGAAACAAGACTAAGGTGCCGATGACGGTATACAGCGTCTCAATCACTCATTTCAAACCAGGAAGGGGAGCGTGCTTGTCGCACTCGTATCTATCAAGTTTTTCAATTGGTATAGCCCTTCCCGAAAGCGTGCTTCTGAGTTAATCGACATCAGCGATAAGCGGATATGATTGGTCGGCTGCTGAACGGCGAAATAGCTGCCGCTACTGACTAAAAGATGTCGCTTTGCGGCTTCTAAGACAAAGCGCTCTGGCTGCCAATACGGTGGCAGCTCGAGCCAGATATGATAGCCATGCTGATGTGGTGTCTCCGGGGCAAGGATTTCCTGAGCGATCAACTGGCGTTGTTGGGCGAGTTGTTGTTGTCGTTGAGCTAGTTCAAAAGCCATTCCGGATGAGACTAACTCAGCAGCAACTTGGTAATTAAATGGTGAAGAAAGCCAAATATTCGCGCGGATATGGGCATTTATGGTACTGATTTGCGCATCCGGTACTTTGATAAACCCACACCGTAATGCCGGACTAATTGCTTTGGATAAACTTGTTACGTGGAATCCTTGCTCGGGAAGCCAGTTACAAATAGCAGGAATCGGCGCAGGATTGAGAAATCCATAGATATCATCTTCAATCAGCCAAGTGTGCGAATCACGAATCAGTTGCGCAATGATTTCTCGTCGTGCTGCGGGCATGCTGACGCCGGTGGGGTTTTGGTGTGAAGGCACCACGATAACGACTTTCGGCTTTGCGGTTTGCAGCACGTGTTGTAAACCATCGGGCGTGATGCCGTGTTCATCCATCTCAATCCCGATCACTTCTCGTCTCATGAGACTGGCAATGGCAAGAATTCCCGGATAAGTGAGTGACTCAACCGCGATGGCATCTCCCGGTTTGGTCAGGGCTTCAATCAACAAGGCCAGTGCATTTTGGGCACCGTCGGTCAAAAGCGTATTATCGAGAGTTCCTCCGGTGAGGCCGTAGCGGGCTGCCCATTCAACACCCACTTGTCTGTGCTGCTGGTGGCCCGAATATTCGGCATAACCGATTAATTGAGGCGTGATTTGGGTTGCTGCTTTTTTAAATCCATCTTGCAAGGCCATGATGTTATGGCTCAGACAGGGTTGGAGAATCGAAAAATTGAATTCAGTTTCATCTTCCGAGGCATGAATCACCTGAGACAACTGTGATTCACCACAGACAAACGTACCCCGACCGACAAAAGATTCGACACGATTTTGTTCGGCCAGTAGCTTGTAAGCTTTTGCCACTGTCACCGGTGTTGTATTGAGCTCATCGGCCAGCACCCTGTGAGGGGGCAGTTTTGAATTCGGTGGATAATAGCCTTCTGTGATTCTGGAGATGATCGTCTGGGCTATCAGTTTAAACTTGGCCTCACTCACAACGTACCTATTTCTCGTGTTTAGTCTCTGTGACTTAGTGTACTGGACTCTTCGGGGGATGGAAATATAAGGCGTATCGGTTGTGGGAGGTGGTGTGTCGATAAGACATAAACGTTAACAATTCTTTTCGTTCTTTGCCGGGAAATGGTGATACATTAAAATCAGAAAATTCGTATCAGATGAACAGAGGTGATGCGTGCAGGAAAGTGAAAAGATTTTAGTAGTTGATGATGATGCTCGGCTCCGGTCATTGCTGGAGCGTTATCTGACCGATCAAGGCTATCATGTCCGGAGTGTTGCCAATAGTGAGCAAATGGATCGCTTGTTGGCTCGTGAGAATTTTCATCTCATGGTTCTGGATCTGATGTTACCCGGAGAAGATGGTTTATCCATCTGTCACCGTTTACGCCAGTCGAATAATCAATTACCTATTTTGATGTTGACGGCAAAGGGGGATGAAGAAGATCGAATCACTGGCCTTGAACAAGGTGCAGATGATTATCTGCCCAAGCCTTTTAATCCCCGGGAATTACTGGCGCGGATCAAAGCTGTTTTACGCCGTCAGGTGAATGAACTGCCCGGTGCACCGAGTGCCGAAGAAACTATTATTGAATTCGGTGAATTCCGGCTCAATCTCGGGACTCGGGAAATGTTCCGCGGGGATGAGGTGATGCCACTGACTTCCGGTGAATTTGCGGTTCTGAAAGTCTTGGTATCGAATCCGCGTGAACCGATGTCACGGGATAAGCTGATGAATATGGCAAGAGGACGAGAATATTCCGCGATGGAGCGCTCTATCGATGTGCAAATTTCTCGTTTGCGTCGAATGCTTGAAGTCGATCCGGCGAAACCCCGTTATATTCAGACCGTTTGGGGATTAGGCTATGTTTTTGTGCCGGATGGTCAGTTCAATTAATCCACTCAACGCGATCATTTACATTGGGGAGTCATTGATTTGGGCGACCCAATGATTCAGGAGTTCCATGATGCGTGCCCGCAGCGCTTTTAGCCAAACCATTTTACTTTTTCTCGTCTTACTGGTTGCCAACCAGCTCTATTCTTATTACGCCGTTTTTCACTACGCCTTACTGCCCAGCTTGCAGCAGTTTAACAAGATTTTAAGTCATGAAATTCATCTGATGCTGGATGATACGATGGATGAACATCATGGTATTCCATTGGATGCCCCTATGCGCCGACAGGTGCTGGAGAAGTTGGGCGTGACAATTCATCCGCTACATAGTCAGGCAAGTGACGCATATCAACAAGCCACATCGATTGATCTGATGAGTGAACAGATGAGCGAGGAACTCGGCTCTCCGACTGATGTGCGAATGAGTCTCGGGAAAAAAAGTTATGTGCTGTGGATGAAAATCGATGCACTACCGGATGTACTGCTGCGGATACCGCTCTCGGAATTACAGGAAGATGATTTCTTACCGTTGTTTTGGAACAGCCTCACGATGGCTTGCTTTATTCTCTTTGGGGGCTGGCTATTTATCCGCTGGCAAAACCGTCCGCTGATCCGGCTGGAAAAGGCTGCAAAGGCGGTGGGGAAAGGGGAAATCCCGCCATCGCTCGAGGCTAAAGGCTCTTCTGAAATTCGTTCGGTGACTCATGCTTTCAACCAGATGGCGAAAGGGATTCAAGCGTTGGAAGAGGATCGGGCATTGCTGATGGCCGGGATTAGTCATGATTTACGTACCCCTCTGACGCGCATTCGCTTGGCGACTGAGATGATGTCTGCCGATGATCGTTATCTGGCGGAAGGGATTATCAGTGATACAGAAGAGTGTAATGAAATTATTAGCCAGTTCATGGACTATCTCAAACCCGTGAACGCTCAGACTTTCCAGCCTGTTGCGATCAACGACTTAATTCTGGAGGTTACCCGATCCGGAGAGCGGACTGTCGCCGTTGAAACAGAATTAGCGACGGAGTTGAAACCCGCATTTGGTCATGCTATTGCAATCAAGCGAGCACTGACTAACTTGATTGTGAATGCTTGCCGTTATGGGCACGGTTGGATCAAAGTGAGTTCCGGTATGACGGCTGACAACCGGTTAGTGTGGATCTGTGTGGAAGATAATGGTCCCGGCATTATGGAAGAGCAAATGGGGAAAGTATTTGAACCTTTTACCCGGGGTGATTCTGCGCGAGGTAGTGAAGGATCCGGGCTCGGATTGGCGATTGTTAAACGAATTGTTAACCAGCATCAAGGACGTGTTTCCATGCATAACCGCTCAGATGGTGGCCTCAAGGTGCAGATCAGCTTCCCGGTCAATGGGAAGCTGAAACAAGTCTGACTCTTGTGACCACTGAGTATTTGTTACGCCGTTTTCACGGCTTTACGAGTCAAGAATATCAGTGGAACTAAGACGACAAAGAGAATCGTCAGGATGGAAAAAAGATTGATTGTGGACATCATAAATGATTGAGACGTGATGATGCCGTTCCACTGTGCAAGGAAACTCAACGTATCTCCATGCTGTAAGGCGGGGGCAATTTGCGGGTTATAAGGTGAGATTTGCTCAGCCATAATTGAATGGTGCACACCGGCATTTCTCGACCAAATCCAACTGGTGAGTGATGATGCAAAACTGGCACCAATCGTCCGGATGAATGTCGAGAGTGACGTTGCGTCCGCAATTTCCGGGCCATTGAGATCAGAGAGCAAAATCGTTGTCATTGGCATAAAGAACAGTGCAATGCCGATGCCCATAAATAACTGTATCAATGCAATGGTGGCAAAGTCCACATCGCTATTGAATTTGGCACGTGCATAGCAACTCAGTCCAATCACGACAAATGATAACGACGCGAGTTTTCTCATATCGAGATGGCTACCAAAACGGCCAAGGAGCGGGGTCATAAACAGTGGAATAATGCCCATTGGTGCCGCTGCTAGCCCTGCCCAGAGGGCGGTGTAATTCATTTGACTTTGTAACCATTGCGGCAAGATCAGGTTGATACTGAAAAAGCCGGCGAATCCCAAGGTCAGGATGATCGTCCCTATACAGAAATTGCGATTCGCGAACAGACGCAAATTAATGATCGGGTTTTCATCGGTCAATTCCCAAATCACCATAAACACCAGCATGATGACTGAAAAAATCGTCCCGCCGATAATCCAGTTATTGGCGAACCAGTCCAAATCATTGCCTTTATCGAGCACAATTTGCAAGGCACCGACCCCTAACGCCATGGTCATTAAACCAACAATATCCAGTCTTGTTTTCATCGGTTGATGCGGACGCTCTTTTAACTGACTGAGAATCACCATAACCGAGAATATCCCAATCGGAATGTTAATGAAGAAAATCCAAGGCCAACTATAGTCATAGGTTAGCCAGCCACCGAGAATCGGCCCGACAATTGGCCCAACCACCGCAACCATGCCGATGAGAGCCAGCGCCATACTTCGCTTTTCTTTCGGGAAAATCGACATCAGTAAAACCTGACTCATCGGAAATAATGGGGCAGCGGCAAGTCCTTGTAGCGTGCGGAATACAACCAGTTCTCCCATGCTTTGGGAGATGCCACAAAGAAATGATGTGATGCTGAAAGCTATGAGTGCACCGACATAAAGATGAACTTCACCGATACGGCGGCTCAACCAAGCCGTAATCGGCAAACCGATCGCATTACTGACCGTGAATGACGTGATGACCCATGTCCCCTGATTGAGACTGACGCCCATATTTCCGGCAATGGTTGGCAGTGAGACGTTAGCAATGGTCGTATCCAGCACTTGCATGAATACGCCCAGTGAGATAGCTAAGACACACAGCGCCATGTTGGCGGGCTGAAATTCCTGCGATTGACTCATCTCGTCACCTGCTTACTGATTCGCTGTGGATTGTTTGGTCGCAATATCATTTTCGGTAATGATCTGGTCGATCAATTGATCGACACCATCAAGCGTTTGGTCATAAACGGTCGTCTGATAACGTGGAGTTTCAGGCGAGCTCTGTGAGAGTAACTGCCCGGTTGTATTTGAAATATCCACATCAACCTTCATTGATAAACCAATTCTGAGTGGGTGTTTTTGTACATCTTGTTTATCCAACTGGATACGAACAGGGAGGCGTTGTACAACTTTGATCCAGTTACCGGTTGCGTTCTGGGCCGGTAGAATCGAAAAAGCGCTGCCTGTTCCGATGCCCAGACTTTCGACCGTGCCGTGAAATACCACATCATCACCGTATAGATCGGATGTGAGGATAACCGGCTGACCGATACGCATGTCCGTCAACTGAGTTTCTTTGAAATTGGCATCAACCCACACGCTCTCTAAGGGGACGACGGCCATCAGGATTGAGCTTTGATTGATTCGTTGTCCAACCTGTACATTGCGCCGGGCAATGTAACCCGACACCGGGGCGACTAACTGAGTCCGTTGTTCCTCGAGATAGGTTTGTTTAAGTTTCGCAATGGCTGTTTTGACCAAAGGGTGGGTCTCGACGGTGGTATTGTGGATCATGGCTTGCTGAGACTTGAGTTGCTGCTCTGAGACAGCCAATGCCTTCTCCGCCGAGTTCATCATATCTTGCGCATGACTGAGTTCTTCCTGAGACAGGCCTCCGACTGCCACCATATTTTTACGTCGGTCAAAGTCAGTTTTTGCCTTATTCAGCGCAATTTTTCTTTCTGCTACAACCGCTTCGGCTTGTTGAACATTATTGAACAAGCCACGAACTTTACGCACCGTCTGAGCGAGATTTGCCGTTGCATTTTCGAATGCTAACTTCGCATCAGCGTCATCGAGGCGAACTAACACCTGACCTTGTTTAACATAGTCGCCATCTTCAGCGGCTATCTGTGTGACTGTGCCGCTAATCTCCGGTGTGATTTGGACTAAGTTACCTTTTACATAAGCATCTTCGGTCTCTTGGTGACCAACCACATAGTGCGTGTAATAAAATCCCCCCCCGATTGCTGCAATCAGAATGACGACCAGCAAAATCGTTAAGCTTTTTTTGCGTTGCCCTTTGCGGGGTGAATCAACCGTTTCATTTGTATGATCTTGCATATTCATAAACCTTCATCATGATTAATTTGCTGTGGTCGTAAGATGATCGCTTGGAGACGTATTATGGAAACCGCCTCCCAATGAACGTATTAAGTGAACTTGCTGTTCCTGTTGTTGGTTTTTCAACTGTGTAAATGATGATTCTGCTTGAATCAGTTGTTGTTCAGCCATGAGAACCTCAAGATGGCTACCCATCCCGGCTTCATAGCGCTTTTCGGTAATATGGTAGCTTTTGTCCGCCAGACGCATACTTTGCTGGGCATCGTCGAGTTGTAACGCAATTGATTTAATGACCAGAATGTTATCACTCACTTCGCCCAGAGCCTTTATCAATGCGTCATTGTATTGTGCGACAGCACGATCATAACCTGCGGTTTTCTCTATCAGGTTGGCTTTTAAATCTCGGGTAAATAAGGGAAGAGAAATCGCCGGTCCCACGCGCCATGAACGACTGACATCCTCAAATACGGCATCTCCAAGCATGGCTTTGAATCCAGCCCAGAAGCTTAAATTCACATTTGGATAAAAACGTGTTTTCGCCGCATCGATTGCTTTACTCATTGCTTCAACTCGCCATTTGGCTGCGACAATATCAGGGCGATGAGACAGCAGGCTCGCAGGGAGATTGGCTGGCAGTGCGAGTGCTGTTTCCATCAGTATCGAAGGGCGTTGAATCGTGGTCGCAATGTCGGGTCCTTGTCCGACCAATGTCGCCAATGCGTTTTTCAGTTGGCTAATCGTCAGAGCACGTTTTTTCAGGATTTGTTTCGCTGCTGCCGTACTGCTTTGGGCGGTGTATAACCGATCTTCTGAGGTTAACCCATTCTTCAGCAGACGCTGGGTGATATCAACAATGCGTTGGGTGCGTTGCAGATCTTGTTGGGCTAAATCTTGTAGCGCATAAGCATTAGACAACTGAATATAGGTTTGAACAATGGCACTGGAGAGCATCATTCTCGCTGCTTGATGATCGATTTCAGCAGCACGTTGATGATTCACAGAGGCTTCCCATGCATCACGATTTCCGCCCCACAGATCGAGCGCATAGTTTCCTGTCAGACCAAGGCTGTAGAGTGTGCCGTAACGGTTTCCTTGTCGTGTGGAATCTTCAGAACGGGACAGTCTGGAGCGTGTCGCACCTGCAGTTGCAGACAATGTCGGATCAAACTGTGCGTTGGCGGCCATGACCATTGCAGATGCGTTGACCAGATTTGCATCCGCCAACTGCATCGTCGGGCTATGGTTTAAGGCTGTCCGGACCAGATGATCCAACTGAGTATCCCCCAATGATTGCCACCACGTTTGATCAGGCCAGTTGGCTGGTGACAGTTTGGGTTGATTCAATTGATGGCTATGGGCCAGAACAGCTTGATCGACGAGGTGATTTTTGGGCTGAATACTATCTGGCGCAGCACAACCACATAAAATCAAGGTGATCGCAATGGCTGAGCGCTTGAGTAACTTCTTCATGCATCTTCCTCGATAAGCTTATCTTTGCAACCTGACAGGACAATTTTCTTTAGACAGTGATGCAGTTGGTCAAGCTCTTCCTGGGTGAGCGATTGGGTGAGCTCATCGAGAGAATTCATTGCCAGTGGCAGGGCGCGTTGAACAACCTCATCTCCTTTTTTCGTTAAGGCGACCCGTATCGAGCGTCGATCATTGGGATCCGGTAAACGCTGAATCAGGTCTTTTTTCGCCAAGCGATCCAGTGTTCGGGTAATGGCACTGTTATCAACATTTAACGATTTGCCAATGAGTGAAGGGCGATCACAGTCAAAGAGGGAAATTTTAAACAGAACCTTACATTGAGTTGATGTGATATCTTCCGGCATTAAGTGGGCATCAAGAATTCGATCTTTGATTTGCCCTGCCTTGGTTAATAGAAATCCGAGGTTCTCAAAAATATATTCTGGTTTTCTCTCTATCATGATGCCCGCTACCTTAATATCTGCCCCAATGTAACTGTGTGCCTGGTTTATATGGGTTGGTGATTATATTGCTCACTGACATATAATTTGTTTGCCGTATCATTTATTGTCGTGGCATTAATTGACTAGGCATCTATTATTGAGTGCGTTATGGCAGGAGTCAACACTTAATGTGACTTTGTCTGTGATTCAGCGTGACAACATGATGGATATTGAATCAATGATTTTTAAGATGGATGGATAGCGGGTGTTGAACGATATCGGTTTAATATTCGTTAAGCTTTTGCATAAACATCTCGTTCACCAAGCCAGCGATTGATGATCGCGGTCGCATTGTTTGGATAACGTTCGTGAATGTGTCTCGCGATACGTTGTACTTCCGGAATCAGTTGTTGGTCCCGCACCAGATCGGCAATCTTAAAATCAGCGAGTCCCGTCTGTTTGGTGCCGAGAAGTTCTCCGGGGCCGCGGATTTCCAGATCGCGCTGAGCAATCATAAAACCATCATTACTCTCGCGCATCACGCCCAAGCGTTTCTGAGCTGTTTTCGAGAGTGGCGGGTGATAGAGAAGCACGCAGTGGCTTGCGACTGAGCCACGACCAACACGGCCTCTCAGCTGGTGGAGCTGAGCCAGCCCGAGTCGTTCCGGGTTTTCGATGATCATCAGGCTTGCGTTAGGCACATCAACACCAACTTCAATCACGGTTGTTGCAACCAAGAGATGGATCTGATTCTCTTTAAAATCTTGCATGACTTGTTGCTTCTCTGCCGACTTCATGCGTCCGTGTACCAGACCGATCCGAACTTCGGGCAATTGTTGCTGAAGTAACTGACAGACTTCTTCAGCAGCCTGAGCCTCAAGAATCTCAGATTCATCGATGAGGGTACAAACCCAGTAGGCTTGTTTGCCTTCCGTCAGACACGCGTGTCGCACCCGTTCAACGACATCATCTCGTTTGGTATCCGGAATGGCAACCGTCTGAATCGGCGTGCGTCCCGGCGGTAGCTCATCAATAATGGAAGTTTCCAGATCGGCATAGGCTGTCATTGCCAACGTGCGTGGAATCGGGGTGGCGGTCATAATCAGTTGATGGGGGAAGCGACCGTGTTTGGCCCCTTTTTCTCGTAGTTCGAGACGTTGATGAACACCAAACCGGTGTTGTTCGTCAATGATGATCAATGCAAGGTGATGGAACGAAACTTGCTCCTGAAACAAAGCATGAGTACCGACGACCATGTGAATGGCGCCGGATGCAATATCAGCCAAAGCTTGCTCTTTTGCTTTCCCTTTCAGTTTTCCTGCCAGCCAGCCCACGCGCAACCCCATACTGGCAAACCAATTGTTGAAATTGAGCGTATGTTGTTCCGCCAGCAATTCTGTTGGCGCCATGAGGGCAACCTGATAGCCATGTTCAATGGCCCGAAGTGCTGCCATCGCTGCGACTAGCGTTTTTCCTGATCCGACATCGCCTTGCACTAAGCGCATCATCGGATATTCCTTGACCAGATCCGATTCGATTTCGCGAACCACACGCTCTTGTGCCCCCGTCGGCCGGAACGGCAGTTGAGACAGAAACTGTTGCTTATATTGTTCAACATGCGGCAGTGGTAACGCTAAGTCTTGCTGACCTCGGTGTCGAACTGCCAGCATGGAGAGATTTTGCGCGAGTAGCTCTTCCATAATCAGGCGCAGTTGGGCCGGGTGACGGCCCTGATCAAATAATTCCAGCTCGATATCTGCCGCAGGGCGATGAATCGTGTGTAGTGCTTGTGATAAAGAGATTTGGTGATGGTACAACCCGTCGGGTAAGAGTTCTTCTACGGCAGCTTTATCAAGTAGTGCAAGGGCCTGATCGGTTAATTGGCGGAGTGTGAGCTGCCTGAGGCCATCCGTTGTTGGGTAAACGGGGGTCAGGCTGGCTTCCGTGTCAATCGGCTGTTGTGGGGTGTAAAACTTATATTCCGGGTGAATAATCTCAAGACCGGCACTACCGCGTTTAATTTCTCCGTATGCATGAACAAATTTACCTTCGGAGAAGTTATTTTTCATCGCTGCCGTGAAATTGAAAAATCGCAGCGTCAGTGAACCATGTCCGTCACTAATTTTGACGGTCAGCATTTTTTTTCGACCGAAAACGGTACTCGTTTGCATCACTTCCCCCTGAGTTGCACACCACAATCCGGGATGGAGTTGCGCGATGGGGTAAACTCGGGTTCTGTCCTCATAGCGGAGGGGGAGATGAAACAGCAGATCCTGTACGGTATTCAAACCGATCCGACTGAGTTTTTCAGCGACTTTGGCTCCGACGCCTGAAAGTGATGTTAACGGAATAGCTGAAAGCAGTTGCGACATGATCGGTTGTTTATAATGCATTGAGGTATCAAATATTCAACCATCGAACTGTTTTTTTGTACAGGGTTTTTGTGCTTTTATTTTAAGATGGGTCGCATTACGGTGCGTTTATCGATCGAATGCTCTGTTGATCAGTAAAGCTGGGCAGAAAGAATGAAGGCCAGATATCGCTGTTGAATATCTGGCCATGTTTTTGGGAATGAATTAGCTGCGTTTGCGCCGAACTTTCAGTGCATGAGGCATGACGCGAATTTTTCGCATGATCCCTGCAAGATGCACCCGATCTTTGGTGGTCAGGAGTACCGTAATGGTGTACAGACGGCCGTCTCTTTCTTCGGTTGAAATCCCGTGAATATTGGAGCCTGTATGAGAGATAACATTCGTCAGTTCTGCCAGCGCACCCTGATGATTCTGCATGTCGATTTTCAGTTCGGTAATGAACTCCTGATCGTAGTCATTTGACCACTCGACGGCCATGTATCGTTCAGGTTCACGTTGATAACCACGGACATTGGCACAGGTTTCACGGTGAACGACAAGCCCTTTTCCCGGAGAAATATGTGCCACAATATGATCATCAGGAATCGGGTGACAGCAGTTGGCAAAATTCAGCAGAATACCGTCAGCTCCCCGAATTGGCAGTTTCCGTTTCGGTCTGTTGTTATCATTGACGGTCATGCCATCGGTACTGCCCAGTAAGCGTCGGGCAATCACAATACTCATCAGTTCACCTAAACCAATCGCTGCCAGCATATCGTCCAGCTGTTCCATTTTCAGTTCAGTAAGAACTTTGTGGATAATCTCCGGATCAATACTATTGATGGTCTGGTCGCCCAAGGCATGGTTGAGTAAGCGTCGTCCTAAGGTGACGGACTCTTCCCGGCGCATGGTTTTTAGCACCTGACGGATCTTCGTCCGAGCTCGGGAGGTGACGACATAATTGAGCCATGCTGCGTTTGGACGTGCGCCCGGAGCACTGATGATTTCGACGGTTTGGCCATTCTTTAGCGATTTACTCAAAGGGTATGGATTCCGGTCTACCCGGGCACCGACACAGGTATTGCCGACATCGGTGTGTACTGCATAGGCAAAGTCAACCGCGGTCGCATCTGCCGGGAGTTCGACAATCCGTCCTTTCGGGGTAAATACATAAATCTCATCCGGGAATAAATCAGATTTGACGTTTTCAATAAATTCAAATGAATTCCCGGCGCTTTGCTGGAGTTCCAACAGACTTTGCATCCACCGTTGTGCTTTGACTTGAGCGGTCGTGCCGGTGCGTTCGCCGTTGCCTTTGTAAGACCAGTGTGCTGCTACACCTTTGTCGGCCATTTGATCCATGTCGTCGGTTCGGATTTGAACTTCCACCGGTACCCCATGCGGGCCGACCATTGACGTGTGAATCGACTGATAGCCGTTGGCTTTCGGTACAGCGATATAATCTTTGATACGTCCCGGACGAGGTTTGTACAGGCTATGCACTTGACCCAGCACCCGATAACAAGTGTCTGCGGTATCGACAATAATTCGGAAGGCGTAGATATCCATAATACTATGGAAGCGCTGCTCTTTAGTTTTCATCTTGTTATAGATAGAAAACAGATTTTTTTCGCGTCCCACCACTTTAGCTGTCAGGCCAACGTCTTTCAGGCGGCCTTCGATTTCGGTGTGGATTCGCTGGATCATTTCTTTACGATTACCCCGTGCCGATTTGACTACATTTTTCAGCACGCGATAGCGATTGGGGTAAAGTGCTTCAAAGCCAAGCTCTTCCAGCTCTACTTTGATATTGTGAATCCCGAGGCGGTGGGCGAGTGGTGCATAGATTTCCAGCGTTTCTCTGGCGATTCGGCGTTTTTTGTCCGGACGAAGTGCACCGAGAGTGCGCATGTTGTGGGTCCGATCAGACAGTTTGATCAGGATGACTCGGATATCCTGAACCATGGCCAGCACCATTTTGCGGAAGTTTTCCGCTTGTGCTTCTTTACGATCACGAAATTTTAGTTTGTCGAGCTTTGAAACCCCGTCAACAAGTTCGGCAACTGCGGTTCCGAATTTGGTCTCCAATTCTTCTTTCGTGACTTCTGTATCTTCGATGACATCGTGGAGGAGTGCCGCTTGCAACGTTTCTAAATCCAAACGCATTTCTGCCAGAATTCGGGCAACTGCGACCGGATGGATAATATAAGGTTCTCCGCTGGAACGTGTCTGACCCTCGTGCGCATCTCGCGCGACGACATAAGAGTGACGTAGAGCCTCAATTTGAGGCTCTGTCAGATATTCCTGGGCAACGGCTTTGAGGCTATCGAATAGATACAAATTTTAGGCCCGTATGTTGTGTTAGCTGCAAAAATTAACGGTTATGAGCGATGCTGCTTACTGCTGCCAATTCTGCGGCTTCTTGTTCTTGTTGCTCTTGACGCTCACGAGCATCAAGCACGTCTTTTGTGATCAGACCATCTTCAATTTCGCGTAGTGCGATAACGGTCGTTTTATCGTTTTCTTCTGGCACCAGTGAATCTTTTCCACCTGTTTGCATTTGACGAGCGCGGCGGGCCGCAATAAGAACCAAATCGAAACGGTTACCAACTTTTTCAACTGCGTCTTGAACAGTTACGCGTGCCATGAGAACTCCAACTTGTTAATAAAAATCTATAAATGACCAGAAATTATACAACTGAACGGTATGAATTGTAAACTTCATGAGGTATCACGTCGGCATTTATTGCCCTGTCGTTCCAGTGGACAACAATTCCGATAGCATACTGCTATATTTAGCAGCTTGCTTGTCTTGCTTCAATCTTTCTGCGCGAATGATTGCTTTAAAATCCATCAATGCAGCATCAAATTCGTCATTGATGATGAGATAGTCATATTCGGGATAGTGCGAGGTCTCTGACTGAGCTTCACTCATTCTTTTCTCGATGACTTCCTGATTGTCTTGCCCGCGGGCGTTCAGACGTCGTTCCAGCTCTTCTTTTGAGGGAGGAAGAATAAAGATACTCCGGGCTGCCGGCATTTTCTGCCGAATCTGCCGCGCACCTTGCCAGTCAATATCAAGAAAAATGTCGATCCCTTTCTTTAATGTGTTTTCGATCCAGACTTGAGAGGTACCGTAGTAGTTCCCGAAGACTTCGGCATATTCGAGAAACTCACCTTTGGCAATCAGTGCTTCAAAATGTGCTTTATCGACAAAGTGATAATGGATACCATCCTGCTCACCAGGTCTGGGTTGACGAGTGGTGTGCGACACGGAAACTTTCATAGCATAGGTCGGATTCTTTTCCAATAAGGCCGCGATCAGGCTTGATTTTCCTGCACCACTCGGGGCTGAAACGATGTAAAGCGTACCTTGACCCATCATGTCTATTTTACTCTCACTATCAGTTAACACGAGATCACCAAGCGGATGCTCAGGATCTTTTGAACCCATGTGACTCAGTTTAAACCGATTATGAGGCGAATACCGAGGTTTATTACGAATAAAAACATGGGCAGAAAAATGGAGGCGAAGCGTATCACAAACCGTTCTCATCGCTCAAGTCCGGTTGCTGACGTTTGGTTGATTATTCTGAGTTCATGTGTGAGACGAAGCAGAATAATGTGTAAAACCACCCTTTTCATCACGGTCTATCGTAGTTTGCTATTAATTAATGTGATAATGTCGCGCGAGTTTGTGTAGCACAAACTATACAATAAACAAGGTCTATCGTTTCATTTGAATAGACATATAAAAGAGCAGTCATAGACGATAATACGGGCGATGTCATCTATAGAAAACAATGAGGAACATCATGAAAAAAATGAAGTTGACCACAAAAATCTTCATTGGTCTTGCTGCCGGGGTCGCAGTTGGATTGCTTCTGCAAGGGGCACCGGATATTGCGAATACTTATATTAAACCCATCGGAACGTTATTCATCAACTTGATCAAAATGCTAATCGTCCCTTTAGTATTTTCATCGTTAATTGTTGGTGCCGCTAGTATTGGTGATATTAAAACACTGGGAAGAATCGGAGGAAAAACACTTAGTTACTATCTGTTAACAACCGCTTTTGCTGTGACGATTGGTCTATTTTTAGCAACAGTCTTCACACCGGGTGCAGGATTGAGCATTCCGGTCAGTGGTACAAGTAAAGCCGTGGAAAGTGTCAGTCTGGTGGATACATTTTTAAATATTATCCCTAAGAACCCACTAAAAGGACTTGTTGAAGGCAATATGCTACAGATTATTGCTTTCGCTTTATTTCTTGGTATGGGAGCGACGTCTCTTCCGGAAAATAAAGCACAGCCATTTATTTCGTTTTTCGAAAGCGTGGCTGAAATTATGTATAAAATTACCGGCTTTATTATGTCATTAGCACCTTATGGTGTGTTTGGCTTGATTGTCCCTGTTGTCGCCTCAAATGGTGCCTCTGTCTTGATTCCTTTGATTAAGGTGATTGCAGCGGTATATGTCGGCTGCATTATACAGATGGCGTTTGTCTATGCCGTGACCGTCAAAGGATTTGCGGGCATTTCGCCATTACGGTTTATGAAAGGTATTCTACCGGCGGCTGCCACGGCGTTTAGTACGTCTAGCAGCTCTGGCACGTTGCCTGTCAGTATCCGGACGATTAAGGAAAATTTCGGTGTATCGGACAAAATAGCAAGCTTTGTTCTGCCATTAGGGGCAACCATCAATATGGGGGGAACATCTCTCTACCAAGGGGTATGTGCACTCTTTATTGCTCAGGTTTATGGCATCGATTTAACCTTCGCACAAATGGGAACCATCGTTCTAACGGCAACGTTAGGTGCGATTGGGACCGCTGGTGTTCCCGGTGGTGGCTTAATTATGCTATCCATCGTTTTAACGTCAGTGGGACTGCCGTTAGAAGGCTTAACTCTTATCGCGGGAATCGATCGCATATTGGATATGGCAAGAACATCGATTAACGTGATTGGCGATCTGGCTGCATCGATTGTGGTTGGCGCTTCAGAAAAAGAAATTCAGTATCCTCAAGGACAAGAGCAAACATCTAAACAAGGAAGAGAACAAGAACGGGAAGTGGAGTCAGCAACCTCACTTTCATAATTATCTTATCTCTGTCCCCTGCATAGACCTACCTGCGCAGGGGCTGATTGCTACAGTCAAGACATCGCCCGTCTTTGTCTGTTTTTCTTAAAAAATATTCCGGCTTGTCCGTTCTGATGAGCCGGAATATTCTTCTCTAACCTTGTCATGCCTTTCTTTTTGACGCCATTTATCTATCTTGCACTCATGGGGCGTTGTTGTATAATCCGCTCTCTTTTTGAGCCGTTCGGATCAAAAGAGCACAGGATTGGGGCGATTTGCCTCAAATGAATATATTTGTATTTGGGTTCCCTCACCCCAAACCAAAAGAAAAAGGTAGAACATGAGTATTTTTACCATTGCACAGCAGCGCAAAGCGCTGAGTTTCCTGATTTTATTCCACTTATTGATTATTGCTTCCAGTAATTATTTAGTGCAGATCCCCTTCACCGTGATGGGGTATCACACAACTTGGGGAGCATTCACATTCCCGTTTATTTTTCTCGCGACGGATTTGACGGTCAGAATTTTTGGCGCGTCACTGGCCCGGCGAATTATCTTTTTAGTCATGCTCCCAGCTTTGGCCGTTTCATATCTCTTGTCAGTCTTGTTCTTTCAAGGTCATTTTCAGGGCGTTGAACCACTCGGTCAGATTAACTGGTTTGTGGCTCGAATTGCGATTGCCAGTTTTATGGCTTACCTGTTGGGGCAAGTGCTGGATGTTCAGGTCTTTAACCGTTTGCGCCAACTCAAACAATGGTGGGTTGCCCCTACATGTTCAACACTGTTTGGCAATGCACTGGATACCGTGGCCTTTTTTGGCATTGCCTTCTACCAAAGTCCCGATCCGTTTATGGCACAACACTGGCAGGAAATTGCGATGGTGGATTATGGCTTTAAATTGGTGATCAGTTTAGGGCTGTTCGTGCCGATGTATGGAGTGTTACTGAACTATCTGGTGAATCGAATTACCGCAACCAACCCGAATTTTTCACTGACCAGTGCGAAAGCTTAAAGTTGCTGTGATGAAGGGCTGAGAAATATCGTTACAGCGCTCAGGATGACAGACACGGCACCGATGAATCAGGATTCATCGGTGCCAGAGTGAAGGAGATGACCCGATACGCTTCGAGTCACATCCGTTCTATAGTGATCAATGGTTATGGGCGGTACCTGCTCCTTTCGGATAGCGGATAGACTCCACCATTTCCTGCACATCATCGGGGACTTCTGCCGTAAATTTGTTGACCACAATGGCGACCACAAAATTCAGACACATCCCTAATGTTCCGATACCTTCCGGGCTAATACCGAACCACCAGTTGTCCGGTGTATTGTCTGCCGGATTGACGAACTTAAAGTAGATGATGTACGCGGCAGTGAAAAGAATCCCGGAAAGCATCCCTGCAATCGCCCCTTCTTTATTCATTTTCTTATAGAAAATACCCATGATGATGGCTGGGAAGAAGGACGCAGCAGCAAGGCCGAAGGCAAAGGCGACCACCTGCGCCACGAATCCCGGAGGGTTGATTCCCAAATAGCCGGCACCGATGACAGCCAGTGCGGCACCGATCCTCGCGGCGAGTAACTCTTGCCTGTCGGTCATGTCTGGCTTGAAGCCTTTTTTGAGTAAGTCATGTGAGATAGAGGTGGAGATGACCAGCAATAAACCGGCAGCTGTCGAGAGTGCGGCGGCCAGACCACCGGCTGCCAGTAAGGCAACGACCCAGTTTGGCAGTTTGGCTAACTCCGGAGATGCCAGTACGATGATATCTCGGTTGATCTTCACTTCATTACGCGCATCACCCGCATAGAACATGCGACCATCATTATTTTTATCTTCCCATGAAACCAGTCCGGTGCTTTCCCAGTTTTTAAACCAACTCGGTGCATCTGCAGACTGAACGCCCTTCATGTCCGGACCATTAATCGTATCGATCATGTTGACTCGGGCAAATGCTGCAACCGCAGGTGCTGTTGTATAGAGCAAGGCGATGAACACTAGTGCCCATCCGGCAGAAATCCGTGCATCAGAGACTTTCGGTACAGTAAAGAAACGGATAATAACGTGGGGGAGACCCGCCGTTCCAACCATCAAAGCGGCACAGATAAAGAAGACATCGACCATACTTTTTGAACCGTCAGTATATGCGGTAAAGCCCAACTCCTGGGTTAAACCATCTAATCGATCCAAGAGGAAAGTATCGGTCCCTGAGATGGTTGAACCGAATCCCAGTTGTGGAACCGGTGTTCCGGTCATCATGAGTGAGGTGAATATCGCTGGAACCAAGAATGCAAAAATCAGTACACAATATTGGGCGACCTGCGTATACGTGATGCCTTTCATGCCGCCCATGACCGCATAGAAGAACACAATTGCCATCCCGATAATAATTCCCATGTTGATATCGACTTCAAGAAAACGCGCGAAAACGACGCCAACGCCACGCATCTGGCCGGCAACATAGGTGAAAGAAACGAAAATGGCACAGAATACAGCAACCATTCGCGCCGTTCTGGAATAATATCGATCACCGATAAAATCCGGGACGGTAAATTTACCGAATTTTCTGAGATAGGGGGCGAGGCAAAGTGCAAGTAAGACATAGCCGCCGGTCCAACCCATCAGGTAGACACCGCCGTCATAGCCAATAAAGGAAATGATTCCCGCCATAGAAATAAATGATGCCGCAGACATCCAGTCAGCCGCCGTTGCCATCCCATTTGCCACCGGATGTACACCTCCGCCAGCGACATAAAATTCACTGGTTGAAGCCGCTCTTGCCCAGATCGCAATCCCGATATACAAGGCAAAAGTTACACCCACAAGGATAAATGTCCAAGTTTGAATATCCATACGTCACTCCTTCATTAGTCTTCGTGGACGTTATATTTCTTGTCGAGTGCGTTCATTCGCCAAACATAGATGAAAATGAGGGCAACAAAGACATAGATCGACCCCTGTTGGGAGAACCAAAAACCGAGTTTAAAACCACCGAATTGAATCGTGTTCAGCGCGTCTACAAATAAAACTCCGGCACCGTAAGAAACCAGAAACCAAATTGTTAGCAGGGTTCCCATAATTCCCAAATTCTCTTTCCAGTAAGCTTGTGCGTGTTCTGATGATTCAAACGCCATAGCTGTCTCCTTTCTGTTATCGGTATATTTGTTAATATAATGTTACGTTTATAAGGTAGCAGTTCGTGGTAGTTTGATCTTTGCAACTTTAGTCGTGTTCTGACTTTTTATTGGTATGAATGGATTGGTAGATTTTTATTGAAGCGAGAGATGTAAACAATATGTTAATTGATGGGGTTGTTAGCCAAAAGTATATACAGCTCATCTCATCGGAGCTGTGTTGACATTGAATTGAATCTGAAAGCCACTGCAAATCAGATTCGGATAGGAATTGGACAGGCGTGTCACAGACACACAGCTCAGAACGATGAAATATAGGTGGATCAGTCGTTAATTTCGTTCAGCAGAATCACGGCTTGTGTGCGGTTTTTGACGCCGAGTTTGCGAAAAATCGCGGTCATATGGGCTTTGATGGTCGCTTCGGAAACATTCAACTCATAGGCAATCTGTTTATTGAGTAAGCCATCCGATAGCATCCCTAATACTTTATATTGTTGTGGTGTCAATGTCGCAATTTTTTCAGCTAAATCGTTGCCGGGCTGATTGGTCACAACCAGATCTTCGGGGAAGTATGGGTCACCATTGAGCACTTTATTGAGTGCATTGACGAGAGTCCGCATATCACTGGATTTGGGAATGAAGCCGAAAGCACCATGCTTTTTCACTTGGGCAACAACAGCAGGTTCTTCACTGGCCGATACCACAACAATCGGTAAATCCGGATAGGTGTTTTTGAGCTGAATTAAACCCGAGATGCCATTACTACCCGGCATTTTTAGATCGAGCAAAACCAGATCGGGTTCTGCTTCTTTTGCCAGAAGGGTAAGCAGTGCATCAAGTGTATCTGCTTCTTGTAGATTGGCACCGCTCACGGCCATATGCACCGATTGAAATAGTGCATTACGGAAGAGTGGGTGATCATCTGCAATGATAATGGTGTAGTTGGCGTCCATTACAATTCATACTTTTACAAGTTATTAACCAAATTATTGTTCCGTTTATAGTTTTGAACAATATCGGAGCTCGAAAACTCTGAACTCTATCCCCTTTTTTGTATACATCTGTGCGCATTGTCCCTTGATTGTATGTTGATATACCCAAGTAACCTCAAGATGCAGGATTTAGAGTGTCTTCAATCGGCGTCATTCAAGGAAAATGTCGGCAGGAATGGCCTTCCCATTTCAATGGCGTATACATCTATCGTGTGACCTAGGTTCCCTTTACGAGCAGGAAGGATGAGGCGCTCTTGGTATTGCGACTGGCGCTGCTTACCATCGGATAGCGTGCGTAAGTTATAAAGCATATTGGTGAAGGTGGGCCAAGAAGTCATCTGCGTCCAGAAAACCAGTGATTCGAGCTTGAGGAATGCGCGTTCCTGTCGAATTCCAAAAGCTGAGCGTGG
Organism: Vibrio gazogenes; assembly: GCF_023920225.1. Classification (NCBI taxonomy): domain Bacteria; kingdom Pseudomonadati; phylum Pseudomonadota; class Gammaproteobacteria; order Vibrionales; family Vibrionaceae; genus Vibrio; species Vibrio gazogenes. The sequence goes on from NZ_CP092587.1 coordinate 222,825, forward strand.
GTAAGCCGAGCACGCCTAAGTGGTTCAGCAGTGCTTTATTTTGCGCATTGTTTGTCGTGATATCTGCTTGAATGAGGCGATAATTGGCGAGTTTTTGCTGTACGGCATGCTCTGAGAACGTATATTTTTCGAACTCTTTACAGGCGACACACCAGTCAGCATAAAAGTCGATCATGACGGGTTGTTGATTCGCTTTTGCTAAAGCAAGTTGTTGTGCCAGTTCATCGACATTCTGAACCTGAACAAAAGACAACGACTCATCATTTTCTGGGGAAGTGAGGATGCCGGAATACAGCGCGACTGGTGTCAAAGAAAGCCCGACGCCAGCCAGTGACAAGACGAGGAGCAATGTTTTTCTGAACTGACTGGCCGCAGAACGGAAGCTGGTCATCAATATCCATAGGAAAAGACTCACACCAAGCAACGTCCATAAGCTAGCTGACCATAATTCGGGAATGATGCGTTCCAGAAGGAAAATGGGGGCTGCAAGGAGGATGAAGCCGAACAACGTTTTAATTTTTTCCATCCATGGCCCCGATTTCGGTAGAAAACGCTGACCGAAGACCGCAATCATGATCAAAGGTATCCCCATACCGAGCCCTAACAGATAAAGCGCGATACCACCGAGCATCAAATCCCCGGTTTGTGCGACATACAGTAAAGCACCAGAGAGTGGCGCGGTGGTGCAAGGGGAACAGATCAGTCCCGAAATTGCGCCCATGATGAAAACACCAAACTGGCGACCACCGGATTGTTGTTGGCTGAGATTATTCAGGGCAGTCTGCAGAGTAGCCGGCATTTGAATGGTATACAGCCCAAACATGGAGAGTGACAGCAGAATGAAAAGCAAGCTGAAAGTAATCAGGATGGTCGGGCTTTGAAGCGCTGCTTGAAATTGTAATCCCGCCGAAGCGACGGCAAGTCCGAGTAACGTATAGGTGAGGGCCATGCCTTGAACATAAATAACAGCCAGTCCGAAAGCTTGTTTCTTATTGAGGTTGTTCTGACCAAGCACAATACTGGTAACAATCGGATACATCGGGAAAACACAAGGTGTAAAGGCTAATCCAATACCGAGAAACAGGAATAGCATGACCGTCCATAGATTTTCTCTCAGTGCATCAGCTAACCGATTTTGTTCAGCTTGAGGCGGTTGGACGCTTTGTTGCTGTAATTGCTGACCGGACTGAGATGCGACGCTGTTGGATGCGGAATCCTTTGAATCGAGAGTCGCTGTCGGAAGTGGTGCGATCGGTACTGTGCGCACTTCTGGCGGATAACAAAACCCCTGTGCGGCACAGCCTTGGTAGCCGACTTGAATCTCGGCATTTTTTCCTGTATCAGCCAGTTCCAACGTAATTTGAAGTGGGGTGGTATAGATATTGACATCACCGAAAAATTCGTCACGGTGCGATTCACCTTGACGCATGTGAGTTGAGACGATACGAACCTGTTGCGGGTCAAAATTCAATTTATGCTGATACAGATAATAACCGGGTTGAATATCCCAGCTCAGGGTTAATCGATTTCCTTGTTGATAAGCAAGAAAAGGAAACGCTTGATCGACTGTCACGAATCGTGATTGATTCGGCGTAAAAGCAGAGGACAACGGTGAATCAAATTGTTGCGCCTGAAGTGGTAATAAGGCCGATGCCAGCACTGTCAAAATGAGAAAGATTGAACGCATAATTGTACGTATTAAAAGATATGTTTGACTTGAATGGGCTCATCATAACGCAAGTTTTCCGACAAATGCGAGAGATAGAAGTCAGTCTTGGACAGATTGATCCAAGTATTCGACCAAAAGCCAAAAAAGCCGATGACTTTCTGACGATATGCTCAGAATGCGGAGGGGAACTTGTGTCAAGGCCGGGATTTGAGTTGACAGGCGTAGAAATACATACGGCGATATCCGTAGGGATATCGCCGTATGTTCAACACCAAATAATCGCTTATTCGTAGCGTTTCGCTTTATATTGAGGATGTCTCAGGTTTTCGACGGATAGAATATCGTCTACTTCAGCTTCAGTGAGCAAACCGCGTTCCAGAACGACTTCACGGACACTCTTACCGGTTTGAGCACAGATTTTGCCAACAATATCACCTTCATGGTGACCGATATATGGGTTCAGGTAGGTCACAATTCCGATGGAGTTGAACACATAGTTCTCACAAATTTCTTTGTTAACTGTAATGCCATCAACGCACTTATCGCGTAGATTGATACATGCATTGGACAGAATCGAGATTGACTCAAACATTGCCTGACCGATAACGGGTTCCATGACGTTTAGCTGGAGTTGTCCTCCTTCTGCGGCAAAAGAGATGGTATTGTCGTTACCCAGCACTTTAAAGCACACCTGATTGACGACTTCAGGAACCACTGGGTTCACTTTCGCCGGCATAATGGACGAACCAGCTTGAAGCTCTGGCAGGTTCAGTTCATTCAGTCCCGCTCTTGGTCCGGAAGAAAGCAGACGTAAATCGTTACAGATTTTAGAAAGCTTCACTGCCAGACGTTTGAGCGCGCCATGTGTCATCACATAAGCACCACAGTCAGAAGTTGCTTCGATTAAGTCTTCTGCCGGAACAACATCCACACCAGTAACTGCTGCCAGATGTTTGACTGCCAGCGCCTGATAGCCTTCAGCAGCATTCAGACCTGTACCGATAGCGGTTGCGCCTAAGTTGACTTCAAGCAAAAGCTTGGAAGTATATTCCAGCGCACGGATCTCTTCATTCAGTGTCACCGCCCAAGCGTGGAATTCCTGACCAACGGTCATCGGTACAGCATCTTGGAGCTGAGTCCGACCCATTTTGAGGATACTGCTAAATTCATGGCTCTTAATTTCAAATGCTTCTTTAAGGTAACCAACTGAACTCACTAGTTTCTGTACGCTGTTAAATACCGCAATGCGAAACCCGGTTGGGTAAGCACAGTTTGTTGATTGACTCTTGTTGACATGATCATTGGGATTGATCACATCGTATTGTCCTTTTTCTTTCCCCATCAGTTCTAGAGCAAGGTTGGCAATGACTTCGTTGGTATTCATATTGACCGAAGTCCCTGCGCCGCCCTGAAATACATCTGACGGGAATTGATCCATACACTTCCCTGTTTCGAGTATTACATCACATGCTTGGATAATATAAGATGCAATCTCTTTTGGAATCACGCCTAGTTCTTTGTTAGCAAGGGTTGCCGCTTTTTTGGTCATGACCATGCCACGAACAAATTCAGGAACATCTGAAATGGTGACATTGGAGATATTGAAGTTTTCTACAGCTCGTAAAGTGTGGATGCCGTAATATGCATCAGCAGGGACATGACGTTGACCGAGTAAATCTTCTTCCAGACGGGTAGCGGTTTCAGCAACTGCTTCAGAAAGGGTTGTCATAGTATAGGATCCTTAGGTAACTCAACTTCGTAGTTATCAATTTATAGGGATTAATTCTGCAAAGAATCCATTCTGGTAGTGTTAACGTTTGGAAATCCGACCGAAACGCGTAGAACATCATACTAAGTCTACTGGATAAAAAAAGTAACTTGATCACCTTTTTCACTACCGACAATAACTTTATTGTCTTTAGCTACTCTGTACAACGGTCAATTGCTCGATTCCATGAGCGGAAACACAATTTTTTCCTTTTTTCTTAGAACGATAGAGAGCTTTATCTGCATTGACGAAGGATTGGTGGTGGCTGGATGTAATCTCAGCGATTCCGATACTGATCGTGGTGTCGTATTCTTGCCACGACTCGATAGCAAGACTGATCCGTTCCATCAATTTCTGTGATGTTTTCACATCGGCATGTTGAATGATAACCGCAAATTCATCGCCGCCGATGCGCGAGACAAAATCAGTATCGCGTAGGATCGACAACATTTGATTGGCTAGACGTAGCAGAACCTGATCACCGACTGAATGGCCGTAAGTATCATTGATCCGTTTGAAGTCATCGACATCAATGATTGCCAGACTACTTTTGGGTTGATTGCTATACCGTTCTTGCAATCTTGAATAGTGCAATAACGTTTGATTAAATTTTTTCTTATTCCAGAGTCCGGTCATCATATCCCGTTCATTCTTCTCTTTGAGCTCTAAAATCGCATGATAGTGCTCAGAGATATCGCTGAATGAATAAACATAGTGACTAATCTGTTTGATGGAACCTTCAAGCGCCCGAACTTCCACTTTACAGACATGTGGTGGATCCTCATCCCCAATCTGTACTTGGCCTTGCCATTCTCCGCTTGTTTGAAGTTGTTTGAGAATGTTTTTGTATTTTGCTGTGGCAGGTTGTAAATCGAGAATGTTTTTTCCTTGAATGTCAAACTGCTCGGTGCCGAAAAGTTTACAGAAACGTAGATTGGCCCGAAGAATGATATGGTTTGCGTTCGTTAGAGCGACAGCAACACTGTTGTCGAGTACGACCTGATTAAACGTTTGTTCCAGTCGATTGACTAGATAGCTTTCCCATAATAGGGCGAAAAAACCGGCAATAATGCCGAAGAAGAGCAACAGCATGATGACGGTCATCTGAATCTCTTTATCTCTCTTATCAAAACCTTGCTTGATGAGGTGATGTGGATACATTGTCATCAACGTTATGTCATGGTTATTACCGAATATCGGGGCCTGAAATGGTTGAAATACATATAAACCGTCATCGGTCAGGAGGCTACCGGATTGATAGGGTGTTTGATGAATATACTCCCATACTTCGGGGTTCTGATAAGCAAGGTTGATGTTTTCCCGTGTTTTGATCAGTCGGCCAAAGAGTTTATCTTTATTACTACTGAGGATGTAATAACCACTCTTATCAATAAAATCAACGGAGTAGCCTAGCTCATTGGATGTGATACTTTTGATAATGCCTAAGACTTCAAGATTCGCAATGAAGTATCCCAAACGTTGTTGGTTATAAACAATGGGATAGATCATGCGAAATCCCGGTTTATAGGGTGTCACGATTTGGCCGAATTCTCTTTCCAGATCGATACCAAAATATCCCTGCTCACCTGGAGCAAGTCGTTGGGCATAATAAAAATAATCGCGTTTGCCTTTATTCTGTAATGCATTGTCCGGCACGATATAGGGTTGACTCATCTGCGGCGTATAGTCGACACGAATGATTTCTTTCCCTTGATGATCGAGGTAGCGCAACTGGTAGAAAAACTCGACATTTGCTGCTGTCAGATACCATTGGTTTTTAAGATAATTACGATAGGTCGGATTACCCGTTGTTGCAAAATCGAGGAGCAAGGGAGAGTGGCTCAGTTGTGCAAAATTCTGTTGGATGAGCTTACTCATCTGAGTCGCTTTGGTTTCAATATATTCAAGATATTGTTTACTTTGTGTTTCGAGCTGTTGAACAAAGAACTGATGGGCTTCCTTGCTGAGATGGAGATAATATCCGAAAGGGATCACGGATAGACACAGCCATATAAATATCATCTTTATCGTGGTTCTTTTTGCTCGTTTCATTATGCGACTAACTGACTATTTATTTCTTAAAACGTAGATCAGGATTCGCGAGGATACCAGAGAGAATGAGCTATTTTGGCTGATTATCTGACCACTTCGATTAATTTCGTTTATAAAACAGCCCAGTGGAAAAGCAGCATAATGAGTCGATATTTCTTATTTTTCTTGGAAAGTCTGTCTGTGGACTGATTTTGAGCAAGGACTGTTAGCAAAATAGTAAAGAAGTGAAACACAGGGGTCGGTTTTATGGATAGATTTCGTTACACTCGACAGGTTTGCAGACCTATAACAGGAGGCGCTGTGTTTCCCATTATCTTATTTTTGTTTATAGCAGTTCCAATCATTGAAATTGGTTTATTTATTCAGGTCGGTGGATATTTGGGATTGTGGCCAACCATCGGTTTGGTTTTGATCACTGCGTTTGTCGGGGCATCTTTGGTTCGAAGTCAAGGACTACAGACCTTGCTGACGATGCAGCAGCGACTCCAGGATGGCGAACTACCGGCACAACAGATTCTGGAAGGGGTATTGCTGGCGGTTGCCGGGGTATTGTTATTGACACCGGGTTTTATGACGGATCTGATGGGGATGTTTGTCTTGCTTCCGGGACCACGCGCAATGCTGGCACGTAAGCTGATGGACAAAGTCGTCATTCAAGGGAATGTCCAACAACCATTCGACGCCAGAGGCCCTCATGATCGAGAATCTCATCGCGGTAACACTTACGAAGGTGAATATGATCGCAAAGACGATGATGATGATCATGATAAATTGAATTAACGTAAAACTGCATTTTAGAAATAACCACTAAAAATAAAAATAGGCGTCAATTCTATGTTTCACATTGCATTATATTGTCCGAATATTGCCCAAAATACCGGTAATATCATTCGGTTATCAACCAACAATGGCTGTCATCTTCACCTGATCGAGCCATTGGGTTTTGATCTTGAAGAAAAAAAGCTGCGCCGTGCCGCCCTCGATTACAGAGATATGGCGAAGGTGAGTGTTCATCCGAACTACGAAGCATTCTTAGCGGCGATTGGTGATCAACGGATCTTCGCACTGACGACCAAAGGTTCCAGACCTCATGATGAGCCAACTTATCAAGCTGGTGATGTGTTGCTATTTGGATCTGAAACGGCTGGTTTACCTGATGATATCCGTAATGGTTTCCCTGAAGAGCGCAGAATCCGGATCCCGATGCTGCCCAATGCGCGTAGCATGAACCTCTCGAATTCTGTGGCGGTTGTGAGTTACGAAGCGTGGCGTCAGCTCGGTTTCCCCGGTGGGAAGTGATTTCGGTTCTACTGCATATTTCTTTCAAGCCAGCCCTCTCGGCTGGTTTTTTCTGTTTTATCCTTTTGAGCGTGATGGTAAATCAGACCACTGGGTGAATCGGGGGATCAGGTTGTCATATCCAACGGCAGGGTGATGGTAATCATCAGCCCGCCCATTGTGCTTCGGCTGGCTTGAATCGTGCCACGATGTTGGCGGATGGCATTCTCGGTAATTGCAAGCCCTAGTCCCGTGCCACCGCTGTGGCGCTCTCTGGTGGTTGATACGCGATAAAATGGGCGAAATATATTCGCCAATTCATCATCCGGAACGCCTTCACCATTATCTTCGACACAGAGCGTCAACTGTTGTGGTGTGTCACTGAACGTGATTCGAATTTGATCTTTGCCATAGTAGATCGCGTTACGCACTATATTTTCGACCGCACTCATCAGTTGTTGGGGATTGCCTGAGATATATCGCTCCGGAATCGTTGAATAGGTGAGCGTCTTGGTCATCTGTTCTGCTTCGAAGACCGCATCTTCAAGCAAGGTTTCCCATAAACTGGACAGGGGTTGTGTTTCTTGGTCGGAGTGGCTGTTGAGCTGCATTCTGGACAGTTCCAATAGTTCGCCGATCATCTGTTCTAAACGTTGGGCTTCGGTATCGATTCTTTCCAGTTCAGGGCCGGCTCCTTGTTTACGGGTCGCGAGTGCTGTTGCCATCCTTAAACGGGTGAGCGGTGAGCGCAGTTCATGGGAAATATCGGATAAAAGCCGTTGTTGCCCTGAAATCATCTCATTGACGGCGCCGACCATGTGGTTAAAGCTCTGACCGGCTTGACGAAATTCGGTGGTTCCCTGTTCCAGAGAGCGATCAATCTGAAACTCGCCTTGCGCAACACGTTGTGATGCCTGCGCCAGTTTTTGAGCCGGTTGACTTAATGCCCATGCTAGCCAAAGCAGCAACGGTGTACTAATCAACATGACCACCAGTAACAGAGACACTGGATGATCGAGCAAGCGAATAAAAAGTGGGGGCAGTTGACTGTCGGGGAAAGCGACGTAGAGTAGTAACGGTTGTCGGGCAAGATGAATTGGCATCGGGCCCGTCATCAGAAAATGGCCGTACAACCGTTGTTGCGGTTGCTCGACTGAATCAATGCCGGTGATAAAGTTTTGGAGAATCCGGTTGCTGATCATCTGATTGCCATTGACCATCAGAATGTTACCCGCCATATCGGTCAGAAACAGATGCGGTTTGTCCTGATTCTCCCTGAGCAGTCGTTGGTGCATATTGCGTCTGGGTTGTCTGATGAATTGGTCGGATAATGTTCTGAGAATGAGCGTGAGATCTTGTTCTCCGGTAAATCTGGTTTCAAGGTTCTCTTTAATTGTCGTCAGACGCTGACGCTCCGAATTTGGTAAATCTCTGGCTTTTCTCGGGTCAAGATTTGGCAGCAAAAGCACCACGATTAAAATCAGCAACATCGTGAACCAGAATATGGCAAAGATTCGACCATAGAGGCTGTTTAACTTAGGAAGATGCATCACTCCTCCGCAATCATCAGGTAACCGCGTCCGCGCAGTGTTTTGATTCTCTCCCGACCATCACTGCGGGGCGGGAGTTTTTTCCTCAGGTTGGAGACATGCATGTCAATGGCTCGGTCAAACGCTGCCAGTCGTTTACCGAGTACATCCAGACTCAGCGTTTCTTTCGTGAGTGTCTCTCCCGGGTGCTGGACAAAGTGAGTGAGCAGCGCAAATTCTGTTGTGGTTAACTCAAGCAGTTGATCATTGCAGTATGCTTCTTGTCTTTTCGGGTAGAGACGTAAGTCCTCACTCTCGATTATTTCACTTGATTGATGTGTCGGAGTGTATTGGGTGCGACGGAGAATGGCGCGGATTCGGGCCAGCAGTTCCCGGTCACTAAACGGTTTTGGCAGATAGTCATCAGCACCGAGCTCAAGACCAATCACCCGATCGATTTCTTCACCTTTGGCCGTCAGCATCAGCACAGGCGTTTGAGCATATTGAGAAGCGGAGCGAATTCTTTTCAGCGTTTCCATCCCGTTCAGCTTGGGCATCATCACATCCAATAAGATGATATCTGTCCGTTCATCAAGCATGTGTAGACCAGCTTCCCCATCATGGGCTTCTGCAACACTGAATCCTTCAAGGCTGAGCACTTCCTTGAGTAGCGCGGTTAACTCAGTATCGTCATCAATGATTAGGATATGGGGCATCAGTGCTTCTCCGCAGAGTTTGTGAACGTTGTATCTTTGTCAGTCGGTGACCTTTACCAATAGTTTACCTTTAAAATTCACGGATAAAGATCGTCTGGTCCCTCATTTACACTCTTTTACCTACGCTATACACCAGTTGACCTTACAGAATGTAAGCTTAATTTACAGATACACGAAAGGCTGATGTTGACCAGTCTATCCACCAAGAGGTAACAGAGATGAACACTTTAACAAAAGTAATATTGACAGCTGTTGTTCTCCCATTCACGCTCGGCAGTATGAACGTTTTTGCCGGATACCAGAACCATCATGGCGGTGGTCACTGGGGAAATCAATGTTCCGAATGCCAGCGTTATGATCACCGTGGGATGTTTCGAACATTCAACCTGACGCCAGAGCAGCAAAATCAACTGACAGCACTCCGACAAAAACATTGGGAGCAAAGGCAGACTCGGATGCAAAATTATCATCAAGAGATGGCGCCTATTTTACTGGCAAAAAGTTTTGATGAGAAAGCCGCTCAGAAATTGGCTGGCAAAATGGAAAACGTGCGCATTGACCGGCGCGTAGAGATGATGCGCCAACGGCATGATATGTTGAATATTTTGACACCGGAACAACAAGAACAATGGCAGAAAATGTTTCAAGAAAAACCATTCGGTCGTATGACAGGACCGGGTCAAGGCGGTGGTCCTCGCGCCATGATGAACCAATGATAGAAGCACATTCGCGTTTTTTGAGGGAATGTTGAGCATGGTGAAAACAGCATGTGTTTGGATAGCGCTTTGATGAAAGCGATGATGTCTGTGAAGCAACATGGCGTCAGTGAAGAAAGAGGTGACAGGGATGCACCTCTTTTTTTTGTCACTATGACCAATAATTATTATCACTTTCATGTTTAAAATCAGATAATTATAATTTTGTAGTGATGAATAAATCACCTGCAATGAAGCAGGTTTCGTTATATAATTAATCATTATTGATGACAATCATTCAGAGTTTTTAATGCACTCAAATTATATTCGCTTAGTGAAATCAGCAGCATGGAGTGCGACCATTGTCGCGATTACGTTGTTGATCATTAAAATGTTTGCTTGGTGGCATACCGGTTCAGTCAGTTTACTTGCGTCGGTGATTGACTCTTTGCTGGATATTGCCGCCTCGGTGGTTAACCTGTGGGTGGTTCGCTATGCTCTTCAGCCGGCAGATCGGGAACATACATTTGGCCATGGGAAAGCAGAATCTTTAGCCGCACTGGCACAAGCGATGTTTATTTCAGGGTCTGCCTGCTTTTTGTTTCTGAACGGGGTTGACCGCTTCTTTCGTCCTCAGCCGCTACAAACACCGGAGCTGGGGATTTACGTCAGTGCGCTGGCAATCGTGGTGACCTTCCTGTTGGTTCGGTATCAGAAGTATGTGGTGAAAAAAACCGGAAGTCAGGCGATTGCGGCAGACTCTTTGCACTATCAGTCTGATTTATGGATGAACATTGCAATTATGATCGCACTCGCGATGAGTTGGAAAGGGGTGACCCAAGCCGATGCAATTTTTGCCGTCGGGATCGGGGTATATATTTTATATAGTGCGTACCAGATTATTCATGAAGCGATTCAGACGTTATTGGATCACAAACTGCCGGATGAAGAAATCAGCCACATTCGTCAGTTGAGCCTATCTGTTGAGGGGGTTTTAGGGATTCATGGTTTACGGACGCGAATGTCGGGACCGGTGCGTTTTATTCAGCTTCATCTGGAGTTGGATGATCATTTACCGTTGATTCGGGCACATGAGATTTCTGATCAGGTTGAAGCGTTATTGCTGGCGGAGTTTCCCGGCTCTGATGTGTTGGTTCACCAAGACCCTTATTCTGTGATTCTACAATCAGAATATGAGCAGAAAATGGCAGAATGGTCGTGAGGAAAGTAAATGCTTGACTGATGATCGTGTTTTGATCGGATAGCTATCCACTGAGGTCACAGCGGTAACATGGATAGAATGGATAACCTGAGAACTGTGTTTCAGGTTATCCGTATAACTAATCTTTTCCTAATATCAGACTTTTCTTATATCAGAACATTGCTTCTAACGTGACGTCAGAGTAATCAGAATAACCGCGTAGCATGATTGAGTAAGTGCCCGCAGCTGCGCGATCAAACGAGCATGACTCGTTATTACCCGATTTGTAAGGACGACAATCATAAGAGCGGGTTCCCGCTTTCTCACCATACTTCACATAAAGATCGGCATCACCCCGGCCACCCGACATCGAGATCTTAAAGGAACGAGATTCGGGTAGTTCGAATGTATACCAGCTTTGACCTGATGCTTGACCACTTAATCCGGTCAGTGGTTTGCCGACCTTCAATACCGGATCCTGTTGATCTACCACCATTGAGTTTGCCATTTCGACGATATAGGCGAGGCCGAGCCGGGCAAATTTTTGTGCGTGTTTTCCTTCACGGTCAGAATTGGAGAGCGTATCCCGTGAGGTATGGATATGTGGATTATATTCGGAGAATTTTGCTTCAAAAGGCATTGATGCCGGGTATCCGGCCCCATGCCAAGAAGCGTGATCCGAGCAACCATAACCACATCGGTCAAAGCCGTATTTTAGATTGGGGAGGTACTCGTCCAGCAGTTTTGCCAAGAATGAATTCAGATTACTGTCGGTATAATCAGTCATGAAGACAATATCTTCAGCAGAACCGGGATAGTTTGTCATGTCCAACTGAAGGGCGGAAAGTACGTTTTTGCCCTCATTCTTATATTGGCTGGCGATATCTTGAGAGCCGCGTAACCCGACTTCTTCTGCCGCATAAGCCATGAAAGCAATCGTCCGTTTCGGTTTAAAGTTGTTTTCTGCCAGTACCCTGATAATTTCTGTCACACTCGCGATGCCCGATGCATCATCATCCGCCCCGGGGGCTACACTCTGATCGTTGGTTCTTGAACCGATCGTGGAATCCAAGTGACCGCCAATGACGACAATCTCGTCGGGTTTTTCGGTGCCTCGAATCGTGAGAATGACGGACTTCTGTTGATAGCCGGAGTGGCTGACCTGTTGAACGGAAGCATTGCGCCATGAAGCGGATAAACCTCGCCATTCATTGGCAATCCAGTTTGAAGCCTGTGTGCCGCTGAGGGTCGTATAGAAGCGATTCGTGAAGTCCGATAAGCTGGTGATTGTATCGGTAATTTGATTCGCGCTGATCAATGGAATCAACGGTTTGACAATATCTTGCTGGCCAATGCCAACCGCAGCAAATGAACTGCTGGTTAATGGCACTCGGCTCGCTTCAACCGCACTTTGCTTGGAATCATGAACAATATAACCACCGCAGCGGTGATGTTCTTCATGCATGTTGTGCGATAGTTCGGCCAGATCCTGTGGATCAACCTGTCCAACCCAGACAAGCGGATTATCGACCACAGACTGACTCTGAATCGGTTGAGTGACAGATTCCAGCAACGTGCCTTTTGCATCAGCACCTATCGATATCCAGACTTTGTTGGCATCAGTCTGCGCGTCTTCTGCCGCGAGCAGTGATGTACTGAACAGTGTCAGTATGACCGCCAGACTGGTCTTGGTGTATTTCATTGTTCTGATCTCCCTATCGTAGGTTCTTGATCTAAGTGGTAAAAGGCATTAAAGGCCTGCGTTACTAAATTAACAAACTCAAGCAAGATAAGGGAATGAATCAATGCAAATTAATTCATAATCAGAATGTAAACAGCAGTGAGCATAAGAATGTTAATAAATATTTATATTATTTATATTTATGTAAATATTTTTGGGTGTGAATACGCGAGAACTGTTGTATATTTTGTTGCCATCGATCTTGCTGCAAAAGTAGAGCCGTAATTTTTTAGACTACTTTGCATTCAATATTGCCCTTTACTATCGTTGATTCGCATAAGAAAAAAACTATACCCTGATGTGAATCAACAAAGAGTAATGACAAAGTTGCAATACTCATTCACAATAAGAACACTTAATCTTCAGTGCAAAAAAAGATCGGGTAACATTGCAAAAAAAGTGACATGATGTGCTGAGAAAATCGGTTTGTTTTGACAGCAACAACCGGATACAACTATCTATTAGAATGACATTCCCAATATTTTAGAGGGTGAGCATGATTAAAAAGATCGGGATATTAACAAGTGGCGGTGATGCTCCAGGGATGAACGCTGCGATTCGCGGCGTTGTACGCACTGCATTAGGCGCTGGTTTAGAGGTTTTCGGCATCTATGATGGTTATCTGGGGCTTTATGAAGACCGGATTGCCCAGTTAGATCGTTCGAGTGTTTCTGACGTGATTAACCGGGGTGGGACATTTCTGGGGTCGGCACGTTTCCCTGAATTTAAAGAGGTTCACGTTCGTGAAAAAGCGATTGAGAATCTGAAGAAGCATGGTATCGAAGCACTGGTTGTGATCGGTGGTGATGGTTCTTATATGGGCGCGAAGAAGCTGACAGAGATGGGATATCCATGTATCGGTCTGCCGGGCACCATTGATAATGATATTGCCGGCACCGATTATACCATCGGTTATCTGACGGCTTTAAATACCGTGATTGATGCGATCGACCGCTTGCGCGATACATCATCATCTCACCAACGGATTTCTATTGTTGAAATTATGGGACGCCATTGTGGTGATTTAACACTGATGTCAGCCATTGCTGGTGGATGTGAGTACATCATTACTCCGGAGACGGGATTGGATATGGATGAGCTGATCTCTAATCTGAAAGACGGTATCGCGAAAGGGAAGAAGCATGCCATTATTGCTTTGACTGAGCTGATGATGGATGCCAATGTTCTGGCGAAGAAGATTGAAGAAGCGACAAAACGTGAAACGCGAGCAACTGTGCTTGGTCATATTCAGCGTGGCGGCCGCCCAACAGCATTTGATCGGGTTTTAGCGTCTCGGATGGGGAACTATGCAGTTCACCTTCTGTTGGAAGGTTATGGTGGCCGTTGTGTCGGTATTCAGAAAGAAGATCTGGTTCACCACGACATCATCGATGCGATCGAGAACTTGAAGCGTCCTGTCCGCCAAGATCTATACAAAGTTGCTGAAGAACTGTTTTAAGGTTTTTTCGTAGCACATATTAATAAAGACCGCTGTGAGCGGTCTTTTTTTGTCTCGGATATTAAGTAAGGTTCTTTCGGGTTACGGACGGCTTTGCTGACTAGTTCCTTCCAATGCGCAACATCGAGAGGGCACCGCTTGTATCAAACGATCCAGATCCGTTCTTCCGGATCTTTTCTGTTCAGGTAATGCGTGGATTGAATCCGACGGATCGTCCGGCACTTACCGCGAATGAGCAGGGTTTCGGTGACGGCAATATTACCTTGACGAGTGACGCCATCCAGCAAGTCACCTTTCGTGATTCCCGTTGCTGAGAAAATGACATTATCACTGCGGACCATATCTTCCATCTTCAACACTTTACCGGCTTCAACGCCCATTGTCTGACAACGTTCGATCTCTTGTTGGCCGATTTGTCGGTTCTCATCGGTATCCCCTTTTACTTCGTGACGAGGCAGAAGGCGGCCATGCATATCACCGTCTAAGGCACGAATCACGGCAGCAGAGACCACACCTTCCGGTGCGCCACCGATACAATACATCACATCTACTTCACTATTGGGCATACAGGTTAAAATCGAAGCCGCCACGTCACCATCGGGAACGGCAAAAACACGGACGCCCCACTGTTGCATCTCGGCAATAATTTGCTCGTGACGAGGTTTCGCCAGTGTAATCACGACTAGATTATCCAGTGATTTACCTAATGCCTGCGCGATATGTTCGAGATTTTGTTTGAGCGGTTGATTGAGATCGATACATCCTTTGGCGCCCGGGCCGACAACCAGTTTTTCCATATACATATCGGGCGCTTTCAAAAAGCTACCTTTTTCCGCAGCGGCCAATACAGAGAGCGCATTTGATTGCCCCATGGCTGTCATCCGAGTGCCTTCTATCGGATCAACAGCGATATCCACTTCATCACCGCCCAAACCAACTTTCTCACCAATATAGAGCATCGGGGCATCATCAATTTCCCCTTCGCCAATCACAATTTCTCCCGTGATTTCTGTTTTGTTCAACAGACTCCGCATGACTTCGACGGCAGCACCATCCGCTGCATTTTTATCACCGCGCCCAAGCCATTTATATCCGGCTAAAGCTGCACCTTCGGTCACTCGGGAAAAGGCCATTGCTAAATCACGTTTCATGTGAACTCCATCTGACGGAAAACTGAAAAATTTGCGTCGAATTTTAGCATATCCCGACGAAAACGTTTGCTGAAATGCTTGTGGATTATTGCACTTGATCAAACCGACATCAGATCTTCAACTGTATTTCAGTACTCAAGCAGGATTGAACCCGCTATGAAGAACAACAAAAGTAAGAATTGTGTCAATTCACGTTGGTTTTTTAATCGAATGGTGAAAATATTCAATATAGAGCGTGTTTCTCCAGCCATGGCTGAGTAGAATGAACAACTAAGTACAATCATCATTGCAAGCGCAGAATCGTAAAGGATATAAGCATGTCTTTTGAAGTGTTAGAGAAATTAGAAGCCAAAATTCAAACTGCCGTTGATACAATCACACTCCTTCAAATGGAAGTTGAAGAATTAAAAGAAGAAAAACAGAAATTGATTGAAGAAGCGACTCAGATGAAAACAAGTCGTGATGAACTGGAACAGCGCGTACAGGACATGCAGCAAGAGCAAACGGCATGGCAGGAACGCATTCGCAATTTGCTTGGTAAGATGGAAGATATGGAGTAAGGCTCAAGGCTTTCTATATCAAAGCGATCTGGTTCAAGCTTTCTATCTCACCAACGTGATATTAAAAAATGCCGACGGAAATGTCGGCATTTTTCATGGGAGAGTCGAAATACGATTTATGCTTGTGGGCGGATACCCAGTGTATGGCACAGTGCATAGGTCATCTCTGCCCGATTCAACGTATAAAAATGGAAGTCTTTCACCCCTTCACGACAGAGTATCCGGATCATGTCAATGGCTTGGCTTGCACCGACAAGCTGGCGTGTCACCGGATCATCGTCTAATCCATCGAATTGTTTACTCATCCATCCCGGTACTTTGACATGGTTCTGCGCTGCAAAGCGATATGCCTGATTAAAGTTGGATACCGGGAGAATGCCCGGTACGATTTCGACATCGATACCGGCGCTGACACAACGGTCCCGGAATCGCAGATAACATTCAACATCGAAGAAAAACTGGGTGATGGCACGGTTCGCCCCCGCGTCTGCTTTACGTTTGAGATTCAGTAAGTCAGCCTGAGCACTTTTGGCTTCAGGGTGGACTTCAGGAAAGGCTGCGACAGAAATATCAAAGTCATGACGGGATTTGAGTAAGGTCACCAGATCAGAAGCATACATCTCCGGTTTACCGCCACCCGGAGGAATATCACCCCGGAGTGCAACAATGTTCTTGATGCCGTTGTTCCAGTAGTCATCGGCAATCTGGCTCAACTCTTCGCGACTGGCATCAATACAAGTTAGGTGAGGCGCTGTTACTAAACCGGTCTGGGATTTGATTTCTTTAATAATGGAATGGGTTCTGTCTCGCTCTCCGGAGTTCGCTCCGTAGGTAACAGAGACGAATTTGGGCTGTAAGGTTTTTAAGCGATGAACGGAGTTCCAGAGTGTTTCTTCCATTTGCGGTGTACTGGGTGGGAAAAACTCAAAAGAGACGTTAAGGTCTCCGGATAATTCACTAATGTTCTGATTCAGTGCATCAATATGTCCAGCATATGAGTATCCCATCTTCTCTCTCCCGTGATGATGGCTAATCGGATAGCAATCGACGTTTGGACGTCTATATGTCTAGATATTCTATTGAATTGTTTTTGATGTCAACAATATAATTATGAATATTATTCATGTTTGCATGAAGGCTTTTCACATCTCTTTGTTTCTAAACCAGCTAATTTAGTTTAGAAACAAATCAGGAGCCTTTCGGCTCCTGAACGATTAAATATGTGATCGAGAATGGATTTGTTATAACAAGCTGGAAAGTAGATTAATATCTGACTGAATCGCACCCGCAGTGACGTCTCGTCCGGCACCGGGGCCGCGAATCACTAACGGATTGTCTTTATACCATTTACTTTCGATGGCAAAGATATTATCGCATGGTAGTAGATTGGCCAATGGATGCTCCCGATGTAAGGCTTCCACACCGACGGAGGCTTTGCCTGATTTCTCCAAACGAGCGACATAACGCAGCACTTTATCTTCTCTCTGTGCTTTTGCCAGACGTTCAGCAAGCTGAATATCGAGTTGAGCGCTTTGGTCAAGAAAGTCATCCAGAGAGAGGCATTGTAATTCTTCCGGCACCAGTGATTCGACAGTGACTTGATTGGGTTCAATATCCAAACCGGATTCACGCGCAAGAATCACCAATTTTCTCATGACGTCAGACCCATCTAAATCATTTCTCGGATCGGGTTCGGTTAAGCCTTGTTGCCAAGCCAGATCAACCAATTCACTAAATGGAACCGTCCCGTCATATTGTTGGAATAGCCAAGACAGTGTTCCTGAGAAAATCCCGGACAGGGCAACGATCTCATCACCGCTTTCCCGCAGATCTCTCACCGTATGGTTAATCGGCAGACCGGCTCCGACCGTTGCATTGTAAAACCAGTGACGACTGATCTTTGCAAAGGAGTCTTTGACTTGATAGTAGTATTCGCTACTTGAAGAGCCCGCGACTTTGTTTGCAGAAATAAGGTGCATCCCTTGTTCTGCAATCTGAATATATTGTCCAGCGAGTTCGGCACTGGCAGTCACATCCAGCACGATGACATCATCATAGCCGCGGATCTGTCCGAGTTTGAGCAGCCATCCTTGACCATCATTGGGGATGGATTCTTCAAGAAAATGCTGTTCGACCTGCTTTGGGTCGATCCCTTGTTCATCAAACCAGTAGGTCTGACTATCGATGATCGCAACCAGTTCAAAATTCATTCCCCGGCGCTTTTCCAGCTCGGTTTTCTGCTCCGCAAAGAGCTTGAGCCAACTTGAGCCAATATTACCTTTGCCGCAAAGTGCAAGCGCCACGCGTTTTTGAGCCTGAAAAAGGTGAGTATGTAGTTGATTGACCAAAGTATCTATGGATGTCTGACGCAGTATCGCAACCAGACTCAGTTCTGATTCACAGAGGAATTCAATCGGAGCTTGTTTGAGCTGCTGATAAAAACCGAAACAGTGGTTAGCATTTTTGGTCACGCCGGCACCGACGGCTGCAACCAGTGAATAGCCTTCTTTGAGGCGAATTTCCGCTTCAATCGCGGCATCTTGTAAATAAGATAACGCACCAGCAGCAATTTCAGCCGTGTAAGCAAGCTGGATGCGATACTGGTCTTCTTGTTTATCATAAGCAAGCGGTGTGAGCTGGGCTCGCTTGAGTTGCTCGATCACCTGTTTGTACAGACGCTGAAAATCGTGTCCACGTGAGAAGCTAAGCTCAATCAGCAGGACTTCATCCAGAGATGTGATGATTTTGGCACCCCGTCCCGAAGCCAGTACCCGTTCGATATGAGTTGAGCCGGCTTCTGGGTCATAGCTACACCGAAGATGTAGGTCAATCGCACTTTGCGCCACGGGCTGTAATGTCCGACTGTGTAAGACCGGTGCGGCGAGACGGGCCAGTTCGCTGGCTTCATCCAGACGGAGCAGCGGCAGCAGGCAGGCATCAGTGACGAGTCTCGGGTCAGCACTGTATACACCGGCGACATCACTCCAAATAGTTACCCGCTCGACTTCTGCCAGTGCACCAATAATGGTTGCTGAGTAATCGGAGCCATTGCGGCCCAGTAGAACGGTCTCTCCGGATTCGTCCTGAGCGATGAAGCCCGTGATCACGATCCGTTGATGGCCGTGTTGAGCCAGAATTTCCTTCAGTAGCGGATAAGACTGAGCACGGTCGATTTCCGGTAGGGTCTCTCGGTGAGCGCGTAAAAATGCTCTGGCATCTTGTGCTATCGCCATTAATCCTTGTTGATTGAGTAACGCAGCCATTAAGCGGGATGACCAAATCTCACCATGAGCCAATACGAACGCCTGCTGGGCGGCACTCAGTGGTGCGCGGAGTTCAGCGAGGGTTATACACTCATCATTCATTCGGTTCGTCAGTGCTTGAGCGGCTTCTCCTTCGAGCAAGTCTGCAATCAACTGGCGTTGAAACTGTTGAATCTGACCCAAAATTTCTTGGGCCTGTTGTGGTTCTACGGTTAAATTTTCAATAAAAGCAATGAGTTGATTGGTTGTTTTGCCCGCTGCAGAAACCACAACTAGATCGTGACTTTGCGAATACTCTTTGAGAATTTGAGCAACGCGGCGATAACATGCCGGATCAGCCAGACTACTTCCTCCGAATTTATGGAGGTGGCGTACGGTGGTCATCAACAATTCTCCTTTACCCAATTCAGGGATTGATCCAGATCGGCAATCAAGTCATCGGCATCTTCTAAGCCGACCGATAGCCGTAATAGTTGTAGCGAAATACCGGCTTTGTTGAGTGCTTCCTCACCCATCGCACGATGGGTCATTGTTGCCGGGTGACAAATTAAACTTTCGACACCACCGAGTGATTCAGCTAATGAAAACAGATTGAGCCGGCTCACAAATTGTTGTAGCGCTTCATGGCTTCCCGCAAATTCAAAGCTGAGCATCGAACCAAATCCGCTTTGTTGCTTCTTCGCAATGTCGTGACCGGGATGGGTCGGTAAACTCGGATGATAAATGGTTCCAATCAGCGCTTGAGACTGCAAGTAAGCGAGAATTTTCAGTGAATTTTCTTCATGACTACGCATTCTTGCGCCCAAGGTGCGTAACCCTCTAAGTGTCATATAACTATCGAATGGGGTACCGGAGGCGCCGATACAGTTTGCCCACCAGGAAAGCTGTTCCGCGTGTGCTTCAGTTTTACTGATGATCACGCCGCCAATCACATCTGAGTGGCCATTGATATACTTTGTCGTCGAATGGATCACAAAGTCAGCACCCAGCGACAAAGGTTGTTGGTAGACTGGGGTCAGGAAGGTATTATCAACAGCGACTAAAGCGCCGATTTGTTTTGCCTGCTGACAGATTTTTTTGATATCAACGATCCGAACGAGCGGGTTGGATGGTGTTTCCAGCAAAATAAGTTTCGGTTTCTGGGCGAGAGCTTCCGTGAGCGCTGCATCGTCGCATTGATCAACGAATAACACCCGGAAGTCACCTTTATTGGCGCGGGAATTGAATAAACGATACGTGCCGCCATAACAGTCATTCGGTGCGACGATGAGATCATCGGGGCCGATGAAGGCAGAAACCCATAGATTAAGCGCTGATGTACCACAGTTGGTAATCACGGCGCCCTGTCCACCTTCCAGTTCGTAAAGTGCTTGTTCCAGCAGTCCGCGGTTCGGATTACCGGAACGGGTATAATCGTACTGAGGGACTTCACCGAATGCCGGAAATCCATAATTCGTTGAGAGATAAATCGGTGGAACGACTGCATGATATTGCGTGTCTGACTCAATACCCGTTCGAACGGCGATGGTTGCAGGTTTATGAGTGCTCATATGTAATTCCTTCCTACTTGATGGCAGATGTCGTTCATAACTGTCGATCTCAATCGACACGGATTGGACATGGCTGCTCACTTTACTGATTTTCTAATGGGACGTCAATACTTCTAGACGTCTATATGTCTTTGCTTATAGCAGTAAATAAAGCTAAAATTAACACCTACTTTTTTTGATAATAATGACGAATTCCGGCAATGAGGGGAAGCAATGGCTGATTGGAATGGTGAATACATAAGTCCTTATGCTGAACATGGTAAGAAAAACGAGCAGGTCAAGAAAATTACGGTTTCTATCCCATTGAAAGTTCTCAAAGTATTGACTGATGAGCGGACAAGACGCCAGATCAATAACTTACGTCATGCCACAAATAGTGAGCTTTTGTGTGAGGCGTTTTTACATGCATATACTGGTCAGCCTTTGCCGACGGATGAAGATCTGCGTAAAGATCGCCCGGATGATATTCCCACAGAAGCAAAAGCAATCATGACCGAAATGGGCATTGAATTTGAATCTTATGATGACTAATTCACAGGAGTCTGGCTTCTCAGGCAGATAACGTATTTTTTGTCATGTTGGCTGATTTGGACGCATTGCTTTAACCTCAGAGAATATGAAATCAATTTCTTCAACAAGGGAAACAATACAGCAAGTTGGTTGTTTCCTTTGCAGATAAGGGACGTTTGATATGATCTATGTTCACTACCTTGAACAGTCTCGGGCATTACGTGTGGTCTGGTTGTTGGAAGCGCTCGAACTCGAATATGAAGTCGTTCATTATAGCCGAAATCCAAAGACTTGGGGGGCTCCGGAGTCTTTGAAAGCGGTTCATCCGTTAGGCAAGTCTCCGATGATTGTTGATGGTGAACAAACCATTGCCGAGTCAGGTGCTATTATCGAGTATCTAATCGATACCTATGACCATCAACGTCGTTTCCGGCCTGAATCAGGGCAGGCTTTACTGGATTATCGCTATTGGTTACATGCCGCTGAAGGTTCTTTCATGATGTGGCTGGTTATGCGGCTGATCTTTATCAAATCGAGAGAAAAACTCCCATTCTTGTTGCGTCCATTGATTGGTTCTTTTCTCAACAAGATGGATCAGATAGTGATTGAGCCTCGTGTGTCTACTTTCTTGCGTTATATTGATGATACGCTTGCGCAACGTTCATGGTTTGCCGGAGAGCAGCTCAGTGGTGCAGATTTTCAGATGCATCTGGTCTTACAGCTTGCCGATATGCGGGCGGATTTGTCTGCCTATCCCAATATTCAACGCTATCATAAACAGGTTGTTCAACTGGCGAGCTATCAGCAAGCATTGCAAAAGATCCCAGCTTGAATCAAGCGATTAAAAACAAGTCATAAAAAGAGGATACACGCCGTGTATCCTCTTTTTTTTGTATCCGTGATGTTCTACCAGTGTGTTGGATTAATCTTGCATGTAGCCTTCGGGCATTGAAATCCGAGCAACACCTGAATCAACGGCGGCTTGCGCAACGGCTCTGGCGACTCGTGGCAACAGACGTGGATCCATCGGTTTGGGGATAATGTACTCGGGGCCGAATGAAAGGCTATCGATATCGGCCGCAGCCAGAACTTCTGCCGGTACGTCTTCTTTGGCAAGTTGGCGAATCGCTTCAACCGCTGCAATTTTCATTTCATCGTTGATTTCGCTGGCTCGAATATCCAGCGCACCACGGAAGATGAACGGGAAGCAGAGAACATTGTTGACCTGATTTGGGTAGTCGGAACGACCCGTGCCCATGATCAAATCATTGCGGACTTGGTAAGCCAGTTCCGGTTTGATTTCTGGATCTGGGTTTGAGCAAGCAAATACAACCGGTTTTTCTGCCATTAGGGCTAATGCTTCCGGTGGCAGGAGGTTCGGGCCGGAAACGCCAAGGAATAGATCAGCGTCTTGAATGACGTCTTCCAAGGTTCTCTTATCTGTATTATTGGCAAATAACTGTTTGTATTCATTCAGATCGTTACGGCGAGTGTGAATCACGCCTTTACGGTCCAGCATGTAGATCTTCTCACGCATTGCACCACATTTGATCAGCAGCTCCATACAAGCAGTGGCTGCTGCACCAGCGCCGAGACAAACGATCGTACACTCCTTCAGGTCCTTTCCCTGTAGCTCAATTGCATTGAGCATGCCTGCGGCAGTAACGATTGCAGTACCGTGCTGATCATCATGAAATACGGGGACATCACAACGTTCGATGAGGCGCCGTTCGATTTCAAAGCAATCCGGTGCTTTGATATCTTCCAGATTAATGCCTCCAAAAGTATCCGCGATATTCGCAACCGTCTCGACGAACTCATCAATGGTACGGTGTTTCACTTGAATATCGAACGAGTCCAGACCGGCGAATCGTTTGAAAAGTAACGCTTTTCCTTCCATCACTGGTTTGGATGCCATCGGCCCTAGATTGCCTAACCCAAGGATAGCTGTCCCGTTAGAGATGACTGCGACGGTGTTTCCTTTCGCTGTATACTTGTAAATATTATCGACATCCTGCGCAATCTCACGGACAGGCTCGGCAACACCGGGACTATAGGCTAAAGCGAGATCCGTAGCCGTGTCAGCAGGTTTAGTGAGCGTGATCGCGATTTTTCCTGCGGTTGGAATGGCGTGATAATCCAAAGCTTTCTGGCGAAATGCTTGTTCGGGAGTTAAATCTTGGTGGTTGTCTTCAGCCATAGGGTCAAGTCTCGTTGTTATGTTTATAGGGAAAGAAACTGTATTCTAATGGATGTCTGGGGAGCTGCCTAGGCGTTCATAGTATTATGTGTTTTAAAATTGCATAAATATGTAGAGGTTGGAGGAGTTTATGCTGATATATTCTGTTTTATGCAAGAATCACGTTGATGTCACAAAGATGCCAATACATCAATAGAGAGTGAGGAATCGCTTGGTATGACTTGCTTCAGGGGAAATAATAGGCGTTTGGGAAAATAAAAAGGACACCCAATGGTGTCCTTTTTGAAATTCTCAGCGAAGAGAGATTATTTTTTGCCGCTGCTAAGCGCACCGAAACGTTTGTTGAAGCGATCTACACGACCACCGGTATCAACGATACGTTGTTTACCAGTATAGAATGGGTGACATTTGTCACAAACATCCAAGTGCAGAGAATCTTTGTTCAGTGTTGTTTTGAATTCGAAAGCGTTGCCGCAAGAACATGTTGCGCTTACAACTTTGTATTCTGGGTGGATACCAGTTTTCATGGGAGAACCTCAAAATCGGGCCATGTCGCTATCCGGATCGTTGCCGGACACCACATGTCAGTTAATTATATCGTCTTACATCGGTTGTGATACGGGCATCCGTATCATCAAGGCGCGCTATATTAAAGAATCCATGAGCGGTGATCAACTAGTTTTGCTGTTATTTTCACCATTCTTATTGCTGTCTCGAATTTCACGATAGCTTCGATTAGACTGTTGTCCATGATTTTTACATCCGATGTTCAGTGATATGCATCCATCCATTGCCCGAGTGGCATTACCTGTCCCTTTAGATAAGCAGTTCGACTATCTGATACCGGCGCATTGTCAGCCTGTGATCGGCGGACGGGTTTCAGTGCCGTTTGGGCGACAGACATTGATTGGCATTGTGGTTGCACTCGGAGACGACTCTGAGATGAGTCCTGATGTATTGAAACCGATTCGCGCAGTGTTGGATGAGCAGCCGGTCTGGCCAGCCAGTCTCTTTCGACTCTTTACTTGGTGCAGTCAATATTATCAATATCCACTCGGCGATACCTTGTCAAATGCGTTACCCGCAGCATTGAGAAAAGGGAAAGCCGCTGATTTTGCGACTTTGCGAGAGTGGTGCCTGACATCCGCCGGACGAGATAAGCTGATGCAGGGGCTTGGCCGTGCCGTTCAGCAGGCTAAGGTGCTGCGTTTGCTTGAAAACGGCACACAAAGTCATCAAGCATTCATCGATGAAGAGATCAGTCGTCAGGTCTTGAACACACTTCAGGACAAAGGGTGGATTGAAGCGATTGACAGAAAACCAGATCGTCAACCATGGCCTCAATTACTGGAAGACGAAGATGAAAAGCCGCAACTGAATATGGAACAGTCCGTTGCGATTGCGACGATCAACAGCCAGCACGAATTTGGTTGCTACTTATTGGAAGGTGTGACTGGTTCGGGAAAAACGGAAGTTTACTTGAACTTGATTGCACCGGTCTTGAAGCAAGGAAAACAGGCACTGGTTCTGGTGCCTGAAATTGGCTTAACCCCACAGACGATCCAACGTTTTCGCTCACGCTTTATGGTACCTGTGGTCGTGATGCATTCCGGGCTCAATGAGACGGAAAGACTCAATGCATGGCTGTCTGCCCGCGATGGTCATGCCGGTGTGATCATTGGGACGCGTTCTGCGCTGTTTACACCGTTTGCCGATTTGGGAATCATTATTGTTGATGAAGAACATGATGCTTCATATAAACAGCAAGATAGCTTACGGTATCATGCACGAGATGTGGCTGTTATGCGTGCTAGTCTTGAACAGATCCCCATTGTGTTGGGTTCAGCGACGCCTGCGCTTGAGACCTTACAAAATGCACTCAGTGGTAAATACCACCATTTAACTTTGACACAACGGGCTGGTGATGCGGTTCCGGCTACTAATCGGGTTCTGGATGTCAAAGGGCTCTATCTTGAAGGCGGACTGTCAGCCCCGTTGATTGCTGAAATGAGAAAGCATTTACAGGTCGGGAATCAGGTTTTGCTATTTCTCAACCGACGAGGATACGCCCCCGTGCTGATGTGTCATGAGTGTGGCTGGGTCGCCCAATGTCAGCGTTGTGATGCACGTTATACCTATCATCAGGCGACACAAGAGCTTCGCTGTCACCACTGTGGTTCCCAGCGTCCGGTATTGCATCAATGCCAGGATTGTGGCTCGACACAGATGGCAACGGTTGGTGTCGGGACTGAACAGTTGGAAACGCAACTGGCAGCGATCTTCCCCCAATATCGTACCATTCGGATTGACCGGGACAGTACCCGAAGAAAAGGCACATTGGAGTCGGCTCTCAATGCCGTCCATCGGGGGGAGTATCATATTTTAATCGGGACGCAAATGCTGGCAAAAGGTCATCATTTTCCACGCGTGACACTGGTTGGCTTGTTGGATGTTGACAGTGCGTTGTACAGTCATGACTTTCGGGCATCGGAACGATTGGCACAGCTATTTATTCAGGTTGCCGGACGTGCCGGACGTGCCAGCCAGCCTGGTGAAGTTATTCTCCAGACACATCACCCGGAGCATAGTTTACTTCAGGCATTGCTCAAAAAGGATTATCGTCACTTTGCCATGAGCGCGTTACATGAGCGGAAACTGGCACTATTACCTCCTTTCAGTTACTTGACTTTATTTAAAGCCGAATCCAATCAAGCTGAGCTTGGCGAAGATTTTCTCAGACAGGTGAGGCAGACTTTGGAAGTTCACCCGCTGTTTGATCATGCAACTTGTTCTGTCTTAGGACCATCTCCGGCGCCAATGGCGAAACGAGCCGGGAAGTATCGCTGGCAGCTATTACTCCAAACGATGAGTCGCCCGATGATGCAAAAACTGTTGATGAGTGCCAAACCTGTTATTCAAAGCCTACCACTTGCGGGGAAAGTTCGTTGGTCGCTCGATGTTGAGCCACATGATTTGTCATAATCCCACGCTCTCTATCCGGTAAGTCAGAAGTTCATTGGCGTGGATTGGTATTTTTGTCACGAGATAAAACCTATGTATCGTGATCTATTTCTCGTTTATGATGTAAGAAGTGTTAAATAGAACGTAACTTTATTCGTAGAAATGCTTAAACTATGAAAGCACATACATCAAGCTCTTGATAGATATATCAAAAGTGTGTGTATCAATCAGTTTTATAGCAAATACCATTTTGAAAGAGGGTTTTAATGTATGGCGACAATGAAGGATGTTGCTCAACTAGCGGGAGTGTCAACCGCGACCGTATCTAGGGCGTTGATGAATCCCGAAAAAGTGTCGCCTACGACAAGAAAACGGGTTGAAGATGCAGTTCTTGAAGCCGGATACTCTCCGAATTCACTGGCACGAAATTTAAGACGTAACGAATCAAAGACGATTGTTGCGATCGTTCCTGATATCTGTGATCCATACTTCACTGAAATTATCCGAGGTATCGAGGATGCTGCTGTCGAGCACGGTTATTTAGTGTTACTTGGTGATAGCGGCCAACAGAAGAAACGTGAAAGTTCTTTTGTGAATCTGGTCTTTACCAAGCAAGCCGACGGCATGCTACTGCTTGGTACCGATTTACCGTTTGATGTCAGTAAGTCAGAACAGAAAAACTTACCACCGATGGTGATGGCCTGCGAGTACGCACCAGAGCTGGAATTGCCGACTGTCCATATTGATAATCTGACTTCTGCGTTTGAAGTGGTTAATTATCTCACTCAGATGGGGCATAAAAAGATTGGTGAAATTGCCGGCCCCGATTCAGCGGCTTTGTGTCATTTCCGTCATCAGGGATATATGCAGGCTTTAAGACGTGCCGGCATTACGATGAATCCTGCTTATCATTACAAAGGTGATTTCAGCTTTGAAGCGGGTGTGAAAGCGATTCGGCTCCTTCTCGGATTGTCCGAGCCTCCGGGCGCTGTTTTTTGCCACAATGACATGATGGCTATCGGTGCCATTCAAGAAGCGAAACGCTTAGGTGTCAGAGTGCCTCAGGATCTGTCAGTGGTTGGTTTCGACGATATCAACTTTGCTCAGTATTGTGATCCACCGTTAACGACTGTCTCTCAGCCTCGGTATGAGATTGGCCGTCAGGCGATGCTAATGATGTTAGAAGTGCTCCGGGGGCATGATGTTCGGGCGGGCTCTCGTTTGCTGGAAACAAAATTGGTGATTCGTGAAAGTGTGGCAGCTCCTCGCGGATGACTCTTCGTCGATGACATTGGTGAACCTCAAGATACTGGCGTGTATTGTGCTCAGAGTTGTGCTTCCGAGTGGTCTTCTTTAACATACAGTCATTGTTTGTAAGGTAAGCATAATTTAGTGGCTAATAAAGACTATGTGAAACGGGGTAGTGCAGCGAAGAAAACTGCGCGTAAAACGCCGAAGAAGCGCCCTTGGTTGAGTGGTACGCTTGCTGTGATTGTGGTGGCTGTGTTTGGATATGGCTTGTATACACTGAGTGTACAGCCGTCTACGCCAGTAAAGCATGTGCCTGTGGTTCAGAAACCCAAGGTGAAGCAAGCAACGCATGACAAGCAAAAAATACTTCCTCCTCCTCCGACTGAAAAGTGGGATTATGTCGATACCTTGCCTCAACGTGAGATTGAGGTCACCCCGAAAGCGCTAAAAGTATCGAAAATTCCGTACATAATGCAGTGTGGTGCATACAAGACGATGGCCCAAGCTGAAAAGCGGAAACTGGATATCGCTTTTCAAGGCATTAAAAGTAAAATCCGTAAGAAAGAAGATAGTAGCTGGTATCGCGTGGTGATCGGTCCTTACAAATTTAAACGCGATGCTGAACGCGATCGCCACAAACTTCAGCGCGCGAAGATTGAACCTTGCGCGATTTGGAAAGAAAATCAATAGACACGTTTTTCTTTATCCTCCGGTGCTGGTCACAGCATTCCGGAGGAAATAACAACGATATCCCGCCTTTTGACTTGAATTCAAACAAGCTTGTCCTTATATAGTTTTCTAACACACTTTATAAAATGGAAGAGGTCCTCTCGTGACTACAATCGTATCCGTCCGTCGTGATAATAAAGTTGTTATTGCCGGAGATGGTCAAGTTTCTCTGGGTAATACCGTGATGAAAGGAAATGCCCGCAAGGTGCGCCGCCTGTATAACGATAAGATACTGGCTGGATTTGCTGGCGGTACAGCGGATGCATTTACATTGTTTGAGCGTTTTGAAAGCAAGTTGCAAATGCATCAAGGACATCTGGTTAAGGCGGCTGTTGAACTTGCCAAAGATTGGCGAAGTGATCGCGCCTTGCGTCGTTTGGAAGCGATTTTAGCCGTTGCTGATGAGACCGCTTCACTCATTATTACCGGTAATGGTGATGTTGTTCAGCCAGAACATGATCTGATCGCAATTGGCTCTGGTGGCAATTATGCACAGGCTGCGGCAACGGCTTTACTAGAAAATACCGATCTGGACGCGCAGGAAATCGCTGAAAAAGCGCTGCAAATTGCAGGGGATATCTGTGTGTTCACTAACCATTTCCAGACTATCGAAGTGCTTGATATTCCTCAAAGTGAATCATAGAAACTATTCGATAGCGTCTGCAATACAGAACAAAGGAAATAAGCATGTCTGAAATGACTCCTCGTGAAATTGTTCATGAACTCAATCGTCATATTATCGGTCAGGACAACGCGAAAAGAGCGGTCGCGATTGCTTTACGGAATCGCTGGCGTCGAATGCAGTTAGAAGAAAGTCTGCGTGTCGAAGTGACGCCCAAAAATATTTTGATGATTGGTCCAACCGGGGTAGGTAAAACTGAAATTGCTCGGCGTTTGGCAAAGTTAGCAAATGCGCCATTTATGAAAATTGAAGCCACAAAATTTACTGAAGTCGGTTATGTCGGTAAAGAAGTTGACTCAATCATCCGAGATCTGACTGATGTTGCGGTAAAAATGACCCACCAGCAAGCGATGGAAAAGGTGCAGTTCCGAGCCGAAGAGTTAGCTGAAGAACGTATTCTCGATGTATTGCTGCCACCACCGCGTGACTCTTGGGGTGAAGAAGAGCGAACCGAAGATACTTCCCATACCAGACAGGTATTCCGTAAAAAATTACGTGAAGGCCAGCTCGATGATAAAGAGATTGAAATCGATGTCGCAGCTCCGCAAATGGGGGTTGAAATTATGGCACCTCCGGGTATGGAAGAAATGACCAACCAGTTACAGGGCATGTTCCAAAATCTGGCCGGAAACACGCAAAAGAAACGCAAGCTGAAGATTAAAGATGCGTTTAAGGCGTTAACGGAAGAAGAGGCTGCGAAACTGGTCAATCAGGATGAACTGAAAGAACAAGCAATCTTCAATGTTGAGAACCACGGTATTGTGTTTGTCGATGAGATCGACAAAATCTGTAAGCGCGGTGAAGTCTCCGGACCTGATGTGTCACGAGAAGGGGTGCAGCGCGATCTGTTGCCATTAATCGAAGGCAGCACAGTATCGACCAAGCACGGTATGGTCAGAACGGATCATATTTTATTTATTGCTTCCGGGGCTTTTCAGGTCTCCAAACCGTCGGATTTGATTCCTGAATTACAAGGGCGTTTACCAATTCGAGTCGAGCTGGAAGCGTTGAGCAGTGATGATTTCAAACGCATCTTGACCGAACCGAAAGCATCTCTGACAGAGCAATATCAGGCGTTGATGGCCACCGAAAATGTTTCGATTGAGTTCTCAGAAGATGGGATTGCACAGATTGCGGATGCCGCTTGGCAGGTGAATGAAACGACTGAGAACATTGGTGCTCGTCGTTTGCACACCGTGATGGAACGCTTGATGGATGAAATTTCTTTCGATGCGACCGATAAAGCGGGTTCGTCATTTACCATCAATGCTGATTATGTGAAAGAGCGTCTTGGTGAATTGGTTGGCGA
The DNA here is from genome assembly GCF_023920225.1 of Vibrio gazogenes. Taxonomy (NCBI): domain Bacteria; kingdom Pseudomonadati; phylum Pseudomonadota; class Gammaproteobacteria; order Vibrionales; family Vibrionaceae; genus Vibrio; species Vibrio gazogenes. Next base: position 253,099 of record NZ_CP092587.1, read on the forward strand.
TGAAGATCTCAGCCGCTTTATTCTGTAAACGTTAAATCGATATGTGATAGAGGCTGTGTGATGTCAGTGTTCCCTGTTACCTGTTGGTATGGTTAGTACATTGAGCACTTTGATGCCATCCGGATGTAAAAGCTCGCATTTTTATGCGGGCTTTTTATTATCAATGATTTCGTCGTATACTAGGGCTCTTGACGTCCACTAGGCTGTAATCATGATGAACTCTATTTCGATTTGGATGGATGCGGCTAGACCGAAAACCTTGCCTTTGGCATTGATTTCGATCCTCACAGGAAGTGCCTTAGCTTTTTCTGAAAAGCATTTTTCGTGGCCGATAGCAATTTTAGCTTTGGTCACTGCTGTTTTACTGCAAATTCTGTCCAACCTTGCCAATGATTATGGCGATGCGGTGAAAGGGACCGATAATGACGCCCGATTAGGTCCCATGCGAGCAATTCAGTCGGGAGCCGTGACACTGAAAGACATGAAATATGCCATGATGATTAATGTGTTGCTCACAGTTGTTTCTGGCATGGCGTTGATCCTGTATGCCTTGGATTCGCTTGACAATATTCTGGTTTTTATTGGCCTTGGCGTCATGGCCATGATCGCTGCGGTTGCTTATACCATGGGGAATAAGCCTTATGGTTATGTCGGGCTTGGTGATGTCTCCGTGTTTATCTTCTTTGGCTTGTTGGGGGTCTCCGGGACTTATTTTCTCTATACCGGCCATTTGAATTCGACGCTACTCCTGCCATCGATCGCTTGTGGTTTGTTGGCTGTCGCAGTATTGAATGTCAATAATATGCGGGATATCGAAAATGATGAAATCTGCGGCAAGCGGACAATTGCAGTTCGTTTAGGTCCGATTCTGGCAAAAAAATATCACTTTATTCTGTTAGCCGGGGCTGTCTTCACGTTTAGTTTATATCTGTGGTTACAGACCGATCCGCTCTGGCTTGCCCTTCCTTTTCTACTCAGTTTGGTGGCTATGGTCAAACATGCGGTTGCCATCTGGGAAGCCGAACGACCAGTGCACATCGCACCGATGTTACCTGCAGTCGTCAGATGTTCTATTGTGACAAATTTATTGTTTGTCGGGGTAGTTATTGCTCAAACACTGATCAGTTAATTGAGCTTTGTCATTGCAATGACTTACATAGTCGATATACTCGTTTAAGATACTTTCGCTGTGAGAATGGTTGCCATGGAATACAATACATCTGCACTTTGTGATATTTATTTCGACCAGGTTGATGTTGTAGAACCGATGTTCAGTAATTTTGGTGGACGAGCCTCTTTTGCCGGCCAGATAACAACGGTCAAATGTTTTGAAGATAATGGTTTGATCCGAGAAGTACTTGAACAAGACGGTTTGGGGCGGGTGCTATTGATTGATGGCGGTGGTTCTTTACGTCGTGCTTTGATTGACTCGGAATTAGCTGCGCTCGCTGAAGAAAATGAGTGGGAAGGACTGGTTGTTTACGGGTGTGTTCGTGAGGTGGACGAACTGGAAGAAATGAATATTGGTATTCAAGCCATGACATCAATTCCTGTTGGCGCTGCTGCACAAAGTATAGGTGAGATCGATATCCCCGTGAATTTTGGCGGAGTCACCTTCTTACCTGAAGATTACCTTTATGCAGACAGTACCGGTATCATTCTTTCTCAGGAACCTTTGAATACTGACCTTGAAGAAGCTGAGTTGGATGAAGAAGAGATCGATGATGACGATGATGTCATTGCCGAAGAAGATGAAGAACGGATTTAATCTGGATTTTTGTCTGATGTAAGAGCCGTTTATTGCTTACGGCTCGTTGATTTCCTTCTTGTGACTGGCTTTCTTGTCACTGGATTTCAGGCTTTGTCGTCGTAAAGATAAAGCCTGAAAATATCCGAATACCCCACCAAGAATGTTGCCGATGGCAATCCCTGCAAATAATCCATTGATCTGCCAGAGTTGTGAGCCGATCCAAGCTGAAGGCAGCGTAAAAAGAAACAGACGCATAAAGTTCCAACTAAAGGCTCTCAGTGGTTGGTTGAGCGCGTTCAGCGCTGAAACAATCATCATCACAATCCCTTGAAATCCATAGCTCAATGGCACAATTAACAGATAATGCCAGAGTATTTCTCGAACCTGTGTTTCTTGTGAGAATAGCGCGGAAAGAGGGATGCTTAGCGGGACCATCATTAAGAAAATAATGCTCTGGAACACCACCGAAAACCGGATGCTTAAGAAAAGTCCGGCAAAGCCTCTTTGTGGGTTATCGGCACTAAAATTCTGCGCTAAAAAAGGTGTGAGTGTTGACGTTAACGACATCAGCACCAGAATCAAAATCGATTCAACACGTTGTGCTGCACCATATGCGGCGACCGCTACGGTGCCATGCTGGGAGAGTAGTATCATCAACAATGCACCGGAAATCGGGTTCATCGCGTTGGACAAGGCCGCAGGTGTACCAATCCGTAAAACCTGCTTCCAGTCTTGCCATAATGATCGCCAGTCAGGTCGTGTGACTAGCCGTTTCCGGTAAAATAAAATATATAACGTTCCAACTAAGGCTGTACACCAGCTAATCGCACTGGCAATTGCTGCACCTTGAATTCCAAGCTCCGGAAAAGGCCCATAACCGAAGATGAGTAATGGATCTAAAATACCGTTGATACTGCCAGAGAGGATCATGAGTAATGCCGGCGTTCTGGTATCTCCGGTTGCCCGGATAGCACTGTTTCCGGCCATGGGAATAACCAGTAATGGTATGGCAAGATACCAAACGGACATATATTGCTGTATTAGAGGCAGTAATACTGGCTGAGCACCGAGTAAGGTAAAAAGAGGTGAGACAGTTAACAAGCCAACGCTAGAAGCAATACTGACTAAAACCACGGCCAGTAGTAAACCATGAATTGTCAGGCGAGCCGCATTATGTATCGATTTTTGACCCAACAAATGCGCAATACTGGTCGATAAACCAATACCGATACCCATGGTGATGCAGTTCACAGCAAAAGTCACCGGGAATGTATAGCTGACGGCGGCCAGGGCCTGTGTCCCGAGCAGAGAAATAAAATAAGTATCGACTAAGTTGAACATCAGCACCGATATCATGCCGAAGGTCATTGGGATTGTCATCCGGCGGAGTACGACGGGAATTGGTGCCGAAAGCAGCCCGTGTTTATCATGCATAGAAAAGAAGGATGTCTATCGGAGGAACCGGGATGACAGCATACTCGATTCTGGTTAAAACAGCCAGTTTAGTCCCGGAGTGATAAAAAAGACCGGCAAAGGCCGGCCTTGAAAATACGTTAATATTTGATCGTTACGCTTTGGCTGCCGCCGCTGCTTTCGCAATTGCTGCAAATCCTTTCGCGTCTAATGCTGCACCACCCACCAATGCACCATCAATGTCTGGTTGAGCAAAGAGTTCTGCTGCATTTTCTGCTTTAACGGAACCGCCATACTGAATGACGACATTTTTCGCAACTTCTTCACTTTCGTTCGCAATATGAGCACGGATAGAAGCATGAATTGCTTGTGCTTGTTCGGCTGTTGCTGCTTTACCAGTACCGATAGCCCAGATCGGTTCGTAAGCGATAATCGCGCCATTGAGTGCTTCAACGCCTTGCGTTTTGATCACTGCGTCAAGTTGGCGTGCACAAACGGCAAGCGTCTCGCCCGCTTCGTTTTGTGCTTCTGACTCACCGATACACAATACTGGTGTCAGGCCATTTTCTTTCAGGAACGCAAATTTTTGTGCAACGAACTCATCAGATTCATGATGGTATTCGCGACGCTCAGAGTGACCGATAATGATGTGTGTTGCACCAAAATCTTTCAACATTTGAGGAGACATATCACCAGTGAAAGCACCACTATTGTGCACATCAGTATTTTGTGCACCTAGGATAATCTTATTTCCGCCTTCTTTGATTAACCGTTCTGCAAGGTCAAGATACAACGCTGGTGGTGCAACTGCGACGTCAACACCGGCAACGCCTTCGAGTTCAGCATTCAGGCCAGAGAGCAGGTCTGTGACCATCGTTTTACTTCCGTTTAATTTCCAGTTACCCATAACAACAGGACGACGCATAGGAATATCTCCAAATTTAGTGAGTATAAAAATGTGATTTTGACAGAATATAACAGATAAAACCCAGTAGATCATGATACGAATCATGACTTTCTTGGTTAGAGCATTTGAGATAGTTGCTATTTGGTTCTATTTTACCAGAGCGATTTGCAGTGGGGGCGGGAAGCTCCGAAATTTTCGGCAGTATGTCATGATAGGGATACATCATATGATCAATCTTCGGATGGAGTATTCAGCGCCAGTTGATGAACGCGTGAATATTTCTCGGTTGCTGGAAGATCTTCATCAAGTGTTACTCCACGATGAAACCATTCAGCGGTTCGGTTTATCAGTTAAAAGCAATGCCGTCCGGAGCCACCAGTGGTTTGTCGGTGAGCAATTAGATTCTGCTGATTTTATACAGTTGATCGTGGAAGTGAGTCAGGAATATGTTGCAGATATCCGTCACGCTGTGATCAGAAAACTGACCGAACGCTTTGAGCAAGACGCAGATAAAATTGAAAATCTTTCAGTTTTTTTGAGAACGATTGAGCAGCACTATATTCGACAGCGCAGTTAAAAATACCCTCAAGCGAGGGCTGTGCGATAACAAATTTTAGGTTTCAAACGCTATCGAGAGATCGTGTCAAGCTATATTGGTTCAGGCACAGGATCGCAAAGGCATATCTTTTTTCAGTGCGCCCTCATCATATATGGTTTCACCATCTCTGATTTAAACATTCGACCTGTATCGCTGAAACGGAATCACATCAGCAGGGCTTGGGGTGTCGTCTGCTGAGTTACTGGTTAATGCATTCTGGAATTTTACCATCTGAGTACTTAACTCTCTCATCAGTTTTACATTCGCATGATCCGCATTTTTACAGGAGCGCACGACTCTATCGATGTGGCTTTGCTGAGCCCAGAGTCGGTCTTGCATTTTTCGCGACGATGAGAGAATCATCTCTTCACAGATATCTCGTTTGAGCATCGCGAATGCTTCCGGATTGTGTTTAGCCAGTGCTACCAGCTCATCAAATGGGGGGAGCTCGGTATAAAAACTTGGTGCGGCCATATATATCACCTCAGTTTCTTTGTATGCCAACCTATGACTCAAATTAAGTGCGTTTAATTTGAATACTACTCAATGATAAACCAAATTTGAACAAATTGTGAACTTAATGTGAGAAGTTCTAACAAATGGACGCTAACTGAGTTTTTTGATGATATAGCTGCAACGACGATGTCCGGAGACAATATGTTCTTGGCGTTCGATAGTACATAATCCTTCAAGCAGCGACTGAAAGATGTGTAATTCAGATTGGCAAAAGCTTTGGCATCGCGTTGCTGCTTTACATATCGGGCAGTGGTTCTCGATGAGACGGTAGCCGTCCGATAGCGTTTCCAGCTTAACCATATAGCCTTCTCTCTCTCGTAAGGTCACGAGCTTCTCAAGCTTTTCTTCCAAGGTCGAACAGGTCTGAATTTCAGCACTGTATTGTGACAATGTCTGCGTTTCTCTGGTTGCAACGATTTTAGCGATACCTTCTGAGCCGTATACCTGCTCTATTGCATCAATCACCTGAAGTGTGAGTTCGCCATGACGGTCGGCAAAGTAAGCGTGTCCATCTTCTGTCAGTGTCCAGTGGCGAGTGGGGCGACCCACCTTGACTTTCACATCATAAAAGCGGACTAACCCATCCTCTTCAAGTGACTGAAGATGTTGACGGGCTCCCATCGTTGTGATCTCGAAGCGATCAGCAAGTCGTTTCGCTGTGACAGCGCCTTCTTGCTTAAGCGTATGCAATATCTTGTCGGCTGTTTTCATTGGTGTCCTCTTTGCTCCGCCTATTATTCAGACTTCAGTTAATAAAGTAAACAATTGACTATTGGCTGAAGATGAGAAGCTGTCGGAGAGAAAAACTCGGGAATGATTATTATTTTGTTATATAGATCACGTTTTTTTGCTTGTTCACCCTTGGGATATTTACTTTTCTCCCCCACATAAGAAAGCACAAGCTGGTAAACAGCGTTTTCATAAACAACACAAATAATTAATCAGGAGAGACGACCGATGAATATTCGTCCATTACATGACCGAGTTATCGTTGAACGCCAAGAAGTTGAATCCAAGTCTGCTGGTGGGATCGTTTTAACTGGTTCTGCGGCGGAAAAATCAACACGTGGGAAAGTGCTTGCTGTCGGCAACGGCCGAGTACTTGAAAATGGGACTGTTCAGCCGCTGGACGTCAAAGTTGGTGATACTGTTATTTTTGCTGAAGGTTACGGCACCAAGTCGGAAAAGATCGATGGCAAAGAAGTATTGATCCTTGCTGAAAATGACATTCTAGCGATTGTCGAATAAAAGTAGGCGTTGAGTAATTTTTGCTCTTATTCAAAACAATTGACGAAAACCGAATTAAGAAATAGGGAATAAAAAATGGCTGCTAAAGACGTTAAGTTTGGAAATGATGCACGAGTAAAAATGCTGGAAGGTGTAAACGTTCTGGCTGATGCAGTAAAAGTAACATTGGGTCCGAAAGGCCGTAACGTTGTTCTGGATAAATCATTTGGTGCGCCAACCATTACTAAAGATGGTGTTTCTGTTGCACGTGAGATCGAACTGGAAGATAAATTCCAGAATATGGGCGCACAAATGGTGAAAGAAGTTGCATCTCAAGCAAATGATGCAGCTGGCGACGGCACAACAACTGCAACAGTTCTGGCTCAGTCTATCGTCAATGAGGGTTTGAAAGCGGTTGCTGCCGGCATGAACCCGATGGATTTAAAACGTGGTATCGATAAAGCAGTGATTGCAGCGGTTGAAGCGCTGAAAGGTTTGTCTGTGCCATGTGAAGATAACAAAGCGATCGCACAGGTTGGTACAATCTCTGCGAACTCTGATGTCAGCGTGGGTAACATCATTGCCGAAGCAATGGAAAAAGTCGGTCGCGACGGGGTTATCACCGTTGAAGAAGGTCAAGCGCTACAAGATGAGCTGGATGTCGTTGAAGGGATGCAGTTTGACCGTGGCTACTTGTCTCCTTACTTTATCAACAATCAAGAATCTGGTTCTGTTGAGCTGGACAATCCATTTATCTTATTGGTTGATAAGAAAATATCTAATATTCGTGAATTACTGCCAGTGCTTGAATCTGTTGCAAAAGCATCTCGTCCGCTGCTGATTGTTGCAGAAGATGTTGAAGGCGAAGCATTGGCGACACTCGTTGTGAACAACATGCGTGGTATCGTGAAAGTCGCTGCCGTGAAGGCACCTGGTTTTGGGGATCGTCGTAAAGCGATGCTTCAGGATATTGCGGTTTTGACTGGTGGTACGGTCATCTCTGAAGAAATTGGTCTGGAGTTGGATAAAACAGCACTGGAAGATTTGGGTCAGGCAAAACGTGTCACTATCACGAAAGAAAATACCACAGTCATTGACGGCGCTGGTGAAGCGGCTGCAATTGATGGTCGTGTTGTTCAAATTCGTCAACAGATTGAAGAAGCAACATCTGACTACGACAAAGAGAAGCTTCAAGAGCGTGTTGCTAAACTTGCCGGTGGTGTTGCCGTGATTAAAGTGGGCGCCGCAACTGAAGTTGAAATGAAAGAGAAGAAAGACCGCGTCGAAGATGCTTTGCATGCGACTCGTGCTGCTGTTGAAGAAGGTGTTGTTGCCGGTGGTGGTGTGGCACTGATTCGTGCAGCTTCTCAATTGACAGACCTGAAAGGTGACAACGAAGAACAGAACGTTGGTATCCGTGTTGCACTACGTGCAATGGAAGCGCCAATCCGTCAGATCGTATCCAATGCGGGTGATGAAGAGTCTGTTGTTGCGAATAACATCAAAGGCGGCGAAGGTAACTATGGTTATAACGCGGCTACCGGTGAATACGGCGATATGATTGAAATGGGTATTCTTGACCCAACCAAAGTAACCCGTAGTGCACTTCAGTTTGCAGCATCGATTGCTGGTCTGATGATTACCACAGAAGCGATGGTGACTGACGCACCGAAGAGCGATGGCCCGGCAATGCCTGATATGGGCGGCGGCATGGGCGGTATGCCAGGCATGATGTAATTTATTCATCATCTAAGCATGATCTGAAAAGGGTGAGGTTTCCTCACCCTTTTTTCATTTTATCGGTAGCTGGTATAGGATGTTGATCTTCTTTCTGACGATGGTGTGGCTATGTTAATTCAAGGATTAAGTTATGCGAATGCGACGGAACAGCTGAATATTTCCCACTGGGAACTTCAGCCTTCACAGCATTGGGGAGTATTTATTGCGCATGCGCAGAGTAGTGAACTTTTAGTTCGCCTTTTTTCCGGTACGCTGACAGCAAGTGAGCAGGCAATTGAAGGCAAACCTGCAAGCGTTGGCTTAGTGTCTCTGTCGGAGCAGCAGCGGTTACTGGATGATGAAATCGCTAAAGATGAAACTGATTTTCAGGACCATATCGATTATGGCTCTACGGTCGAGATGCTGTTACGGGACGCCGGATGCACCGAAGATGAATTTGCATATTTGCTTGAACTGACCGATTTGAACCATTTGAGGGCTCGGGGATTCCGCCAGTTATCAACCGGTGAAACACGACGTTTAATGCTGGCTCGGGCATTAGCGGGAAAACCGGAACTACTTATCTTGCATGAGCCTTATTCGGGGTTAGATGTAGCGCATCGTCGTCAGCTAACCGACTGTCTGAATCAACTGGCTGGTGAAATGCAATTGGTTGTGATTACTTCAAGAGAAGATGAACTCCCCGAATGTCTCACCCATATTGCCTTGTTTGATGACAAGCAGTTGACTCAGACCATGACGATTGAGCAATGGCGCGAGCATCCGATTTTAGAACAGTTGGCGGCGTTGACAGAGAACAAGCAGGAAGCATGGCTGGCACTGAGCCGACAATATGAGCCAGACACTACGATGGCGAACCCGAGAGTGGTGATGAATCAAGTTAAGGTTGAGTATACGGATGGTCTGATTTTTCAGGATCTGTCGTGGCAGATTCAAGCGAACCAACATTGGCAGATTCGTGGTCCGAACGGATGTGGTAAAAGCACCTTGCTCGGTCTGATTTTGGGTGATCATCCTCAGTGTTACTGTAACGATATTACCGTGCTGGGGATGCGTCGCGGTAGTGGTGAAAGTATCTGGGATATTAAGCGCCACATCGGTGTGGTTTCTTCAGCGCTTCATCTGCAATACCGGGTGAACTGTTCTGTTTTGGATGTGTTGCTATCGGGGTTCTTTGACTCGATCGGTCTTTATGAAAAACCGTCAGCGAAGCAGGTGCAGATGGCCCGACATTGGTTAGATGTGTTGGAAATGAGTCATTATGAAAAGCACACATTCAAGCAACTGGATTATGGACAGCAGCGATTACTGTTAATCGTGCGAGCGTTAATCAAACAGCCTGTTTTACTGATTCTCGATGAACCCTATCAAGGGTTGGACTACTTGAACCGCCGTTTGGTGATGATTGTGCTTAACCGTCTGGCTGAATTGAATATGACGCAGTTATTGTATGTCTCGCACTATGAGGAAGATCGACTCTCTGCAATTCGTAATTATGTGGATTTTGTTACAGCGCCAGAGGGGGGATACCGAGTCTGTATCTCGGAGGGGGCGGAACCGTCCTCCGGATAACATCTTATTGCCAATGTTCAGGCTATTCTAAATGGAGGTCCAGTGGGGTTTTGCTGCTGCGGCCGCCAATTTCCCGGGTCAGTCTGGGGACGAGATAACCGGATACTTGCTCAATCACACCTGCCATAATTGTTTTTGCATCCTGATCAGAAACAAAGAAATGTGCGGCCCCCTGAACCTTATCCAGAACATGCAGATAGTAGGGTAGAATGCCCGCCTGAAACAGCGCTTCACTCAGTTCAACCTGGGCTGCAACCGAGTCATTGATCCCCTTTAGCAGAACCGCCTGATTGAGCAAAGTGACACCGGCCTGACGCAGAGACGTCATCGCCTGACTGAGCGATGTATTGATTTCATGGGCATGATTGATATGAGAGACAAAAACCACATTCAAACGGGTTTGAGCGAGTAGCTCAGTCAATGCCGGGGTGATTCGTTCCGGGATCACAACCGGCAAACGAGAATGAAACCGCAATGTCTGAATATGTGGAATCAAAGCAATCTGTTCGATCAACCAACTGAGTTCATGGTCTTTTGCCATAAGCGGGTCGCCCCCGGAAAGAATCACTTCATTCAATTCAGCGTGTTGTGCGATGTAATCTAAGTTTTCTTGCCAGACCGTTTTATTGCCTTTGTTGTCCTGATAGGGAAAATGGCGGCGAAAACAGTAGCGACAGTTGATGGCACATGCGCCTTTTAAAATCAGCAATACCCGATTCTGATATTTGTGTAATAGCCCCGGGTGTTGATTGTTCTGTTCTGCTAGTGGATCCGTTGAAAATCCAGGTAGAACATCGAATTCCTGACTGAGGGGCAGCACTTGACGTAACAGCGGATCAAACGGATTCCCCTTTTCCATTCGCTCGACAAAACTAAGCGGTACCCGCTGTGCAAAAAGCTTCCTAGCTTTAAATCCTTGCATCCAAGGTGTTGGATCAATTTCTAGATATCTGAGCAGTTGCTCTGGATCTGAGATCGCATTCGCAAGTTGTTTGAGCCAGTTTTGCTCAACAGATTCAATTTTTCGGGTTATTATGTGCGGCATTGAATTTAACTCGAAGTATAAGTAAGAGGAAATAATGGCTACTGTTAGCACGAATGAGTTTAAAGGCGGTCTGAAGATTATGATCGATAACGAGCCTTGTGTCATTCTCGAAAACGAGTATGTAAAACCAGGTAAAGGTCAGGCATTCAATCGCGTTAAAATCCGTAAATTGCTTTCCGGCAAAGTGTTGGAAAAAACCTTTAAGTCCGGAGATTCTGCAGAAGTCGCAGATGTCATGGATATCGATCTGGATTATCTCTATTCCGATGGCGAATTCTATCACTTTATGAATAGCGAAACATTCGAACAAATTGCTGCTGATGCAAAAGCTATCGGTGACAATGCGAAATGGTTAGTTGAAAATAATGCATGTATGCTGACGCTGTGGAATGGCAACCCTATCGCTGTTGCGCCACCTAACTTTGTTGAGCTGGAAGTGACTGAGACTGATCCGGGCCTAAAAGGTGACACTCAAGGAACAGGCGGTAAACCCGCAACACTATCGACCGGTGCGGTTGTTCGTGTGCCTCTGTTTATTCAGATTGGTGAAGTGATCAAAGTAGACACTCGTACCGCTGAATATGTGAGCCGCGTAAAATAAACGGGCGTTAGCATGAGGTTGCGATGAGCTTCAGCTTCATGTGGGTTTAAATAAAAAAAGGGCTGCCGAATCGGCAGCCCTTTTTGATCGCACGTGAGTATCGTTTAAATCATAAAAATGAATACGATAGCGAGCGCGGAAATGATCGCTGCAATGCCATAACAGGCGACTTTACCCATCACACCGGTATGGATTTTCAGGTCATGCATGCCGTGATGAACACGGTGCATTGCGTGCCATATCGGGAGTGCAATGGTTGCAATCACAAACAGTGCACCAATGATATTGGTCGCAAAGTCTGCAACACGGTCATAGCTTAGGGCATCTGCATCAAGCATGCCCATCGGCCCCATGATCCCCAGTACAAAAATTGTGATTGGGGTAATCATGGCAAACCATGTGCCACCGGCACCAAACAGGCTCCACCAGATTGGTTCTTCTGAACGTTTTGGATTTTGGTTAATCACATGAGCCTCCTTAAACGATGATGAGCACGAAAACAGAAATCACGGCAACAGCAACCCATTGGCTCAGTACGATAATTTTCTTATCGATTAACTTGCCTTTCAGTCGCATCGGTACCACTTGCGGCATCATGCCAAAGAAGGTATAGGCATGAAACAAACTGGCGATCAGCGCAATGACATTGATGATGATGACCACTGGATTCGCCATAAAGTTCAGCCATGATTGCCATGCTTCCGGCCCCTTCACCAGACATCCCAGACCGACAGTGAGGAAGAGGGTAAACACGATTAACGGCAGGACCGTCGCTTCACGAACCATATAGAAGCGATAGAACGGATTGCTTTTCCACCACGTCCGTTTCACTTCTCTTATATAGGGCTTACGATTACTCATCTCTTTTATGCCTCCTGAGGTTTCAACATCGCGATGACAAAGTCCATGGATGATACCACTTTACCTTGGTTGACCGCCGCTGCCGGATCGACATTCTTCGGACACACTTCAGAGCAGTAACCGACGAAGGTACAACCCCAGGCCCCATTTTCACCATTGATCAGTTTCATCCGCTCGGCCTGACCATGGTCACGGCTGTCGAGGTTATAACGATGTGCCAATGTCAGTGCGGCCGGACCGATAAATTCCGGATTGAGGCCGAACTGCGGACAGGCGGCATAACACAAACCACAGTTGATACAGCCGGCAAACTGTTTATATTTTGCCATTTGCTCTGGCGTTTGTAGGTTGGTACCGTCTTCCGGTTTACGATCATTACCGATGATATAAGGTTTAATGGCTTCCAGACGTTCGATGAACGGTGTCATATCGACAATCAGATCTTTTTCAATCGGGAAGTTTGCCAATGGCTCGATCTTCACGCCGTTCGGGTAGTCACGCAGAAAACTTTTACAGGCGAGTTTCGGTACGCCGTTGACCATCACGCCACAAGAGCCACAAATCGCCATCCGACAAGACCAACGATAGGAGAGGTCCTTGTCCAGATGATCTTTCACATATGAAATGGCGTCGAGGATCGACATGGTTTCATTGAAAGGGACTTCAAAGGACTGTAAGTGAGGCTCAGCATCTTTTTCCGGGTCATAACGCAGAATGTCCACTTTTTGAATACGTTGGGTGACCATGATTATTTCTCCTCTGCGCGCTGTTTGGCTTCTTCGGCTGCGGCGGCTTGCTCAGCCGCGGCACCATAAAGACGAGCTTTCGGTTGTGACTTGGTGATGGTGACATCGCTGTAGTCAATCCGAGGCGCTGCATCTTTTTGATAGAATGCCAGAGAGTGTTTGAGGAAGTTGACATCGTCACGTTCGGTACAACCGTCATCAAGACGTTGGTGTGCACCACGGGACTCTTTACGGAGAATCGCTGAGTGAACCATTGCTTGGGCAACTTCCAGACTATGACCGATCTCAATCGCGTACAGTAGGTCAGTGTTAAAGACTTTGCCTTTGTCTTTGATGCTGATTTTCTTATAACGCTCTTTCAGTTCAGCCAGTTTATCAACGGTCTGTTGCATCAGGTCTTCCTGACGATAGATCCCACATCCGGCTTCCATGGCGTTGCCCATTTCAGTGCGGATATCGGCCCAGTTTTCATCACCTTCCTGATCCATCAGAGATTGAAGGTGTTGTTCAACCGCTTTGACCTGCGCTTCAATGGCTTGATCATTCCAGCCTTTGAATGTTTCAACTCGTTTGACGGCGTGTTCACCGGCAACACGACCAAATACAACCAATTCAGCCAGTGAGTTGGAGCCGAGACGGTTCGCGCCGTGCAGACCGACAGATGAACATTCACCGACAGCAAATAAGCCTTGGATCCGAGTTTCACATTGACCATTGGTTTCAATCCCACCCATGGTGTAGTGCACCGTCGGACGAATTGGGATTGGCTCTTTGACCGGATCGACGTTCACGTAAGCTTTTGCCAGCTCACAAATAAATGGCAGACGCTCATGCAGGTATTCCTCGCCCAGATGACGCAGATCCAAATGGACGACATCGCCGAGTGGATGTGGGATGGTGTTGCCTTTTTGCTGTTCGTGCCAGAAAGCCTGAGAAACTTTGTCACGCGGACCGAGTTCCATATATTTGTTTTTCGGTTGGCCGACCGGTGTTTCCGGGCCCATACCGTAATCTTGCAGGTAACGGTAGCCGTTTTTATTGACGATAATACCGCCTTCACCCCGACACCCTTCGGTCATCAGGATCCCTGTACCGGGCAGACCTGTCGGATGGTACTGGACAAACTCCATATCGCGAAGTGGCACACCGTGACGATAGGCCATTCCCATACCATCACCGGTTACAATGCCACCATTGGTATTACATTGATAAACACGGCCTGCACCACCAGTCGCCAGAACGACGGATTTTGCTTTAATCGTGACCAGTTCACCTTCTGCCATATGAATGGCAATCAAACCTTGCACCTGACCGTCGTCCACCAACAGATCAACCACGAAGTATTCGTCAAAGCGTTTGATTTGTGGATATTTCATGGATGTTTGAAATAGGGTATGCAGCATATGAAAACCGGTTTTATCTGCGGCAAACCAAGTTCTCTCAACCTTCATGCCACCGAAACGGCGGACGTTGACTTCACCATTTTCTTTCCGGCTCCAGGGGCAGCCCCATTGCTCCATCTGGATCATTTCCCGGGTTGAGTTTTCGACAAAATACTCCACGACATCCTGTTCACAAAGCCAGTCCCCACCACCGACAGTGTCGTTGAAATGGTTATCTAAGCTATCCTCATCCTTGATAACTGCTGCGGAGCCTCCTTCTGCGGCAACCGTATGTGAACGCATAGGATATACTTTTGAAATCAGAGCCACCTGTAAATTAGGGTTGGCTTCTGCGGCAGCAATCGCAGTACGAAGACCAGCGCCACCAGCGCCGATGACCGCGATATCTGTGGTAAGTGTTTGCACAGTTATCCTCCAGTGAGTGATTTGCGGGAATCCCGCTTATTATCTAAAAACATAGTGCTTTTAGGGTTTTTCTAGTCTAATTGAAGTCATATGCTGAAAAAATTGATTTCGTTAGGTTTTTAATCGAATATGATGCTTTATCATCGATATAATTACCCCATGTGTGATTGCTTTCACGTTTTAGATTTTATTGTGTAAGGAACCCAACTTTTCATGCCGAGTCACCTATCTTGGAAACCAACGATTTCAATGTCTCACCTGCGAGAGCGTTCTCGATTTATGAATGCTATCCGGTGTTTTTTGACCGAAAGAGGTGTTTTGGAAGTGGAAACACCCTCAATGAGCCTTGCGACCGTCACTGATGTTCATTTACAAACCTTCAAAAGTCAGTTTTTCGGACCTGATTTTGCCTCCGGTCGAGCGGTGTATCTTATGACAAGTCCTGAGTTTCATATGAAACGTTTGCTTGCCGCAGGTTCCGGTTCGATTTTCCAGCTTTGTAAAGCATTCAGAAATGAAGAGAGCGGTCGCTATCACAATCCTGAATTTACTTTACTGGAATGGTATCGAGTCGACTTTGATCATCATCAGTTGATGGATGAAATGGATGATTTACTGCAAGGCATATTGATGTGTCCGTCTGCGCAGCGCATCACTTATCAGCAAGCTTTTTCCGAGCATGTCGGTGTCTGTCCTTTATCGTGCGAGATGGATGAACTGCGAATGAAGGCTCAGCATTTTGGATTTGCTGATATTGCTGAACATGAGCAAGATCGGGATACGCTTTTGCAATTACTGTTTAGTATGGTGGTGGAACCGGCGATTGGTCAGACGGCTCCGGTATTTGTTTATGATTTCCCGGCCTCTCAGGCAGCGCTTGCGCGGGTGAGTGCTGATGATCATCGGGTCGCTGAGCGGTTTGAAGTTTATTTCAAAGGCATTGAATTAGCGAATGGTTTTCATGAACTCGATGATCCGCAAGAACAACTGCGCCGTTTTGAAGCTGACAATGAGAAAAGGCTGCAAATGGGGTTGGAACAACAGCCGATTGATTATCACCTGATTCAGGCGCTTGAAGCTGGTTTGCCCCATTGTGCCGGTGTTGCATTGGGGATTGATCGGTTAGTGATGCTGGCTCTCGGACAGGCTCATATACAGGATGTGATCGCGTTTCCTTTTCCGAATGCTTAAAGCGAGTTAAACGTGTAAGGACATCGTCAGCATCAAGGTGCTGATTATGTCGTTAAAGTCGATTTGCGTGAGTCATTCTTAGTGTGTAAAGTTTGCCGCTCTTTCGGTTTATGATGTGAATCACTCGCGTCTTCGGAATAACATCGTTATACTCCCAATCTGTTTTTGAACTGCAATATAAGAGACAGGACATGCAGGAGTATATTGAGTTTTTCCAGCAGAATATGATTCTTTCGCTGGCGTGGGTAGGTATCTTAGTTGCACTTATCCTGAATATTTTTAAATCATCCACAGCTAAATATCAGACGATTTCGGTGAACGAATTAACGCATCTGATCAATAAAGAAGATGGTGTCGTGGTTGATCTTCGTTCTAATGACGAGTTCAGACAAGGGCATATCACCGAGTCGGTGAACTTGTTACCTTCAGAAATTAAGTCCGGATCTTATGGTTCCCTTGAAAACCGTAAATCTACCCCCATCATTGTCGTATGTAAAACAGGACAAATTGCACAGGAGAGTGCCACGTTGTTGGCCAAAGCTGGTTTTGAAAAGGTTAGTCTATTGAAAAATGGTCTTGTTGCCTGGAATGAAGCCAATCTTCCTCTTGTTCGTGGTAAAAAATAGTACAATCCTCAAGGAATGAAATTCTTTGGTGATTATGAATCAATAAGGAAAATATCATGTCTGAAGCAGCGCAACAGCAAGAACCTCAGCAGAACTTTGCAATCCAGCGCATCTATTTGAAAGATGTCTCTTTTGAAGCTCCTAACTCCCCGGTTATTTTTCAGAAAGACTGGAATCCGAACGTCAATCTGGATCTCGATACGCAAAACAGAGAACTGGGTGACGGCATTTATGAAGTCATTTTGCGTCTGACTGTGACCGTAAAAAATGAAGATGAAACTGCATTTTTATGTGAAGTTCAGCAAGCGGGGATCTTCTCTGCCGAGCAAATGGAACCGGGTCAACTAGCGCATTGTTTAGGTGCATTTTGCCCGAATATTCTTTTCCCTTATGCGCGTGAAACTATTTCTAGCCTGGTTGTGAAAGGAACATTCCCACAACTGAATCTGGCACCGGTTAATTTTGATGCATTGTTTATGAACTATTTACAACAGCAAGCATCTGAGGAAGCTCAGCCAGAGAACGCTTCTTAAGGGTGTCGTTTGACCCGTTAGCAGTATTTTGGTAGCTACCTAATAAAATGCACACGACATCAGTAAGGTGTTATGTGCATTTTTTGTATATCTTTTGTATAACATAAACATCAATAGTGCATGTTGAACTGAATGGACAGAATATTGTGACTTCACATACCGATTTGATTACCCGGAACTCAATCGCGATGACGGTCATTGGCGCGGGTTCTTATGGAACATCTCTTGCCATATCTCTGGCTCGGAATGGCGCGAATATTTTAATCTGGGGACACGATCCGCAACATATGCAGCAATTGGAATCGGATCGGGAAAACCGCGCCTTTTTACCGGATATTCCCTTTCCTGAAGCATTAATCGTGACTTCAGATTTAAAAGCTGCCGTTCAGGCATCGCGGGATCTATTGATCGTTGTTCCCAGCCATGTTTTTGGTGAAGTCCTGCAACGGATCCAGCCATATCTCAGAGCAGATAGCCGAATCTGTTGGGCAACTAAAGGTCTAGAGCCTGAAACCGGACGTCTGTTACAAGATGTGGCGCATGATATTGTCGGTGATCAGCACGCTTTAGCCGTGATTTCGGGACCGACATTTGCCAAAGAGCTGGCGATGGGAATGCCGACAGCGATATCAGTTGCTTCTACCGACAGTCAGTTTGTTGCTGATTTACAAGACCAGATTCACTGCAGTAAGACATTTCGTGTTTATGCCAATTCGGATTTCATCGGATTACAGCTCGGTGGTGCAGTGAAGAATGTGATTGCGATTGGTGCCGGTATCTCTGATGGGATGGGATTTGGTGCGAATGCCCGAACCGCATTGATAACCCGTGGTCTGGCAGAAATGAGCCGATTAGGGGTCACACTGGGGGCGGCACCGGAGACATTTATGGGCATGGCTGGATTAGGTGATTTAGTGCTAACCTGTACCGATAATCAGTCGAGAAACCGGCGCTTTGGTTTAGCGCTTGGGCAAGGGCAGTCAGTTGATACGGCACAGCGAGAGATTGGCCAAGTGGTTGAAGGTTATCGTAACACCAAAGAGGTCTGGCTATTGGCTCAGCGCATGGGCGTCGAAATGCCGATTGTCGATCAGGTTTATCAGGTCCTTTATCAAGGAAAAGATGCCCGAATTGCCGCGAGAGATTTACTCTCAAGAGATAAGAAGGCTGAGCATTAAGCCAGCTTAAGGCTGTGACGCTGAAATAAATACAGAACAGAGAACAACAGAGAACTCAGATAATGACGCAATGTGCAAAACATAAGGTTGTGTGGCAAACCATTGTTCAAGAAGCCCGGGAGATTACGGAACAAGAACCGATGCTGGCGAGTTTCTATCATGCGACGATTATTAAACATGATAGCTTGTCTGCCGCTCTGAGTTATATTCTGGCGAATAAACTACATACGATTTCGATGCCGGCAATGGCTGTCAGAGAAGTTGTTGAAGAGGCTTTTCAGTCAGATTCGAGTATTACAGAATCGGCGGCTTGTGATATTTGTGCCACAGTGACGCGTGACCCTGCCGTCGATAAATATTCGATTCCTTTGCTCTATCTGAAAGGTTTCCATGCTTTGCAAGGGTATCGGGTGGCCAACTGGCTCTGGAAACAAGGTCGGACAACACTGGCCGGTTATCTGCAACATCAAATTTCGGTCGCTTGTCAGGTTGATATCCATCCCGCGGCTCGAATTGGGCGGGCAATTATGTTGGACCACGCGACCGGTATCGTGATTGGTGAGACCGCTGTCGTTGAAAATGATGTCTCGATTCTACAGGATGTGACGCTTGGCGGAACCGGGAAAGAGTGTGGCGATCGACATCCGAAAATTCGCGAAGGGGTAATGATTGGTGCCGGGGCCAAAATTTTGGGCAATATAGACATCGGCAAAGGCGCCAAGATTGGTTCTGGTTCTGTGGTTTTACAAGCGGTGCCTCCGCATACTACCGTTGCCGGTATTCCTGCAAAAATTGTCGGTCGGCCGCAAACTGACAAGCCATCTCTGGATATGGATCAGCAGTTCAATGGTCATTCGCAGATGTTTGTTGGCGGGGATGGTATCTAGAAAGGTCATCCCGAAAAGATAGGCTTTGGTGGTGGAATTAAAGGAATGTCATGTACCCGAGGCTGTCAACGTTGATGTCCATACATCAAATAAAACGACAAGGGATGCCAATGGCATCCCTTGTCACTGTCAACGAGTATCGCTGTTAATGTATTAAGCGAGTTCGTTTAATGTTTCCAGTGTTTCTTCTGCCCAATCAAGCCAAGCTTGGCGAGCCAGAAGATTACGGCGAAGCGTTAAGCGCTCCAGTTTTTGCTGTTTATCCAGAGACGTTGGGTTCGCATAGTAAGCGGCTTCAACTTCTTGATAGTGCGCAACAAACTTCTTCGATTCCTCAATCAGCTCAACCAGCTGTTCGCGATAAGGTTTCTCGTCTTGTACAGAACAAGCCATCAGCTTGGCACTGAACTCATCGCGAACCGTCGGATGTGCCGTCGGTTGATCAAACCATTGACTCAGGGCTTGGCGTCCGGCATCCGTAATCGAATAAACTTTACGGTCCGGTTTTCCTTCCTGAGGTTCCAATACGCAAGTGACAAGTCCCTGCTGACCCATTTTATTTAGTTCGCGATAAACTTGTTGGTGACTTGCTTTCCAAAAGTAACCGATACTTGAAGAGAACTCTTTTGTAATATCGTATCCCGTCGCATCGCGTGTACTTAAAACAGTAAGAATAACGTGTGGTAATGACATGTCTTTAATCCAAATGGTTAATTAACACAATGGGTTTGGATATTGCTGAGCTTTCTATGGCTCAATCTTAAATTCATCCAAACAATCACCGGCCTAAAATTAGTTGCCGGATATGTCACCTTAAAAGCCGTTCATCACCTAATTGTTAGTATAGTAAATTAATGCAACTTAACTGACTGCTACATTGTTATTTTATGAGAATGTTGCAGCGGTTGAATAGTATATCTAATAATAAGCAAAGAGTAGAATAAACGTGTGGAAAAATGCAAAAAAACTGATAAAAAGCTCAATTAATGATTTTGTCAGAATAAAAGGCCGCATATGTGCGACCTTTTGGGGTTTGTGTAGAATAATATTTTGATGCGTTAGCCAGTGTTACGCATACCTGCTGCAATACCAGCAATGGTGACCATCAATGCTTCTTCGAGTTCAGCGGGCGGTGCATCATATTGGCGTGTTCTGTAGAGCAATTCAGCCTGAAGCATATTCAACGGTTCCACATAGATATTTCGAAGGCGAATGGATTCTTGCCCCCACGGGTCGCTCTGCATCAGGTTTTCATTGTTTTCGACATTCAGGACAGTTTGAATATCTTCTTGCAGTTGTGTCCGCAGCTGTTGCCCCAGCTTTCTCAGATGCTCATCAACAAGGCGTTCATCGTAATACTGGGCAATCTCCAGATTACATTTTGAATACACCATCTCCAGCATTCCCAAGCGGGTTGAGAAAAATGGCCATTCACGACACATCTCTTCCAAGAGAGCCTGGTGTCCTTTATCTATCGAATATTGAATCGCTTCCCCCGCACCGAGCCAAGCCGGTAATACCAGACGGTTTTGACTCCAGGAGAAAATCCATGGAATGGCACGGAGACTTTCAACACCGCCATTTGGATTCCGTTTGGCCGGACGAGAGCCCAATGGCAGTTTACCCAGTTCTAGCTCTGGTGTGGCTTGTCTGAAATAGGGCACGAAATCTGGCTCGCCCCGGACAATTTTCCGGTAAGCTTCACACGAGACTTCAGATAAAACGTCCATTAAATCACGCCATTCCTGTTTTGGCTCCGGAGGCGGCAATAAGTTTGCTTCCAGAATCGCACTGGCATAGAGATTGAAACTGTTGATTGCGACGTCCGGCAATCCTAATTTGAAGCGAATCATTTCGCCCTGTTCTGTGACGCGCAGGCCGCCTTTCAAACTCTTCGGTGGTTGTGACAGTAATGCCGCATGGGCTGGTGCACCGCCGCGTCCCAGTGTTCCTCCGCGGCCGTGGAACAAGGTCAGTTCGATACCTTCCTCTTCGCTGACCTTCACTAAAGATTCCATGGCACTGTATTGTGCCCAGCCTGCGGACATGACACCGGCATCTTTGGCGGAATCTGAATATCCGATCATCACCATCTGATGATTCTGGATAAAGCCTCGATAGATATCGATCCCCATCAGCTGACGGATGACGGACTCTGAACGATTGAGATCGTCTAAAGTTTCGAACAGTGGACATACATCCATACGGTAAGGGCAACCGGATTCCTGAAGTAGCAAATGAACCGCGAGTACATCAGAGGCTGTTCTGGCCATTGAAATCACGTAGGCACCAAATGCTTCTTTCGGGTTCGCTGCAATGATCCGGCAAGTATCGAGCACTTCCTGAACGGGTTCTGATGGCTCCCAGTCCCGGGGAATCAGTGGGCGTTTAGAACTTAATTCATTGGTGAGGAAAGCAACTTTATCCTGTTCGCTCCATTGTTCATAATCGCCTAAGCCCAAATAGCGAGTCAGTTCAGACAATACATCCGAATGGCGGGTGCTCTCCTGACGAATGTCGAGGCGCACAAGATGGACACCGAATGCTTTCGTACGGCGCAGTGTATCTAACAGGGAACCATCGGCAATTGAGCCCATACCACATTCATGTAATGACTGATAACAGGCATACAGCGGTTCCCATAGTTGACTGACGTTTCTCAGGGGCGCTTTTACCAGCAGTTGTTGGCCCTGAATTTTTTCACCGAGAATGTTGATTGTTTCGGTCAATAACTGACGAATGCCTTTCAGAATAGCACGATAAGGTTCGTGTTCTTCTTCACCAGCAAGGCTGCGAACTTGATCGTTACACTTGGTCATCGACAGTTCGCTGATCAGTTCATTGACATCTCGCAGATACAAATCTGCCGCTTTCCAACGAGAAAGTAACAGCACTTCGCGGGTGATTTTGTGCGTGACGAATGGGTTGCCGTCTCGGTCTCCCCCCATCCAGGAAGAGAAGTGGACGGGACGGGCATCTATCGGTAGCCCTTCTCCCAAGTAATCTTCCAGCCGATCATCCAGTTCACGCAGAAATTCAGGTACTGCTTCCCAGAGTGAATTCTCAACGACTGCGAATCCCCATTTGGCTTCATCCATCGGGGTCGGGCGTTGTTTACGAATTACATCCGAGTGCCAGAACTGAGCGATCAACTGTTCGAGGCGGCGTTCTGCTTTGTTGCGTTCTTTGGGAGCCAGTTCACTGAGTTCCAGACTCGACAGACACTGATTAATTTTGACTAGTTTGTTGATCATGGTGCGACGGGTAATTTCCGTCGGGTGAGCGGTCAGTACCAGCTCGATGTTCAATTCACGAATCGCCTGTGCGGTGTCCAGCCGACTGACCTTTTTCTCGGTCAGTTTGTTAAAGAGTTCGCTGATTGCGTCAGGCGTACATATATGAGCGTCACAGTGACGAGAAATCGTATGATATTGTTCGGCAATATTCGTTAAATTCAAAAACTGGTTAAATGCCCGGGCGACCGGGGTAATCTGATCATCAGATAGACTCTTGATCTCTTCGACCAGAGTGTCCCGATCCGATGGGTGACCGTCTTTGAGGGATTTCGAGAGTTTCCGTATCGTCTCTACTTTTTCTAAAATAACGCTGCCATCGGCATCGAGTATGGTCTTCCCGAGCAATCTGCCGAGCATGCTTACGTTGCTTTTTAGCGCTGCATATTTTTCGTTCATTGTCATCCTGCCTTGAAAAAAAACTACATCCAATGTTCTTGTTTGATCTTGCTATATCGTGGATTTTCTCCGGTCAAACTCCGTATAGATTAACAATATTCTGTTTGTTGTCTATACGAATAGATTAAATAATAAATGGAATTTAAGCGTTTTTTGTTGAAACTTTCTTTCAGAATGGCCTGAACGGTTAATCCTGTTTCAGGCCATTTATGTGCTTCAATATGCGACCTATGCCAAAATAATGTGGATCGAATCACGCATGCGATACATTGTGATCAGTCAGTATGTCAGCATGTTCAAAAACAATATTTGTAAATCGATTTGGTCAGTAGATCAATGGTCGGATCGATGTACTCAAAAGCAAGAAATTCATCTGGTTGGTGGGCCTGATCGATTGAACCCGGACCCATCACGAGCGTTGGACAGAGCTGTTGCAGATAAGGCGCTTCGGTACAGTAATTGACCGTCTCCGCTTCTCGTCCGCTGAGTTGATGAATTTGCTCGACGAATGGATGATCTTTCTGACACTCATACCCGGGAATTGAATCATGCAATGGTTTCATTTCGATGCGCCCGGGCCATTTGGCTTCCAGTTCCTGAAGCGACTCGCGCAGCAGATGATCAAGCCCTTCGAGACTCATCCCCGGGAGCGGTCTGACATCATAGTGCAGTTCACAACAGCCACAGATCCGATTCGCACTGTCTCCACCATGAATATGCCCCAGATTGAGCGTTGGTGTCGGTACTTCAAACCCCGGATGATGATAGGTTTTGATCAGCCGCTCCCGGACTTGCATCAGGGTAAACAGGATCTCATGCATGATTTCAATCGCATTCACTCCCAACGCCGGATTTGATGAATGCCCTGATTTACCCGTCACACGGATTGCATTGGCTACATGGCCTTTATGCGCATAGACCGGGATAAGGCTGGTGGGTTCACCGATGATACAGTAGTCCGGTTTAAAGGGAGCACTCTCGGTAAAATGGCGCGCGCCCATCATGGTGGTTTCTTCATCACAGGTTGCCAGCACGTAAAGTGGCTTGGTTTGTTTCTGCCAGTCAACTTTTTGCACCGCTTCTATAATAAAGGCAAAGAATCCTTTCATATCTGCGGTACCCAGACCGTAAAAACGTTGGTTTGACTCGGTCAGTTCGTGAGGATTGAAATTCCACTGACCTTCATCGAAGGGGACGGTGTCACTATGACCGGATAATAGCAGCCCTCCCTCACCATCTCCTTTTTTTGCGATAAGGTTGTGCTTATGAGGGGCGACGGTGTCGATTTGTACGGAGAAACCTAAGGTGCTCAGCCAGTCTGAAAGCTTCGCAATCACGGCTTCATTGCCTTCATCCCAGTTTGGATCTGTCGAGCTGATGGAAGACGTTGAAATGAGGTCTTGATAAACCGCCTTGAATTTAGGGAATTGCATAGAATCTTTGCTCCTGCTATTGACAGAGTTAGGCTGAGAGGGTAAAAAGCATATTAAATCATTTTTTTTGAATAAAAAACCATAAATAAGCGAAAAACAGCATATTAATAATCATTTTTCGTTTGGTATTTAACCAGTACGTGCGTGTTTGAACTGATGTTCAAGTGTTGAATCAAACACCCAACCGTTGCATTAAAAGATAACGCGTTTCACTCAAAGATACAGTCAAAAAATTGGATGCAGGGATATGTTAAAAACAACCATTATCGGAGCCAGTGGATACACAGGTGCAGAGCTTGCCCTGATGGTTCATCAACATCCTGAGCTAACGCTATCAGGTTTGTATGTTTCCGCCAATAGTGTAGATGCCGGAAAACCCATCGCTCAATTGCATGGACAACTGGCCGGGCGCATTGATATGCCGGTTCAGGCATTGCTCGATCCGGAACAAGTCGCTCAGGAATCCGATGTGGTTTTTTTAGCGACAGCACATGAAGTCAGTCATGACCTTGCGCCAATTTTTCTGGCGCATCAGTGCCAGGTGTTTGACTTGTCTGGTGCATACCGTGTTAATCATCCCGATTTTTATACGGATTTCTATGGTTTTGAGCATCAGCATCAGGCCTATTTAGATCAGGCAGCGTATGGTCTGGCGGAATGGAATCAAGCGGCGATTCAGTCCAGTCAACTTGTCGCTGTTGCCGGGTGTTATACCACTGCCGCACAGCTTGGCATTAAGCCTTTGCTCGTCTCTGAACTGGTGGATACGCAACAGTGGCCGGTGATTAATGCGACGAGTGGTGTATCTGGTGCGGGTCGCAAATCGACCATGATCAATAGTTTCTGTGAAGTAAGTTTACAGGCTTACGGTGTATTTACGCATCGTCATCAACCTGAAATTGTTGCTCATTTAGGATGTGATGTGATTTTTACCCCTCATCTGGGTAACTTTAAACGTGGCATTCTGGCAACGATCACCATGAAGCTGAAACCGGGAGTCTCGACCGCGGATGTGAGTGCTGCCTTTACACAAGCTTATGCGGATAAGCCTGCGGTACGTTTATGCGGTGAGACTCTGCCTCGATTACAACATGTTGTGAACTCGCCATTCTGCGATATCGGCTGGAAAGTGCAAGGTGAGCACGTGATTGTGATTTCAGCAATCGATAATTTGTTGAAGGGGGCTTCCAGTCAGGCAATGCAGTGTCTGAATATTCGTTATGGTTACCCTGAACTGACCGCATTAATTTGAGGAACACATGGAACAATTATCTCATCCGGTTGTAATTAAGCTTGGTGGTGCGGTACTGGGAAGTAGCGAAACACTAGCGAAGCTTTTTGAGACAGTGGCACAGTATCAGCAGCGTCGTTCGATTGTGATTGTTCATGGTGGGGGATATCTTGTCGATGAACTGATGTCCAAGCTTCAATTCGCAACAGTCAAGAAGCATGGCCTTCGCGTGACACCTTATGATCAAATACCGTTTATTACTGGTGCATTAGCCGGCACAGCCAATAAAATGTTACAAGGCGAAGCGATCAAAAGTGGCCTGAAAGCTGTTGGCTTATGTTTGGGGGATGCGGGATTGTGTCAGGTTGAGGAACTCGATCCGGCGCTCGGCGCTGTCGGCCGACCATCTGCCGGTGACCCAACGATTGTGAATGCGATCATGCAAGCGGGTGGCGTACCGATTATTAGTTCAATCGGTCTGACGGTTAGCGGACAAATGATGAATGTGAACGCTGATGATGCCGCCGTTGCCGTTGCCAAAACACTGCATGCTGAATTGGTGCTGCTTTCCGATGTGAGTGGAGTGTTGGATGAGAACAAACAGTTGATTCCTCAATTGGACGTACATCAGGCCAATCAGCTTATCGCGGATGGTGTGATCACCGATGGTATGATTGTTAAAGTGAAAGCGGCACTGGAAGCGGCTGATGATTTGGGGCGTGCGATCACGGTTGCAGGTTGGAGAACACCAGAATTGCTGGCTCATCTGTTTTCGGGTGACCAACACAGTGTCGGAACAAGTTTTTATCCCACAACAAAATAGTTTCATTCAACAGACTGTTTTGTTTCAATAGGTTTTTTACAGAGTAGAAACGCTTGGCGCTGACCGCCATGTGCAGAGCTGAGATATTGGAGAAGAGATTTATGAGTAAGGTTCAAGTTAACAAAGTTGTTGTTGCATACTCTGGCGGTCTGGATACGTCAGTCATTATCCCATGGTTAAAAGAAAACTATGGTTGTGAAGTGGTCGCATTTGTTGCTGATGTTGGTCAAGGTGCCGAGGAGCTGGTCGGCATCGAAGAGAAAGCGATTGCTTCCGGTGCATCTGAATGTCATGTGGTTGACCTGAAAGATGAATTTGTTGCGGAATATATCTACCCAAGTCTGAAAACCGGCGCGTACTACGAAGGGAAGTATCTGCTCGG
Source organism: Vibrio gazogenes (assembly GCF_023920225.1). NCBI lineage: Bacteria > Pseudomonadati > Pseudomonadota > Gammaproteobacteria > Vibrionales > Vibrionaceae > Vibrio > Vibrio gazogenes. The sequence goes on from NZ_CP092587.1 coordinate 279,859, forward strand.
TACTTCAATGGCTCGTCCGGTCATTGCTAAGGCTCAGGTTGAAGTCGCACGTAAAGTAGGAGCTGATGCACTCGCGCACGGCTGTACCGGGAAAGGGAATGATCAGGTTCGTTTCGAAGGTGCCTTTTCTGCATTAGCACCGGATCTTCATGTGATTGCGCCATGGCGTGAATGGGATCTGGAAAGCCGTGAAGAGTGTTTGGATTATCTGGCTGAGCGTAATATCCCTTGTGCGGCATCGCTGACTAAAATTTATTCGCGTGATGCAAATGCATGGCACATCTCGACTGAAGGTGGTGTGCTGGAGAGCACTTGGAATGCGCCGAATGATGATTGCTGGGCATGGACCGTTGATCCGAAGAAAGCACCGGATGCTGCGGAAACCGTAACACTGAAAATTGAAAATGGTGAAGTGGTTGCCGTTGACGGTCAAGCCATGTCGCCTTATGAAGTGCTGGTTTGCCTGAACGAGAAAGGTGCTAAGCACGGTGTCGGCCGGATCGATATCGTTGAAAACCGTCTGGTCGGTATGAAATCTCGCGGTTGTTATGAAACCCCGGGAGGCACCATCATGATGGAAGCACTGCGTGCCGTTGAGCAACTGGTGCTGGATAAAACAGCGTTCGAATTCCGTGAAGAGATTGGTATCAAAGCATCGCATCTGATTTATGATGGTCGTTGGTTTACGCCGTTACGTAAGTCGGTGTTTGCAGCAGCCGAGTCATTAGCAAAAGACGTTAATGGTGATGTTGTGATTGAACTGTACAAAGGTCATGCAACTGCGATTCAGAAGCGCTCTCCAAACAGCCTGTATTCAGAAGAGTTTGCGACCTTTGGTGCCGATGACGTCTATGACCAGAGTCACGCAGGTGGATTTATCCGTCTATACTCTCTGTCAAGTCGCATCAGATCGCTGAATGCAGCAAAACAAAAATAACTAGCAACGTTGGCGTGCAATAAAAAGGAGGATCCGGACTTTGGTCCGGATCCCTTTTCTCTTTAATAAAGATGTAAATGGCAGGAGAGATGAAATGGCATTATGGGGTGGTCGGTTTACTCAGGCAGCAGATACAAGATTTAAAGACTTTAATGATTCTCTTCGTTTTGACTACCGTCTGGCCGAGCAGGATATTGTCGGTTCAGTGGCTTGGTCGAAAGCATTATTATCCGTCAATGTGCTGACACAAGAAGAGCAACAGAAGTTAGAAGCGGCGCTCAATGAGTTAAAAGCCGCTGTGGTTGCAGACCCAGAACAGATTTTGCGTTCAGATGCTGAAGATATCCATTCATGGGTTGAACAGCAGTTGATTGATCGGGTTGGCGATCTGGGCAAAAAATTACATACCGGTCGTTCGAGAAACGATCAGGTGGCGACCGATTTGAAACTGTGGTGTCGTGCTCAGGGAGAAGTATTACTTGATGCACTACAGCGTTTGCAGCACAAAATGGTTGAGGTTGCCCAAGCGAATCAAACCACAGTACTGCCGGGATATACCCACTTACAACGTGCTCAGCCGGTTACATTTGCACATTGGTGTTTGGCGTACTTGGAGATGTTCGAGCGGGATAGTTCACGTTTGCAAGATGCGCTGCAACGTCTGAATACTTGCCCATTGGGCTCGGGTGCTTTAGCGGGGACAGCCTATGCGATTGATCGTGAGCAATTGGCCCAATCGCTGGATTTTCAACGTGCAACCCGTAACTCTTTAGACGCCGTCTCCGATCGGGATCATGTCATGGAGTTGATGTCAGTTGCGTCGATCTCGATGCTGCATTTGTCTCGTCTGGCAGAAGACCTGATTTTCTATAATTCGGGCGAAGCCGGGTTTATTGAACTCGCGGATACCGTGACGTCAGGATCTTCACTGATGCCACAGAAGAAAAATCCGGATGCACTGGAATTGATTCGCGGTAAAACAGGCCGTGTTTATGGCGCACTGGCTGGCATGATGATGACCGTGAAGGCATTGCCGCTGGCATACAATAAAGACATGCAGGAAGACAAAGAAGGTCTGTTTGATGCATTGGATACCTGGTATGACTGTATCGAGATGACTGCACTTTGCTTTGAAGGCATTCAAATCAACGGCGAACGGACGTTAGAAGCTGCAAAACAAGGCTACGCGAACGCAACCGAGCTGGCGGATTATCTTGTTGCGAAAGGGATTCCATTCCGTGAAGCACACCATATTGTCGGCGTCGCAGTCGTCGGTGCGATTGCCAAAGGTTGTGCGCTGGAAGAGTTGTCTCTGGATGAGCTCCGGGAATTCTCCGCTGTTATTGATGAAGATGTCTACGGAACGTTGACGATTGATTCTTGCCTGAAACAGCGCTGTGCTTTAGGTGGTGTTTCGCCAAATCAAGTGGCTCATGCGATTGAACAGGCGCAACAACGTTTGAGTGATAAGGATTAAACATTACGGTTCTTGATGGTCAGTGATTTGAGCTGATATCGGATGTGAATGGCTCATCAAATCAGCTCTGGTGAGCCACCGCGAACGAATGATCAAAAAAGATCGATTTTTTTGGAACCAATTAAAAAAGGCAGGGTCTACTTTTATACCACTGCTTTTTCTTAGATGAATCTAAGAGGCCCCGAGACTGATTTTGGTCTTGGGGCTTTTTCTTTCCGGTAGACTTTCTTTCCGGTAGATCGGGCTGCGGGGACGAAGGTTATCGATGATAAACGCTTGTCCATTTATGTTTGGCTTAATGCGGTTTGCTTTTGCGTAATGGCAGAATGACAAACTTCATCCACAAGTGTAGGCAGAGCAACAGATGGACCGCCAGCCCAAAACAGATCAGCGCTATCCCTTCAACCGATTTGGTGTGGTGCATTCCCCAGAGTAGCCAGCTCCCCCAGAATAAAAGACAGAGCACACTTAACTGATTCATACAGCGCTGACAGCGACCTATCTTTTTCCAGAACCAGCCTGATTCACAGTTGTTACAAGTCATCGAAAGCGTTTATTGAGTCAATAAAAGGCAAGCGTAGGTGAGGATATGAGGGGAATCAAGCAAAAAAATTACTCTGGTTCACTTTTTTGGGGGAATAAGAGAACCAGAGTCGAAATGAATTACTGTCGATTCAAACGGCAGTAACACACCGAAACGGAGCCAACGTTATGGACATTAACCTTGACTCAACTCCCGAGATAAAGCGAGTTAATACAAGCAAAATTCAGGCAGTTTGGATGCTAAGTAAGTGGCAGACATGCCTATTGTAATTGGTTTTGAGTCAGACCTCTGGGTTACCCAGAGGTTTGTATTTTAGTTTGTGGCTAATTCGCGAAAGTAGATATCCAGCTCTTCACTTCCACCAATATGTTTACCACCAATGTAAACTTGAGGCACCGTTGAGCGGCCGGTAATCGCACGCAGGCTGACCGTTGTTGCATCTTTACCTAAAACGACTTCTTCATATTGCATACCTTGGTCAATCAGGGTCTGTTTCGCTTTGACACAGAATGGGCAGCCCGGTTTGGTAAAGATGGTGATCGATTCTTGAAGCTGATGTCCCGGAGAAATATGTTTCAACATGGTATCGGCATCGGAGACTTTGAATGGGTCGCCGGGTTCATTCGGTTCAATAAACATCTCTTCGACGATACCATCTTTGACCAGCATGCTGTAACGCCATGAGCGTTGACCAAAACCAAGATCGTGTTTATTGACTAACATGCCCATACCGTCGGTAAACTCACCATTACCGTCAGGAATGAAGGTAATGTTGTCGGCTTCCTGATCGTGTTTCCATGCATTCATAACGAATGTATCGTTGACCGAGACACACAAAATTTCATCAACGCCATGTTCTTGAAAGACAGAAAACAGCTCATTGTATCGCGGTAAATGACTTGAAGAACATGTTGGTGTAAATGCTCCGGGAAGACTAAACACAATGACTGTTTTTCCTTTGAATAATTCATCAGTGGTTACATTGACCCACTGATCCCCTTGGCGCGTCGGAAAGGTGACTTGTGGAACGGGTTGGCCTTTTTTAGATGTCAACATACTGGGTGTCCTTTTAAGTTCAAATGTATTTTCGATTTTATAATCAAGTGTCTGGCACTTGTTTTTGTTTTGATGTGTTCATTATTCAAAAAAACCTTTGATAGCTCTAATCGTTTGATGCTATGGTTTTGATAGATGCAATCTATTGGGGGATGGAATGAATATCCGAGATTTTGAATACTTGGTTTCTTTAGCTGAGCACCGTCATTTTCGTAAAGCGGCTGAAGCGTGTTTTGTCAGTCAGCCGACACTCAGTGGTCAGATTCGTAAACTGGAAGATGAACTGGGAACGGTATTGTTAGAGCGGAGCAGCCGTCGGGTGCTGTTTACTGACGCCGGATTACAGTTAGTTGAACAGGCAAAAAATATTCTGAAAGAGATTAAAACATTCAAAGATATGGCGAGCGGACAGGGGGATGAGATGAGTGGTCCGATGCATATCGGCTTCATCCCGACGGTTGGCCCTTATCTATTGCCTCGTATTGTCCCGTCTCTGAAAACGAATTTTCCTGATTTAGAATTATATTTGCATGAGGCTCAGACAAGCCAGTTAGTCCGACAGTTGGAAGATGGTAAATTGGACTGCCTTGTACTGGCAGCAGTTGAGGAAACGAAGCCATTTAAAGAAATTGAGCTTTACAATGAACCGATGAGCCTTGCTGTGCCTGTTGACCATCCGTGGGCAAAGAGCGAACAACTGGAATTGGATATGTCTAATCTCAAAGGACAAACTGTACTGATGTTGGGCGACGGACATTGCTTACGTGATCAGGCGTTGGGATTTTGTTTTGCGGCCGGTGCAAAAGATGATGAACGTTTTAAGGCAACCAGCTTAGAAACATTACGCAATATGGTGGCGGCTGGCAGCGGCATGACATTATTGCCGGAGCTCTCTTTGCCCGGATGCCGAGAAAAAGATGGTGTTTGCTATCTGAAAGCATTTAATCCCGTACCAAGTCGAACCTTAGTGTTGGTTTATCGACCCGGTTCGCCACTCAGACAACGGTTTGAGACACTGGCTACTATGATTCGTCAACGGCTTAGTGAATTGAACTGACGTCGAATCAAGAGAACATCATCAAATAAAAAAGCGGAGTGACCTCCGCTTTTTTTGTAGTTGAGCACAAGGGACTGTTGACCTTTCATGGTTCATGTAGATCGCTACACTTCACATGACCTGCCTTGACTAAATGCACGACAAATTGCTGCAAAAACCATCACGAAAGGTCAACAACCCCTAGAGAAAACCACTTTTTATGTCGAAGTGGTCTCTGCCACATTAAAACAGCTCTTCACCACCATTGGGTGAGGAGTACAGGCTATTTGTAACCGAATCCTGCACATATTCTTTCGGTTCGGTCCCCTGAATAAAGTATTCGAACATTGCACTGCCATCCGTTTTTGTGGTTAACAGTCCGGTGTCCCGATCAATTCTGACCTGAACAATATGTTTTGGGATGACCTTCTGGTGCGGCGGGACATCATTGAGTGCATGAGCCATGAAATCGATCCAAGCCGGTTCTGCCGTTTTGGCACCTGATTCGCCACCGCTAATCGGTACGTTGTCGAGATTCGGGTTTTTGGTGGTACGGCCTAAGTCCCGGTTATGGCTGTCAAAGCCGACCCAGGCACTGGCAACGATCCCCGGTGCAAAGCCGTTATACCAAGCATCTTTCGAATCGTTGGTTGTCCCGGTTTTTCCACCGATATCTCGGCGTTTAAGCTTTTGAGCGCGCCATCCGGTTCCATTCCATCCGGTTCCTTCACGCCAGTTTCCGCCCCCCCAAATATTGCTATACATCATTTCCCGAACCAAAAATGCATTCTGTTCAGAGATAACGCGTGGGGCATATTGGACGTCTGCCGAATGTTCATTAAAGCGCGGCGCACTAGTGTCGCCATAAGCATTATCTTGATGAATAGGGGCCTGAATTCCTTGCTCATCGTCTTCTTGCTGGGCGCTATAGTGCTGATCTTGATTTTGTATCTCGTCGCTGTCCTGATCGGGACATTGGTCATGACAGACGATTTTTGGTGTTGATCGATAGACCAGTGTCCCGAAAGGATCTTCAACATGATCAATGTAATAGGCATCAACACTATAACCACCGTTGGCAAATACTGAATAGCCCTGAACCAGTTTCAGCGGGCTCAGGCTACCGGCACCCAACGCAATGGTTTCTGAATGAGGCAGGTTATCCGGATCGAAGCCAAAGCGGGTCAAGTAGTGCCGAACACGTTCCAGACCCACGGCTCTGAGCACGCGGATTGCCATGACGTTTTTCGACTGGGCTAAACCAATTCGTAGCCGTGTCGGCCCGCGGTAAGACGGCGGCGAATTTTTAGGACGCCATGCGGTTCCCTGACTCTGATCCCATTTGTTAATCGGCGCATCATTCACCAGCGTTGCCAGCGTCAGACCATCCTCGATGGCGGATGAGTAGATGAATGGTTTAATCCCCGAGCCAACCTGACGGATGGATTGGGTGACACGGTTAAATTTACTATGAATGAAATTAAAGCCGCCAACCAGCGCAAGCACGGCACCATCTTCAGGATTCATGGCCACAAAAGCCGTATTCGCATTGGGAACCTGACTGAGATGCCAAATCGGTTGGTTTTCGTCCTGAGTATCATCGCGCTTTCTCACCCAGATTTGTTCACCGGCTGCCATGATTTCATGAGCGTTTGTCGGCGCGTCTCCTTGCCGATCATCGGTAATAAAACGCCGGGCCCATTTCATGCCATCCCAAGGAATGGTTTGCGCGCCGTGATTCTTGACCCAGATTGTTGCCGATTGTTGGTCAACATGCGTCACAATGGCAGGGTACATATCATCATAGACAGGTTGTTCTGTGAGGTACTCGTCCATCTGTTCTTGGGTAAAGGCCGGTTGATCCGTCTTCCACAACACTTTTTGGGCACCCCGATAACCATGACGTTGATCGTAGTCGATCAAGTTATCAATGGCCGATTTGTGTGCGGCATCTTGCAGATCAGATTGGATCGTCGTGGTGACTCTCATCCCTGATGTATAGGCGTTTTCACCATAATGCTCAACCATCCAGGCTCGTGCGAGTTCAGCCACATATGGTGCATTGACCTCAATTTCAGCCACATGATATCGCGCGATCAACGGTTCAGCTTTTGCCGAGTCGTATTGCTCCTGCGTAATGTAATGCTCATCCAGCATCCGCATCAGGACAACATTACGGCGGTGAGTTGCACGGGAGAGTGAGTAGATAGGGTTCATCGTCGATGGGGCTTTCGGTAATCCGGCAATCATTGCCATTTCACCAAGCGTGAGGTCTTTGACGTTTTTACCGAAATAGACTTGTGCTGCCGCGCCAACCCCATAAGAGCGATAGCCCAGATAGATTTTGTTCAGATACAGTTCAAGGATTTCGTCTTTGGTGAGCAACTGTTCAATATGAACCGCAATAAAAATCTCTTTTATCTTGCGCATTATTTTCTTCTCATTGGTCAGGAAGAAATTACGGGCAAGTTGCTGAGTAATGGTACTTGCACCTTGAGATGCACTCCCGGAAAGTATCACGGCAAATGCCGCGCGGGTGATACCGATGGGATCAAACCCATAATGCTCATAAAAGCGGTTATCTTCCGTTGCCAGAAATGCATGGATCAAATCCGGTGGAATGTCACTGAGTTTGAGTGGAATCCGGCGCTTTTCTCCAAACTGAGCAATCAGTTTTCCATCTTTACTGAAAACCTGCATCGGTGTTTGAAGCTGAACATCTTTTAAGGTCGCAACATCAGGCAATTCCGGTTTGACATAGTAGTAAAACCCAAAAATTGTACTCACCCCTAAAACCATGCAAATTAATGAAAATAAAAATAATCGCTTTATGAACTTCACCGGATAATCCCTGTTTGGTCGGATTGAACGCATGTCATCCGATCTAATTTTCGCTATTTTCTCTAAGAAACTGATCGCTTAACGTTTCATTTCAAGATAGACCTGTTGAGAAGAGTCTACACGACTCAAAATATTGGTTGTTAAAAAATATAACGCAGTAAACCTGTCGTCTTATCTTTTATCATCCCGCCATTTTGGCGCTATCGCAAAATGAACGCTTATTGTACTACCAATCGGCGATTTGAACAGTATTGAACGACTGGAGTCTGTATGAGAAAACGTATCGTAACGGGAATTGATATCCGCCGTCACCGTATGACTACCGTTACTTTGAAACGCCAACATAACATCGTGTCATTACTTGACTGTGAAACACTGTCTGTACCTGATGGCATTTTCTCCGAGAATGAGGTCATCGATTATCAGAGCATTGTCAATAAACTTGCCGAAATCAGAAAGAGATTACCTTTTTTGCAAAATCGTGTTGCGATTTCGATGCCTGACCTCGCGGTGATGACCAAAACCGTCGAACCCTCAATCGGTGATTATGATAAAAGTTTGGCGCCGTGGTTAATTGCCCAAGCTTTTTCAGAGAAAACCGGCCTCTCCGGTACATCCGTTTATTTAGATTATGTCCCGCTTGAAACGGGTTATCAGGTTTATGCTGCGAAAAAAGAAGTGGTAGAAAGCCGTCTGCAAGCGCTTTGTCGCGCCGGATTAAAACCCGTGTTGATTGATACGGAGAAACAGGCTTTTCTTCAATTCTTGCTGGAATCGATGTGCCGTGCTCAACGTCAGAGATGGCTACTGATTGATATCGGTGAAGATATTATTGCGATTGGATTTATCACCGATGAACTGAGTTTTTATCGTCAGTTTCCTTTTTCCTCACAGGCGTTCGATGCCGCACACACTCTGGTGCTACAAGAGGTCCAACGGTTTATGTCATTGTATCCGGCAGCCTTGCTGAACGGGATATGGGTCAACGGTTCACCGAGCATGTACCAGATGCTATCACAGAGTTTATGTCAGCAATTTCAAGGGCCGATCGAGCACTTGGAGGCCGGATCGGTTTTTGATACATCAGTGTCAATACCTGCACATCTCTCACCTTTTATTCCTTTGGCTGCCGGTAGTGCGTTGCGTGGACTGATGGCATTGGAGGCCGGCTATGCTGCATGAACTGAATTTAATGGATTGGCGGCAAAGCCAATTATATCGACGTAAACGGTTTTTGTATGGCATGTGGCTTTTCGGCGGATGTCTGTGGCTGGTGGTACAAAGTATTTTTTGCTTTGAATGGCACAAACAGCAAACGTACTGGCAACACTCGGAGCAACAGTTTAACGCACAACTCAATGAACAGCAGCAGCGTCTGCGTGAGTGGGAATTGCGACAGCAACATGCGCAGCAGGATCAGCGGAGACTAGCTTATGCAGAACAGTGGATAGCACATAGTCAGTTACCGCAGACGCTTATGTCCATATTGGTCTCGGTCGTTCCCAGTGGCATCTATCTGGACGAGATTCGCTTGGTAGATCAACAGGTTGTTATACAAGGACTGAGTCGTCATCCGACAGCGATGAACCATTTTATTCAGCGGCTCAGGCGAGCCTCATCGATTGAGCAGTTGGATATTCTGTCCGTCACGGATCAAACACCCGATTGGGGGAGTAAATTTAATGCGTTTCAACTGCGTTTGGTGATGAGTTCAAGTATCGGTGATTTAGTCTCTGCGATTGAAAAAGAGGAGCGCCTTGATGTTCACTGACTCTCTCCGGCGCTGGATGTTGAATGCTTCGACGCTGCAACATGTCGGAATCATAGCGGTGGTTTTTGTGGTACTCACTGGGTTCAGTTATCTATTGTTTTGGCAAAGCCGATATCAAGTTTTACTGCAATATCCGACTCATCTGAATGCTCTGTCTCAGCAAAAGGAGATGAACGCGCAACAATTGGATGATTTTCACCGGCAGCAAGCGGGGTGGGATACGATTCAGCACAAACTGGAGCAAACCATGGCCCGAATGACACAAGTACCTGATTCTTCAGTGTGGGTCAAACAAATTGAACAGGTTGCAGCGCAACAGCATATCCGCCTGCGACACATCGTATGGAAAACGCCGCAACAACTTTATGGCTATGACGCGGATGTTTTCGAGATCAGGTTGAGTGGTCTGTTTCCAGATATTCTGAACTTCATGCGGGCCATTGAGCAACAGTCTGTCGGTGTGGTGTTTCAACCGATCCGCTGGAAAAGAGAGTCACCGTTGCAGCGTGGCATCGAGGTTGTTGCAACCGGATTTCTATATCAACTGAAAGCAGGCCACAGTATCGGTCATCACACAGAAGGACATGATCAACATGAGTCAAAATAGTTATCGGGGTGTGTTATCAGCCATCAGGGTGAGCGGGGGCATTCTATGGGGAGTGTGTGTTCAAGTCTCCGCCCAACCGACGATTGATCCGTTTGATGTGCCGACGATGGTGCAATCCGGTATCGCGCCCGGAGGTACACCCAATACATCGCAGCCGAAGCTGGAGACAGCATTCATTCCGATTCAGTATGCGAAAACTGCGGACTTACTACCATTGCTTGAAGGTGGCGAAAAACCAGGACTACTGTCCGAATATGGATTGGTTCGCGTTGAACCTCGAACCAACGCGCTGATTATTCGTGATACACCGGATCATCTGGCATCGATTCGCAGCATGATTCAGGCGCTCGATATCCCCGTGAAACAGGTCAGAATTGAAGCAAGGATTGTGATTGTCAGTGAAGGCGCACTCGATGAGCTTGGCGTGCGTTGGGGCGTCGGGCTGCAACAAGGGCATTTTGCCGTCGGAAGTCATATCGAACAGTTCCACGCGACAGGTGATGGGGCAACCGAATCACCATCGGTGACCGACTTTATGAATATTAATTTGCCAAGCACGTCCGGTAATGCCTCATCAATTGCTTTTCAGTTGGCTAAATTGGGATCCGGCACTTTACTGGATTTGGAATTATCGGCATTACAGAGTGAGTCTCGTGCTGAAATTATTTCCAGTCCGAGTCTGTTAACCACAAACCATCAATCTGCATTTATCGAACAAGGTACTGAAATCCCATATCAGGAGTCGAGTTCGGATGATGAGACAACCATTGCGTTTAAAAAAGCGGTTTTAAGTCTGGAAGTGACCCCGACAATTACACCGGACCATCATATGTTGCTGGATTTGCGAGTGACACAAGATCGTCCCGGAGAGGTGGTTAAAACCGGTTCTGGCGAAGCCGTTGCGATCACAACGCAAAGAATTGGCACCCAAGTGTTAGTCAATGACGGAGAAACGGTTGTTCTTGGGGGAATTTATCAGAAAACCCAAATATATCGCGTTGATAAAGTGCCCGTGTTAGGGGAATTACCACTATTAGGCAAACTGTTTCAGCGTAATTATCAAAAGACGGATAAGAACGAGCTGCTTATTTTTGTCACGCCTCGGGTTGTGATTCAATGAGTTAGTCCGCTTTTTTCAGATCGCCTAAAAATAAGGTTGCATTCAGGCACTCAGATCTAGATAATTTCGGGTCTTATCACGAAATGTCTGTGAGGAATTGGTGCCACGAAGCTGATTCATCCCTTGCTATACCTTGAATTCACTTGTGGCGATGTCATTGAATTAATGTTGTTAATTACTGCTAAACATGGCTGAAAAACGTAATATTATCCTTGTTGGTCCTATGGGGGCCGGCAAAAGTACTATCGGTAGATATCTAGCACAGCAACTTCATATGGAATTTGTAGATTCTGACTCCGTTATTGAAGAACGGACGGGGGCAGATATTGCTTGGGTATTTGATGTTGAAGGAGAAGACGGTTTCCGTAAACGTGAAGAAACTGTCATCCATGATCTGACTGAACAACAAGGCATCGTTCTGGCAACAGGCGGTGGATCAGTCAAAAGCAAAGAAAATCGTAATCGTCTTTCTGCCCGGGGCGTTGTCGTTTATCTCGAAACGACAATTGAGAAACAGTTAGCTCGTACCAGTCGTGATAAAAAGCGTCCGCTTCTGCAAACGGAACAGCCACGCGAAGTTTTAGAAGCTTTGGCTGAGGAACGTAATCCGCTTTATGAAGAAATTGCGGATATTACTGTGAAAACTGATGATCAAAGTGCAAAAGTGGTAGCCAATCAGATCGTAAAAATGTTAGAAGAACAATAGGTTTTTTTATTTTTGCGGAGTGCAACCATGGCGCAGATTACGGTCAGTCTAGGTGAGCGTAGTTACCCCATTTCAATCGGAGCCGGATTATTTCAAAATCCGGCGCTTCTTTCTTTTCTTTCCCCTCAGCAAAAGGTGGTCTTAGTTAGCAACGTGACCGTTGCCCCGCTTTATGCTGATAGAATCACGCAGTTATTGAACGATATCGGTTGTCAGACTTATCTGTTGTCACTACCCGATGGAGAGCAATACAAAAATCTGAATACTTTTGATACGGTCATGACATTTCTGCTTGAGCATAATCTTGGGCGAGATATTGTGATTGTTGCGCTCGGTGGTGGTGTGATCGGTGATCTGGTTGGTTTTGCCGCCTCATGTTACCAACGCGGTGTTGATTTTATTCAAATACCCACAACGCTCTTGTCTCAAGTTGATTCTTCGGTGGGCGGCAAAACAGCGGTGAATCATCCGCTGGGTAAGAATATGATCGGTGCATTCTATCAACCGCGTTCAGTGATTATTGACACTGATTGTCTGGCAACGCTGCCCGAGCGGGAATTTGCAGCCGGAATGGCAGAAGTTATCAAATACGGCATTATTTATGATGCTGAATTTTTCGACTGGCTTGAAACCAATCTTGATAAACTGTATGCACTGGATCAGTCTGCGCTAACTTATGCAATCGCGCGTTGTTGTGAGATTAAAGCGGAAGTGGTCGCTCAGGATGAAAAAGAAGCCGGTATCCGAGCATTACTCAATTTAGGTCATACGTTTGGTCATGCCATTGAAGCGCATCTGGGATATGGACAGTGGCTTCATGGTGAAGCGGTTTCATCCGGAACCGTGATGGCGGCGAAGACTGCACAATTACATGGCTTAATTTCTGACGCCCAGTTCTTACGGATTGTCACGCTCCTCAAAGCAGCAAAACTGCCTGTACAAACCCCGGACGGCATGTCTTTCTCTGATTTCATGACCCATATGATGCGGGATAAAAAGGTTCTGGCCGGGACATTAAGGTTGGTTCTCCCAACCGGCATCGGAACGGCCGAAGTGTTGAAGGATATTCCTGAGTCAACGATTGAGCAGGCGATCGATTTCTGTCGTACAGTATAATTCAACAGTCTTTCATGCTTCTGAGTAGGATGATTTCATGAGTGCAGCACACGGGCGAGTGTTGGAATTACAGTCTCAGGTCGATTTGTTAGAACGGCTGAGATTACTGACACATTTCGGTTCAAATCTGGTGACGGTTTCCGGTGAACCCGGAGCCGGTAAAACGTGGCTTGCACAACGTTATCTGGAAGCATGGGCAGAGGATAAGAATCAGTCGCTCTTGCTGTGTTATCCAAATCAGGATGATCGTCAGCATCGTATGACGATTCTGACACAGATCGATTCTCACGCACGTTTTAGTCCCGATGATACCTTGGTCGATAATCTGACGGCCGTATTTGATGATGAACCCTGTAATATTGTGATTGTGGTCGATAATGCACAGCGTCTGTCTGAAAATCTGGTTTCGGAACTGTGGATGCTCGTGCTTGAGGCGCAGGATAAGCCGCAATGGTCAATCAATGTGATCTTCTTTGCGCTTCCTCGGGTACTTGATCCTTTGCTCACTCGGATTGGGTATGGTCAGGAGCATAAACCGGTTGATTTGGAGATTGAGCGGCTTTCTCAAGATGACGCTGATCGTCTGTTCGAATATCTGGTGATTCGTTTTATCGACGATAAAATGGAGAAAAGGGTTCGCCATGCGTATAGTAAGGTGAATAAAACACCGGGTGATATCATCGCATTAGGAGAGAAGAAGATGGAAAAGCGGATTGTGATTCGCTCAATAGTCGGGTCTCCGGTTAAGATCGCGGCACTGATATTGTTAATTGCTGTGATTCTCGGTGGCGGTTATTGGTGGATGTTATCTGAAGAACAAGCGCCTGAGCGTGTGTTGGATAATATGGTTGCAAATGATACCGCGACAAAAGAACAGACGGTGATCCCGGCCTTGACTGGTCATACCAAAGAGAGCACAACAGCGTCTGATTCATCCGATGTGTCCGGTGATAATGCCATCGAGTCATCACCGAATGGCGTCAATGATGATTCTAATGCGCTCCCTCCGGCGGTGACTTCTGATTCTGATCGGGTTGGCGAGGATGATAAGGGACAACGGGTTGTGATTTCTTCAGAAGTTGTTGATGCATTGATGGATGGCAAAGCTGAATCGGTTGATACCAAACAACTCACGGATGTTGCCCGTCAGGTTGCCCCAGAATCAGATGAGTCTGCTACGATAAGCGAGCCTCAGCAAGCCTCGGCTGGTGCTGAGCAGAGCGGAGAGTCTTCAACCGCAGAACAATCCAAATCAAACCGTTCGCAATCCTTGCCCGGTTACTCATTTTCCTATACCACCGCGGCATTAAACGCGATGTCTAATCGTAGTTATACCTTGCAGCTTGCCGCATTTAATTCGCTCCAAGAAGTTGAAGACTTTATTCAACGTCATCGCTTACAGAATCAGGTTTATGTCTATCCGACGATTCGGGATCAGGTCAACTGGTATATTGTGACATACCAAAATTATCCCACGATTCAGATGGCTCGTGATGCTGTCGCGACACTCCCTCGTCCGATTCAGGCTCTCGGACCCTGGGCAAAATCTCTCAGACAAGTACACCGAGAGATTGAACGAGTGAAATAGTACGGGTTCTCTTGGGGATAAAGTGAAAATATGTTAGATTTCGCAGCCTTGTTGATTGTGGTGGATAGATAGAGCAATAGATGAAAAAGAATCGCGCCTTTCTGAAGTGGGCTGGCGGAAAATATGGATTGGTTGATGATATCCGACGCCATTTACCGGCCGCTCAAACTTTAGTAGAGCCCTTTGTCGGTGCTGGTTCTATTTTTCTCAATACCGATTACGAGCATTATGTTCTGGCTGATATCAATCCAGACCTGATCAATTTATACAATCTGCTGAAAGAGCGGCCCGAGCATTATATTACAGAAGCTAAACGGTGGTTCATTGCCGAAAATAACCGGAAAGAAGTTTATCTGTCGGTTCGGCAGCAGTTTAATCAGACCGATGAAGTGATGTATCGCTCGTTGGCATTCTTGTATATGAATCGTTTTGGTTTTAACGGCTTGTGTCGTTATAACAAAAAAGGCGGATTCAATGTCCCGTTTGGTTCCTACAAAAAACCTTATTTCCCTGAAGCGGAACTAGAGTTCTTTGCTGAGAAAGCTCAGAAAGCAACATTTGTCTGTACCAATTATTGGGATAGCTTCGAACAGGCGGACCATGTCAGTGTGATTTATTGCGATCCACCGTATGCGCCGTTGTCTCATACTGCGAATTTTACCTCTTATACCGGTGGTGGCTTTTCACTTGATGATCAGGCTGCGCTGGCTGATATTGCCGAGAAAACTGCGAATGAGCGGGGGATATCGGTACTCATTTCTAATCATGATACGATTTTGACCCGACGGTTGTACCACGGTGCAAAACTCAATGTTGTGAAGGTGAAACGAACTATCAGCCGGAATGGAGCCGGTCGGAATAAAGTGGATGAACTGCTCGCGTTATTTGATGGTCGTTCAACCCCACGATCCGAATAGTCAGCCTTTGAGGCAGACTTGATTGAGTTGACGATTCCCTCTATAGGCCGCAAAAATAGTATCAAAGCGCAACACAGGCTAGGATCCGAGCAATGGCTTCTGTAGAATGGTTCGTCTTGCCAACTATTCCTAAGCTCACAGAGGCCTGCTTTATGAAAGACTTTTTGATTGCCCCTTCCATCCTTTCTGCTGATTTAGCCCGTTTAGGAGAGGATGTTGTTGATGTTCTCAACGCTGGCGCAGATGTGATTCATTTTGATGTCATGGACAACCATTACGTGCCGAATTTAACGTTTGGTGCACCGGTTTGCAAAGCATTACGAGACTATGGTGTAACGGCACCGATTGATGTCCATTTGATGGTCAAACCGGTTGATCGTCTCATTCCGGATTTTGCCGAAGCGGGTGCATCAATGATTACTTTTCATGTCGAAGCCTCTGAGCATGTTGATCGAACGTTGCAACTGATCAAATCGCATGGTTGTCAGGCCGGTGTTGTACTGAATCCGGCGACGCCGCTGACTCATCTGGATTATCTGATGGATAAGGTTGATCTGATCCTGCTGATGTCTGTGAACCCCGGATTCGGCGGTCAGTCTTTCATTCCACATACACTGGATAAACTCAATGCCGTTCGTGAACGTATTAATGCTTCCGGATGTCAAATTCGTCTGGAAATTGATGGCGGGGTCAAAGTGGATAATATCCGTGAAATTGCTGAAGCCGGTGCTGATATGTTTGTGGCGGGTTCCGCTATTTTTGGTCAGCCTGACTACCAGCAAGTAATTGATGCAATGCGTGCAGAGCTGGCACAGGTCAAGCGGTGATTTGTCGTTGTTATTGAATACGGGTGGGTTCACTCTGGTGTGATCATGCTGAATCCCCCATATAAAAAATCAAATAGAGAGTATATGTGATGTCTATTGAGCAGATTCAATTGATTGCCTTTGATCTGGATGGCACGTTGTTAGACAGTGTTCCCGATCTCGCTGTTGCAGTGGATCAAACGGTTCGTGCGTTGGGTTATCCCGGGGTGTCTGAAGCACAGGTTCGTGATTATGTTGGCAATGGCGCTGATGTGTTGATGGGGCGTGCTTTAAGTCAGAGTTTAACCGTGGATCCATCGTTGAGCCCGGAACTGATGCAAGATGCCAGAAAACGGTTTGATGCATATTATGCTGCGACGGGTCATCGCCTCAGTCATTTGTATCCGGGTGTCAAAGAAACACTTGAACAACTACATCAGGCCGGATTTACAATGGCAATTGCAACCAATAAGCCGTCGAAGTTTGTGCCGGATATTCTGCAACAGCATCAGATCGCCCACTATTTTAAGGAAGTGATTGGTGGTGACCGCTTTGAGAAAAAGAAACCCGATCCAATGGCGCTTGAATGGCTACTCGCAACTAATAACTGCCAGCCCCAGCAGATGCTGATGGTCGGTGACTCCAAGAACGATATTCTGGCGGCTCAGCGTGCCGGATGCCGTTCATTTGGTCTGACATACGGCTACAACCATGGTGAGCCAATTGCGGATTCAAATCCCGATTATGTCGCGGATCAAATCAGTCAATTGCTCGATATTGTTCTTGTTTCGGCATGAATGCGATAAATATCTAGAAAAATACTTCCTGATGAGTACACTGAGTAAACCGTGTGACTGTTTGCAGAACAATCACACGGTTTCTCTTTAATTTTGATGAAGTCAAAGGAATTTTTCATGAGCAACTCCCTCGCCTCGGACAAACCGATCGTCTTTAGTGGTGTTCAACCTTCCGGTGAACTCAGTATTGGTAACTACTTGGGTGCGCTTCGTCAATGGCATCAGATGCAAGATGAATACAACTGTCAGTATTGCATTGTTGATCTTCATGCGATTACCGTACGTCAGGATCCTAAAGCGTTGCATGAAGCAACCCTCGATGCTCTGTCGATCTGTCTTGCAGTTGGCATTGACCCCAAGAAAAGCACATTATTCGTTCAGTCTCACGTCTCTGCTCATGCCCAGCTCAGTTGGCTTCTCAATTGTTATACCCAGATGGGTGAGTTGAGTCGAATGACTCAGTTCAAGGATAAATCTGCACGCTATGCAAATGATGTCAATGCCGGACTGTTTGACTATCCAGTCTTGATGGCCGCCGATATTCTTTTATATGGTACCCATCAGGTCCCGGTCGGAAATGACCAGAAACAGCATCTTGAGCTGGCTCGCGATATTGCGATTCGCTTTAATAACATTTACAGCCCCGAGCAACCGATTTTCACGGTGCCTGAGCCTTACATTCCGAAAGTGAATGCCCGGGTGATGAGTCTTCAGGATGCGACGAAGAAAATGTCGAAGTCGGATGATAACCGCAAGAATGTCATCACGTTGCTTGAAGACCCGAAATCGATTCTCAAGAAGATCAACAAAGCACAAACGGATACCGAAACACCACCACGGATTCGTCATGATGTTGAAAACAAAGCCGGAATCTCCAACTTGATGGGGCTGTACTCGGCTGCAACCGGGATGAGTTTTGCTGACATTGAAGCAAAATATGCGGGGGTAGAAATGTATGGTCCGTTCAAGAAAGATGTTGGTGAAGCGATTGTGGCAATGCTGGAACCTGTTCAGAGTGAATATCATCGGGTTCGTGCTGATTTGGGATATCTCAATGAAGTAATGAAATCTGGCGCAGAAGCCGCATCGGCAAAAGCCGCGCCAATCTTGAAAAAAGCCTATGAAGCGGTTGGTTTTGTGACCCCATTTTAGCGATCACACTCTATCGCCATGACGTTGATGCAGAGGCTGCCAGTATCGGCAGCCTTTTTTACTTTATTGCGTCCGTTTGATCCCTGCCGCCTTCATAATATATTTTTCATAAATCGGTTCACTGGTGCCTTTTTTCACTTTATAGAGGAAATATTTCTCGAAAGCGATTTTAGCGATGTGAACCCATTGTCCCATCGATGTCCAGTTGGTATTCCGTGGCGGGTTTTGTGGCAGAGCAATAAACGCGGCTCCTTTATCTCCCATATCGGCCAGACAAACAGCATTCATCGATGGCTTGGTTTTCACGGCTTCGCCACGCTCAATACTGAGGATATTTTCCACAATCGCACTGGTCATCGATTCAATCATAAAACCGGTTTTCGGTGCGCCGACAGGCACGGGGGTTTCTTCAAGTGGCGGAATCGCAACGCAAACACCGGCGGCAAAGATTTCCGGGTAAGTCGGGCTACGCTGATATTCATCAGTTAAAACAAAGCCTTTGGGGTTGCATAAGTCAGGAACATTAGCAATCGCAGGAGAGCCTTTGAATGGCGGTAAAAACATTGCCATGCTGAAAGGTAAGTGATGTTCGAAATCGACTTCGCCTTTGCGGTTGAGCTCTTCAACATGCGCCATATTGGGTTCAAAATGTGTGGTGCGCGCATTACAAATCCACTGGATACCTCGCTCTCGGAATTCGTGTTCCATTAATGCTTTTGAGTCCCCGACACCACCGAGTCCCATGTGGCCGATGTAAGGTTCGCTCGTGACAAAAGTCATCGGCACCTGATCGCGGATCTTCAGTTTACGCAACTGACTTTCAAGCGAGAGGATATATTCATAACCCGGACCGAAACAACTGGCTCCCTCAAGCGCTCCGACAATGACCGGTCCCGGGTTTTTGATAAGCTGCTGATACGCTTCGTGAGAACGCACCGCGTGGTCAACCGTACAGACTGACTGAGTATAACCATTCTCCGGTCCGGCGCCGGGGACAGCTTCAAATGCCAGCTTCGGACCAGTACAGATGGCCAAATAGTCATACTCATATTCGGTTCCGTCTTCAGTTTGCAGGCATTTATCCTGAGCATGGATCTGGGCAACGCCGGAAGTATTGAACGGAATCTTGAATTTCTTTGTGTAGGGTGTCAGATCCAGTACTACCTGATCTCTGGTTCGTTCGCCGAGGGCGACCCAAGGATTTGAAGGAATGAAATGAAATTCAGAGCCTTCATTGATCAGCAGTATTTCATGATCTTTCGGTAGTTTCTGTTTTAACTCATATGCGATGGAGATTCCCCCCAATCCTGCACCAATTACGATCGTCCTTTTCATCTTCACCTACTCTCTTTTTATATTAGTAATTTCTAAATTAATAATAACTGATATTTTCAATTGTGCGACAGATCTGCGTCACAGAAAGAAGATCAGATGATTGAGGAACAGAGTCACTTTTTATTGTTGCCACTGAGCATTATGTTGGTGAGTCTGAAATCGGGTGGCATAAATGCTTGAATAAAAAACGCCAGTCTCAGACTGGCGTGGGTTTTGGACGACGACTAAATCAGTCGATTATTCTTGGTGCTCCGGCGACGCGATGGCATCAAGTTTGTTGAAGTTGAATAGATCGTCTTGGTTTGTATCTTTCGATTTGAGCACCTTCATGCCGGGTGTAACCGGTAATTGTGGGTCAACGAAGTTTTGGTTATCTTCATCGGTTCTGCTCAAATAGGTGACTGAACCACTGGTGTTGGCTGATTGTTGATGTGCGTCTGGCGCAATACTTTGTCCGCTGACAGCGCTGTTAAGCACGGTAATTTTGCCCGTCGCGACGTTATTGTTTTCATTGGTTTCAGCAACCACATTATTTCTGTCAACCACTAACACCAAGTAATAAGTGCCTGCCGTCAAACCTGAAGGAATCGGGACGGTGATGGTGTGTCTTGAGCCATATGGCAAGAGAACCGATGTTTCTCCGTAGAAATACATAAGTTGCTTATTTGCATTAGCCAAATATACCGCCAGTGTTGGTGCTGTACCGCTTTTTTGTGCGCAATTGGCTGATGACACCTCTGCATTAATCACAACCTGACCACCCGCTGTGACTTGGTTCGGAGAAAATTTTCCGGAAGAGACCAGCCAGTCCGGTGCGCCGAACCCCCCGATCTTGACGGTATTCATACTCAGCGCACTCGAAATACTGTAACTCGCCTTCACCTTAAATTCATAAGGGACACATGAATTTGCCAATACGGTTTTGTTTTGTTCACTTAACACAGAATCCAGGTTGACTCTGTATGTTTGTGTCGAGCTACTTGGGACGCATCGCATTGTACCGCCTAAACCGCTGCTTCCACATGAAATATCAGCAAAATCACGCCCGATACCAATGAATGTGTTTCCACCATCTTGTGTCAGTGCAAAATTAACGGTGTTGCCGTTATTAAAGATCTCAGAGCCGAACATGTGGTAGTCCACTTCAAGTGTTTTTTGATTCGGGTATGGGAGCTCCGTGTTAACGATATCGACGTTGCCCGGATAAATTGAGGCGAGAGCTGCTTGACTACAAAGCGCTGTTGTTGTGAGAAAGCCAACGACTATTTTGTCTAGTTTCATACTTAGTTCCTATTCCTATATGTTTATTATGATTCCGTCAGTAAGGTGTGACGCGACCCTTGTACAAATGAAACAAGATTTATATCAGCTTTCGCTATTATGAAACTAATCTATTATTCGTCAATGAAGGTTTGTCTTTTTTATCGATACTGTGATCAATGAAAAATTATAGTGTGCTGTTTTAGGGGCAATCGCTGAGTGACAGAATACCCGCTCAATATCAGCCTCGACATTGCTTGAATTAATATGAAATCACAACCATATTTTTACGGTTTGAATGGTACTGCTGGAACTATCTATTGCGGTACCGCCATCAACGATAAGGATATGGAAATGAAATTAATAAAAATATTGCTGGCAATATTCGGTTGTATTTACGCTTTGTCTGCTCAGGCTGGGTTCTACATTGCCAATGGTGTGTTATATGAAGGCAATGGGCATCCTTTTAAAATCCGTGGGATCAACCATGCTCACACTTGGTATCTCAATCGATTAGATCACGCGTTAGACGGGATTGCTGCAACGGGAGCCAATACGGTGCGGATTGTGCTGAGTAATGGTCAGCGCTGGAATAAAAATAGTCCTGCCGATGTGGCGAATGTGATTCGGCAAGCCAAAGCAAGACATTTGATCACGGTGCTTGAAGTCCATGATACGACAGGCTTTGGTGAGGAGTGGCAAGCGGCAAGTTTAGATTCTGCGGCTGACTATTGGATTGAACTGAAAGATCAACTCGTCGGTCAGGAAGATTATGTCATCATCAATCTGGGCAATGAACCGATGGGGAATGGGGTGAGAGCCAGTGTATGGAGCAATGATCATATCAATGCGATTCAGCGCTTAAGAAACGCCGGGCTAACTCATACACTGATGGTTGATGCGCCAAACTGGGGGCAAGACTGGCAACAGATCATGTTGAGTCGTGCTCAGTCTGTATTTGATGCTGACCCGCTGCACAATACGATATTTAGTGTCCACATGTATCAGGTTTACGGGGATTACCCGACAGTGAACCATTACATTTCAACATTCCTCAATCAAGGTTTGGCACTGGTTGTGGGCGAATTCGGCGCGAGCCATCAAGGTGAGGATGTTGCTGAAGACGCCATTATGGAACGGGCAGAAACCTTAAATATTGGTTATATCGGTTGGTCATGGTCGGGCAATAATCAAGATGTTGCGGATTTAGATATCGTCAATCACTGGGATAACCATTCATATAGTGAGTGGGGGAATATCCTGATCAATGGCGTGAACGGTATTAAGTCTACGTCGACTTCCGCCACAATCTTTACCTGTGGTGCATCTTGCCAGTAACTGAGTGAGCGTTTATCTGACCCACTTTTCACCGGACAGCGATGAGCTCTCGCTGTCCGGACTTTCACCCATGTACCTCGTTATTTATCAGTTAGATGAAGATGAATTGGGAGCAACCATACAGATTGGGAATAATTACAAGATTCAATATATTCCGGCTCGATAATAAGCAATTTGTTGTACTACTATGATAGATGTTCCATTTTGTCTCAGTGGTCTGATTTCTGGCGTATGACATAACACGGTTTTCATTTGTGCTATCAGAAAATGGTGTTGGCATGTGTTTTCGCGCTCGTATAGAGATTGCCAGACTAAAAGAGAGGCAGTAAGGGAGAGAATGAATGTTGACGGATAAAACTCTTTCATGATTAATCCTGGATCTTCATCAATACCATGCCCGAATACCAAGAAGTATGACGAGCTGGTTTGGTACGTTTTTGCCACTGTCGGTATACCTGATGTTTGATGAACTTTTCGTTTGTAGAGCTTTGCTCTGATCGAGTTTTGTTCCGGCCACATCACTTATAGCAACAGTAGCAAAGGAGAATATCTTGTGATGAATCTATTAAGTCATCGACATGGACTAGCCAGACCTAAAATTTTATCTGTACTGATTTTCGCAGCATTAGCCAGTAGCGCAGCCTCTGCTCAGGTGAGTATCGATTATTCGATTTCACCTGACGAACAAAATCATAAAATCAGTGATTTAATTTATGGGACCAATCATCGAATGAATATGACTGGCCATGAGAATTTTGGTTTCTATCGCCTCGGCGGCAACCGGACAACCGCATATAACTGGGAAAATAACTATTCCAATGCAGGATCCGACTGGGTGCATTCCAGTGACACCTATATGGTACCGGATGGTGCCGATGAAACCATCCCGGGGATTACGCTGACCGATTTTGTCGATAATGACGCTGCCGGGGCGAAAACGATGCTGACCGTGCCGTTAGCTGGCTACGTTACCGCGGATAAGAATGGTACGGTACAGGAAGGGGAAACTGCCCCGTCATCTCGCTGGATTCCGGCAATAGCGAAAAAAAATGCACCGTTCTCATTAACGCCTGATCTCACCGATAATGCCGTGTATACCGATGAAATGGTGAATTTTTTAGTTGAGCGATACGGACGAGCAGCCGATGGTGGTGTATTTGCTTACTCACTGGATAATGAACCGAGCCTATGGTATCACACCCATTCACGAATCCATCCGGACAAACCGGGTGCAAAAGAATTGCTTGATCGCTCGGTTGAAGCGGCTCAGGCCGTCAAAGGCGTAGACCCGACAGCGACTATCTTTGGCCCTGCTTTGTATGGTTTTACCGCATTTGTATCGTTGACTGATGCACCGGATTGGTCGAACTATTCAGATCAGTATCACTGGTTTATCGACTACTATCTGGCACAGATGAAAGCGGCTGGTGAATCATCCGGTATGCGATTATTGGATGTCCTCGACTTGCACTGGTATTCCGAAGCGAGAGGAGATCAACGTGTCACCGATGGCAATGCTGATTCCGTGAAAGATAAAAATGCGCGGATGCAGGCTCCTCGGACATTCTGGGATCCCGAATATCAGGAAGATAGCTGGATTGCCCAATGGAATATGGCTGAACTGCCGTTGATTCCGCATATTCAAGACTCAATCGATATGCATTATCCGGGAACCAAAATGGCCTTCACTGAGTACGGCTTTGGCGGTGGCGATGATATTACCGGTGCAATTACTGAAGCGGATGTTTTGGGTATTTTCGGTAAATATGACGTCTATGCTGCAAACAGCTGGATTTTAAATGATGAAGAGAAATATCTAGCCAGTGCCTATCGTCTCTATCGTAACTATGACGGTGAGAATGGGACATTTGGTGATACCAGTGTTACCGCAACAATGAGCGATAAAGAAAACAGCTCTATTTATGCGTCGGTTGATTCAGAGACTGGATTGCTTCATGTCATTGTGTTGAATAAGAATATGAACGAGTCGATCAATGGTGTGTTCAATATCGATTCAACAACGATCTATAAGTCAGGAAAGACTTATGTCTTGAATTCCGATTCAGTTGAAATCCAGGATAAAGGTGAGGTTGAGGTGACGAATAATCAGCTCAATTATGATATTCCAGCCTTGTCTGCTTATCATTTTGTCTTTAGTACAGCAGACGCCACCGACCCGACAGACCCAACCGATCCAACAGACCCGACTGATCCAACAGACCCTACCGATCCGACAGATCCAACCGATCCCGGTACTGATGGTGTTACTGTGTCCGTGAATATTCCACAAGATGGTAGCGCATCATACTGTTCTGATATTGTTGTTACCAATAATGGTTCAGAAGCCGTTGAATGGCAGACTAATTTTGACGTCGAAGGTAGTGTTTATGCGTTATGGAATGCAAATTGGGAGCAATCAGGTACGAAAGTAACCATTAGTGGTGTTGAATGGAATAAAGTGCTGCAACCGGGTGCCAGTACCAGTTCTATTGGGTTCTGTGCGAATCGTTAATTGATTGTTTTGAAACATTGAGTCATAAATGAAACTCAAATCCCCTGTGAATATCACGGGGGATTTTTTCAAGGCTAGCGATAGAATTATCGACCATCTGAATCTGCTGAACTGCTTTGTGTCTGTTTAATTGCCACTGTGCTTGATTTCAGCATATAGAAGCAGCCATCTAGGCCATTTTGCGATCTTTGTACTCCGACGACCGCTTTACTAGTATGGTAACCGGTATAATAGGTTCCTGTGCTATAAGTGAGCGTCAGTGTTTGATTGTTTTCTACCCAGTTGCCGCTGTAACTACCGGTATTAAAAGTGCCGTCAGCGCTGAGTGTGACTGCTGTTGAAGAGTAACTTCCGTCACAACCCCAATCAAAGTTAAGTGTGTAGGTACCCGTTGTTGCGACAGCCGCTGATGCTATACCGGTAAAACCAATAGAGCAAAGTAGTGCAATGGATGGAATAAGTGGCGATTTCATGACAAGTTTCCTTACATTATGAATGTGTGTGAATACATCAATGAGAAATATAGTTCTGAATGATAATGCATGCCAAAAAAATATGAATTTATTTTCATAATAAGTGTCGACTGTACTCATTGACTCACCATACTCAGGCTCGTTCTATCTGGTTGATAGTGATTCAGGGAGCCATAGAAAATTGATTCATCTTCTACCCGATCGTCAGTGTATAACATGAATTTTCCTCATGTTTGATTTGAATAAATATCACTTCTTTCATGTGTAGAAGCGAGTAGGATATGAATATAATTCAATAATAACCTGAGAAAATATCATGTCTTTATCTGTTCCCCCATTTCGTGCCGATGTGGTCGGCAGCTATTTGCGTCCCGCCTATCTTCATCAAGCTCGTCGGCAGTTTGCAGAAGGTCAATTGACTCAGCAACAACTGACGGATATTGAAGATCAAGCCATTAGTGAACTCGTTGATCATCAGAAAGCGGCCGGCTTACAAGTTATTACGGATGGCGAATTTCGTCGAAGCTGGTGGCATCTGGATTTTATGTGGGGCATCAATGGCGTCGAAAAGTTTGAAATTGAGCAAGGTTACCTGTTCTCTCAGATGGAAACACGTCCGGAGAGTATCCGTTTGAGCGGAAAAATTAGCGGTGAGAACCACCCCTTCCTTGCACATTTCCGGTTTCTGATGCAATTTGCCGAAGCGGGGATTGTGCCTCGTCTGACGGTTCCGGCGCCTGCTCAGTTTCTGAAAGAGCTACAGCGTCCATGTAACTTGGAACAGACACAAGCCATATATCCGAATGAAACTGATTTACTCGATGCTATTGTGCAGACTTATCAAACGTTCATCGAGGAATTGTATGCACTGGGTTGTCGTAATTTACAGATTGATGACTGTACATGGGGGATGTTAACCGATCCCAAAATTGCAGCAAAAGCATCTACCCCGATAGAAGCAACTTGCGGCTGTGGTGACTCTCATGAATTTGACCATACCCAAAGTATTGCTTCACTGACAGAGAAGTTGTTGCTGGTCAATAACCGTTCAATCGCCAATGCACCCGCTGATCTGATTCTGACGACACATGTTTGCCGTGGTAATTATCGTTCGACTTGGGCTGCATCCGGTGGGTATGAACCGATTGCTGATGTCTTATTTGCCAAAGAAAATGTCTCTGCATTTTATCTGGAGTTTGATACCGACCGCTCTGGTGACTTTTCACCGTTAGCCAAGGTGCCACAAGATAAACAGGTTGTGCTCGGTCTCGTCTCTTCAAAAATCGGTGCATTAGAAAACAAACAGGAAGTGATTGCTCGCATTCATGAGGCCGCGCAGTATGTACCGTTAGAAAATCTTTGTCTGAGCACTCAGTGTGGTTTTGCTTCAACCGAAGAAGGGAATGAGCTGACCGATGCACAGCAATGGCAGAAGATTGCTTTTGTGAAAGAGGTTGCTGAACAGGTCTGGGGGGATAGACTCAGCATGACATGATATCGTCGCGCTTAAAGTAAACTAAGAAGTCACCGCTTAGTGGTAATGCCGATCAGTTAATAAATGAATAGGATCAGTTGAATGATCCTGAAAAAGCTTCAAAATCCGATATCAGTCTTTGGTATCGGATTTTTTATGCAATTAGCTAAAGCCCTCACTCGACAGTAACTTTGTTCCTGACTTCGAATCACTTGGAAAACTCAGTGATATTCTTCCTCTAGATTTTAACAATGACAGCTATCCTGTCAGAGAGGGAGTCTGGTACAGCAACGATATGTAAGCGCCGTCTACCACTAGATATAGTTGAGTCAGTATTGTCGTGAAAAGGAGCTTTACCCTGATGCTCAAAGAGTAGTGCAGCGAATGTATGCACGGCTTCATGAGCCAAAAAGAGCGAGCTTATGGCGAGAAGACTACAATTACGTGAAATCGTATAGTGTTCTAAATTATATTCTACCAGTAGAGCATACCATCTAGCGTAAATTATAAAACTTCATCGAGTATATGGTTCCAACGCCAGAAGTATTATTCTTTATATGATGGCTATAACATCCGAAAGTATAGATTAAGATATATCATTCAAAAGATTACAGTACTGTTTCATCGTTTGTTCAAAAACGATCTCCTGAGCATATTCTGTTTCAACTTTAGCTCGACCATTAAGGCCAAAGTGAAGCAATTTCTTTCTGCTACTAACAACTCTTTGTATACAGCAGGCCAATGAAATAGCATTTCCTGGTTGTGCTAAAAAACCATTAAATCCTTCTGATACTATTTCTCTACATCCAGGAACATCCGTTGTAACAATTGCGCGTTGACACGAGGCTGCCTCTATAAGAATACGAGGGACACCTTCACCATAAGTCGTAGGTAAACAAACTAAATCATGCTGTTTGATTAATTCAGGCATGTTACATTGATTTCCGACCCAATTTATTTGTCCTTCTTTATCCCATTTTTCTATTATACTCAAAGGCATAGAAGAACGAGTGTCATTGTCGATTATTCCAGCTACAGTAATAGTAATATTAACATTACGACTATTTAGGATATTCCTTGCTTCAACAAGATCTTCGAGCCCTTTTTCCCTCAATAATCTAGCTGCAAAAAGTATTTTCCCATTGTATGGCACAGGAGAGGCTGGGAATTTTTTTAAGTCAATACCAGCACCTTTAATAACCACACCATTATTATGAATAATCCCTTTTTTTGTGAATAAAATGTAATCTTCACTATTCTCAAAAATAAATTTAGTCTTGTTTAAAGAAATAGTGCGATAAAGAGTTGAAATAAACTTTTCTAATATAAAATAACGTTTATTACTATATATAGCACCAGTCCCAGTTATACTATAAACGATTGGCTTTTTAAAGAAGAATCGATTTAATAGACCACAGTATATATTTGGTTTAATTGTTACACAATGAATTAAGTTAGGTTTTATAGACTTTATAATTTTATAAAGAAGAAAAATGTATTTAAGTTCACTTAAAATACTTAAACTTTTTCTTTTCAAAAATAAATTACTACAATGAAATCCATTACTCTCTAATTCATCTTTTAATCGATCATCCTTAAAATGAGATATTATATGAATTTTAAACCCTTTGGATTGAAAGTATTTTGCTCGGTCTAGCCAGTGTAAATTAAAGTACCAGTCAACATTGATAACGTATAGCAAAGTTCTATTTCTCATAAAATTTCTTCATTATTATCATAAATTTAAGTAAAGGTTACTCTAAGAATAATCATACCGAGAATATGTACTCGAATATTACCTCTGGTTCTATCTTAGTGATAGCCGCATAATACCTGTTAATCGTTAATGGAAATAGACGTCTCTTAAAATTCATTCTATTTTATCACTAAATAAAAATTAACTTATACATTAGTATTGAATTAAACTCTCAATATTTAATGTTATTTCGATGCCATTTTAAAAATAATTCAAATGCAACACACATTACTCTATAAATCATGAAATATAAGAATGCATAAGTCATGAATGCAACACTAAATCCTAATTTATCTAATAAGAAAAAAGTAATACTCAATATTAAATAATAAATCACTCTCCCTGTAGTAGTATTAAACATAACAAAATTTTTAATACTACTAGGGAAATTGAACTTATCCTCTCTACATCGTTCAAGGGTATTATGTAGCGGGAATAATAATATTGAAAAAATAAAAACATTAACATTAAAACCGAAGCAAACATAATAAGGGAAATAATATCTAATACTTACTAATAGAAAGTGTAGAGGTAATCGAAGTCGTATCGAAGTTATATTATTATAAATATAATAACATAAAAGAATAGCTATAGAAGCTTGAATTAACAAGTTAGGTAAAGGGTGGAAACACATAAGTACTAAAAAAATAATAAATCGAATAATATATATTTTAGTCTTATTGTCGGAGATGTATAATTCATCCTCAGTATTTAGACGTTTTGTGTTACTGGGTTCGACGCTATCTCTTATAGTATCATTTTCAATATAACCAATTTCATATACAGTATATAGAGTAATAATTGATAATAAATAATTGAATATGTCAATAATGGTAATATGTTTAATTGACAAACTATACAGGTAGAAAGTGGGTATTATGTATATAAAAACGAAAGATAACAGTCTAATTTTAGACTGCAATCTTGTGTTGAAGAAATAAAACCCGGGCAAAATATATTTTAACAGATTCATATTCATAATTTACAGTACATCATTGAATTTTAGAGAGAGTCTTTGGTATATATATTTTGAAAATATATATAGTATAAGATTAGTTCCCCAAAAAAGGCTTGCTTTATCTAGTTCAGTATAGAATAAAATACCATGATTAAGCGTTTCCCGTACACCTTCAATAATATATGTTAATGGATTGAGATATATCACCCAGTGATAATTGGTAGGAATTAAAGATATATTCCATATAATAGGCGTAACCCAAAAAAGGACTTGTAGTACAGAATTTAATGCTTCAGAAATATCTTTAAAATAAACGCGCAAGCTGGCAAGAAAAACACCTAAGTTGTAGGTAAAAAAAGCAAGTGCCATAACATAATAAAGAATAGTAAAAGATAAATAACTAACTACACTAAATGTGCTAAAGTATATTATGTACAGAATGACCACACCTAATACCAATGATATCAAGCTTGAAATAAACTTAAATCTTAATATTTTAATTGCATTAAATTTACTCTGTTTCAATAAGTAACCATACTCAACAATACTATGGGTATATTCTGTGATCGTATTAGAAAAATAAATCCACCATACAAAGCCACAACTTAACCAAAGGAAAAAATCTACTCCTTCAATAGGTGGTGTTTTAAACCCATAAGAAAAAACAGCCCACATCACAAGGACTGTAAGAATAGGTTTAGACACCAACCAAAACCATCCAAAGTATGAGCCTACGATTTTTTTTCTGATATCATTCTTTGCTAATTCTAAGATGATCTGCATTGGGAACCTAATTTAAAAATTGACTTAAGTACATCTTCATTAACATCTACATACTCAAAAGATAAGTTTAATGCTCGTTTCGATTCAATATTAACCCTGATTTTCATATCAGAAAATGAGTATATTACCTGATCAATTTCGAATCCATTGATGATATTCCACTTTACGTCTTCATCACTATCCAAGTAATTTAAATTAATATTTTTTATTCCCCGAAGCCTCATTGTCGGAACAATATCCAAGACGTCATCAAAGTTCAGTTCATGGTCTTCGGATATATTTATATTAACACATGCATCAAATACATCCACTTTCTTCTTACTGTCTTCACCATTTAACTGAATACAATCAAACCAATAAGCATCTATATTTTGTACAGGAGCTCGGTTAGAATTCTCGTCTTTTGATACAACAAATATATTTTGGAAAAAATGGCCATTTTTATGTTTTAATAAGACTTCTCTCTCAAGCAGTCCAAATTCTTCATACCTGTTATTTTGAACTGGTTCATACTCCGGTGTCATGTATACAAAGTCGTGCAATTCTATGATCAACCCAAGTTCGTTCAACATCTTAGCAAATGTGTCACTTGTAAACCACTTTATATGAGTATTATCAAAAAATCCTACATCTTGATAAGTAAAATCATTTTTTAGTAAACTCATCAACATTAAGTTGTGAGAAGCATTTGGGACAGAAATAACAAATTTGCCACTAATTTTAAGTTTTTTCGTTAAAATTTTCAAAACCTGATCGGGATACTGAAGATGTTCTAATACATCTGTGGCTAAAATATAATCGTAATAATTATCAGGAATCAGAGAATCTAGCTTTATTACATCATTACAATCTATATTATAAGCTGTATCTAGATAACTAGAGGCAGCTTCTAGGGCTGAGCTATCAATGTCAACCCCAGAGACAGTACAGTTCATCTTTTCTTTTAAATAAGAACTCATATGTCCTTGATTACAACCAATTTCTAGGACTACCGAACCATTTTTAATTTTTTCTAACGTTTTTTTATGTGCCGACTCAACGTCAATCAATAACTCTAAAGAGTAGTTTTTCATCGTTTTTTCCTATTTTTATATGAAGAAATGATAAGCCTAATAGAATAAACTGCTCTTAAAACCGATAATTTTATACCTCGATACTTAATATATCTATAGATTTTTCTTGCAAGTTCTAGTTCTAGGTTCGCTGTAGGTTGTCTATCAAAGGCAACAGATTCATTACCCGAACAATACAAACGATAATACTCACCAGATGTGATATAACGTTCGGAATCTTTCACTAGAAAAGCTCCCGGCCAAAGATTAAACCTTGACTCTGAAACTGCCTTTTCAAATGAGAATTGATGATCAAAATCATAACTTTTTACGTACTCCTTCTTCTCACTTTCAACCCCAAACCCAATATAGTTTGATATTTCAGAAAATGCTAGTAGATCACTTAAACGCTCACGTTCAAGAGTATCTTTTAGTCTCTTAACGGCAGTGTAACTATCAATATTATCAAAATAACTTTTGTATTTAAGTATATCGCTAATATAATCTAAACATCCCTCTTGCAGAGAAGAAACAGATTTCATGAAAGTTTTATTGACTATTTCATCTTCTAAAATGGGTATGATTTTTCCGTTCTCTTCTCGGAATCCATTTAAGGTTCCATGAGGGGCAGTAAATAACAATTCTAAAATCATAAGATATTTAGTTGCAAACTCATTTATATCAGAAGGCATACCTTTATCAGTTAGAAAACCTTTTGAATGATTTTTTATTTCCTCATGTAGGAATGGGTTAGTCGAGAAGTAATAACCCTGAACAGGTTTGCCTAAGATTAATTGAATTGACTTCTGAATTGAACCTCTCCAACCAATATCAACTATTGCCACATTATCATGATTGAGCATCTCTTGATCAAAGTACTTAATTAGACGTAATTTTTCTTGAACAAGTTTTTCCTTAATGACGGGTAATAGCTCATTAATTATTTTTTTTGCTGAATCATGACTGCCATCACTAAGACTTAACTCTTTATCTAATGACAAGCCATGTGAATTAATTAAATCTTTATAGCAATTCACATCAATATCAATGCTTTTGAAAATCTCCGACAATGTCAACTTCTGGTCAAATTGGGGATTAAATCCAGTTAAAATATGTACAATTTCCTTATCAGAGTTTTCAAGAATAACCGTAGGCCACTGAAATGCTCTTCTGGAAGTATAAAAATATTTATCTTTAGGCAAAGTTTTATCAAATTTTCTAAACTCTTTATATATTTTCTGTGGTAGATAACCATCTCTAGCTAGAAACAATACTTCATTTACATTTCGGTCTATATTTTTAGTTAACCAATGATTAAATGAATAGAATAACCTTCCTATATTAAAGTAACCAAATTCGTACCAGTAATCTCTTTTTGAACTGGTGTGAAATCTATTTATTTCCATTGCTGTAAATATAGAGTCTTCTAGGCTATTTATTTCAAGATAACTATTATCTCTTTCGTTAATTTTTTTATAGTGAAATGCCGATATCCCATGTTTTTGAGCATTAACTACATCTGAATGATAATTATCACCAATATGAAGCCATTTATTATAATCTAAATCTAATTCACTTTTAATGTGTTCGTAAAGAGTTCCAAAATGTTTTGTTTTCAGTTGTTCACATGAGACATACAACTCTTTAAATCCACTATATCCAAGATTTGAAACTAAATCATGAATCATATTTTTTGGTAGATACATATCCGATATCAAAACAATTTTTTTATCATGTGATTTTGCATACTCAAACACCTCATACATAGTATCATTTCTTACTATGAAATCAGTTTCTGTTTGAATTTCAAGATCTTTTAAAGAAAGATAAATTTCTGGATAGATTAGGCTTAATTCTTCATATATATTATCGAAAGTAATATCTTCTTGATTATTTCTTTTAACTCTTGCACGATGCTCGGCTTCAACGCGTTCTGTCGCAAACCCATTTGCTGATAAATCATTATTCTCAAATTTATATCTAGATTCTACTGCTTTAAATATATCAATAGGTTCAAAAACGTTACGTAATACTAGTGTGTCAAATATATCAAAAGAGATAACATCAAAATTATCAATTTCAGAAATTAATCTTTTTTTATCGTTATTAATCTTCATTTTTCTCACATGTCCAGGTTCTTGAAGGATTTACGATACCTTCACACAGCTCTGTATTATTATAGATTTCAAATGCACTTTTCATTGTCAATGTAGATAATGCAACTGTTCCCGAAGAGTTATATACAACACTCCAACAATTATAAATTGACTTGTATAAGTTATTCTCATTCAAGCTTAATATTATACGATGCTTACCTAATGAAAGTGGAATATCTATATTGTCTAATTTCGAATTTACTCCAAAAACATATACGTTATCTTTATTTCGAATGCCAAACC
The DNA here is from genome assembly GCF_023920225.1 of Vibrio gazogenes. NCBI lineage: Bacteria > Pseudomonadati > Pseudomonadota > Gammaproteobacteria > Vibrionales > Vibrionaceae > Vibrio > Vibrio gazogenes. The sequence goes on from NZ_CP092587.1 coordinate 313,670, forward strand.
CCAGAAATAGGTCTTCTCCTTCTTCGAGGACTTCATATTCTATAACTACGTTTATACTTTCTGAAACTTTATATCTATGTTTCTTATTTCCAAATTTATCCGTAAAATAAGTGTCTACGATCTCAATAATATTACTATTGCAGGTGGTTTCTTTTTCTGAAGGCGTTATTAATTTTCCATTCTCATATAAATCAAGAGCTTCAGTAACATCATAACTGTCTATTTCAATTCTTCCATTTTTTAAATATATAATTCGGTCACAAAAAAACTTAACAGCATGCATATCATGAGATACAAAGATTACAGTGCTTCCTTTTTTTATCAATTCCTGCATTTTCTTGATGCATTTATTCTGAAAGAAAACATCTCCAACCGCTAAAGTTTCATCAACAATCAGTATGTCCGGAACTAAGTGTACAGCAGAAGAAAATGCCAGCCTAGCGAACATACCACTTGAATAATTTTTCACAGGTTGGTCAATGTAATCCCCAATATCTGCGAAGGTCACAATTTCATTATAGATTTCATCAATTTTACTTCTAGATAGTCCTTGCGTTGCTCCATAAAAATATATGTTCTCTTTTCCTGTATATTCTGGATTAAATGCTGCACCTAATTCTAGTAAAGCTGTTATTCGCCCTTCAACTTCGATCTCACCCTCATCAGGTGAAAGAACACCTGAAATAATTTTTAGCAAAGTCGATTTTCCAGCACCATTTCTTCCAATGATGCCAACCACTTCATTTCTATTGATTGATAGACTGATATGGTCAAGGATCTTGACATCTTTGGAATATTTCTTTTTGAACGGGTGGAGAAGTTCTTTAATCAAGCATATATGATTATCAAATTCAGGATATGACTTACATATATTTGTTAATTCAATTTTTGCGCTCACAATTCCCTCATTTAAGATTATCATTTGTACCTAATCTAACAATCTTATACTCAAATTACATAAACTTAAGATTATATCTTTTACGAAGTCTTTTGCCAATGAAACTAATTCAAATATCATCAGTCAAATGTATCTTAATGAATTTTGTTGCACAGCATTGCCATGCTTTTTTAAATTTGTTGACTACGGCAAATCTAGACACTGATTTATGCCAATTTTCAGTTCTAATTAGTAATGATTTCATTAGCATATGATAAGAGCTGCTAGCAATCGCTGAGAATCAGTCTAACTGAGTGTTCAGATTTAGTTGATCTATATACATCGATTTTTGGTAGTATATTTCTGGTCGGTGGAGTTTTTGAGTTTAGACTGTTTTTAAGCGAACCGTTATAACTCACGACAAGATCTTAGTTTTTATTATGATATTTGTGCAATAAACACTGGTTGAATTTGTGGGTGTGGTTACTATTTTTGTGTTTAAAAACAATTGGTTAAGGTGTAATGCTACTCATTATTGATAATTATGATTCGTTTACTTACAACCTGTATCAGTATTTCTGTGAACTGGGGGTAGAAGTCAACGTGGTCCGTAATGACCAGATTGATATTGCCGGAATTACATCTCTCAGCCCTTCCCATCTCGTGATTTCTCCAGGGCCATGTACTCCGAATGAAGCTGGGATCTCGCTTGATGTCGTCAAACATTTCGCGGGTCAGCTTCCTTTACTTGGCGTTTGTCTCGGCCATCAGGCGATTGCACAGGCTTTTGGAGCTAAGGTTGTCCGTGCAAAGCAAGTAATGCATGGGAAAGTCTCACCGATATGTCATTGTGGTCAGGGACTCTTTCATGGTTTAAATCATCCATTGACGGTGACTCGCTATCACTCTTTAGTTGTTGAGCAACAGAGCTTGCCGGATTGTTTTGAAATCACCGCTTGGACTGAAACCGTCGAGGGTGATGTTGAGGAGATCATGGGATATCAACACCGAACCCTCCCCATTGATGCCGTTCAGTTTCATCCGGAATCGATCAAAACCGAGCAAGGCCATGCGTTGTTGGCGAATTTTTTACGTCGTTGAGTCCGTATGGCGTTTTATCGCGACAGAAACGTCTAAATAAAAAATCACTTTTATTGCATATTTATACATGTAGAATGAGTTGTGACAGAATCATCTGACAAGTCTCTATGTGAATGATATTGTCTATTTGTAATGATATTGTCTACTGACATTAAATGCATCGTATCTTCAACCAAGCAAATACGGTCAGTATGAACAGATCATCTATACTGGTGAATATTTGGATGGGTCGGTTGTAAGCTCACGAGCGAAGAGGGAGTGTGAATGGCTACACAAAATAATGTCGATCGGGCGCAATTTGATGAGGTCATGGTGCCTTGCTACAGCCCGATGGAAGTGATTCCTGTGAAGGGAAAAGGATCTCGGTTGTGGGATCAAGTAGAAAAAGAATATGTCGATTTTGCCGGGGGGATAGCGGTCAGTTGTTTGGGACATTGCCACCCTGCGATGGTTGACGCCTTGACTGACCAAGCTCAGAAGCTTTGGCATTTGAGCAATGTGATGACCAATGAGCCGGCATTGCGTTTGGCCAAAAAGCTGACAGAACTGAGTTTTGCTGAGAAAGTTTTCTTTGCCAATTCAGGAGCTGAAGCGAATGAAGCGGCACTAAAATTGGCCCGTCGTTGGGCGGCAGATAATTATGGACCGGAAAAATCGGAAATTATTGCTTTTGAACAGGGATTTCATGGCCGGACATTTTTTACGGTGACTGTTGGCGGGCAATCGACTTATTCTGATGGCTTTGGTCCGAAACCCTCGGATGTCGTTCACTTGCCTTATAATGACCTGGCGGCGTTCAAAGCTCAGATTTCAGATCGGACGTGTGCCGTAATGATGGAGCCGCTACAGGGCGAAGGTGGGATCATTACTCCGACAACGGAATTTATTCAGGCTGTCAGAGCGCTGTGTGACGAACATAATGCATTATTGATTTTTGATGAAGTTCAGACCGGTAATGGTCGGACCGGTGACTTCTATGCGTATCAGGGGACGGGCGTAATACCGGATATCCTCAGTACTGCGAAATCGTTGGGTGGCGGATTCCCGATTGGTGCGATGTTGACGACGACAGCGATTGCATCTCACTTTAAGGTGGGTGTACATGGCTCGACGTATGGTGGTAATCCACTTGCCTGCGCAGTGGCAGAAGCTGTGGTGAATATAACATCTCAACCTCAGGTGCTGGATGGCGTCAAAGAGAAAGAAGCGCTGTTCCGTGACGGATTAGAACGGATTAATGCCAAATATCCGATATTCAGTGAGATCCGAGGCAAAGGTTTATTGCTCGGAGCGGTGTTGACCGAAGCCTGGCATGGCAGGGCACGTGACATACTACAGGCTGCCGGTAAAGCAGGTGTGCTCGTTTTGGTTGCCGGGCCAAATGTGGTTCGTTTCACACCGTCACTGGTGATTGAGAGTGACGATATTCAAGAAGGCTTATTACGCCTGGAAAAAGCCATTGCATCATTAACTTAGTTTAAACTTTAGCTCAGGTTCGCAACGATCCTGAGCTATGCTTATAGTCAGACTGGTTTCATTCCGAACTCAGGGTTTTCAGGGAGAGACATCCATGCTTGTGGTTCGTCCCATAACAATGACTGACTATAATGCGCTCTATCATTGTGCGATAGAGTCTGGTTATGGTTTTACATCACTGCCTGTCAATGAAGCGCTGTTGTCTCATCGCATTGAACATTCAGAAGCGAGTTTTGCAAAAACGGATGTTCAGTCTCCGACTGATGAGAGTTACTTGATGGTCGGGGTGGATAGCGAAAGTGGCCGAATTGCCGGTACAACCGCAATCGAAGCCTATGTCGGCTGGGATACGCCTTCCTATTCTTATCATATTAGTACCATTCTTCATTCTTCCCGTCGTTTGGGCGTCAATAAAATCGTGAAATTACTGACACTGGGCAATAACTATATCGGGAGCTCAGAGTTGTGCACGCTGTTTCTTTTACCCGAGTATCGCGCCGGTCTCAACGGGCGTTTGATGTCAAAATGCCGCTTTCTGATGCTGGCGGAACACCGGGAACGCTTTGCTCAAACGATTATTGCTGAAATGAGAGGTGTCTCGGATGAACAGGGAAACTCTCCGTTCTGGCAATGGTTGCAGGAACATTTCTTTTCCATTGATTTTTCGCTGGCAGATTATTTAACGGGGTCGGGGCATAAAGGATTCATTGCTGAACTGATGCCAAAGTTACCGATCTATATCAATCTGCTCAGCCCTGAAGCCCAAGCTGTGATTGGGAAGGTGCATGATAAGACCAAACCTGCTTTAAAATTATTGGAAGAAGAAGGTTTCTCCTGCCGTAATTATGTCGATATTTTTGATGCGGGCCCAACCGTTGAATGTGACTTACGCCATATTGAATCGGTCAGGCATTCGGTGTCTGCGACGGTCAAAGTGGCACAGCATCAGAGTCGGCAGAAAGTCATACTCAGTAATACTTCATTTGAATTTTTCCGGGCGACGATTGCTGAGGTCGATTTTCACCCGGAATCTGAGACTGTGATTATCACGCCTGAAATTGCTCAGGTTTTGCTGATTCAGTCTGGTGATCGGGTTCGTTTTCTGATGATTCGTTAATCTCTTGGATCTGAGAACAGGAACGCGATGGCAGCCCAAGATAATTGATAAAGAAGGAGGCGCTATGACGCTGGACTCATTGTTTGCCGCATTATGGCAAGACTATACAACCAGACTCTGTCCATCAGCGCAGCGGATTCATAAATTATTCCAAGAAGATAATCCGTTAATCAATGATCATATTGCGTTGCGGACATTTAATTTGCCGCAAGTAAGCCTTGAAGTGATAGTGGAGCCATTGGTTCGACTGGGATATGTTTCGAAAGGGCATTATCAGTTTGAACGCAAAATGTTAGCCGCACAGCACTTTGAGCATCCGAATCCCAAGTTACCCAAAGTGTTCATCAGTGAGTTGGAAGTTGAACGTTGTTCTGAATCTTTGCAAAAGATCGTGAGAAGTTTGGTCTCTCATGTCCGGCCCGAGATGGTTGCTGATGCTGATTTTCTTTATGGTGGACGTTTATGGCCGGTGTCACTTGAGCAGTATTATCTATTGGCCGAAGAAAGTGAGTATGCCGCTTGGGTTGCTGCACATGGTTACGGTGCAAACCATTTTACCGTGAGTGTGAATCAGTTGGCCCGTTTTAATCAGGTCGCGGACGTTAATGCTTATCTGCACCAGCATGGTTTTGTGATCAATTCATCAGATGGTGAAGTGAAAGGCTCACCTGAGTTATTTCTGGAACAGTCATCGACCATGGCTGATCGGGTGGCTGTTGAATTTGATGAAGCGGCGTTGTTGGTTCCCGGTGGTTTTTATGAATTTGCTAAACGTTACCCGATGGCAAATGGCATATTGTATCCCGGATTTGTTGAAGCTTCCGCGGACAAAATTTTTGAAAGTACCAATAATCAGTGATGTATTATTTTCAATTGTAGTAAATAAAAGAGCCACCGCGAGGATGGCTCTTTTGTTGGTTCAAGCTGAAAAAATCATCTGGTACCGTAAACAACGATTGTTTTTCCGTGGGCTGAAATAAGGTTCTGCTCTTCAAGCATTTTCAAAATGCGACCGACGGTTTCACGAGAACAGCCGACAATCTGGCCGATCTCCTGACGAGTAATCTTGATTTGCATTCCGTCTGGATGCGTCATTGCATCAGGTTGTTTTGCCAGATTCAACAGTGTCTGGGCAATACGACCAGTCACATCCAGAAAAGCCAGATCACCGACTTTTTGGCTGGTGACTTGAAGGCGGCTTGCCATCTGTCCTGCCAAACGCATTAAAATGTCTGGGTTAACCTGAATTAACTGACGGAATTTTTTGAAGGAAATTTCTGCAACTTCGCAGGGAGATTTCGCTCTGACCCAAGCTGTCCGCTCTTGACCTTCTTCGAATAAACCAAGTTCACCGATGAAATCACCCTGATTGAGATAGGAAAGGATCATCTCTTTTCCTTCTTCATCCTTGATCAGAACTGCAACAGATCCCTTCACGATGTAATAAAGCGTTTCCGCTTTTTCGCCTGCATGAATCAGCGTACTCTTTGAAGGGTATTTATGTATGTGACAATGTGAAAGAAACCACTCTAATGTTGGATCGGTTTGAGGTTTACCTAGAACCATAATATCTCTCTTCCTCTGCAGGGTATGCTTGCTGCTTTCCATGTTTTCGCGAAGCTTTTGAACTGAACACGTTTAAACTGAACATGTCCCCGAACTAAACACTTAGCATAAAAGCACTTGAGAAAGCCTGCAAGTTGTCTTCTGTTTCGGTATCAAATAGTATCCTTTTTCTTACACAATTTCTTGACTTTAATCGTGTCAGGACCGTGATTTGGTACGCAAAAACGTGCGCATGGTCACGGTATGGAAACTAAAAGAGCCCGATTCGTACCATTGAATCGTGATCAGCCAATTTTTCCTGTTTCAATCAATTGCTGGAGAATCGGACGGACTATCAACTCCATGGCAAAACTCATCTTCCCACCGGGGACGACAATCGTGTTATGACACGACATAAATGAGCCATCAATCATTGCTAACAGGTAAGGGAAATCGACTTTTTTGATGCCAAGTAAGCGGATGACCACAAAACTCTCATCCAGACTCGGAATCCCTTTTGCACTCAGGGGATTCGATGTATCTACTGTTGGAACTCGCTGAAAGTTAATATGTGTCCGGGAAAACTGGGGCGTAATATAATTTAAGTAATCATCCATTGAGCGGACGATAGAATCCATCACTGCTTCTCTGGAATGTCCTCTGTCCCGGGTGTCTCGGACATATTTCTGGATCCACTCCAGATTGACGATCGGTACCATGCCAATGAGAAAATCGACATGTTGGGACACGTTGGTTTCACCATCAACCACGCCTCCGTGGAGCCCTTCATAAAAGAGCACATTGGTATCATTGGGGAGATCCTGCCATGGCGTGAATGTTCCCGGCATCTGATTATAGGGAACTGCCTCATCAAATGTATGCAGATAGCGGCGAATTTTCCCCGTTCCAGTACGGCCATATTCCCGGAAAAATTCCTCCAAAGTAGGAAAATCGTTTGCCTGCGGACCGAAATAACTGATATGGCGTCCCTGTTCTCTGGCCTTACGGATTTCGACATCCATTTCAGGCCTGGTGAAACGGTGAAAACTGTCTCCTTCAACCCAAGCTGGCTTAATTCGCATCATATTGAACATTTTGCGAAAAGCTTCTGAAGTCGTTGTTGTTCCGGCACCTGAAGAGCCGGTTACTGCAATAATCGGATGTTTTGCTGACATGACATACCTTGTCTTATCATTCCTTGTCGTGCACTCAATCAATCGATTTCTCGAAAAAAAACGAGAAATCGATTTCACTATATCATGGAAATTGGTGCTGTCATCGGACAATTCATGAATTAACGATATCTGTTTTGTTGAATATCTACGGATTCGTGAAGTTCGGAATAGACGATGACTGCTTCTCCGGATTGAATCTGCTGTTTGACTTGAGCGACCTTCTCTTCAAGAGAGATTTCGTGCTCACCGTAGTCGGTTCCTTCTCGGAGGATAAACTCTTGGATCAGATTATCGAGTGTATCCGGTTCGAGCGTTTGCCAAGGAATAATCATGATGATGACTCTCTATACTATCACTCGGGGATTTCTGTATAGGGGGTATATTAACGGATTTCGTGTGATGTTTCGCAATAATCATGATTTTTCGTGCAAGTGATGATATACACGCTCGTGGTTGTTCACGATACTCGTGGTTGCTCACGATAATAGAGCGGCAGCATCTCTTCCAACCAGAAACGGGGTTTGAGAAGCGTACCACTCAAAAAGCCTACATGTCCGCCGTGTTTCAGCAGTTGATAATTGATCGTTTCAGGGAGTGGCTGGTTTGGAATCACGGCATCCGTCATAAATGGATCGTCTTGTGCGTGTAAAATCAGCGTTGGCAGACGGATTTGCCCCAGCTTCGAGATTGCCGAACAGCGTTGGTAGTAGTCCTGTGCATCACAAAACCCGTGTAATGGTGCGGTGATCAAATCATCGAATTCTTGTAATGTTTTCAGCTGTCGAATCAAGGATTGGGTGATAGGAATCGCTTGTCGTAAGGTGCCTAATTTACGATAAACATTCTGCTTGAGTGAGTGGAGGAGATAAGCCTGATAGATACGTGAGGCTCCTTGATTGATACGGTTCGAACTGTCTCTTAAATCAAAGGGAGCAGAGATAATGGTTGCACTATCGACAAGTGGTTGTTCGGCAAACTCTGCCAGATAATTTGCCAGCATATTCCCACCGAGCGACACACCGGTAGCCATCTTGTAATTTGACGGAAAACGTTGATGGATCTGCTCCAGAAAATAGCGTGGATCGCTGGTTTCTCCGGAATGGTAAGCCCGGGGGAGGCGATTCGGTTGCCCGTTGCACCCACGAAAGTGCATCATGACAGATAACCAGCCTTGTTGAGCAAAAGCATACATCAAGCCATTGGCATAAGGGCTGTGAAAACTACCTTCCAGGCCATGAAATAAAATAAACAGAGGCTTTATTTGGGCGCTGGGCTGCTCAGGGTCTTCACTCCAAGCCAGACTCAAAATATCATCATCCGGTGTCGTCAGTGTTTCCCAGTGTGGTGAAAATAAAGGGGTACGTCGAATCCATCTGGGGAGCACTGTCTGAATGTGTGATGCTGCACCGCCTGACGCTGGATTGAAGGTCAGTAATCTATTTTTGCTCACGTTCTGTATCGTGTTGCTCACCGCGATGACTTCCTCTATTTTTTGTGTTTGGTATATGTCGATGAAAATGACGCAGGTTTTGCGAAAATCTGAGCCAGATGATCGGCTGCCAGTTCTTTGCAATAGCGTTGCGTCATGAATTGTGAGTCACCGGGCTGTAATTTGAGCTGATTAATACAATCAACCAAATCGGACTGTTGTTGTTTTTCCAATTGCAGCTCAAATTGAAGTGACTCGCGATAGAGTGTATCCGGTAGATGAACTTTGAGCTTTCTTCGCAGTTCCCGGTAGCTGTTCAGCAGTGCTTCGGTTGAGCTAATGCTGGTCAGTACGCTATGCCAGTCTTGTTGCTTAATACTGAGTTGCTGTTCATCGAGCCATTTCAGAAGTAAGAGTAAATTGACGTTACCGTGGTAGTTGTTTTGTAGGCTGAGACAGGCTTCTTTGACCTCCCGGACACTGTAATATCGCAAACTGAATTGCCAAAGTCGTTCCAGTGTCAGGGACATCGATGTCTGAATCATAAAGTGTTGAACTCCTGTTCCATCTGTTCTAGGCGCTCTTGGTGTTCCATCCATTGAGATTCAAGTTCCTCAAGATCAGATTTACTTTGAGCCTGAAGCGCTAGTACCTGAGTAAGTTTAGCTTTATTCTGCGTGTCATACAGAGACGAATCGCCTAATTGTTGTTCTGCATCGCTGAGCGTGGTTTGTAATTTATCGATTTGCTGTTCTAATTGTGTCAGTTTCTTGCGAATTGGTGCGGTTTGCTGACGGAGTTCTGCTTCTTTACGCTTTTGTTCTTTTTTCGCCGCGGCACTGAACGGACTGTCTTTGGTTGACGTTTGCTCTTTTTTATCCTGTTTTTCTTGTTTTTGCTGATCGGTGAGCCAACGGTAGTAATCGTTGAGATCACCATCGAATGCGGCCACTTTGGCATCATGCACCAGATAAAAATCATCTGTGGTTGCCCGAAGCAGATAGCGATCGTGGCTGACGATGACCATTGCTCCTTCATAAGTTTGCAATGCGAGTGTCAGTGCCTGACGCATGTCGAGGTCAAGGTGGTTGGTCGGTTCGTCCAGTAACAGGAGATTGGGTTTCTGCCAGACGATCAATGCCAATACGAGTCTTGCTTTTTCACCACCGGAGAAGGGCGCGACTTTTTCGAGGGCTTTATCGCCTTGAAAGCCGAAGCTACCGAGATAGTCTCTTAATTGCTGTTCGGTATGATTCGGTGCGATTTGCATTAAATGTTGTAAAGGGGTTTCTTCTGGATGAAGGGTTTCCAGTTGATGCTGGGCAAAATAACCGATTTTAACCCCCTGAGAATAGGTTAGGTCGCCACTCTGCGGCTGTAAATCTCCAGAGAGTAATTTGATCAGCGTTGATTTCCCTGCCCCATTACGGCCAAGCAAACCGATTCGACTGCCGGGCACCAGATTCAATTTGATCTGGTTGAGAATTGTGACGTGATCATATCCGGCAGCAACTTCATCCATCATCAAAATCGGGTTCGGCAGAGCCGTCGGCTCTCTGAATTCAAAACTAAAAGGATTATCCAATTGCGCGGGTAGCACCTTTTCCATTCGTTCTAGTGCTTTAACCCGACTCTGTGCCTGACGAGCTTTGGATGCCTTGTAACGAAAACGGTCAATATAGCTTTGCATATGAGAAATTTGCTTCTGCTGTTTCTGATACATCGCTTGCTGAAGAACCAGTTTTTCGGCTCTCTGATTTTCGAATGACGAATAATTACCGGTGTACTCGTGGAGTTGCTGATTCTCGATATGGATAATCCGGCCGACAATCGGATCAAGAAAATCCCGGTCATGTGAAATTAAGATCAGTGTGCCCGGATAACTCTGTAGCCAACGTTCCAGCCACATGACGGCATCGAGATCCAAGTGGTTGGTTGGTTCATCGAGTAACAGTAGATCTGAGCGACATAATAATGCCTGAGCCAGATTCAGGCGCATCCGCCAGCCGCCGGAAAATTGCGTCAGATGCCATTGCATCTGTTCTTGACTGAACCCAAGACCATCCAGTAATTCAGACGCTCGGGCCCGAATACTGTAACCTCCGATCGTTTCTATATGACCGTGCAGTTCTGCGACCCGAGTGCCTTCTTCAAGTTGCTCTGCCTGTTGCAACTGTTTTTCCAGCTGGCGGTATTCCCGATCACCATCGATCACATATTCTATTGCGCTACGTTCGAGTGCCGGTGTTTCTTGTGCGACCCAAGCTAATTCCCACTGGGCCGGCATGTTGAATGAACCCGCATCAATACTGAGTTCATCTTTAAGTAATGCAAATAATGTTGACTTACCACAGCCGTTTTTACCGACCAGACCCACTTTATCGCCCGGATGGATTGTCGCTGAGGTTTGTTCTAAAAGCGGTTTTCCGCCACGCAATAACTGGATATCAGAAAAGGTAATCATAAAAATGTATCAGGTTGAAAACAAACTGCCCGAAATAGTAGGTGGATTGATGACAAATGTCGATGATTAGCGGAGCGCGACTGTTGGATCTGTTAGTGTCTCTTTCTTGATTTTCATTATTTGTGTTTGTGTGAGTGAAAGTTTGGTCGTCTATGATTTGAGATGCGCCCCGGATGAGAAAACGATTATGATAGAAATCGCAGGGAAGATTGGTATGGACAGATTACAATACGTTATGATTCAGTAAAATAGACAGAGGAGTGAAGTTAGCCATGACTGATACGGTTTCGTGTACCACTGAGTGCCCCAAGGTGTTAGTGATCTTTGCTCATCCAGAGCCTCAGAGCTCGATTGTTAATCAGGTCTTGATTGAAGCGATCAAGTCGCTTGAGAATGTCACGATTCATGATCTTTATGCGACCTATCCGGATTTTTTTATTGATGTCGATGCTGAACAGAGTTTGTTGATGGCGCATGATGTGATTGTTTTTCAACATCCGCTTTATATGTACTCTTGTCCCGCATTATTGAAAGAATGGTTGGATAGGGTGTTATGTAAAGATTTTGCTTTTGGCTCTCAATGTGCGCTGGCTGGTAAAATCTGGCGTAGTGTGATTACCACCGGGGGCAAGAAGACGGCTTTTGGGAATAAAGGCTATAACAAATACCCGTTGGACGAAATTTTACAGCCATTCGAGCTGATTGCCTCACTTTGCCGTATGGCATGGTGTGAGCCATTGATTTTATACTGGTCGCGTAATGTCACTGAGACTGAAAGATACCAACATGCCGAATCTTACCGCCGGTGGTTGAGTGCTCCTGAGATGATGGACACTCATAATTCAGAGGAGCAATAAATGGCAGCATTGACGAATGATTTTTTACAAAGTGGTGCCGTATTTCTAACCGCAGCTGCTATTGCCGTGCCGGTGGCCCAGCGAGCAGGACTTGGGTCGGTGTTGGGCTATCTATTGGCGGGTGTGGCGATTGGCCCTTGGGGACTCGGATTAATCAGTGATGTTGACGCGATTTTGCATTTTGCAGAATTTGGTGTGGTTCTATTGCTGTTTGTGATTGGGCTTGAGTTGAATCCGCGTAAGCTTTGGCAAATGAAATCACCGATTCTGGGGCTTGGTGGTGCTCAGGTTGTGGTGACCAGTACCGTATTAGCCAGTCTGATTCATTTTTTTGTCGGCAGTTGGCAAGTTAGTTTGGTGATGGGGATGGGATTAGCGCTTTCTTCTACAGCCATTGCTTTGCGAGTCATTGAGGAGCAAGAGTTGGAGCGCAGCGAAACCGGTCAATCCGGTTTTGCGGTATTGTTATTTCAGGATATTGCAGTCATCCCTATGTTGGCGTTGTTACCTGTACTGGCCGGGAATTCAGCAGGCGAGTGGATTGATGCGCTCTGGATGCTATGTGGCATTGTCGGCTTGTTGGTGGGTGGACATTTTTTATTGAGCCCGTTATTTCGCTATATTGTGATGAGTGGTGTCCGGGAGCTGTTCACCGTTGCGGCATTATTGTTGGTCATTAGTATTGCATTACTGATGCAATTTTTAGGACTGTCCATGGCATTGGGAACTTTTCTTGCTGGCGTCCTCTTGGCAGAAAGTGAGTTTCGCCATGAGTTGGAAGTGTCTATTGAACCATTTAAAGGGTTACTGCTCGGGCTCTTTTTTATTGCCATCGGCATGGCTGTTGATTTAGGACTGTTGATCAACAATCCATTACAAATTCTCGCTGCGGTGACTGTACTGGTGGCGGTGAAAGCCGGGCTCCTCTATTTACTGGCTCGGTTGTTCGGAACTCGTGCCAAAGCACGAAGCAGTATGGCTGCGATTCTGAGTCAGGGGGGAGAGTTTGCTTTTGTCATCTTTACCGCTGCGCAGTCTGAAGGTTTACTACACGCTGAGCAGACGTCATTTTTGCTGGTCGTGGTCAGTTTATCGATGGTTACAACCCCCTTATTGCTCAGTATTCAGAAACGTTGGTTTGCCCGAGAGTTCAACTCAGTCGATGATTTAGCGGTTGATGTCGAAAATAATGACCCGAGAGTGATTATTGCTGGGTTTGGTCGGTTTGGCCAAGTTGTTGGCCGTTTGATGTTTGCCAATAAAATCAAAGTCACTATTCTTGAAAGTGATGCAAGTCAGATCAAACTGCTGCGTAAGTATGGTTATCAAGTATTTTATGGTGATGCGACCAACTTGGAGTTACTCCGTTCTGCGGGCGCTGAAGATGCGGAAGCGATAGTCGTATGTACCGATGATCCGGATGAGGTGATGGCGATTGTTGCATTATGTCAGCATCACTTCCCGCAATTGAAAATTTTAGCACGGGCACGCAGCCGGGTTGAAGCCTATCAATTGCTGAATCATGGTGTACCGCATTTCTCGCGAGAAACATTCTTGGGAGCGTTGGATCTAGGAAGGCAGACACTGATTGAATTGGGGATGCATCCTTATCAGGCAAAGCGGGCGGAATCACATTTTTGTCGTTTAGATAATGCGATGCTGGAAGAACTGCTTCCAATGCATAATGAAGGCAAGCAACTTTCGTTGCGTGCCAAGGAAATTCGGCTAGAGTTGGAAGAAATATTTGGACGCGAGATGGAAAAAGATCATCAAGCTCGAGATTTTTGGGAAAGAGACCAGGATTAATTTGTGAGAGTAAAGAAACGTTTTATTGCTGGCGTCAGTTGTCCGCAGTGCCATGCTGCCGATTCACTTCGCTGGTGGGAGGATAATCATGTTGAGCATGTCGAATGTGTGGAATGTGATTATACCGAACAGAGAACCCCACGCTCCGTCGGGCAAAGTAAACATGCAGAAGAAGCGATGATTGGTATTTTTAAACCGGATTAATTGAGGTTTACGAGATACTTCTTCATAATATCGCCCAGTTCTCCAAGGATTTCGAATCACTTGGACAGATGCAATACGGTCACAATAGGTGACAAAATACACTCGATGCCTTGGAGCGTTTATGAAAATTGAAAAGAATGTTGTGGTGAGTTTAGCGTACCAACTCAAACTCGAAGACGGAGTTGTCGCTGATCAGTCAACCGCTGATGCCCCGCTTGATTACCTACATGGTCATCACAACTTGATCGTCGGTTTAGAGCGTGAACTTGAAGGTAAAGTTGCTGGTGATAAATTTACTGCAACAGTTGCACCTGTAGACGCATACGGTGAATACAATGATGACTTGGTTCAGCGTGTTCCGGCCGATGTTTTTCATGGTGTCGATCAACTTGAAGCGGGTATGCGTTTTCTAGCAGAAACTGATCAAGGCCAGATCCCCGTTGAAATTACAGAAGTTGATGGCGATGAAGTTGTCGTTGATGGTAACCACATGCTGGCTGGTCAAACACTGACGTTTGATGTTGAGGTTGTTTCTGTTCGCGCTGCGACAGATGAAGAAGTTGCTCATGGGCATATTCATCAAGGCGACGGTAGCTGTGGACATGATCACGGTGAAGAAGGTTGCTGTGACGGAAATGGCGGCTGTGGCTGCCATTAATTGTCCGGATTCGTTTCACTGAATCTAAATGGAAACACCTGCCGTTTTGTGCAGGTGTTTTTTTATGGTCTGACGAGGATATATATGAAAAAACCTTTTGCGATTGCAATCCATGGCGGTGCCGGCACGATTTTACGTTCTCAAATGACGGAAGAAATACAGCGAGCGGTAGAACAGGCGTTAGATCAAGCTGTTTCTCAGGGACATCAGTTATTAGCCCAGGGCGCAAGTGCTGTCGATGCAGTGGTCTGTGCTGTCAGAGTTCTTGAGGACTCTCCGCACTTTAATGCAGGAAAAGGCTCTGTTTTGACGACAAAAGAGATGGTCGAAATGGATGCGGCAGTGATGTGTGGTAAAGGTCGACAAGCAGGCGCTGTTGCCGGGGTTCGTCATATCAAAAATCCAGTAAGACTTGCCAGAGATGTGATGCAGCAGAGTGAGCATGTGATGTTAATGGGAGAAGGGGCGGAAGAGTTCGCGGCACAGCTTGGTTATGACTATACCGAACAGGATTATTTTTTTACCGACAGACGTTACGAACAGTTGTTAGCCATGAAAGCAGAAGGGAATGTCGCGCTGTCTGAGTCAAGTTACCCTGATGATCACAAATTCGGTACCGTTGGTGCCGTTGCACTGGATCGGGATGGTAACCTCGCTGCTGCAACCAGTACTGGTGGCATCACCAATAAACGTTATGGACGCGTCGGGGATTCTCCGATTATCGGTGCCGGCACTTATGCAGAAAACCACAATGTCGCCATCTCTGCGACCGGCATGGGTGAAGCCTTTATTCGTTGTTGTGTTGCCAGTGATATTGCTGCGCGAATGCGTTACTTACAGGAAGATGTACATACTGCTTGCACTGCGGTTATCCAAGGAGAAGTCAAAATGTTAGGCGGAGAGGGTGGCGTGATTGCCATTGACCAATCCGGTGAGATTCATTTCGGTATGAACTGTGCGGGTATGTATCGGAGTTGCATCGATATTCATGGCAGAAAACAGGTTAAAATTTACGCGGATGAAGTGTAAGTCGGTATTTTACGCAAACGATTTCTTTTTGATTATAAAATCGAACAAAAAGCGCTTTTTTATGAATTTTTTATGCTTAAAAAATGACTGCATCATCCAACATTCGGTGGTAGAATCCATTTTTAACCAGCAATCAGATTTGGAAAGATGGGAAATAACGTTGTCGTACTAGGCACCCAATGGGGTGATGAAGGTAAAGGGAAAATTGTTGATCTGCTTACTGAAGATGCAAAGTATGTTGTCCGTTATCAGGGCGGTCACAATGCAGGTCATACTCTGGTCATTGATGGTGAGAAAACCGTTCTCCATTTGATTCCATCCGGTATTCTCCGCGAACACGTAAAATGCATTATCGGAAATGGTGTTGTACTTTCTCCGGATGCACTTTTAAACGAAATGGAAGCGCTTGAAGCTCGAGGCATTCCTGTTCGCCAACGTCTTTCTATTTCTGAAGCTTGCCCGCTTATTTTACCTTACCATATTGCACTGGATCAGGCTCGCGAATCAGCTCGTGGCACAAAAGCTATCGGCACAACCGGACGTGGTATCGGTCCAGCTTATGAAGATAAAGTTGCGCGCCGTGGTTTACGTGTCGGAGACTTGTTTGATCGTACCACTTTCGCAGCTAAACTGCAGGAAGTCATGACGTATCATAACTTCCAGCTCGTTAACTTCTATAAAGTAGAACCCGTAAGTTACGATGAAGTTCTGGAGCAAGCCATGGGTTATGCTGACTTGCTCACTTCAATGGTCATTGATGTGACTGATGAACTGGATACGGCTCGTAAGCGCGGTGACAAAATCATGTTTGAAGGCGCGCAGGGAACACTGCTGGATATTGACCACGGGACTTATCCGTATGTTACCTCATCCAATACGACTGCAGGCGGTGTTGCTGCCGGTTCTGGTTTCGGTCCTCGTCATCTCGGGTATATTCTTGGTATTGCCAAAGCGTATTGTACTCGCGTTGGTGCCGGCCCTTTCCCGACTGAATTGAATGACGAAACGGGTGAGTATCTGGGAACCAAAGGACAAGAATTTGGTGCAACAACCGGACGTAAGCGTCGTTGTGGTTGGTTTGATGCCGTTGCGATGCGCCGTGCGATTCAAATCAACTCGATTACCGGTTTCTGTATGACGAAGCTTGATGTCTTAGATGGTTTGAAAGAAATCAAAATTTGTACCGGTTACCAAATGAAAGATGGTTCTATCGCCGAAGTTTCTCCAATGGCAGCTGATGCTTACGATCATGTGACCCCGATTTATGAAACAATGCCAGGTTGGCCTGAGAGTACATTTGGTGTCAAAAAGCTTGAAGATTTGCCTCAGGCTGCATTGAACTATGTTCAACGCATCGAAGAATTAACTGGTGTACCTGTCGATATCATCTCAACAGGCCCGGACCGGAATGAGACGATTATCAAAGTTCATCCGTTCAGTGTTGCGTAACGAATACGACTTCATTATCAGAGCCGGTCTTTCACGACCGGCTTTTTGCTTTTTTAGGGATTGTTATGTACAGTTGTGTAAAAAATCGACAGTAACTTTCTCCTAAAGTCATTTGTTCGTCTGCCGATACGGTATTTAAGCCCTAGTCAAAGTGGGTGATATTGTTAAGCGATCGTTCAAAAAAGAGTATGTATATGAGGCTACTAAGCGTAGCAGCTTCGTTGTTAATGATGATGTTGAGCGTTTCAGTCAATGCTACTGTCGCTGATGTCGGGCCGCCAGTCCAAATTTATTCCGAAGCTGAGTTAATTCAACTGATCAAACAGAATAAGCATCTGGAGCGAGTAAAGGCTGATAAGTGTCAGCTGGTTGAAGATATCGTTGCCCGGGCTACGCGGATCAATTTGCCATCGTATGAATTTTTGTATGGCGATATGTTGGCATGGGGCGTGTGTGTCGATCAGGACGCTGAACTGGGGCTCTATTATATGGAAGCCGCTGCCAGTCAGGGATTACCGACGGCGCTTGAGCAACTTGGTCGCTATTACGCTGAAGGTATGCTTGTTCAACAAGATCGTGAACGCGCAATTGTGTACCTGAGAGAAGCCTCCGCAATGGGTAATTTGAAAGCCCGTGTGAAATTGGCTGAATTATTACTGCGGGATTATGGTAGTCCGCTTGATTATGAAGATGCTTATCGATGGCTATATCATTCTGTTACAGCCGATACGAGGATGCACAAACGTATTGCGATGTTGCGTCAGGGACTTGAACAGCGTATGCCAGAGAATATTATTGCTCGTGCGAAAATGAGAGAGACGCTTTGGTAGCACTATATATTGATGTGTTCATTTCTGTTACAATTTATTGAAAACTTCCTTAGTTTAACCACCTGATTTTTGAAGAAATCACAACTTCCCGCTAATATATCTTCAATAAGCTATATTCATGCTTTCTGGATCGCCATTTAAAAATGGTTAATTCAGGCAGTATTTTAAGAGATTACCTTCTTCCTTAGGACGACTTATGTCTGACACTACTCAAAACGATCCATTTGCTGATCGTGAAGCAAATAATTATGACAACCCGATTCCCAGCCGCGAGTTTATTTTGGAATTTCTAGCTCAGGCAAATGTTCCGATGAATCGCAATGACCTGTTCGAAGTATTACAACTTTCAGGAGAAGAACAATACGAAGGGTTAAGACGACGTCTGAGAGCCATGGAAAGAGATGGGCAACTGGTCTTCACGCGTCGCCAGTGCTATGCACTGCCGGAAAAACTGGAAATGATTAAAGGGTATGTCATCGGCCATAAAGATGGGTACGGTTGGGTCAGACCGGAGGGAGTCCGAGGGAGAGATGAGGATATCTTACTGCCACATCATCAGATGAGAACGCTGATTCATGGGGATTATGTGCTGATTCAACCGAATGGCACTGATAAAAGAGGTCGGAAAGAAGGTCGGCTGGTCAGGATATTAGAAGAAAGAAACGGCCAGATTGTGGGTCGGTTCTTCTTTGAACATGGATATTCTTACGTCGTACCTGATGACTCTCGGATCAGTCATGATATTTTGATTCCCGATGAAGCGCGCGCCGGCGCCCGAATGGGCAATGTTGTTGTTATCGAGATTACCGACCGAGGTAGCCGCTCTCGTGGCATGATGGGTAAGGTGAGTGATGTCCTTGGTGAAAGTATGGCACCCGGTATGGAGACTCAGATTGCGATTCGAACCCATCAGATTCCTCACGAGTGGCCAGAAGCGGTCGAACAACAAGTGAAGCAGTTTAGTGAACACGTCCCAGAAGAAGCGAAACAGGGGCGGGTTGATTTGAGAACGCTGCCACTAGTCACGATTGATGGTGAAGATGCTCGAGACTTTGATGATGCTGTCTATTGTGAGGCGAAGAAGGGCGGTGGTTGGCGTCTCTGGGTTGCGATTGCCGATGTGAGTTACTATGTCAGAACCGATTCTGCGCTTGATAAAGAAGCGATCAATCGTGGTAATTCTGTCTACTTTCCGTCTCAGGTCGTGCCGATGCTACCGGAGATTTTGTCAAATGGCCTCTGTTCTCTCAATCCACAGGTTGATCGACTATGTATGGTCTGTGAGATGACCATATCCGCAACTGGGAGACTCTCGAGCTATAAACATTATGAAGCGGTGATGAACTCGCATGCGCGACTGACTTATAACAAAGTTGCTGCGATTTTAGCGGGTGACGAGGAGCTTCGGGAGCGTTATGAACCGTTAGTCCCCCATCTGGAAGAGTTATACAAGATGTATCAGGTTCTGAAAAGTGAGAGAGAGAACCGAGGTGCAATTGAATTTGAAACGGTAGAAACGAAGTTTATCTTTAATGCTGAGCGGAAAATTGATCGGATTGAGCCGTTAGTCCGGAATGACGCTCATAAGATCATCGAAGAGTGTATGATTCTAGCGAATATTGCATCAGCTTCTTTCGTTGAAAAATTGAAAGAACCTGCTTTATTCCGAATTCATGAAACGCCGGGAGAAGAGCGTTTGATGGGATTCCGAGATTTTCTCGGAGAGTTGGGACTGAATTTGACCGGTGGATTAGAGCCGACTCCGACAGATTATGCCATTTTAATGAAACAAGTCGCGAATCGCCCCGATCATGAACTGATCCAAACCATGCTACTTCGTTCGATGAAGCAAGCGGTATATAACCCTGATAACTGTGGTCACTTTGGGCTGGCTTTAAAGCGATACGCACATTTTACTTCCCCGATTCGGCGTTACCCGGATTTACTGTTACATCGGGCGATTAAATACTTGATTGCAAAACAGCAAGGTACAAATCAAGATCGTTGGACGCCGACTGGTGGCTATCACTATTCATTCGATGATATGAATTATTATGGTGAACAGTGTTCAATGACAGAGCGTCGCGCAGATGATGCAACACGGGAAGTATCCGACTGGCTGAAATGTGAATATATGCAAGATCATGTCGGTGAGGTGTTGGATGGCGTGATTGCGAATGTCACTGGGTTTGGATTTTTTGTGCGTTTGACTGAGTTACATATTGATGGCTTGGTGCATATTTCCAGCTTGGCAAATGATTACTACCAGTATGATCCGATTGGTCAACGTCTGATTGGTGAAAGTTTCGGACTGATTTACCGTTTAGGCGATGCTGTCAAAGTTAAAGTTCAGGCTGTAAACCTAGATGAACGCCATATTGACTTTGAATTAGTCGAGACAAGTCGTAAGCTACGCGGTGAAGGAAAAACAGCGAAGAAACGTGAAGCGGAAGCAAAACAAGGGAAAAAAGGATCGTCCCGACGGCGAGGAAAAGCGATACCGAATATTGAACCGGTGAAAAATCCTAATGATGAGAATGATCGGAATAAAACGGTCAAAAAGAAAAGCAAGGCTGAGAAAGTCCGTAAGAAAAAATCGCGTCTTCGTAAATCAAAATCAGCCAAGACTGACAAATGATAGGTAACAAATGAGTAATGAATTTATATATGGCATTCATGCGGTGAGTGCTGTGTTGGAGAAAACCCCGGATCGATTGATCGAAGTCTTTGTTTTGAAAGATCGACAAGACCGTCGTTTGCTTCCTGTGTTGAATGAGTTGCAAAGGCTCGGTATTTCAATTCAACAGATGAGCCGACAAGCGCTAGATAAAAAATCCCAAGGTGCAAGCCACCAAGGGATGATGGCAAAAGTGAAACCCGCCAAAACCTTGAATGAACATGATCTGGATGCACTTTTAACCGCAGTTGAACATCCGCTATTACTTGTTTTGGATGGTGTGACTGATCCGCATAATCTTGGGGCGTGTCTTAGAAATGCAGATGCCGCCGGTGTTACAGCCGTGATTGTTCCCAAAGATAAATCGGCACCACTGAATGCAACCGTGAGTAAAGTGGCTTGTGGTGCCGCTGAAAGTGTCCCTTTAGTCCGGGTGACCAATCTAGCTAGAACAATGAAGGCTTTACAGGAACAAGGGGTCTGGTTTGTTGGGACTGCCGGAGAAGCCACTCAAGATATTTTCCAGTCTAAACTGACAGGTTCGTTAGCCATTGTTATGGGTGCGGAAGGCGATGGGATGCGCCGCCTGACCAGAGAAACCTGTGATGCATTGGTTAAAATTCCGATGTCGGGAAGCGTGTCTAGTTTAAACGTATCAGTCGCGACCGGAATTTGTCTTTTTGAAGCGGTGAGACAGCGTTTATCACACTAAGCTTCTTCGGATGACCATCGGGCTCTGCAGAAATAACAGAGCCCGATTTTATTTTGATTATTTTTCCAGCGAACCTTGCATGTAACCATTCCATCTGTATAATACCCGCCACTGGTTAAGCCAGTTGTGAACCAATGAGCAGCAAGGAGCTGATACATCTTTTAGATTTATCAGGTAATGTATACTTAGCTTATGTTCGCAGTTAATATAAATTAGCTTAATAAAGTTGATCTAAATTAGCTGACAATGTTCCCAATTAGGGAGCTACGGTTTCACATGAATCAATCGACATTCTCTCACAATAAGTGGGCATGAGTGGCGATATTGTTTGTGTAATTTTTTGAATTTGGAGCTCTGTCTCATGCAGAACCAACGTATCCGAATCCGCCTAAAAGCTTTCGATTACAAATTAATCGACGCTTCTACTGCGGAAATCGTTGAAACAGCAAAGCGTACCGGCGCACAGGTTCGTGGTCCTATCCCACTACCTACTCGTAAAGAGCGTTTCACTGTTCTTATCTCTCCACACGTCAACAAAGATGCTCGTGACCAGTACGAAATCCGTACTCACAAACGTCTAATCGACATCGTTGAGCCAACAGACAAAACTGTTGACGCTCTGATGCGTCTCGATCTAGCTGCTGGCGTTGATGTACAAATCAGCCTAGGTTAAGGGGAGATTAGAAGAATGATTGGTCTAGTCGGACGTAAAGTGGGTATGACCCGCGTGTTTACCGAAGAAGGCGTTTCCATCCCAGTTACAGTTGTTGAGGTTGAAGCGAACCGTGTTGCTCAAGTTAAAACACTTGATAGTGACGGTTATACTGCAATCCAAGTAACTTCTGGTGCGAAAAAAGCCAACCGTGTATCTAAGCCAGAAGCTGGTCACTTCGCGAAAGCGGGTGTTGACGCTGGCCGCGGTCTTTGGGAATTCCGTTTAGAAAACGGAGAAGAGTTTTCAGTCGGTTCAGAATTGACTGTTGAACTTTTCAATGAAGTAAAAAAAGTAGACGTTACTGGTACATCTAAAGGTAAAGGTTTCCAAGGTGCTGTGAAGCGTTGGAACTTCCGTACTCAAGATATGACTCACGGTAACTCATTGTCGCATCGTGCTCCTGGTTCTATCGGTCAATGTCAGACTCCAGGTCGTGTATTCAAGGGCAAGAAAATGGCAGGTCACATGGGTGCTGAGCGTGTAACGACTCAAAACCTAGAGATCGTACGTGTCGACGCTGAGCGCAACCTGCTTCTGATTAAAGGTGCAGTCCCTGGTGCTATCGGTGGTGACGTGATCGTTAAACCAGCTGTTAAAGCATAACGTCTAGGAGTAAGTAATGGAATTGATGGTTAAAGGTGCTGACGCACTAACTGTTTCCGAAACTACTTTCGGACGTGAGTTCAACGAAGCTCTTGTACATCAAGTGGTTGTTGCTTATGCAGCAGGTGCTCGTCAAGGTACTCGTGCTCAAAAAACACGTTCAGAAGTTTCTGGCGGCGGCGCTAAACCATGGCGTCAAAAAGGTACTGGCCGTGCTCGTGCTGGTACAATCCGTAGCCCAATCTGGCGTACAGGTGGTGTTACTTTTGCTGCGAAACCACAAGATCACAGCCAAAAAGTAAACAAAAAAATGTACCGTGGCGCTATGAAGAGCATTCTTTCTGAGCTGGTTCGTCAAGAGCGTCTGATCGTTGTTGATGATTTCTCAGTTGAAGCTCCAAAAACTAAAGATCTGGTAGCTAAGCTTAAAGAACTTGAGCTTAACGATGTACTTATCGTTACTGGTGAAGTAGACGAGAATCTGTTCTTAGCTGCTCGTAACCTTTATAAAGTTGACGTACGTGACGCAGCGGGAATCGATCCTGTTAGCTTGATCGCGTTTGACAAGGTTCTTATGACTGCTTCTGCAGTTAAGCAAGTTGAGGAGATGCTGGCATGATTAGCGAAGAGCGTCTACTAAAAGTTCTGCGTGCTCCGCACATCTCTGAAAAAGCAACAATGGTTGCCGAGAAAGCAAACACTGTTGTTTTCAAAGTAGCGAAAGATGCAACGAAAAAAGAGATTAAAGCAGCCGTAGAAAAGCTATTTGAAGTTGAAGTTGAATCTGTAAATACCCTGATTACTAAGGGTAAGACTAAGCGTCAAGGTATGCGCCAAGGCCGTCGTAGCGACGTGAAAAAAGCGTATGTAACTTTGAAAGAAGGTCAGGATCTTGACTTCGTTGGCGGCGCGGAATAACAGGAGTAGTTGAAAAATGGCTATTGTTAAATGTAAGCCGACTTCGGCTGGTCGCCGTCACGTCGTTAAAGTTGTGAACAATGACCTGCATAAAGGTAAACCTTATGCGCCACTTTTAGAGAAAAACTCTAAAAACGGTGGTCGTAACAACAACGGTCGTATCACAGTACGTCATATCGGTGGTGGTCATAAGCAACACTATCGTTTGATTGATTTTAAACGTACTAAAGATGGCATTCCGGCAAAAGTTGAGCGTCTGGAATATGATCCAAACCGTAGTGCAAACATCGCTTTGGTTCTTTATGCAGATGGTGAACGTCGTTACATCATCGCACCAAAAGGTCTGCAAGCTGGTGATGTAATCCAGTCTGGAGTAGATGCGCCAATTAAAGCAGGTAACACTCTGCCGATGCGCAATATCCCAGTAGGTTCAACAGTTCACTGTGTTGAATTGAAACCAGGAAAAGGTGCACAACTTGCACGTTCTGCTGGTGCTTATGCACAAATCGTTGCTCGTGACGGTGCATACGCAACAATTCGTCTGCGTTCTGGTGAAATGCGTCGAGTTCCTTCCGAAGGTCGTGCAACGATTGGCGAAGTGGGTAACTCTGAACACATGCTTCGTGAACTTGGTAAAGCAGGTGCTACACGCTGGCGTGGTGTTCGTCCTACTGTTCGTGGTGTTGTGATGAACCCGGTTGATCACCCACACGGTGGTGGTGAAGGTCGCACATCTGGTGGTCGTCACCCTGTATCTCCTTGGGGTATGCCTACTAAGGGCTTCAAAACCCGTAAAAACAAACGCACCGACAAGTACATTGTACGTCGTCGTAATAAGTAATCTATTTAAGAGGATAAGCCATGCCACGTTCTCTCAAGAAAGGTCCATTTATTGACCTACACTTGCTGAAGAAGGTAGAGAAAGCGGTGGAAAGCGGAGACAAAAAGCCTATTAAGACTTGGTCCCGTCGTTCAATGATCATTCCATCAATGATTGGTTTGACCATCGCTGTCCATAATGGTCGTCAGCACGTCCCGGTTTTCGTAACTGATGAAATGATCGGTCACAAACTGGGTGAATTTGCACCAACACGTACTTATCGCGGTCATGCTGCAGATAAGAAAGCGAAGAAGAAGTAAGGAGTAGATGATGGAAGCTGTTGCTAAACATAACTTTGCTCGTATTTCTCCACAGAAAGCTCGCTTAGTTGCAGATTTGATCCGTGGTAAGTCTGTCGATCAGGCTCTGGAAATTCTGACTTTCAGCAACAAAAAAGCTGCTGACTTAGTTAAGAAAGTTCTTGAGTCAGCTATCGCAAACGCGGAGCATAACGAAGGTGCAGATATTGACGATCTAAACGTCGCAAAAATCTTCGTAGATGAGGGCCCTGTCATGAAGCGTATTATGCCTCGTGCCAAAGGCCGTGCGGACCGTATCTTGAAGCGTTCAAGCCACATTACTGTGGTTGTCGCAGATCGCTAAGAGACTAGGAGAGTAAGCAATGGGTCAGAAAGTACATCCAAATGGTATTCGTCTAGGCATCGTGAAGCCTTGGAATGCTACATGGTTTGCTAACACCAAAGAGTTCGCTGACAACCTAGACGGCGACTTCAAGGTACGTCAATTCCTCACTAAGGAATTGTCAAAAGCGTCTCTATCACGCATTGTTATCGAGCGTCCTGCGAAAAGTATCCGTGTGACTATCCACACGGCTCGTCCAGGTGTCGTTATCGGTAAGAAAGGTGAAGACGTCGAAAAACTTCGTACTGCGGTAGCGAAAATTGCAGGTGTACCAGCGCAAATCAATATCGCTGAAGTACGTAAGCCTGAGCTAGATGGCCAATTAGTGGCTGATAGCATCGCGTCTCAGCTAGAACGTCGTGTTATGTTCCGTCGCGCGATGAAGCGTGCAGTACAAAACGCAATGCGTCTAGGTGCTAAGGGTATCAAAGTAGAAGTAAGTGGTCGTTTAGGCGGCGCTGAAATCGCACGTTCTGAGTGGTATCGTGAAGGTCGTGTACCTCTACACACTCTTCGTGCAGACATTGAGTACGCAACTTCTTCGGCTCACACTCAGTATGGTGTGATTGGCGTTAAAGTATGGATCTTCAAAGGAGAAATCCTTGGTGGGATGCCAGCTGCAAATGCAAATACCGCTGAGCCTAAAGGTGATAAGCCTAAGAAACAGCGTAAAGGCCGTAAGTAAGGAGTCGACAGATGCTACAACCTAAACGTACAAAGTTCCGTAAGGTTCATACTGGTCGCAACCGTGGTCTAGCTAAAGGTACTGATGTTTCTTTCGGTACATTTGGTTTGAAAGCTGTCGGCCGTGGTCGTTTGACTGCTCGTCAGATCGAAGCGGCTCGTCGTGCGATGACACGTCACGTTAAGCGTCAAGGTAAAATCTGGATTCGTGTATTCCCAGATAAGCCTATCACAGAAAAACCACTTGAAGTTCGTCAAGGTAAGGGTAAAGGTAACGTTGAGTACTGGGTAGCCCAAATCCAACCTGGTAAGGTTATGTACGAAATGGACGGTGTACCTGAAGAATTGGCACGTGAAGCTTTTGCGCTTGCAGCTGCAAAACTTCCGTTCAAGACTACTTTCGTAACTAAGCAGGTGATGTGATGAAAGCACAAGATCTACGCGAAAAGAGCGCTGAAGAGCTGAATGCAGAGCTATTGAATTTGCTACGTGAACAGTTCAACTTGCGTATGCAAGCTGCGACTGGTCAACTGCAGCAGACTCATACTCTGAAAGCTGTACGCCGTGATATCGCACGTGTGAAAACTGTTTTGACTGAGAAGGCAGGCGCATAATGAGCGACAAAATTCGTACTCAACTCGGTCGTGTTGTTAGTGACAAGATGGATAAGTCTATCGTTGTTGTTATCGAACGTTTCGTAAAACATCCGATTTACGGTAAGTTCGTTAAACGCACGACTAAAATTCACGCACATGATGAAAACAACGAGTGTGGCCAAGGCGATACCGTTGAAATTCGTGAGTGTCGTCCATTGTCTAAGACTAAGTCTTGGACTTTGGTGAAAGTGGTAGAAAAAGCAAAAGTTTAACTTTTATTTTTCAATCAAGAAACGGCTCCAGTTATTTTTGGAGCCGTTTGTTTTTTGACTACCCAATCTGAAAAAAGGGTGTTACAATTCGCCTCCCTTTTTAAAGGCAGCCCGACCCGAGAGGGTCTAGTTTTAATATTTAGCGGAGCACTAACATGATCCAAATGCAAAGTATGCTGGACGCAGCTGATAACTCAGGCGCTCGCAGCGTAATGTGTATTAAGGTTCTGGGTGGCTCTCACCGTCGTTACGCACATATCGGCGACATCATCAAAGTTACCGTCAAAGAAGCAATTCCTCGCGGTAAAGTTAAAAAGGGTGATGTCCTGAAGGCGGTGGTAGTTCGCACCCGTAAAGGCGTACGTCGTCCAGACGGTTCTGTCATTCGCTTCGACCGTAACGCTTGTGTATTGTTGAATAACAATACTGAGCAACCAGTCGGTACACGTATCTTTGGTCCAGTGACTCGTGAGCTTCGTAATGCGAAGTTTATGAAGATTGTTTCACTGGCTCCAGAAGTATTGTAAGGGAGCGCAGAAGATGGCAGCTAAAATCCGTCGTAATGACGAAATCGTTGTTCTTGCCGGTAAAGACAAAGGCAAGAAAGGTAAAGTAACTAAGGTTCTTGGAACTGGTAAAGTTATTGTTGAAGGCATCAACCTTGTGAAAAAACATCAAAAGCCTGTACCGGCTATGGGTGTTCAAGGTGGAATCGTTGAACAAGAAGCAGCACTCGATGCTTCTAACGTTGCAATCTTCAATGCAGCTACTGGTAAAGCGGACCGTGTCGGTTTCCGTTTTGAAGACGGCAAAAAAGTCCGTTTCTTCAAATCTAACGGTGAAACCATTTCTAACTAATAGACGTAATTTGGAGTTCTACTATGGCGAAACTGCATGATTACTACAAGTCGTCTGTAGTCGCTGAACTGACCAAACAGTTCGGTTACACAAGCGTCATGCAAGTCCCTAGGATTGATAAAATCACCCTAAACATGGGCGTTGGTGAAGCTATCAACGATAAGAAACTGCTTGAGAATGCAGCAGCTGACATGGCGGCCATTTCTGGTCAAAAGCCTCTTGTCACAAAAGCTCGCAAATCTGTTGCAGGTTTCAAAATCCGTGAAGGCTACCCAATTGGTTGTAAAGTAACCTTGCGTGGCGAACGTATGTGGGATTTTTTGGAGCGTTTGATTTCTATCGCTCTACCACGTGTACGTGACTTCCGTGGTGTTAGCGCGAAATCTTTTGATGGTCGCGGTAACTATAGCATGGGCGTTCGCGAGCAAATCATCTTCCCGGAAATCGACTACGATAAAGTCGACCGTGTACGTGGTCTTGATGTAACAATCACGACTAGTGCGTCCACTGATGAGGAAGGCCGTGCTCTGCTGGCTGCCTTTAACTTCCCATTCCGCAAGTAAGGTGAAGGGTTACTGTTATGGCTAAACAATCAATGAAAGCACGTGAAGTAAAACGTGCAAAGCTTGTCGCTCAGTATGCTGAAAAGCGTGCTGCGTTAAAAGCTACTATCAGCGACGTAAACGTATCTGAAGAAGAACGTTGGGATGCTGTTCTGAAACTTCAAACACTTCCTCGTGATTCAAGTGCATCACGTCAGCGTAACCGTTGTAACCAAACTGGTCGTCCACATGGTTACCTACGTAAGTTCGGTTTAAGCCGTATTAAAGTTCGTGAAGCTTGCATGAAAGGCGAGATTCCTGGACTTCGTAAGGCTAGCTGGTAATTGCCACTTAATCATTTGGAGTAAAGTTTATGAGCATGCAAGATCCGATTTCGGATATGCTGACCCGTATTCGTAACGGTCAGGCAGCAAACAAAGTTGCTGTAAAAATGCCTTCTTCAAAGCTGAAAGTTGCAATTGCTGCACTTCTAAAAGCTGAAGGTTATATCGAAGATTTCGCTGTTGAAGGCGATGTAAAACCTGAACTGGAAGTTACGCTGAAATATTTTCAAGCGAAACCAGTTATCGAGCAAATCAAACGTGTTTCACGTCCTGGCCTGCGCGTCTATAAAAGAAAAGACGAGCTGCCATCTGTGATGGGCGGTTTGGGTGTTGCTGTTGTATCCACTTCCAAGGGTCTGATGTCAGACCGTGCTGCCCGTAAAGCAGGTCTTGGTGGTGAAATCATTTGCTACGTAGCTTAATTATAGGAGTAGGATATGTCTCGTGTTGCTAAAGCACCTGTCGCTATTCCAGCTGGCGTAGAGGTGAAATTAAACGGCCAAGAGATCACTGTGAAAGGTGCAAAGGGTGAACTAACTCGCGTACTGAATAACGCAGTTGTGATTGCTCAAGAAGAAAGTAACCTAACTTTCGGACCTCGTGACGGTGTTGCGAATGCTTGGGCACAGGCAGGTACTGCTCGTGCACTGGTGAACAACATGGTTGTTGGTGTGATGGAAGGCTTTACGAAGAAGCTTGTACTAAAAGGTGTTGGTTACCGTGCCTCAATGAAAGGCAATGCTGTAGCTCTGACACTGGGCTTCTCTCACCCTGTTGAACATGAATTGCCAGCAGGAATTAAAGCAGAATGTCCAAGCCAAACTGAAATTACTATCACCGGTTGTGATAAACAACTTGTGGGTCAAGTTGCGGCTGATATTCGTGCTTACCGTGAGCCTGAACCTTACAAAGGTAAGGGTGTTCGTTACGCAGATGAAAATGTGCGTACTAAAGAAGCTAAGAAGAAGTAAGGTAACACTATGGATAAGAAAGCATCTCGCATCCGTCGTGCCACTCGTGCACGTCGTAAGATTGCAGAACTGGGTGCCACTCGCCTAGTTGTACACCGTACTCCTCGTCACGTGTACGCGCAGGTTATCGCATCTAATGGCTCTGAGGTTATCGCTGCAGCTTCTACTGTAGAAAAAGCGATCCGTGAGCAATTGAAATTCACTGGAAACATCGAAGCAGCACAAGCGGTAGGTAAAGCTATTGCTGAACGCGCTCTGGAAAAAGGCGTGTCAGAAGTTGCTTTTGATCGTTCCGGTTTCCAATACCACGGTCGAGTAGCGGCGCTAGCAGAATCTGCTCGCGAAGCTGGTCTGAAATTCTAAGGTAGGGTTGGAAGATGGCTAAAGAATTACAACAAGCGAGTGATTTGCAAGAAAAATTAATCGCTGTTAACCGTGTTTCTAAAACGGTTAAAGGTGGTCGAATCATGAGCTTTACTGCACTAACAGTTGTTGGTGATGGTAATGGTCGCGTAGGTTTCGGTTACGGCAAAGCTCGTGAAGTACCTGCTGCGATTCAAAAAGCAATGGAAAAAGCGCGTCGTAACATGATTACGATCGCGTTGAACGAAGGCACACTTTTCCACCCGGTAAAAGGTCGCCACTCGGGCTCTAAAGTTTATATGCAGCAAGCTGCTGAAGGTACGGGTGTTATCGCCGGTGGTGCGATGCGTGCTGTACTTGAAGTTGCAGGTGTACATAACGTTTTGTCAAAAGCGTATGGCTCTACAAACCCAATCAACATCGTTCGTGCAACGATTGATGCTTTGGGTAGCATGAAGTCACCAGAAATGGTTGCAGCTAAACGTGGTCTAACTGTTGAATCGATTTCGGAGTAAGCACCATGGCAACTATTAAAGTAACTCAAACTAAAAGCTCAATTGGTCGCCTACCAAAGCATAAAGCTACTTTGCGTGGTCTAGGCCTTCGTCGTATCAACCACACTGTTGAACTTGAAGATACACCATGTGTACGTGGTATGATCAATAAAGTTCAATACATGGTTAAAGTTGAGGAGTAATCAGAATGCGTTTGAATACTCTATCTCCGGCTGCAGGTTCTAAGCCTTCTAAGAAGCGTTTAGGTCGCGGTATCGGTTCTGGCCTGGGTAAAACAGGTGGTCGTGGCCACAAAGGTCAAAAATCACGCTCTGGCGGTAAAGTTCGTGCAGGTTTTGAAGGTGGTCAAATGCCTTTGAAACAACGCTTGCCAAAATTCGGTTTCACTTCTCGTAAGAGTTTAGTGTCTGCTGAAGTTCGTCTAAGTGAATTAGCGAAAGTAACAAGCGAAGTTGTTGACCTGAACAGCCTGAAAGCAGCAAATGTTGTGACTAAAAACATTGAGAATGTAAAAATCGTTCTTTCTGGTGAGATCAACAAAGCTGTTACAGTCAAGGGTTTACGCGTAACTAAAGGCGCTAAAGCTGCAATCGAAGCTGCAGGCGGAAAAATCGAGGAATAATCTCGAAACGAGGTACAGATGGCTAAGAAACCAGGACAAGATTTTCGTAGTGCTCAGAGCGGCTTAAGTGAATTGAAGTCGCGCTTGTTATTCGTATTAGGTGCGCTTCTCGTATTCCGAGCGGGCTCCTTTGTGCCGATTCCTGGTATTGACGCAGCTGTACTAGCCGATTTGTTCGAACAGCAAAAAGGGACCATCGTAGAAATGTTTAACATGTTCTCCGGTGGTGCTCTTTCGCGTGCATCTATATTAGCGCTGGGAATCATGCCATATATTTCGGCATCGATTGTTGTCCAGTTGCTAACTGTAGTTCATCCCGCGTTAGCTGAACTCAAGAAAGAGGGTGAAGCAGGGCGTCGTAAGATTAGCCAATATACGCGTTACGGCACGCTTGTACTTGCAACATTCCAAGCTCTTGGGATTGCGACAGGACTACCAAACATGGTCTCTAATCTGGTCGTTATCGATCAAACCATGTTTACGTTCATCGCAACAGTGAGTCTAGTAACCGGTACCATGTTCTTAATGTGGTTAGGTGAACAGATTACTGAGCGGGGTATTGGTAATGGTATTTCATTACTGATATTTGCAGGTATTGTTGCTGGTCTGCCAAAGGCAATCGGACAAACGATTGAGCAAGCGCGTCAAGGTGAATTGCATGTGCTTCTTCTCCTGTTGATTGCGGTAATCTCTTTTGCTGTGATTTATTTTGTTGTCTTTATGGAGCGTGGTCAGCGTCGTATCGTTGTTAACTACGCAAAACGCCAACAAGGTCGCAAAGTCTTCGCAGCACAGAGCACCCATTTGCCATTGAAAATTAATATGGCAGGGGTAATTCCAGCAATCTTTGCATCAAGTATTATTTTGTTCCCAGGAACGTTAGCACAATGGTTTGGTAATAGTGGTGGTGAAGGCTCAGCGTTTAGCTGGCTGACAAAAGTGTCTTTGGCACTGAGCCCCGGTCAACCTTTGTATGTAATACTTTATGCAGTTGCAATTATCTTTTTCTGTTTCTTTTATACTGCGTTGGTATTCAACCCACGTGAAACAGCAGATAATTTGAAGAAGTCTGGTGCGTTCGTACCCGGTATCCGCCCAGGTGAGCAGACTGCCAGATATATTGATAAAGTAATGACGCGTCTAACCTTAGCTGGTGCGTTATATATTACCTTTATCTGTCTGATCCCTCAGTTCATGATGGTCGCTTGGAATGTACGTTTCTATTTTGGCGGCACCTCACTACTGATTGTAGTTGTGGTTATTATGGACTTTATGGCACAGGTACAGACTCATATGATGTCAAGTCAATATGATTCTGTGTTGAAAAAAGCAAATCTGAAAGGCTATGGCCGTTAATTCAGATTTCTCTCACGGAG
Source organism: Vibrio gazogenes (assembly GCF_023920225.1). Taxonomy (NCBI): domain Bacteria; kingdom Pseudomonadati; phylum Pseudomonadota; class Gammaproteobacteria; order Vibrionales; family Vibrionaceae; genus Vibrio; species Vibrio gazogenes. Next base: position 345,977 of record NZ_CP092587.1, read on the forward strand.
TTTAGCAATGAAAGTTCGTGCTTCCGTTAAAAAAATCTGCCGGAACTGCAAAATTATCAAGCGTAACGGTGTCGTTCGCGTGATTTGTAGTGAGCCAAAGCATAAGCAACGCCAAGGCTAATTAGCAGAATTTTTTACTTGAAAAAACAAGGTTGGTCGAGTATATTCCTCGGCCTACCTTTTGTGTGCAAAAGAAGTAGTATCCCGCAACGTATCCTCTACGGGCTTTGTTGCGGATAATTCTTTGATGAAAGTACTAGGAGTGAATAGTGGCCCGTATAGCAGGCATTAACATTCCTGATCATAAACATGCTGTAATTGCATTAACTGCAATCTACGGCATCGGTAAGACTCGTTCACAAGCTATCTTGGCTGAACTGAGCATTGCTGAAAGTGTTAAGATCAGTGAACTAACTGAAGAGCAGATCGATCAACTGCGTGATGGTGTAGCTAAGTACACTGTAGAAGGTGATCTACGTCGTGAAGTATCAATGAACATCAAGCGTCTTATGGATCTTGGTTGTTATCGTGGTCTTCGTCATCGTCGCAGTCTACCTCTACGTGGACAGCGTACTAAAACCAACGCTCGCACCCGTAAGGGTCCGCGTAAGCCGATCAAGAAATAATCGGGAAGGTAGAGTACAATGGCTAAACAACCAACTCGCGCACGTAAGCGCGTACGCAAGCAAGTCGCAGATGGCGTGGCGCATATCCATGCATCTTTTAACAACACAATCGTAACCATTACTGATCGTCAAGGCAATGCTCTAGCTTGGGCAACTGCTGGCGGTTCTGGTTTCCGCGGTTCTCGTAAGTCTACTCCGTTCGCTGCACAGGTTGCTGCTGAGCGTTGTGCTGAAATGGCTAAAGAATATGGCCTTAAGAATCTGGAAGTTATGGTGAAGGGTCCAGGTCCAGGTCGTGAATCTACTGTTCGCGCACTGAACGCTGCTGGTTTCCGTATCACAAACATTGTTGATGCGACACCAATCCCTCATAACGGTTGTCGTCCACCTAAGAAACGTCGCGTTTAACGTTTCGAGGAAGATTGGAGAAAGATCATGGCAAGATATTTGGGTCCTAAGCTGAAGCTTAGCCGCCGCGAAGGTACCGACTTATTCCTTAAGTCAGGCATTCGTGCGATAGATACCAAGTGTAAAATAGATAACGCACCAGGTGTACACGGCGCTCGTCGCGGTCGTCTATCTGATTATGGCGTTCAGCTTCGTGAGAAGCAAAAAGTCCGTCGTATGTACGGCGTTCTTGAAAAACAATTCCGTAACTACTATAAAGAAGCAGCCCGTTTAAAAGGCAACACTGGTGAAAACCTACTTCAGCTTCTTGAAGGTCGTTTGGATAATGTTGTTTACCGTATGGGCTTCGGTGCTACTCGTTCAGAAGCACGTCAGCTGGTTAGCCACAAAGCTATTCTGGTTAACGGTAAAGTAGTAAACATTCCTTCTTTCAATGTTACGGCAAACGACGTTGTTGCAGTGCGTGAGAAAGCTAAAAAGCAATCTCGTATCACAGCAGCTCTAGAAGTTGCAGAACAACGCGAAAAACCAACTTGGATTGAAGTGGATGGCAGCAAAATGGAAGGTACGTTCAAGCGTTTGCCAGAACGTTCAGATCTATCAGCTGACATCAACGAACAATTGATCGTCGAGCTTTACTCTAAGTAAGGTTTAAATTAAAGAGAGGACACAATGCAGGGTTCTGTAACAGAATTTCTTAAGCCACGTCTTGTTGATATCGAACAAATCAGCACGACACACGCAAAAGTAACTCTTGAGCCGTTAGAGCGTGGTTTCGGCCATACTCTGGGTAATGCACTTCGCCGAATTCTTCTTTCGTCTATGCCAGGTTGTGCCGTGACTGAAGTTGAAATTGAAGGCGTACTACACGAGTACAGCACCAAAGAAGGTGTTCAAGAGGATATCCTAGAGATCCTTCTGAACCTGAAGGGTTTAGCTGTTCGCGTTGCCGAAGGCAAAGATGAAGTGTTCATTACACTAAACAAATCAGGCTCGGGCCCTGTTGTTGCAGGTGACATCACTCATGATGGTGATGTTGAGATCGTAAACCCTGAGCACGTTATTTGTCATCTTAATGATGACAATGCTGAGGTCGCAATGCGCATCAAGGTTCAACGTGGTCGTGGTTATGTTCCGGCTTCTGCTCGTATTCATACAGATGAAGATGATCGTCCGATTGGTCGACTACTTGTTGATGCTACTTACAGTCCGGTGGATAAAATCGCCTATACTGTAGAAGCAGCACGTGTAGAACAGCGTACTGATTTAGACAAGCTTGTCATCGATATGGAAACAAATGGCACAATTGAACCTGAGGAAGCTATCCGTCGTGCAGCAACAATTCTTGCTGAACAACTGGATGCATTCGTAGATCTACGTGATGTACGAGTTCCTGAGGAGAAAGAAGAGAAGCCTGAATTCGATCCGATCCTATTGCGTCCTGTAGACGATCTTGAACTAACAGTTCGCTCTGCTAACTGTTTGAAAGCAGAAGCGATTCACTACATCGGTGATCTAGTACAGCGTACTGAGGTAGAATTACTTAAAACACCTAACCTCGGTAAGAAATCTTTAACAGAGATTAAAGACGTGCTTGCATCACGTGGTCTTTCTCTGGGTATGCGCCTAGAAAACTGGCCGCCAGCATCTATCGCTGAAGATTAATCGATACAAGTTAGAAGGATTTGGTCATGCGCCATCGTAAGAGTGGTCGTCAACTCAACCGCAACAGCAGTCATCGCAAAGCGATGTTTAGCAACATGGCTAGCTCTTTGGTACGTCATGAAGTTATCAAGACTACTTTGCCAAAAGCTAAAGAGCTACGTCGCGTAGTTGAGCCTTTGATTACACTAGCTAAGACTGACAGTGTTGCTAATCGTCGTCTAGCATTTGCTCGTACTCGTGATAACGAAGTCGTTGCAAAATTATTTAACGAACTAGGTCCACGTTTCGCTGCTCGTCAAGGTGGCTACACTCGTATTCTAAAGTGTGGTTTCCGTGCAGGTGACAAAGCTCCAATGGCATACATTGAGCTGGTTGATCGCCCAGAAGCTGCTGAAGCTGCTGAGTAATCAGTTCGTCATTTAGGAAAGCCGAGCGTATGCTCGGCTTTTTATTATCACTTAATTACTGCTTAGACAGTGGTGATTATTTTCCTGATTATGTATATCCCCTGAATTAATGTTGCCATAACTGAGTGAGCGAGCTCATTAATCCTTCACTTGCGCCCCGAGTATTGAGATATTTTAAGATAAGAGGGACGAATTTTGACACCATATCCGGACTCAATCCCAGCTGTTTGAACGTGCCGATGACCGCATTCATATCATTTATACTTGATAATCCATTCTTTATCCCAGTCTGATTGAGACTTGATAGATTTTCCATTCCGGGAATAAGTTGATTCAGTTCGGTATTATTCTGATCGGACAATCGATTCTGTGCTAACGACAATAATGCACCAACTCCACCGGTTGCTTGCTGACCGGAGACAGGAAGCTGCTCTGCGACCTGTGAAATCAGTGTGGAACTGTTTCCTGTGAGTCCCAGCGTTTTGCCGATGGTGCTGTTAAGATCTTCCGTATGATTACCGAGTTTGAAAAAAGCGTAGCTTGGGGATGTCAGTGTGGTACTTAACATCAGCGTCCATATCAGAGTGCGTGTCGTTGTCATAAATGGTATTCCCATTATTGTGAGCTGATGTTTAAGTTTAAATAAAAAAAAGCGGTGCTGAGCACCGCTTGATGTTAATTCTTTGCTAATTTATGGATAGCAGATTCGTTTACAGAATGTCGAGTAACTCGACTTCAAAGACCAACGCTGCGTATGGTGGAATTGCAGCACCAGCGCCGCGCTCGCCATAAGCAAGATCTTGAGGAATATAAAGTTTCCACTTTGATCCGACAGGCATAATTTGTAGTGCTTCTACCCAGCCTTTAATCACACCCGTTACAGGGAATTCGACTGGCTGACCACGAGTTACAGAGCTATCGAATACTGTGCCATCGGTTAGTTGACCATGGTAATGAACACGAACAGTCTTATCAGAAGTTGGGACTTCACCTGTACCTTCTGTTACGACTTCATACTGAAGGCCTGATTCTAAAACGGTCACTTCAGGACGGAGTGCGTTATCTTTCAGGAACGCTTCGCCATCAGCGGCAGCGACTTTCGCAGCTGATTCACGCACTTCTTGAGCTTTTGCATGAACGGCTTGCAATGCCTGATTAATGTCGTCGATTTCAATTGCTGGCATGTCACCAGTTAATGCTGTCGCGATACCAGCAGCGATCGCATCAACACTGAGTCCTTCTAAACCGCTACCAGCAAGCTGTTGGCCCATTTGCAAACCAATACCGTAGCTTGCCTTCTGTTCGTTTGTTTCAAGTTGTACGTCAGACATAACTGTCACTCTTTTGCGTTAAAACGCTAGAGAATAACAGTTATTAATAAATGATGAAATGAAGAACGGGGAGAATATTTCATTGCATAGCTTGATGTGACACATCTCCAAACTTAAGTGAAATTTTTTCAAGATTGTGTCAACATTTTAGTTATAGCTGTGATTCCCCTATACTCACTAAGCGCGAGTTTTTATACTAGCCGGAATAAGCATGGGAGAAGTGAATTCGTGAATCGCCGACGGGAAAAAAAGGTGCAAGGTGGCTATCTTGCTGTTGTTCAGGGCAAATGGTCAGCTATGAATTTTCAGCAGTCATTTCAGTCCGTTGTCAGACAGTGTCGTGGTCTATGGTGTAAATTACCGAAATTGCATCAACGTTTACTGATGGTTTTGGTGCCTGTAGTCATACTTCTTGTTCTGCTGCCTTGGCCGAAAGAGGAGCAAGTTGCATCTGAACAGCCGATTGTGGAGCCGTCTGTTGGCGAGCAGCGTGTTGCGCTGGCGCTTGATCCCGATAGCCTGAAGGAACCCACTGAATCTGTCGCATCCCCGCAAGCGGTAAAATCAGCTTCAGAACCTCGTACCACGACATGGGTTAACTATACGGTAAAAAATGGTGACACGCTTTCTAAGGTGTTCCGTACCAACGATTTATCATTGGCTGACTTGAATGCACTTGTTCAGGTCGAAGGTTCTGATAAGCCACTCAGTAATATCAAGCCGGGACAATTGATTCGTTATAAGCTGACGACGAAAGGTGATCTGGATATTTTGCAAATCGAACAAAAGGATCAATCGATCATGTTCTTTCGTTTATCCAATGGTGGATTTGGCCGGAGTAAATAACGTCAGCAACATGAAGGGGAATCGAGATGGGTTCTGTTCCCCTTATATATCGTTCACGTTTGGTATCCGTAAAGTGGCCATTGTGTCGATGCTTTGAGAGAGTATCTACGGACACATTCTCTTCATGTCGATATGTGAAATACCATCTTCAAGATAAGGTTCGGATGTCGGAACAAATCCATATTGGCGGTAAAATGTCTCTAATTGCGTCTGTGCGCCAATTTCGATGGATGTCTCCGGCCACAGATGCTCACATCGCTCAATGGCATGAGTCAGTAGCTGATGTCCAACACCTTCTCCTCGGACACATGCATGGGTTGCTATTCGACCAATACTACTTCCCGGATAGCTAATACCGGCTGGCATTAACCGGGCACAGGCAACGAGCTTTTCATCTTGATATCCCAGCAGGTGATGGACTCCGGGCATATGATCTTTGTCGTCTAATTCAGGGTAAGGACAGGTTTGTTCGACAACAAATACATCAATCCGTAGTTTGATTAACTGGTATAGCTGTGTCGTTGTCAGCTCGGGAAAGGAAAGTAGATGCCAAGTTATCATCGAAGTACCGACTAAGTGAATGAACGTGATGTTCGACAATCTACATCAACATGATGTGATTATCATTAAAAAATATTTCCCCACGAGTCGTCAAAAAGCACTGTTTTCTCTGTCAGCCTCTCAAAGCATGATCGTACAGCCGCCACTTTTGTTACGGCTGTACGATGATTCAGTCAGGTCTATTTTTATAGCTGAACCTGATAGACGGCGAAGCCGGTTTCATCTGTCATGAGCTGCTTCATCGGGTAACGCCCATATTGCTGAATGAACTGCGAAGCTTTGTTTCCCGGAGCCGTCTCGAAGCGGATATCAAGATTTTTGGTTGCTTGAATTGGCGCTAAACGCCAGTTGTTATCCGCTTTAGGATGAATTTCACCATGTTGCTTACTCATCTGAGCAATGTAATTGGCCAGAATTGTCCGGTTTTCATCTGGCGCGTCAAAAGCGACATGTGAGGCCCCGGTGCCGGGAAACTTGTTGCTATAGGCGCGATAGTTATTGGTGGCAATCAGGAATACTTGCTTATCTGGAATCGCCTTCCCCTGATAAGACAGATTGACAATTCGTCTGCTATCAGGAGCAACCAATTGACAGTTACCGTCATATCGGGCCGGCTGCGTGACATCAATCTGATATTCGATCCCATCAATGACATCAAAGTTGTAGGTTCTGAACCCATCCCAGTTGATGAGATATTGAGGGGTAGTTCGAGTCGGATCAATACGATTGAACTGGCCCGCGGAGCATTCCAGCCATTCTTTCAGCTCTCGTCCGGTGACTTTGAGTGCCACTAATGTGTTTGGATAAAGGTACAGATCAGCGGCGTTGCGGAATGTCAGTTGCCCGGATTCAACTTCGGTATAGTTTGAGGGATCATTTTTTCGGCCGCCGGCTTTAAATGGTGCAGCAGCAGACAGCACTGGCAATCCATCTAAATCCGGATCGCCCTGAATCATTTTTTCAACGTAGGCTTTCTGTGCCAGATTGACGATTTGAATGGTCGGATCATCCTGAACGAGCGCCAGATAACTATACATTTTATCACTGGCTCTGCCGATGGGTTGATTGACGAACTGTCGTGTTGCTTGGTGATCCGATTGAACGGCTTGACGAAGCTGAGCGTCAGCGGATACCAAAGCATGATGTGCGATATTGTCATAAATCGGACGTGCTTCTGATTGGCTGTCAGTCACTTGCCAGTGGTGATCTTTTTTCTCTACTGTCAGATCAATAATACCGACATGGCTGCCCCAGCGTCCGGGCATCACCGCCGCGACACCGTGAATTGTCCCTTTTTGGTTATCCACATCTGGCAGATCATTAAAGTCTTTGCCGGGGAAAACCGCATGCGCGTGACCAAAAGCGATAGCATCAATATCGGGGATTTCTGCGAGATAGTAAACCGAGTTTTCAGCACCGACATGATAAGGCGTGGTGGCAATTCCCGAATGGGGAATGGCAACAATGATATCAGCACCTTGCTGTTTCATTTGAGGGATCAGGGCCTTCGCTGTTGCTTTGATATCTTTGGTATAAACGTTGCCCGCTAAATTTTTCTTATCCCATACCATAATCTGAGGCGGAGCGAAGCCAATATAGCCAACCTTTAACTGCTGAGGTTTTCCATCGGTATCGGTCAATGTATATGATTTGATCAGGTAAGGACGGAAATAGTGCTGATCCGTTTTGGCGTCAAATATATTGGCATTGATATAAGGAAAATTGGCATCGTTGAGCGTTTCTTTAAGGTATCCGAGTCCGTAATTAAACTCGTGGTTACCAATATTTCCGACCTCGTAACCGAGGAGGTTCATTGCTTTATAAACCGGATGAACTTCTCCCGCCTTGATGCCTTTGGCTGCCATGTAGTCACCCATCGGGCTGCCCTGAATCAGATCACCGTTATCAATCAAAAGTGAATTCGGATTCTCTTCACGTGCTTTTTTGACAAGACTCGCGGCCCGGAGTAAACCAATTTTGTCTGACGATTTGTCTTTGTAATAGTCATAGTCCATGACATTGGCATGGATATCCGTTGTTTCTATGACTCGAAGATGGATGGTTTCTGCATTGACTGAGAATGATAGTGCTGATGAAGCAAGTATCAGCAACTCACTAAGTAATGACAGTGCGAGAATTTTTTTTGGCTGTTTCATACCCGTCTGATCCATAACAAATAAATAATCTGGCTAATGTAGCAAATATGGATGAAACCTATATTTCAATAAGTTAGAAAATGTGATGCGTATCATCCAATGTATAAACAGGCTTTTTTGTTGAAAAAAATGTTTCCTTATCAGTTTTTCGAATAAAAAATGAAATTTTAGAATTTCATGTCATATGTAGAGGTCGCCATAATGCACATATTCAATTTAGGTGGAGTGTGTTATGGCAAAGGATCAGGTTGTGACTCGTTTACCCGTCAAACAAGTGCGTTCGTCTGTGAAGGTCGATGCGTCAGAACAAATCAGCTACCACTTCACGAAATCTCAGTTGCAGGCCGGAGAAGTCGCATTGGTCGGTGCTGGCCCGGGGGATCCGGAATTACTCACTGTCAAAGCGGTTAGCTTTCTGCAGCAAGCCGATGTCGTTTTATATGACTATTTGGTCTCAGAGGAGATTATGTCTCTGGTGCCGGACAGTACGATTCTGGTGTGTGTCGGGAAACGAGCCGGCCATCATAGTGTGCCGCAGGATAAGACCAATCAGCTGTTGGTTGATTTTGCCAGACAGGGACACCGGGTCGTGCGAATTAAAGGCGGAGACCCGTTTATTTTTGGACGAGGCGGTGAAGAACTGGAGCGTTTGTTCGATGCCGGTATTCGCTTTCAAGTCGTTCCCGGTATTACCGCAGCCGCTGGGGCGACCGCCTATGCCGGGATTCCTCTGACACACCGGGATTATGCGCAGTCTGCCATTTTCGTTACCGGCCATGTCCGTGCTGAGCAAGATGAAATGGATTGGTCAACCTTGGCTCGGGGACGGCAGACTCTTGTGATCTATATGGGATTGATGAAATCCGGATATATCAGGGAGCAGTTACTTCAGTATGGCCGGGATGGCAAGACGCCTGTTGCCGTGATTGAACGAGGAACACAAGCCGCGCAGAAGCTGTTTCGTGGCACATTGAATCATTTGCCACAGTTGGCTGCTCAGGCTGATTCGCCCGCTTTAATTGTAATTGGTGAAGTGGTTTCACTGGCCGACAAACTCAATTGGTTCAACAGCACACGGGAAACAACTGCCAGTTCTTTGTATGCAGAAATAAAACAATAGGTATCCAGTCATTCAGGTTCAGTCATGGATGATTTATTCACTCAGAAACCGAATTGCATAACACACTCATCTTGTGAGTCAAAAGGAAGCAAGAGATGGATCAACAACGATTAACTCATTTAAAACAACTAGAAGCTGAAAGTATTCACATCATTCGTGAAGTTGCAGCCGAATTCGGCAACCCGGTGATGATGTATTCCATCGGAAAAGATTCATCGGTGATGCTACATCTGGCTCGCAAAGCTTTCTATCCGGGCAAAATTCCGTTTCCGCTCCTGCATGTCGATACGAACTGGAAGTTTCGTGAAATGATCGATTTCCGCGATAAAACCGCACAAAAGTACGGCTTTGAGCTTCTGGTCCATAAAAACCCCGAAGGGCTCGAAATGGGGATCAACCCGTTTGTTCACGGGAGTTCCAAACATACCGATATTATGAAAACTCAGGGCTTGAAACAGGCATTGAACCAATATGGATTCGATGCTGCATTCGGTGGCGCCCGTCGGGATGAAGAAAAGTCCCGTGCCAAAGAGCGAGTCTATTCATTCCGGGATAAGAATCATACCTGGGATCCCAAAAACCAGCGTCCGGAGATCTGGCATACCTACAACGGGCAGATTAACAAAGGTGAGAGTATTCGGGTGTTCCCTTTGTCAAACTGGACTGAACTGGACATATGGCAATATATCTATCTGGAAGGCATTGATATTGTGCCGCTTTACTTCGCTGAAAAGCGGCCTGTCGTCGAACGTGATGGGATGTTAATCATGGTTGATGATGATCGGATGGAGATTTTGCCGGGTGAAGTGATCGAGAATAAATCAGTCCGTTTCCGGACACTTGGGTGTTATCCGCTGACCGGAGCCATTGAATCGACGGCAAGTACATTGCCTGAAATCATCGAAGAGATGCTGGTGGCAACGTCCAGTGAGCGGCAAGGACGAGCGATCGACCATGATCAGTCCGGATCCATGGAATTGAAAAAACGTCAGGGCTATTTCTAAGGGGCGAGGGAAGTTTTATGAATAGTGCAGTTCAAGCTCAGTTAACTGAGTTGGGTATTGAAGGTTATTTGGATCAACACCAACACAAATCGTTACTTAGATTTCTGACATGTGGTTCTGTCGATGACGGTAAGAGTACGTTGATCGGCCGTTTGCTTCATGATTCAAAGCAGATCTATGAAGATCAGCTGGCGGCTGTTCATTCAGACAGTCAGCGCGTCGGTACAACCGGTGAGCGTCCGGATCTGGCATTGCTGGTGGATGGATTGCAGGCTGAACGCGAGCAAGGGATTACCATTGATGTCGCATATCGCTATTTTTCAACGCAAAAACGCAAATTCATTATCGCCGATACGCCGGGACATGAGCAGTACACGCGCAATATGGCAACCGGTGCTTCGACATGTGATTTGGCGATTATTCTGATTGATGCACGGAAAGGCGTGTTGGATCAGACTCGTCGTCACTCGTTCATTTCCAATCTCTTGGGCTTGAGACACTTTGTGGTGGCGGTCAACAAGATGGATTTGGTCGATTATTCTCAGGAGCGTTTTGAAGCCATTCGTCAAGAATATCTTGAATTCTCCCGACATCTACAGGGAGACACGGACATTCAGATCATTCCGATCTCCGCGTTGGAAGGGGACAATGTTGTTGAAAAAAGTCAGCACATGCATTGGTATCAAGGCCCCTCTCTGCTGGATTTATTAGAAACTGTCGATGTTGATCAGCTCAAAGGAACGGGGGCATTTCGTTTCCCGGTTCAATATGTCAACCGACCAAATCTCGATTTTCGCGGGTTTGCCGGCACTGTTGCATCGGGGATTGTCCGGGTTGGCGATCAAGTCAAGGTGCTACCGTCTGGTAAATCTTCCACCGTTGCCCGTATCGTCACTTTTGATGGTGATTTGGAACAGGCATATACCGGTCAAGCGGTGACGCTAACGCTGAATGATGAAATTGATATCAGCCGTGGTGATTTGATCGTTCTTGAGGATGCCCAGCTCGATACAACCAACCATCTATTGGCAGATGTCGTTTGGATGACAGAGCAGCCATTGCAAGCCGGGCGGGATTACGACATCAAAATTGCAGGCCATAAAACGATTGGTCAGGTGACATCGATCCGTCACCAATACGATATCAATAACCTTTCGACTTATCAGGCCGAATCTCTGCCGCTCAATGGAATTGGTTTATGTGAATGGCGGTTCAATCAGGCGATCGCTCTCGATAGATATCTCGACAGTGCTGATACGGGTGGCTTTATTATTATTGACCGACTGACCAATGTAACCGTTGGCGCAGGACTGGTTCGTGACAGCCTACAAACGGTGGCGCAAACGCAGGGCGATGTCTCTGAATTTGAGCTGGAACTGAATGCACTGATTCGTAAGCACTACCCACACTGGGGTGTGAAAGATATCAGTCAATTACTGAAATAGGCTGCTTGAAAGGGTGATTTTCACCCTTTCTGAGGGATGAGAGATGTGGGAACAAGGGGTGATAATTGCAATTCTATGCGGTGTGGTTGCCTGTTTGCTGCTTACGCGAGTTAAACCGAGTTTGATCTTTGCAGGCGCTGCTTTTATCACGTTTATTGCAGGTCTGATTGATATCAATGATTTAGCCGCAAATTTCACCAACTCATCCCTACTGACGCTGATTTTGTTGATTCTGGCTTCTGCCGGACTGGAAAAGACGCGGCTCATCAGTTGGATCAGTCGTAATATTTCTGAAGGGCGGCTCGGCACCGTGATCGCGAAGCTGGGTTTATCGACCGCTTTTCTCTCTTCTTTTACCAATAACACCGCTGTCGTCGTTTCTTTGATTGGTGCGATTAAACGCAATCAGCAACATGCACCTTCAAAGTTATTAATTCCGCTGTCTTACACGGCTATCTTTGGCGGTACGCTGACTTTGATTGGTACATCTACCAATCTGATCATCAATAGTTTTGTGGAAGATGCGGGATTGCCGAGTCTCGACTTCTTCGCCCCGACGATGATCGGTCTGGCTGTGCTTCTCGGCGGCGTATTGATTCTGATTCCATTGAGTTATCTGTTACCGAATAACGATGAATCAGGGCAGGATGAATTACCTTATTTTCTGGAAGCGAGTGTCGGTGAGACGTCACCATTAGTCGGACGCAGCATTGCCGAAAATAACCTGCGGGCGTTACGCAAGTTATTCTTAGCTGAGGTGATTCGAAATGGTGAGAGTGTCCCTTCCGTCGGACCTGATTTTGTCTTACAGGCACAGGATCGGCTGCTGTTTTGTGGTGATGTCGAGAGTGTATCGACACTTCAGGAAATCAAAGGGTTAACCTTGTTTGGTCAGCACCACCTTAACGGTCAGAATTTTGTTGAAGTAGTGGTGAGTTCTTCCGCCAGTTTTTGTCATAAAACACTGAAATCCAGTCATTTTCGCGAGCGGTTTGATGCCGTCGTCGTAGCCATTCGTCGGGGGCATGAACGTCTGGAAGGCGGGCTGGGAAATATTACGTTGACGGCTGGCGATACGCTGGTACTTGTACCGGGAAAAGCGTTCGAAGCGCAACGTCAGGCGCTGCATCGCGAATTCCTATTCATTAATGATTTGGATTCGAGTGCCCGCTTGGACAGCCATAAATCGAGTCTGGTATTACTCGGATTTATGGCGGTGATTGGTGCGGCATTGCTCCATTGGCTACCGATTATTAAAGGACTTGCGATCTATCTGATTCTGTTAGTTATTTTTGGCATCGTACACATCGGTGAATTACGTCGTCGTTTCCCTATCGATATTGTCGTGATTGTCGGTTCAGCATTATCGATTGCTCAGTTGATGATTTCATCGGGACTGTCACAACGCATGGGCGATTTTTTTATTCATACTATGAACGGTTGGGGCGTGTTTGGTGGCTTGGTCGCCACCTATCTGATTACCTTAGTTCTGACGGAGCTAATCACGAACAATGCTGCGGCTGCGCTGGCTTTTCCGTTGGGATACAGCTTGGCTGTCGGCTACGGGGTAGATCCGATGCCATTTATCATGGCGGTGTTATTTGGTGCCAGCGCGAGCTTTATTTCTCCCTATGGTTATCAGACCAATCTGCTGGTCTATAGTATCGGTAACTACAAAATGAGTGATTATGTCAGAATCGGTATTCCAATATCTTTGGTCTATTCTTTGCTCGTTCTGACCTTAATCCCGGTATTTTTTCCGTTTTAATCCATATTGTTTTTAATCAATATCGTTTTTAAACAATGTATTGATAAGTTTACGTATAAAGGAAGAGTGTTATGAGTATCGCGCCAAGTGAAAAAGAGCAACATATCGTCTGGCACCAGCACCCGATCGATAAAACATTTCGTGCGACGCTGAAAAAACAGAAACCCGCCGTGCTTTGGTTTACCGGATTATCAGGGGCTGGCAAATCAACGGTTGCTGGCGCACTGGAAAATCGTCTTGCACAATTGGGCTATCATACTTACCTGCTTGATGGTGATAATGTCCGGCACGGGTTATGTCGTGACCTCGGTTTTTCCGCTCAGGATCGTCGGGAAAATATCCGTCGGATCGGTGAACTGGCGAAGCTGATGGCTGATGCCGGACTGATCGTGCTTACTGCATTTATCTCACCACATCGAACTGAACGCCAGATGGTGCGGGAGTTACTGCCGGAAGGGGAATTTCTGGAAGTTTTCGTCAATACCACACTGGAAGTTTGTGAGCTGCGCGATCCGAAAGGGTTGTACAAAAAAGCCCGTGCGGGTGAGATCACCAACTTTACGGGCATTGATGCTGAATATGAAGTGCCGTTACAGCCTGAAATCGATTTACCTGCCGGTGAAATGGGCATCGATGCATTGGTTGAACAGTGTCTGACAGAACTGAGTCAACGCGGCATTATTGATGTTTCATCGCATTAATCAGTGGTTTCCGGCAGAAATTGAATCAGACTGTATGGTGAATGCTGCCGGTAGCATCGGTATGGATCATGAATTTTTGCCCTAACAGGGCAATTGTTTGATCATAGTATTGTTGGTTGAGCTTATTGCCCAGTAGTTTACATAACTCATTACCGGTGGGACTAAAACGATAATAGAGTAAATGTATCCCCTTGCTCATTGCCTGAAGAGACAGGTTTTTGCCCTGATAATGAAAGGGAAGCGCTGATTCTTGCTCGATTTCACCTGAGGCGAGCTCGGTAGCATGCAGTAAGCCGAGCTCGATCATGACAAGCAAACTTGAGTAGGGAAGCTGAAAACTACCCAGACTCAGCGTAATCGTGGTATCACGCTTGCCAAAGGTAAAAATCCCATTGTGTGCCCGTATCCCAACAAATAGTTTACGACTGCTGTCTTGCCCGAAACTACAAGCCAGTGCGGCTGATTTTTGGAGGATCTGAGCTTCTTTCGGTGTCATGTCTTTCAACACTTGCAAGGCTTTCATGGATGTGGAGCCCGGATTGGTGACTTCCCGTTTGAGCACTTGAGCCCACAGTCGCTGCATTGAAGAGTTATGGATATCCTGAGCCATATCGAAAAAGCGGTAGAGCCAGTCTTGATCGGGATCGCCAGCCGTTTCGTTTTTACAGGATTTATGGGCAAGTCTGACAATGCTCTCAAGGTTTTTTTGCCGCTGTTCTTTGCGTTTGCGTTCCCGCTTTAAGGCTCTGTCCAGTGGCGAAATGTCGGTTTTTTCTTCACAAATCAGCGCATCAAGACCATGATCTTTGGCAATATTTTGGATCCGACGACCACTATCTTTGATATAGCGTCCTCTTGAATGAGACTTTGTTGTCTCATCATCCTGATGTTCAATGACCGTGGGTGTGCGTTGTTCCATGAATAATTTGATACCGACTGACAATTGAGAGCAATAGTAACAATTTAACGCGGAATGCGAGAGACATCTAGCCGAATTGATCAAATTACGCTACTCAAAATGATAATATTTTGTTAAAATTGTTACCACTTATAATTTTGAACATTGATGATTCTAGTGAAAAAGGCTCTGTCTATCACCGTAGTATTTATTCTTTACTTTGCTTTACTCGGCTATCTCTCAAGCTTCCTTGTCGTATAACGCCCTTACTGATCATCGTAAGGTTCAATACGACTCCCCTCGATCTTATATCCGGCATCAGCAACGTCACTGCTGACAGGCTCCGCTTTTAGTTTACCCACGACATAAATGACATCCCACAATTCCTGAACGGGTGCGCCTTGAGGGAATTTAACATAGATAATCTGGTTGGGTGGCGGCGGTGGCACATGGATACATGCTCCGAAATAAGGCACCAGTAAGAACTCAGTGATAGTCTGATCGTCTCCTTCCAAAGGGATGACAAACCCAGGGATTTTGACATACTTTCCATCGAGTTCTGGTCTGACAGCACCGATATGACTCTGCTTGGCCGGAGTGTTACCGTTATGATTCACGGTCGGCATTCCTTGTTGATCAAACTGATGACGTTCTTGCTTCGGGATCAGATCCATCCAATCAAGCGTCAGCGGTTTTTGCGCCCCCAAGACTGAAACGGAGCATAGGGTCATGCACAGGAGCATGACCGATGAAAAAGCGTTTCTCATTAAATTTCCTATATTCTTATTGTCATACCATCGCTGAGTGATTGTCTGTAGGCTCGTAGTGCGGGGACGACCCCAATCAGAATCCCTGCGAGTTGTACGTAACCGAGCAATTGCCATTCATGATAGCTCAAACGGTCAAGTGTTATCATGATACCGTATTGTGCATGAATCAATGGTGCAATGATCGACATTAAACCATATAAACCCGCCACGCCAACAAGAATGCCGGCAAAGGTTAACGCACTGGCTTCACTGATCAATAAAGCAAAGACATGTTTGGGTTGTGCGCCCATGGCCCGGAGAATTGCCATCTCACGTCGCCTTTCTTGCAAACTGGTTAACAGACTGCTGAGCATTCCCATCAATCCGGCAATCACGACAAAGATCGAGACGGCCATTAACGCTTGTTCTGCCACCGACATCATGCCCCATAATTCCTGTAATGCGACCCCCGGAAGAATTGCACTCAAGGGCTCTTTACGATATTCATTGATTTCTCGTTGTAATGCAAATGTTTGAATACGGGATTTTAAACCCAGATACATCGCTGTAATTTGAGTGGGTTGAAAATGTCGTTTTTCCAGCACGGCTGCATCCGGTGTTTTGCCAATATGCGCACCAGACTCCCAACCGACATGGATCGCTTCAATGGCGCCCAGAGACACATGAACCGTTCGATCGACCGGTGTCCCTGTCGGGGCCAGAATACCCGTGACGGTAAAGGGAAGGTGATCGTGGCGGCTGAATCCGACATCACTAATCCCATGAGCAATGATAATTTTGCTGCCGATATGATAGTTGAGCTTTTTAGCGACATCAGCACCAATTACTGTGTCGAACAGCCCGTGGAATGGTTGGCCGGCCTGAAAAGTCAGATGCTGTTTATGTCCGTATTGATAGAATTTAAAATAATCCTGATTGGTCCCCATGACCCGAAAGCCTTTATGAGAATCGCCCAATGAAATCGGGATCGCCCACTTTACCGCACGATGATGACTGAATTCCTGAAAACTTTTCCAATCAATATTGTTCGTCGCATTGCCGATCCGAAAGACGGAATAAAGGAGCAGATTGACTTGACCGGAGCGCCCACCGACGATCAGATCAGTGCCGGAGATCGTATTGGCAAAGCTGCTTTTGGCCTGCGTACGGATCCGTTCTACACCCATGAGCAGAATGACCGAAATTGCCACCGTTAAAATCGTTAAGAGTGCCGTTGTTTTACGATTGAGGACGCTCTTCCACGCCAGATTCATAATGATTTTCATGTTTAGTTTCCTACCCGATTCAGTTGCGGCAGACTGATACTGCGGTTAAACATGGACTCCAGTGTTGGATCGTGGCTGACAAAGACCAAGGTTGCATTGACTTGATCGGCTTCTTCTAGCAGGAGTTGAATAAAAGCGCTACGGTTATCGTAATCCAGCGCCGAAGTCGGCTCGTCAGCAATGATGAGCTTCGGTGAACCAATCAACGCCCGTGCCGCAGCAACGCGTTGTTGTTGTCCGATACTGAGTTCAACCACCGGCTGATTGAGTAAATGTTCCGGCATTTTTAATCCAGTCAGCAATTGATGGGCTTTGTCTTGCAAAGTGCCGGCAATTTGGTCACGACGCCGTGCTGAAAAGTGACAGGGAAGCACCACATTGTCGATCACCGATAAATACGGGAGCAGATTGAATTGTTGAAATATATAGCCAATATGATCCGCGCGGAAGCGGTCACGTTGTCTGGATGGTAAATCAGATAAGGCATGACCTAAGACAGAGAGTGAACCGGACTGACACGTATTGATCCCTGTCAGGAGAGCAAGCAGCGTCGATTTGCCGCAGCCACTCGGTCCCTTGATGAATAGATGCTCACCAGCACTGACGGTCAGATGCTCAATATCAATTGTCAGTGGTGCATCAGTAGCCCACCGAAATTGCACATTGCGGAGCTCGATGACGTATTCTGAGCCAGATGGTTGTGAATCCTTCATTACTCGAAATCCTCTGAGAAGGCAGGACATTTGATGTCCTGCCGATGCGTGGAGTTTGATGTTACAAAGATACCTCAGTCTGATCCGGATTCAGCTTAATGGCAGTCTGCTGACGATCCGTAAAGACATTGGTATGAATTTCATGTGAGCGAGGGAAATGGCTAAACCACTGGGTGGAGAGATGATCCAACTTTCCGCTGTCTCGGCAGGTGTATGTATATTGAATTGAGAAGGCTGTATGCATGCCATGCTCGTGCTCATCACCGTCGTGGTCATGATGATGTTCTTCATGATGGTCTGCATCTTCATCGTGATCATGATGATGTCCGCTTTCATGGGCGCCTTCATCATGGTCGTGGTGTTCGTGGTCATGGTCTGCATCATGATCATGATCGTGGTGGTGAGAGGTCTGACGAACATTGCTATGTTCAAGTGTACAGCCAGCTGCTGAGTTGATCGTGATGAGATCATCGGCTTGTTCCAGCAATGCCATTGCTTGATCGAGCGCCTGATGCTCCTGGCTCGTTTGTGGCGGATGTTCAAAACCAACGACATCCATTCCCGGTGCCGTAATTTCAACTAACAATGCATCAGCATCCTGAGCAACATTCATTTCGACAACGCCGTGAACATGCGCTTCGTGCTGACGAAAACCTTCTTCGGCTTGTGCGGATACTGCGGTGATGAGCCCTGCAAGCAGTGCAAGGTTATGTGTTTTTAACATGAAAAAAACTCCGTCGTTAAGATGATTCAAATACAATTCACGATAAAACCTCGGTTTGGGGGGATGTCCGATTGAATGCAGTGATCACTTTATTTTTGATCGTGGCTGATTTGATAGCCATTCCGTCTATCTTGAAAGTGGAACGGGTTATAAAAATCATGCGCCGTCTGCAAATCGTGACACAGCGAAGCCCGCCTGATATATCGCGCAGGGGGAATGTCCCGAATTGAGGTTTACTGAACGACTAGCGGAGGTGAGCGCGCAAAATAAGCTAAAAATGGTAGGCTTATTCTGATGATTTCAGAGGTCGGCTCGCTATATCCGTGAGACGCGATAACCGGCAGAATCGGCACGAAAGATTGAATGGCATGATAAATCCCGGCAAATAACTGACAGTCATGGTGTTGATGATGCTCCGCCAATGTGTCAGCTTGATGAATAATGTAAGCCGCGCTGAGCCAGAGCATCAAAAAGATAGCTGCAAGAGCAACCATCTTTCTGGGGAGACACGTCATTGGAGGACGAATCGTTTTACTAGCAGCCAACATGAGACATCCGCAATGAATGGAAAAATGTTATACTATAACAATTAATCAGAGGTGCAAGTATTATTCGTATGGCGTTCAGCAATCACTTAGAGTGGCATGAAGCAAACGCCTGTCCCCGCAAGTCCACAATAACCATTCGGATTTTTTGCCAGATATTGCTGGTGGTCACTTTCCGCAAAGTAATAAGGCCCGGCAGAGAGGATCTCCGTGGTGATTTGCCCTTTCCCCTCACTATTGAGTGATTTCTGGTAGGTTTGTCGCGAATGTTCAGCGATCAGGCGTTGTTTATCATGATAAACATAGATGACTGAACGGTACTGTGTGCCGAGATCATTGCCCTGACGCATGCCTTGCGTTGGGTCGTGGTTTTCCCAGAAGTAACCCAGTAGTGTTTCCAGCGAAATTTGCTGTGGTTGATAAATCACCCGCACGACTTCGGCATGGCCGGTTTGACCGGTACAGACCTCTTCATAGGTTGGGTTCGGTGTATATCCGCCCGAATAACCGACCGAGGTTGAAATGACCCCCGGAAGTTGCCAGAACAGTCTTTCCGCACCCCAGAAACAGCCCATCCCGAGCAATATTTTTTGTTGGCCTTTTTCTGGCTCAGCCGTAAGACGGGAGTGATTGACGAAATGACCGTCTTCTATTTCAAGGGGAGTGAAACGGCCTTTCAGAGCGGTTTCTTCTGTAACCATCTGTTGTTTGTCTGACATGAGTTTACCTTTCTCTTCTTCAGGTGAAATATGAATGCTGAACCTTGAGACCACCGAGTGTATAAATGTAGTGCATTTTTGATAAGGCGCGAGCCCGGTTATTGTTTTCCAGCGGTAAAATGAGCAGAACATGATGATGTTGTACTCAATCGACTGAAAACTGTCTTCCAAATGACAAGTGATAGCGCCCTATTTCTGCGGGAAAAAATTCTAGCGAATATATCCGTATTTTAGGGTGATTGATTCCGCATATCTACTGGATAAAGATGAACAGTCAGCATGGTCGAAGCATTGAATTGCAACAAACAATGTCTGAAATGACCCATGAATGAAATCACAAAGTGAGTGAAATGACAAAATTTACGTAGCACATACAGACGAATGACCTATCTACGGTTAAGATATTGTTTTGACGCTTTATCCTGTGACGTTACATAACGGTTGTATGAAACAATATTTTTTATTTTTTGGGTTACTGTTTGGACTGTGTTTCTCAGCTGTATCTGCGGAACGTCAGATATCCCTTTCCATCGATGGGCTGGACGGCGATTTGTATGATAATGTCGAAGCCTATCTGTCATCTATTTCTCCTAATGACTATGCCCCGAGTTTACGTTTTCAGGCTCGTCTCGAAGACGATATATCACAGGCGTTGCAGGCGCTTGGCTACTACCATCCGGTGATTCGTTTTGCATTCAATCAGGAAGATGCCGAAATCACGGTTCATGTCGATCCCGGTCCGCCGACACGAATCGACTCTGTCGATATTCAGCTCTTGGGAGATGCACAGCAAGATGAGTATTTTCAACGCGTTGTAAAAGCCAGTGCGCTGAAAAAGGGTGAAATTCTCAATCACGCTGATTATGAACAGCTGAAATCCCGGCTCCAAAGTCTGGCGCTAGAGCGCGGCTACTTTAATGCGAAGTTTGCCAAAAACCGTTTAGAGATTTTGCAAGACGACAATCTGGCTCGGGTGGTCTTGCACTTTGATAGTGGGCTTCGCTATCGTTTCGGCAAAACCATTATGGTGGGTAGTCAGATTGAACCGGAGCGAGTCGCGTCGTTACAGACTTATCGACCCGGAGACCCATATCTGGTGTCTAAAGTCGGCGAGTTTAACCAGCGTCTCGCGAGTACCGATTGGTTTTCTTCGGTGTTGGTCGAACCTGATTTAAGTCAGTTGGATACACAGCAAGAACTACCGATGCATGTGACCTTGGCGCCTGCCAGTCAAAATCAGATTGAAACGGGTGCCGGTTATTCGACAGACGTCGGGCCGACGGTGTTACTGAAGTGGAATAAGCCTTGGATTAACAATAAGGGGCATAGCTTCAGTAGCAGTTTTTCGTTATCAGATCCGGAACAGCTCGTGACAGCGAGTTATAAAATTCCCTTGGAAGATGTGTTGAATCAGTACTATGAGCTTCAGTACGGTCTGAAACGGGTCGACAAGTTAGATACGAAAAGCATTGAATCCAACCTCTCAGTTGAACGGCATTGGCAGTTGTCGAATGGGTGGCACCGGACGCTATTTACGCGTTATCTGATAGAAAATTATGAGTTGGGAACGCTGGATGATGTTGGCCAATTTGTTTTGCCGGGGATCACGTTTTCCCGGACTCGAGTTCGTGGTAAGCGCTTGCTTACTTGGGGCGATAAAGAAACCCTGACATTAGAATACGGGAATAAGAATTTACACTCAGAAACCGATATTTTGAGAATTCGAGCGGGGACGTCGTGGATTCGGACTTATGAGGAACGTCACCGCGGATTATTTCGTGTGAGGGGCGGTGCCAATTTGGTGGATGATTTTAACCGGGTTTCTCCATCGCTGAGATTCTTTGCCGGGGGGGATAACAGTATTCGCGGTTATTCGTATGAATCGATCTCACCGAGAGATGCAAAGGGGGCTCTGAGCGGTGCTAAATATCTTGCGACGGCATCGCTGGAGTATCAATACAATCTCTATGGTAACTGGTGGGCAGCTCTGTTTTACGATTATGGCGATGCATTCAACTCGACACCGAACTGGAAAAGAGGGACCGGCGTTGGCGTGCGGTGGGTTTCCCCGATAGGCCCGGTTCGTCTTGATTTTGCCTGGGGGCTGGATTCAACCCCGGGTGATGAATTCCATATTCACTTCACACTGGGGCCGGATTTATGATTCGGTTTGCGTTGCGTACCAGTCAATGGTTGATCATTGCCATCGTATTGTTGCTTGCGGTACTGATTACAGTGACGGGGGTTTTGCTTTATACGCCCGTCGGGTTACATCTGGCAGTCTCCGGAGCTGAGCGGTTTGTTCCCGGTTTGCAGATCAGCCGGGTAGACGGCATCTTAGCCGGGAAACTGGATTTGTATGATGTGGCATACCAAGACTCGCAGACTCAGATGAAGCTACAACTGGAACACGTCGGATTGTCGGTACGCAGTCGTTGTTTATTCCAGCCTGCGCTGTGTCTTGATTCTTTGACGGCCCGCCATGTGCAGGTTTCAATCCCGGAAAATGGTGCATCTTCTGAGCCGGATAAGAATACGTCGTCGCCCAAACAGCTCCTGAATCTGCCGATTCCACTGTCTGTGACTCATTTTTCTCTCGAAGATGTCACGTTGGACTTACCGCGAGTACGGCTTCAATGGCAGACATTAAAGGGTGGCGTGTCGTGGTATCGAAGCCGTCTGACGTTGGATAAAGTGGCCTTACAGCAGACGAAGATCGATGTCGAATCGGCACCGAAAGCACAACCGGCAGCAACTGCATCGTTGGCGACGTTTTCCTACCCGGCGCTGACATTACCCGACATATGGATTCCGCTGGATATCCGTGTGAATCAGTTCCGGCTCAATGACATGCAGATTCGCAGTGGTAGTGATAGTGAAAGCAAACATGAGATTGAAAAACTGCATTTATCCGCACAGGCATACCGTCACCGGATTCGGATTGAACATTTCGATGTAGCAACACCGGAAATTGCAGCAGATGGTCATGGCAATATGACGTTATCCTCAGATTACCCACTGGATATCCACCTGAATTCAATGCTGCATTTGCCGGAAATTCAGGGACAGCGTGTCACAGCCGCAGTGCGTGGTAGTCTGGCCAAAATGCAGCTTTCTGCCACATTGGCTGAACGGGTTCAGGGAAGCATTTCTGCACAGCTTGAACCGCTTTCGGCCGGATTTCCGTTCAACATCGAGATTGACGATCTTGCCGGGCAGTGGCCTTTGTCGGGGGATGCACAATACCAGCTTGATCTTGGACATCTGAATCTTGAAGGACAACTCAATCAATATCAGCTCGCCTTACAAGGATTGGTACACGGCAAAGCGATTCCCTCGACTCAGGTTGATGTTTCAGGTCAGGGAACACTCACTCAGCTTGAACTTTCAGCATTACAAATCAAGACGCTTAACGGGGTGATTTCGGGGCAAAGTCAGTTGGCGTGGCAAAAGGCATTCACGTTGGGTTCACAGTTATCATTCCGGCAGATTGAACCTCAGGCTCAGTGGCCTGAGGTGTCGGGAAAATTGAATGGGCAGATCGATCTTAAGGCGTCTGTGTCCGGACCCAAATGGCAGCTCGATGTGACTCAGCTTGAACTGAATGGGGCGTTGCAACAATACCCACTGCATGTGTCAGGACCATTGACGGTTTCCGGTGAGACGGAGGGAAACCAGATCCACGCCATGACACCGGCGCTGGTTGTTGCTCATGGTAAAAATCAGCTTCGGGTCGAGGGGACTTTGGATCAACGTTGGGATATGAATGTACACATTTCTGTCCCAGATTTGTCGAAAAGTCTGCCTGAGGGGAAAGGCAATATTCAAGGCGATATCCGTTTACGAGGAAATTTGCGTCATCCTGAAGCGGAGGTGTCACTGACCGGTACTCAACTTCAGTGGCAAGATTTAATCCAAGCCAACAATGTCTCGTTGCATGGCAAAATCAGTGATTTGAATCAGGTACATGGGAATGTCATTCTGAATTTGCAGCAGGGGCGTTATCAGCAGTATATCTTGAAGACCGTTACCTTAAGCGGGCGCGGTGACTTATTTCAACATGTGGTGAATCTTGATGCGGACACGTCGGAAGGGCGTGTGCAGCTTGAGGTTACCGGATCGACTGACCGTGAGTTTCATCGCTGGCAAGGGACGCTCGCACGTGCCACGTTATCGCGAGAAAAGCATCGACTGACGCTTCAGTCGCCAGTGCAAATTGATTTGCTGCCATCAGAGCAACAATTGAGTATTCAGGCGCATTGTTGGCAGGATCTGTCTTCTTCTCTATGTCTTGATCAAGACATCACGATTCAGCCATCGTCAGGCCAGCTTCATGTGTCATTGCATCAGCTTGATTTAGCTCGCTTAGCCTATGTGTTGCCAGAAGAAACAACATTAAAAGGACGCGTCGATGCTGAAGCGTTTCTGAAATGGGCTCAAGGGAAGGACCAACAGTTACCGCCTCAAGCTGAGTTAACCGTGCTTGTCGAACAAGGTCAGTTACAGCAGCAGATTGCTATGAAGCCTTTGGTGGTGGCATGGCAGCAGATGAAGTTTCAAATGGATCTCAAAGACAACCATCTTGCTGCTACCGGCCAGATTGATCTGGCCGAACATGGTGCGCTTGATTTGACGGTCAAGATTCCCGATATCAAGCAGCAACAGAAACAGGTGACGGCAAATATCGATATCAATCGGTTGGATTTGAGCCTGATGCAATCTTTGTTAGGGGATTACAATGAGTTTCGTTCTATCGCTGATGGACACCTGAAAGTACATGGCGATCTGTTACATCCTCAAGTCACGGGAAAACTGGCTGTCAGTCGAATTCAGTTGCAAGGGGAAGTGACACCGGTCGATATTCAGCAAGGGAATATTGATATTCAGTTCGAAGGGTATCAGGCTCGACTTGCGGCTTTGGTGAAGACCCCGGAAGGCGAGCTACATCTTTCAGGGGACGCTGACTGGACGAAACTCGACGACTGGGCGGTTCATTCCCGATTATATGCTGACGGGGTGGATATCGATTTTCCTCCTTACGTGAAGCTAAAGGCGATCCCGGATATGACACTGACACTGACCCCGGAAGTCGCGCGAGTTGAAGGCTCTATTGAGTTACCTGAAGGAAAGATTACCGTTGATAAACTACCGGACAGTGCGGTTAAGGTCTCTCCTGATCAAGTTATTATTCAAGATTCTCAAACGGTTAAGCAGACGCAATCTTTGCCGTTTAATCTGGAAAGTAAAGTGACGGTGAAGATTGGTTCAGGGGTTCGGCTGTCAGCCTTCGGACTGAATGGGAAGCTGCAAGGCGAACTGAGAATTTCACAGCGAGACAATACCCCATTCATGACCGGAGAAGTCAATATTCTGAACGGGACATACCGCTCGCTGGGACAAGATTTGGTCATTCAACAGGGTAAAGTTATTCTGAATGGGCCGATCAGTCAGCCTTATGTGTCGATTACCGCCATTCGTAATCCGAATAATATTGCTGATAATGTCACGGCAGGGATCAAAGTGAACGGACCGGCGGATAATCCATCCGTGTCAGTCTTTTCGGAGCCGGCCATGGCGCAGGCGAATGCGCTCTCTTACTTAATTCGCGGACAAAACCTCGATGCAGAGTCGAATAATGGCGCGTTGACGACGAGCTTGATTGGTTTGAGTCTTGCCCAGAGTGGGAAATTGGTCGGAGAGATCGGGCAGGCATTTGGTGTTCAAGATCTCCAGTTAGATACATCCGGCTCGGGAGAACAGTCTCAGGTTACAGTGAGTGGTTATGTTCTACCGGGATTGCAAGTGAAATACGGGGTTGGTATTTTTAACTCTGTCGGTCAGTTCACAGTGCGTTATCGCTTGATGAGTGATTTGTATGTTGAAGCGATCTCCGGGTTGACGAGTACCATGAATGTCTTGTATCAATTTGAGTTTAATTAAAGACAGAGTGATGACTTGATGTCATCCATCAACTTTCACCGTGAAAAGTCGCTATGTTGCATGATTTCTGTGACGAGAGCGTCTATGGTTAGAAATGTCGCTGTGAAAGGATGAAGTCAGACTCAGATAAACGTGATGAGAGAATAAACAAGGAGTGTTTATGCAGCAGCATTTAGTATTTGTCTACGGGACGTTGCGTGATGGAGAATATAATCACTGGTATTTGGGTGAAAGTTCGATGCTGGGATATTACGAAACGCCACCGGAATTTTCCTTATATGATCTCGGGCCTTATCCGGGGTTAATTGAAGGACATCAGTCGGTCATGGGCGAGATCTATGTCGTGGATGATCAAACCTTATCCCGTTTGGATGAGTTGGAAGATGTTCCCGTTGAATACCGCCGTGAACAGATTGAAACGCCCTTTGGGATGGCTTGGATCTATTTTTATCAGGATGTCTCTAAGTTAAGTCAGGTAATTGCATCCGGAGATTGGTGTCAGCGGATCTGAGTTCATTGCACAATCAGCTTCTATCTTCATATAAAGAAAAAGGAGAGATAAAAATCTCTCCTTATGCTTCTCAGTCAACAGACGAATTATTTGTTTTGTGCGCGCTCATAAGAGGATTGGATCTCTGCGCGAGCTGATGCTGCATCTTCCCAGCCATCAACTTTTACCCATTTGCCTGATTCAAGCTCTTTATAGCGCTCGAAGAAATGTTTGATTTGTGCTTTCAGCAACTCAGGCAGATCATTGACATCTTGAATATGGTCATATTCTTTGGTCAGTTTTGAGTGAGGCACGGCAACAACTTTTGCATCTTCACCGGATTCATCCGTCATTTTCAGTACACCGACAGGACGGCAGCGAATGACTGCACCGGGAACCAGCGGATAAGGTGTCGGAACCAGCACGTCAACCGGGTCACCATCCAAAGAAAGCGTATTGTTTACATAACCGTAGTTACATGGGTAGAACATTGGTGTAGACATGAAGCGGTCTACAAATACAGCACCAGACTCTTTGTCTACTTCATATTTGATTGGATCAGCATTCGCCGGGATTTCAATGACGACATAGATATCATCAGGCAGAGATTTACCTGCTGGTACGTTATTCAAACTCATGAATGTATTCCTTACTGTTTAGCGGACGTTTTGAAGCGCCTATTATTATTCACTTCACCGTTGAACGCAAAAAGTGTTGATCACTGAACCGTGATGGGACAAGAAAAAGCGCCCGGAGGCGCTTTACAGAGAGATTTAATCGTCTTGATGGGCTTCCAGAAACGCTTGGAGTTTGGTGACCATGTTTTTTGAACCGACAAAAAACGGTACACGCTGGTGTAGCTCTTGCGGGTTAAGGTCAAGAATCCGGTTGGGGCCATCAGTGGCAATACCGCCGGCTTGCTCCATCAGGAACGCCATGGGATTACATTCGTACAGTAGGCGGAGTTTACCTTGTGGGTGACTGAGTGTACTTGGATACAGGTAAATACCGCCTTTGAGGAGGTTACGGTGAAAATCCGCAACCAGCGATCCGATATAGCGTGACGTGTAGGGACGATTATCTTCCGGCACGTTTTCCTGACAGTGTTTAATATATTTTTTCACCCCGGTCGGGAAACGAATGTAGTTCCCTTCGTTAATCGAATAGATTCTGCCATCTTCCGGAATCATCATGTTTTCATGGGAGAGACAGAAGGTGCCTAACGACGGATCGTAAGTAAACCCATTGACGCCATTGCCGGTGGTGTATACCAGCATTGTGGAAGATCCATAAATGACGTATCCGGCTGCGACCTGTTTATGACCCGGTTGCAGAAAGTCTTCCGCTGTCGGAGTGGTACCAATCGGAGAGACACGGTGGTAAATCGAGAAAATGGTTCCGACCGACACATTCACATCAATATTGGTTGAGCCGTCAAGCGGGTCCATCAACACGACATACTTAGCATTCTTATTCAATTCTTTATTGAATATGATCGCTTCGTCTTCTTCTTCACTGGCGACACCGCAGACCTGGTCTCTGGCTTCAAGTGCTGCTTTAAACTTCTCATTGGCGTAAACATCGAGTTTTTGCTGATCTTCGCCCTGAATATTTTCTGTACCGACAGCCCCGGTAATATCGACGAGTCCCGCTTTGTTGATTTCACGGTTTACGATTTTTGCTGCCAAACGTATCGAAGCAAGAAGGGAAGAGAGCTCTCCGCTTGCGTGAGGAAAATCAGTTTGTTTCTCAACAATGAATTCTCCTAAGGTTCTCATCTCTGACATGTTATTTCCTTGAAAAGCAATCATGAATACTTGCCATTCGTCTGAAAGACAGCAAATTGGCATTATGCAAATGGGCGATGGATGCCCTTTAAATAAGATTCTATGATCCGGATCTTATTTAAGGTAATAAAGTAACTGACCTAGATCTCATTTTTCATACAAGATGGCGACAAGCGTGAATCCTGCCAGACTGAGGGTAAAATCTCTGTCGGATTGTTGATTTCCGGCTCGCTTTTATGATGTGAATCATGATAATGAAGGGCAGTAAGATGAGCGAAAATCAGAGCAGAGGACTGAGGGATTCATGCACATACATATACTCGGAATTTGTGGCACATTTATGGGTGGCGTCGCGACGCTGGCTCGTCAGATGGGACATCGGGTCACCGGTTCCGATGCCAATGTTTATCCACCAATGAGCACGTTGCTGGAATCTCAAGGCATTGAAATTATAGAGGGTTTTGATGTCGAACAACTCAATCCTCGGCCGGATTTAGTGGTGATCGGTAATGCACTGAGTCGGGGGAATCCCTGTGTCGAGTATGTCCTCAATCATCGTCTGCCCTATACATCCGGACCACAGTGGTTGAGTGAGTTTTTGCTGCGGGAACGATGGGTACTGGCGGTGGCTGGAACACATGGTAAAACCACGACTGCCAGTATGTTGAGCTGGATACTGGAATATTGTGGTTATCAGCCCGGTTTTCTAGTCGGTGGTGTGCTCGGTAACTTCGGCATTTCTGCCAGACTGGGTGAAAGTGACTTTTTTGTCGTCGAAGCCGATGAATATGACAGTGCTTTTTTCGATAAGCGATCTAAGTTTGTTCACTACCATCCGAATACGCTGATCCTGAACAATTTAGAGTTCGATCATGCTGATATCTTTGACGATCTTGAGGCAATTAAGAAACAATTTCATCATTTGGTTCGGACGGTTCCCGGCATTGGTCGTATCCTTTCTCCCCAAAATGATACTGCTTTAAATGATGTTTTGGCACAAGGTTGCTGGAGCGAGCAAGAACTTTGCGGTGAGAATGCAAACTGGAATGCAACAAAATTAGAAAAAGATGGATCTTCATTCCAGATTTTATTAAATGGGGAGACAGTTGGCACCGTGTCATGGGATTTGATCGGGGATCATAATGTGCATAACGCTATCATGGCTGTTGCGGCTGCCCGCCATGTCGGTGTTGTTCCGGAGATGGCTTGTGAAGCGTTGGGGCAGTTTATTAACACCAAGCGTCGTCTGGAACTGCGTGGTGAGGTACATGGTGTGACGGTTTATGATGATTTTGCTCATCATCCGACAGCCATCCAACAAACCTTAGCAGGGCTACGAGCAAAAGTCGGTTCACAGCGGATTATCGCGGTATTGGAACCTCGCTCGGCAACCATGAAAATGGGCGTGCATAAGCAGGTTCTGGCCGATGCCTTGGCTCAGGCGGATATGGTATTCCTTTACCAGCCGGAAGAACTGACATGGCCGGTTGCTGATGTGGTTG
This sequence comes from Vibrio gazogenes, assembly GCF_023920225.1. Taxonomy (NCBI): domain Bacteria; kingdom Pseudomonadati; phylum Pseudomonadota; class Gammaproteobacteria; order Vibrionales; family Vibrionaceae; genus Vibrio; species Vibrio gazogenes. The sequence goes on from NZ_CP092587.1 coordinate 375,368, forward strand.
CACAATGTCACCAGCCGGGCTATGTGGCCGATGAGATTGATGCTTTAGTACAACAAGTGGTTCAGGTTGTGCATCCCGGAGATTCAATTTTGGTGATGAGCAATGGTGGTTTCGGCGGTATTCATGACAAACTGCTGTTGCAATTGGAGAGAGGCTATCATGCGTGATCTTCAGCAAGAAAAAGCCATCACACTCGCTTGGACGGGGGCTTCCGGTGCGCCTTACGGATTACGTTTGCTTCAGCATTTGTTAGCTGCGGATTATCAAGTTTATCTGCTTATCTCGTCAGCGGCGAGAGTGGTACTGGCGACGGAGCATGGTTTGAAGCTTTCCGCAGCACCGGACAAAGCCCACCAGACCTTGGTTGAGCATCTTCAATGTCGTCATGAGCAATTGATTGTGTGTGGCAAAGAAGATTGGTTTTCTCCGGTTGCTTCCGGTTCGTCAGCACCAAAACAGATGGTGGTTTGTCCTTGTTCAGCCGGCAGTGTGGCTTCGATTGCTTATGGCATGTCTGATAATTTGATTGAGCGCGCGGCAGATGTGGTCATCAAAGAAAAAGGACAGCTGTTGCTAGTGGTACGGGAAACGCCTTTTTCAACCATACACTTAGAAAATATGTTGAAGCTGTCTCAGGCTGGCGTGACCATCATGCCGGCTGCGCCCGGATTTTACCATCAGCCAGCGTCGATCGATGATCTCGTCGATTTTATGGTTGCGCGGATTCTTGACCATCTGGGGATCGAGCAGACTGTGGTACCACGCTGGGGGTATCAGCACTGAATCATCAGTAGCACATTGATTCAATTCACAGTAAAATCATCCGCACTCATCGGGGAGCTTCCATGACACATTAACCGATTCGGTATTTTGTCATGGTGCTGAGATTGGGCCATTGCCCAGAACCCGCAACGACCTGAACCAGATAATGCTGGCGTAGGAATTGAGTTTGGTCTGCCCTCTGAGGCCTGCCTCAACCCTGTGCCGCTCGTATCAAGGAGAGCGAGCCGTGACAATGAACAATTCCAAAGCCTCGATTTATGCAGGCATCTTCATCTTGAGTTTAACCACTGGCGTGGTACAGGCTCAGTCCCCTGAACTGACCGTGTATACCTATGATTCTTTCACCTCGGAATGGGGCCCCGGACCTGCGATTAAGCAAGCATTTGAGGCACATTGCCAGTGCAAGCTGAATTACGTCGCACTCGATGACGGGGTCTCGATTCTCAACCGTCTGCGCCTTGAGGGAAGTCATAGTCAGGCGGATATTGTTCTGGGGCTGGATGACAGCCTGATGGCAGAAGCGAAACAGACCGGTCTGTTAGCGAAGCATCATGTCGATACCGCAGCGTTAACATTGCCCAATGGATGGCATGATGATGTTTTTGTCCCTTACGATTATGGTTATTTTGCCTTTGTCTATCGTCAGGATTTACTACCTAACCCGCCCAAGAGTCTCAAAGCACTGGTTGAGCAGTCACCTGAGCTGAAAATCATCTATCAGGATCCCCGAACATCAACACCCGGTCAGGGGCTTTTGTTGTGGATGAAATCCGTCTACGGTGATCAGGCTGCTCAGGCTTGGCAACAACTGGCGAAGAAAACGGTCACGGTGACCAAAGGTTGGTCTGAAGCCTACTCGATGTTTCTGAAAGGTGAGTCGGATATGGTTCTGTCGTACACCACCTCACCAGCGTATCATCAGATTGCTGAACAGGATGATCGATATGCTGCGGCTGAATTTTCGGAAGGGCATTACATGCAGGTCGAAGTGGCTGCGAAGTTAGCAGGGAGTCCGCATCAGGCGCTTGCCGATCAGTTTATGCAGTTTATGTTGAGTGATGAATTCCAGTCAGTCATCCCGACGACGAACTGGATGTATCCGGTGACTTCGGTCACGCTGCCGGACGCTTTCCGTCACTTATCTGTACCGGAAAAAACATTGCGGTTTTCGGCAACGGAAGTTGCTAAAAACCGGAGACATTGGATTCGTGAATGGCAAACAGCACTCACACAGGCTCGGTAGCAGCGACTGTGATTATTCAACGCGCTCCCCGCATCGGGCTTTGGGTCGCCACTGGGGTGGTGATCTTTATTCTCAGTGCGTTCGGGGCATTGCTGGTTCATGCATCCGGGCTTGAACTGACCGCGGTACTGAGTGATCCGTATTATCTCCATGTCACGCGGTTCAGTTTTTATCAGGCATTGCTATCCACTTTGTTGAGTGTGATTCCGGCCATTCCGGTTGCCTTGGCGTTGCACCGTCGTGCATTTCCCGGCCGCAACTTGCTGATCAAGTTATTTTCGACCACGCTGGTGATGCCGGTGTTAGTCGGGGTATTTGGTTTACTGGCAATTTATGGACGCAGCGGTTTTTTAGCCAGTGTACTGCATACACTACATCTGGATTTCAGCTTTTCAGTCTACGGCCTGAATGGCATCTTACTGGCTCATGTGTTTTTTAATCTGCCTTATGCCAGCCGACTGTTTTTACACTCTTTGGAAATGATCCCGAGAGAGCAGACCTTATTAGCCTGTCATCTGGGAATGACCCCGTGGCAAATATTTCGTTATGTTCACTGGCCGCGGATTCGTCAGCAGATACCTCATGTGGCCGGATTGGTCTTCATGTTGTGTTTTACCAGCTTTGCCACAGTGATGGCCTTGGGTGGCGGTCCGCAGTCTACGACGATCGAATTGGCTATCTATCAGGCGATTAAGTTTGATTTTGATCTTCGTGCCGGTGCCATACTGGCGCTATGGCAAATGTTACTGTGTGGTTTGTTGGCTTTCATACTACAAAGCATCACGAAAACCATCAATGTGGGAAGTCAGGGCGACTCTCCCCGTCAGCCTTTATTCCGCGATAGTGGTCTGGCGCGTTACTGGGATTGTGGATGGATTGTTTGTTGTGGCTTGTTGGTGCTACCGCCGCTGGTGATGGTGCTTATTTCCGGAGTCAATTCACATTTGTGGCCTGTGCTGAGTGGTGCGGGGTTTTGGCAGGCGCTTGCCAGCTCTTTACGCGTTGCCGGTGTCGCCGGTTCACTCGCTCTGGCGGCCGGCATCGGCGTCTTGCTGACGAGTCGGAGCTGGCGACTGAACCGTCAGGGACGACGTGCCGATATACTGGAAACAGTCGGCATGATGGTTTTGGTCACACCGGGCTTGGTGATTAGTACCGGACTGTTTCTGCTGTTACGTGTGTTTACCAATGCGTTTGACTTTGCCTATGGGGTCGTCGTGGCCGTCAACGCGATGATGGCTTTACCTTATGTGATTAAAACCCTGCAACAACCGTTGTGGATGTTAGCGCAGCAATATCAGTCTCTGTGTGACAGTCTGGGAATGCGGGGATGGCGTCGCCTTTGGCTGGTGGAGTGGCGTGCCGTGCGAAAACCGATCATTCATGCGTGGGTGATCAGCTTTTTGGTGGCGATGGGGGATTTAAGTGCCATTGCGTTATTCGGCAGCCAAGAGTTCAGAACCTTGCCGCTTTATCTTTATCAGTTATTGGGAAGTTATCAGATGGAATCGGCTGCGGTTGTGGCAAGTTGTTTATTGCTGATCAGTCTCGGATGCTTTTTCGTTGTAGAGCGTCTGTTCCGGCGCGGGGAGTATATCAATGCTGACACTTGATCAGGTGCGTTATGAATATCAGCAAGAGTGGTTTGATTTCTCGCTCTCGGTGTCTCAAGGCAGTATTTGGGCTTTGATGGGGCCGAGCGGTGCCGGGAAATCGACGTTGTTAAGTCTGGTCGCCGGTTTTATTGTTCCGAAGTCCGGTGATATTCGGGTCAATGATCAGTCTGTGTTGTCGTTGCCACCGTATGAGCGCCCATTCTCGATGCTGTTTCAGGAACACAACCTTTTTCCTCACTTGTCTGTGCGTGACAATATCGGATTGGGGTTACACCCCGGGTTAAAACTGACGCGTCAAGACTGGGATAAAGTCGTCCATGCGGCGCATCAAGTGGGTATCGAAACGCTGTTAGATCGACGGCCGGCGCAGTTGTCCGGCGGGCAAAGACAGCGCGTCGCACTGGCACGTTGTTTTGTGCAGGAACGTTCACACTGGTTGCTGGATGAACCTTTTTCAGCATTGGATCCGATTTTACGAGCAGATATGCTGGCCTTGGTCAGACGCTTGGCCAACGAGCGGCATATCTCAGTTTTGATGGTCACCCATCATGTCAGTGATGCGAAGAATATGGCCAGTCATTTTGCTTATATCGATGAGAATCATATACAGGTGACGGGGGGCATTGAGTCGTTGAGTGAATCGCATTCAAATGCGTCGCTGAATGCATTTATCCGCGCAGGAAATGGCTAGGGGCTGTTGACCCTTCGTGATGGTTTTTGCAGCAATTTGTCGTGCATTTAGTCAAGGCAGGTCATGTGAAGTGTAGCGCTCTACATGAACCATGACCTAACGCTGGATAAATGAGCGACAAATGCTGCCCAGAGGGTTCATCTGAACGTGTCTTGCTCTTTGTTGCGGGTCATTTGCTTAGGATAGCTAAGCGGCATGCCCCGCGCCGCGATCAATACCCGTTCAGATTGAACAAAATTTAACCACGAAAGGTCAGCAGCCCCTAACGATAGCGTCATGCCTTCATCAGGACATGACGCCTCGAATGGTCATTATTGTGGCGCTTCTTCTAACGTTTTCAGCAGTTGAAAAATCTCTCGGGCAGCTTTTGATGATTTTCCGCTCTGTTGTTCTTTCTTTGCCTGACGAACCAGATGACGGAGTTGTTGGCGGTCGACTTCAGGATATTTTTCAATGACGGCATTGATCGCGGTGTCACCTTCCTCAATCAATTGATCCCGCTGCTGTTCCAGACGATGGAACGCAGCAGTTGCCTGTGCATGTTTGTTCCGGTATTTGTCCAATGCAGCCTGAATCGGTTCTACATCGATATGACGCATCAAACGGCCAATGTACTGAAGTTGTCGTCTTTTTGCTTCATTCTTAAAGCGTTGCGCATCTTCGATTGCCTCGGCAAGATCCGCGGGTAACGGGAACTTTTCCAAAGCGGCCGGCTTGAGTTCAACCAGCGCTTCCCCGAGTTGTTGCAACTCAATCATGTCATTTTTCATTTCGGTTTTACTGACCCAAATGATCTCTTCTTCTTCTTCCCAGGGAGCTTTTTGATTTTTGCGCGCCATAGTCTCTAACTTATCTGCTTATCAATGTCCGTTATTTTAGCAAGAATCGTGGGGAGAACGAGCATTTCTTGTTATGCTATCGAAATAGTTTCAAGAAGAGACATCAGTTATGAATGTAAAACAGCAAGTTGCACAACAGCGCAGTGAGCTTGAAGCTGCGGTCGCGAAAGCTTTAGAGCTTGCATCGTCACAAGCGGACGCCGCAGAAGTGGCGATCACCAAGAGTACGGGGCTCAGTGTTTCAACCCGTTTTTGTGAAGTCGAGAATGTCGAGTTCAACAGTGATGGTGCCTTGGGGATTACAGTGTATCGGGGGCAACGCAAAGGCAGTGCTTCGACATCCGATCTGAGTGAACAGGCGATTCAACAGACTGTTATGGCTGCATTGGATATTGCTCATTATACCTCGGAAGACCCGTTTGCCGGCCCTGCGCCGAAAGAATTGATGGTGAAAGATATTCCGGATCTGGACTTATTTCACCCGGATGAACCCAATCCGGATCAGGCTGCCAGTATTGCGATTGCCGCAGAAAGAGCGGCACTGGATTACAGCACCAAGATAAAACAGAGTGATGGTGCGAGTTATGACAGTCACTACGGTGTAAGGGTTTACGGAAACAGCCATGGTCTGCTCGCCAGCTATGCATCCAGCCGTCACAGTATCAGTTGCTGTGTGATTGGGCAGGGTGAACAGGATCGTATGGAGCGGGATTACAGCTATACCATTGCACGGCATAAAGATGATCTGTGGACTCCCGAGCAAGTTGGTCAGCTTGCGGCCGAGCGAACTGTGGGTCGGTTGGATCCGCAAAAACTGAAAACCGGTCATTATCCGGTGATGTTTGCACCAGAAGTTGCGACAGGCCTGATCGGTCATTTCGTGATGGCGATTTCCGGAGGCAATTTGTACCGTAAATCTTCATTCCTGTTGGATCATTTAGGCGAGAAAGTTTTCCCGGACTGGTTCTCGATTGCTGAGCGGCCGCATATCTTGCGCGGGTTGGCTTCGAGCCCGTTTGACAGTGAAGGGTTGGCGACCCGGGATCAGGATATCGTGACTGATGGCGTATTAGGGACTTACTTGCTCTCCAGCTATGCGGCAAGAAAGCTCAATATGACGCCGACCGGTCATGCCGGCGGCATTCATAATTGGTTTGTGAAATCCTCCGGTGAACAGAACTTCAAGCAGATGCTGCAAGCAATGGGCACCGGCTTTTTAGTCACAGAAGTGATGGGGCAGGGCGTCAATATTGTCACCGGAGATTACTCCCGTGGTGCTGCCGGGTTCTGGGTTGAAAATGGAGAAATTCAGTTTCCAGTCTCTGAGATCACCATTGCCGGTGGGTTGAAGGATATGTTCAGCCGGATTATCGCTGTCGGGAATGATGTGGATGTGCGTTCTCAGATTCAGACCGGTTCTATTCTGATTGAATCAATGAAAGTCGCCGGAGAATAGTGATTGTTCTTGGCCAAACCTCAAGTTGACAGAAAAGCGAGCTGAATAGCTCGCTTTTTTGATTACTACCATAACTATCAATTCCTGATAGTTATTTTGAGTAAAATATCACGAGTCATAACAATTGGACGTAATGTTTTGAATTGTTGTGTTAATTTATAGCAAATTTTTTCCGGTTCTCCTTTATGGTTTTCAGCGCAGTCCCGTGTATGGCGTTGAACGAATCATCGACGTTGTCGATAAGGAATAAAGTGATGCTATCCCCTCAAGAACGCGCAGCAATCAAACAAGATATTCAATCCAACCAGCATGAAATCTACGTCATCTCTTTTGAAGAGATGGATAATATTGTGAAATCTAACTTTTGTTATTCCAGTTCAGCGAAACAGTCGTGGAAAAAAATAAAAAAATGTACTGAATATGGTGCTGGATACTACTCTTCTGCTGATGATATCCGAACTTTAAGTAAACTCGTTGGTGACTTGGGGGGATGGGCTAAGGGCTGGAGTGGTCGAGCATATATCAAACACTATGGTGGTAAACCGCATATTATCTTGAAGGGGAATCCCCGTTTAAGAAAGGTGTTAACCGGGACGAAATATGGGGTGAACAATGCCAAGGTTGTGACAATGGGGTTAGGAAGTTCAGCGGCTATTAGTGCTGCTAAATCCGGTGGTATTGTTTCGATCATTCTTATGACTGCTTATCGAGTTGTTGATTATTTTTTAACTGATGAAGCAACTTTGTCTCAGTTAATCGGTTCTCTTGCAACAGATGTGGTAAAGATTGGGATTACCACAGGAGTTTCTATTGGTGCTGCTTATATGATGGGATTTTTCTCTTTGGCTATTGGCCCTATTGCTGTTGTTGTCGCTGTTGGGTTTGGTTTGTCATTTTTATATGATTATGTAGAAGACCGCTATCATATTACTGACCAAGTTATTTCAGTATTAGATGAGATGAGTAGTAATATTAATACTTATCTTATCCGAGCTAAACATAAAATTGAAGATGATATAGCGCGAGTTGCTGGTTCGGTGATTGATTATGTATTGGACTCAGCACAACATATAGTGATTGATTTCGCCAAACATTCGTTCAAGAGAATGTTATCTCCACAACCTAGAGCCAATTTTTAATGAAAAACGAAATTACTATCCCCAAAGCATTATTAGGAATATTGTTATTTGGTGGAATAGCTGTACCTTGTTTGGTTCTGTTCTATTTAGCCTTACATGATTTGATTGATAGCTTGATTCATTTACCAATAGTCATCGAGTTCAGACGGGGTGCTATGTATGGATTAGGGGCTGGGATTGTGACACTAAGTGTTTTTTTGGGATTTATTGTTTTACTTTTTCATAGACGGATATCTGTAAAAGCAGAAAATAGAATGGGAAAAGGAATTGTTGTAGGGCTTGTATTGACATTTATGTTTCCTATTTTAGCTGGTTTTGTTATTCCTAAATTTATTGAAGATGAAAATTATCATCGTTGTGAAAAGGCAGAGCCTAAATATTCCTGGCCGATATTTCGTACTCATATCTATACCGATAGTCAGCAAGATTGTGATCAACTGATAAGAGAAAAAATCAAGAATAATGAATATTAATTTATTTGTTTATTGGAATCTCAGTTTAAGAGTCTATTTTGAATGAAAGAAGAAACGACGATATCTCAAATATTGATAGGACTATTGATAAGTGGCAGTTTAGCCTTGTTTTCTTTAATTTATTTTACTTTTTATCTATTTAACTTGGTTGATCATTTTATCCACCCTTCAACGGTCATTGAATATAATAGAGGAGCCATGTATGGAATCGGTGGCATTGGGCTTCTCAGCTTTTTTTGTGGTTTTCTAGTGTTGTTATTTTATCGGAAGTTATCTCCAAAAGCTGAAAGTCGGATGGGGAAAGGTATAATTATCGGAATTATATTAATGTTTATCTTTCCTCTTGTATCTAACTTTACAGTACCATCACTCATCGAAAATTCTGGCTATCAACGCTGTGAAAAAGCAGAGCGCCGAGCATCGTGGCCAATTTTTCGTATTCATATCTATACCGATAATCGACAGGTCTGTGAATAATTAATAGAAGAAAAGCAACAAGCCGGAAGATATTAACGAAAAGGGCTGAATCAATGTTGTCTTCAGTCTTTTTTAACAGCGATTATGTTCTCTATAACAATAGATCGATTTGATGAAAAAGAGACATAATCATTTTCATGATAAAAAGGTTGGTTTTTATGGCGCACATCGCATACATGACAATTAATGGGGAAAAACAGGGCTTAATTTCCAGCGGATGCAACACCAAAGATTCAATGGGAAATAAGTATCAGGAGTCTCATGCCGATGAAATCACAATTCTTTCCTGTGATCATCATATGGCGAAAGCTCCGCATCAACATGGTAAAAGTCATGCCCCCATCCGTATGATTAAAAATATTGATAAATCGAGCCCGCTGCTATCCACAGCATTTGCTCGGCAGGAGCACCTCGATTGTGTGATTCATTTTTATCGTACCAATGAGCAGGGCTATAACGAAAAGTTTTATTCGATTGAACTCAAAAAAGCGATTATCAGTGGGATGAGTTTTGCGTTGCCACATACTGTCCATGCGCATCAGGAAGAGATGCATGAGGTGATTGAATTTAGTTATCAGGAAATTACCTGGCAACATAGCATTAGCGGGACGATGGGGTTTGATAATTGGGATCAGGGCGGTTGGAGTGCGTAATCTCACAGCTTAGATTGAAGTGGCTGTAAGGCCACTTCGTTGCTAAAAGAGCACAATACCGTAAAGCTTATATGATTAAGACATCATGCAATAAAAATGGTTGCCAGTCCGAGGAACACGAACAGGCCAATCACGTCGGTGACGGTGGTGAGAGCCATACCGCCAGCGAGTGCCGGGTCAATTTTCATCTTTTTAAGGATGATCGGAATGGTCACCCCGGCAATACCCGCGACCGTCAGGTTGGTCAACATCGCTGCGGAAATAATGCCGCCAAGTAACCAGTTACCCTTCCATAGCACGACAATACCGCCAATCAGCAAAGCCCATAGACAACCGTTGAGCAGACCGACAGCCGCTTCTTTGAGAAGTAGTTCTCGTTTGTTACTGTCACCGATGTGTCCCAAAGCCAGCCCGCGGATCACCAGAGCAATGGTTTGGTTGCCTGCAACCCCGCCCATCGAGGGAACAATGGTCATCAGCACTGCGATCGAAGCCATCTGTTCGAGCGTGGTCTCAAACATATTGGAGACTGACGCTGCTGCCAGCGCTGCAAGGACATTCGCCCCCAGCCAGACACTCCGTTTACGGGCCGATTTCATGACCGGTGCGAACGTATCTTCTTCATCGTCCATCCCCGCTAAACTCATCATTGAGTGCTCGGCATCTTCACGGATGACATCGACCACGTCATCAATGGTGATCCGGCCTAACAGGTGTTGTTCAGCATTAACGACTGGCGCGGAGACCCAGTTTCGACGTTCAAACAAGCTGGCAACGTCAGAATCTTTAGCATCGACTTGAATCGCTTCATCAGCATCTTCCATAATGTCGCAGATACGGATATCCGGCTGACTGGTTAATAAGCTGGAAAGCGAGAGGTGACCGATGAGTTTACTCTCTTCATCAATCACATATAGAGCATCGGTTGCCTGTGGCAACTCACCTTTCATCCGTAAATAACGGAGCACGACATCCACATCCACATCGCCGCGGATCGTGACGAAGTCGGTGTTCATCAGTCCACCGGCTGTATCCTCCGGATATGACAGCGCCATTTCGACCCGTAAACGGTCGACATTATCCATCTGGGATAAAATTTCTCGGGAGAGACCATCAGGCAGACTTCGCAACACGTAAGCAAGGTCATCGGTATCCATGCCTTCAGTTGCTTCTGCCAGCCGTTCCGGTGCCATTTTTGACACCAGTGCGTCTTTAACGTCTTCACTGAGTTCATCGAGGATTTCACCGTAGTCTTCTGGGTCGGTCAGTTGCCAGAGGACATTACGGCTTTTACGCGGTGAGGCTTCCAGAAGATGAGCAATATCTTCTGGTTCCATGTCCTGAAGTTGGCGACGAACATGGACAAAACGACCATTTTCTAAAGCTTCTGTGACTTCCCGGAGGGTAAGGTGAGCCTGATCAAACTCAATATGCTCTGCCATAACTTCCCCCTGTGTTGTATTTATTATGTAAGTGACATAGTAACTTAATTCTATGCCTGATTTAATCAGAAGTTATTACAGGATGAAATTTATTTTGCGTTGAAATAGTCGGTTAGTCTTCTTCTTCGAATTTATCTTCGATCAAACAGCAAACCGCGTCTAATGCCGGCTCTGCTTCACTGCCTTCTGCTGAAATAGTGACATATTGTCCTTGAGCGGACTCAAGCATCAGTAGTCCCATAACACCATCAGCGGTGGCTTCTTTTCCTTCCTGACTACGAATGGTCAGGATGACATCAAATGATTCTGCCAGTTCCACAAGTTTAACGGCCGCTCTGGCATGAAGTCCTAGCTTGTTCTGAATTAAAACCGTTTTACTGAGCTGTGGCATTGCATGATCCTCTGTTGGCTTGTCTCAAGAAGTGTTGGTTTCAGGAGTGATGTTGTTCAAGAGACGTATGGCGAATTTGTACCTGATGCCCAAGTTGGGAGAAGTATTCACCGATTTGTTGAGTCAGATAGACAGAACGGTGTTTTCCACCGGTACAGCCAATGGCTATGGTCAGATAACTCCGATTATTCTTCTCTAAAGAAGGGAGCCAATAATCAATAAATGACTGAATATGCTGGCGCATGTCAATCACATCGGAGTGTTGTTCCAAGAACGATTTTACGGGCGCATCAAGTCCGGTAAATGCACGTAATTCAGGTTGCCAGTGGGGATTGGGCAGAAAACGAACGTCGAAAACAAAATCAGCGTCATTGGGTAAGCCATATTTAAAGCCAAAAGATTCAAAGACGATAATCAAATTCTTACGCTCTCTTCCCTCGACTCGCATACGAATGGTTTCACTCAGCTCATGAATCGATTTATCGGTACTGTCGAGCAGCATATCGGCCTGTTGTTTCAACGGTGCGAGGATGCGTTTTTCTTGAGCGATGGCTTGTGCCAGCGTTAAATTACTGTTGTGTAAGGAGAGCGGATGGATCCGGCGGGTTTCGCTATAGCGTTTGAGTAGTGTATCTTCGGTGGCATCAAGGAACAGGACATTGACATTATGCGAGACGGACTGTTTCAGTGAGAGGAAAGTCTCGCTGAGCAGTGATGGGTCGCGGGGTAAGTTACGGATATCAATACTGACTGCCACATTCTGCTTGCTACCCTGCACCGATTGAAGGAAAGCATCCAATAAATCAATGGGGAGGTTATCGACACAATAGTATCCAAGATCTTCCAGCACCCTTAAGGCGACACTCTTACCGGCACCGGATTGACCACTAACAACAATTAAGCGCATCGTGACATACTCAGAAAATCAGGACTGGTTGACCATGATATCATAAAGTTCTTGATCGTTTTCAGCTTTACGAAGCTGCTTTAATACTTGTTTGTCATTCAGTCGTTCAGCCATTTGAGCGAGAGTTTTTAAATGAATTTGGCATTGATCTTCCGGTACAAACAAGGCAAATAGAATATCAACAGGGCGATTGTCGATGGCATCAAAACCAATTGGTTCCTCACATTGAATGAGAACTGCCACCGCATTTTCACTCAATGTCATTCTTGCATGTGGAATGGCAATGCCGTTACCGATGCCGGTACTACCTACTTTTTCTCGGGAGAGCATATTTTCAAACAGTTCGGTAGCATTCTTACCCGTATAATTGGCTGCGATTTCACTGATGATTTCTAATGCTCGCTTTTTGCTCGAACATTGGACTGCACTTTTCGTGCAGTCCAGAGATAGAACTTCATTGAGTTGCATGATTAATGACTACTTAATTTTTCTTTATGCTTATTCAGCTGACGGACTAACTTGTCAACCAGATTATCGATTGCTGCATACATGTTTTCATCTTCTGCGGTCGCATGGATCTCGCCTTGATTAACATGAAGCGTCGCTTCAGCGATTTGTTGAAGTTTTTCAACACGTAAGATGACCTGTATGCTGTTGATATGGTCAAAAAAACGCTCAAGTTTATCAAATTTTGAGTGAACATAGTCTTGCATTGAATCGGTCAGATCAATGTGGTGGCCATTAATGTTGATTTGCATAGACTTTCCTTCTCTGTTGAGCCTCGCTATAGCAGGCGTTTACGCTGACTCGATGGGGATATACCCAAAGACTCTCGGTACTTTGCAATGGTACGTCTAGCGACCTGAATCCCCTGATCAGCTAGTAGTGTTGCAATTTTACTGTCACTGAGTGGCTTGGCCGGATTTTCTGCGGCTACCAGTTTTTTAATCAGTGCACGAATTGCGGTTGATGAACATTCTCCACCATTGTCGGTACTGACATGGCTAGAGAAAAAGTACTTCAACTCGAATATGCCCCGAGGGGTATGCATAAACTTTTGGGTTGTGACCCGTGAGATGGTTGATTCATGCATGTCAACGGCAAGGGCGACATCATTCAGAACCATCGGTTTCATTGCTTCTTCCCCATACTCGAAGAAATCGTGTTGATGTTCAACTATACACTTGGCAACTTTGAGCAACGTCTCGTTTCGACTCTCTAAACTTTTAATTAACCATTTTGCCTCTTGTAAATTCGTTCGGATATAATTACTGTCTGCGCCATTTCCCCGCCCCAGCGCTGCATATTGCTGATTGATTTTTAGTCTTGGCATGCTGTCCGGATTGATGGTGACGACCCATTTCCCCCGGTCTTTGAAGACCGAAACATCTGGAATGACATATTCCGCATGTTCTGCATGAATATCATTCCCTGGACGTGGGTTGAGTTCTTGAATGAGTTGCAAAGCGGCTCGTAATTCATCTTCTTTTAGCTTTGCTTCTTTTTGGATCAGTTTGTAATCTCGGTTTCCCAATTGATCAATATGATCCGTCAGCAGGCGTCTGGCTTCGTTGAGCCATGGCGTATCACAGGGATATGTTGCCAGTTGCAATAACAGGCAGTCCTGTAGATTCACGGAGGCAACACCTAAAGGATCAAATTGCTGAATGCGTTTTCTGACCGCCTCGACTTCATCCAGCTCGATATCGTCTTCTTCTTCACTTTGAACACTTTCCAGAATGTCTTCAAGAGAGAGTGTCAGGTAGCCGTAGTTATCGATGGCATCAATGAGTGCCAGAGCAATGGCTCGATCCGTGTCACTGAAGGGGGTTAAATCTAATTGCCACAGGAGGTAATCTTGTAGTGTTTGCGTGGTTTCGCCCTGATAGACCGGCGTATCTTCATCGAGTGAAATACCGGTACTACCTGTATTGGCACTGTATACATCATCCCAAGTTGTATCGATTTCAAGCTCATTGCTGATTTCTGATTTTTCAATCATTTCTGAACTGTCTTGTGGCTCCGGCTCGCTATCGACCACATCCGCAGTTGCTTCTTTTAACGCTTCTGCTTTTTCTTCTTGGGAATTGACTTCATCCTGTGCATCTTCAACATCAAGTAGTGGGTTGGAATCGAGTGCTTCCTGAATCTCTTGCTGGAGATCTAACGTCGAAAGTTGCAGCAATCGAATCGCTTGCTGCAACTGAGGTGTCATGGCTAACTGTTGACCTAACTTGAGTTGTAGTGACGGTTTCATTCAGTTTCGATTGCCTTATTCTGTGTTGCCGTATTTTGATGTTTGTCCGGCCAAAATCCCGTTCTTGTTTTAATCATAGACGGAATTGTTCTCCGAGATAAACCTGTTTGACCTGTTCGTTATTGAGAACTTCTTGAGGTGTTCCTTCTGCGATTAGGTTTCCTTGGCTTACGATATAGGCTTTTTCACAAACATCCAAGGTTTCCCTGACATTATGGTCAGTAATCAAAACGCCGAGTCCCCGATCCCGGAGGTGTTCAATAATCTTTTTGATATCAATGACTGAAATGGGGTCAACTCCGGCAAACGGTTCATCCAACAAAATGAATTGTGGGTTGGCAGCCAAGGCGCGAGCGATTTCTACGCGGCGTCGTTCACCACCGGAGAGAGCCATACCTGCACTATAGCGAATGTGTCCGATATGGAATTCGTCCAGCAAGTCTTCGAGTTTGTCCTGACGCTCCTCGCGTGACATTTTCTCCCGTGTTTGCAACACCGCCATGATGTTGTCTTCAACGGAAAGTTTACGAAAAATAGAAGCCTCTTGTGGCAGGTAACCGATGCCCATGCGAGAGCGCTGGTGCATGGGCAGCACACTGATGTCTTGGTCATCAATTTGGATCGAACCTTCATCGCGGGCGACGAGGCCGACAATCATGTAAAACGATGTTGTCTTGCCTGCACCGTTTGGACCAAGTAAGCCGACAATTTGTCCTGACTCGACCTGTAGACTGACATCAGAGACGACTTTTCTCTTTTTATAGCTTTTGGCTAAATGCTCTGCTTTTAGTATGGCCATGGTTTATTCTTTATTTGTTGCCTGCGGTTGTAGGACTGTTGATACGCGCTCGTTTGAATTTCCGTCTGCAATAAGTTTTTGTGCAGAAATCTTATAACGGATTTTGGTACTCCGAATCACACTGTCATCTTGTGACAGCATTGCTTTATCTGTCATGGTCAATTGATCCGCAGCCATTTGATAATTGAGTTTCTTAGCTTCGCCATAGAGGGTTTTCCCTTCATCGGTCAACTGAGAAAACGTGGCCAGATCACCGAACCCCTGAATTGCCTCAATCTGTCCGTCTTGAGGATTTCGAGTCACGATTAATTTGTCAGCATGAATATTGATGCTTCCTTGTTTGAGGGTTACATTGCCCATAAACGTCACCTGATTACTTTTTAAATCAAGTTGCTGACTATCCGAATCGATGTAGACCGGTTGTTCGGTATCTGTTGATAATGCCAAAGCGCCGCTTGAGATAAATAGACAAGCGAGCAAACTAAGGTGCGAGATTTTCATATCTACCCTGTACATGGTTATAAAGTAAGGCGCTATGATCGGCAAAATTGCCTTTCATCGCCTGACCTTGTGTTTCAAATAGTGGACCTTTCAGTAAGACGGGTGTGTCTGTCCAAAAATCACGGTTATCCAATTGCATACTGAGTTTTGCTGTTTCGAGTGATTCAAAACTGGAATTCTCAAGTAAGTTTTTACCAATCACGTTGTCGTAAAGCGTTAATATTTTATTCTTTGTCAGAATTCCCCGTTGGGCCGTCACTTTCCATTCAATGACCCGCCCATTGCGGTAAACCTGTAAAATCGGATGATCGAATATGGTGTTGCCGCTTTTGGCATAATAATCCAGATGCGTTGATGTGATGGTATAACTTCTCACACCGTCTGCACCATACGAAATATTTGAAAGATGTTCGCCACTAAACATCGGTAGCTCCGTATTCGGCGCTACTTGTACATTCGCTTTTCTTTCATTATCGAGCAGGTAGTAAATTGACCAGCAGATAATGAAAAATAAGAGTATATAGATCGTACGAGCCAGACTCATATACTCAAACCTTTGTGCATTTCCAGCTCACCCCGGGACTGTAAGATTAAATCACAGAGTTCCCGTACAGCACCATGGCCGCCTGAAATTGTCGTGACGTAGTTTGCTCTTTTGACCAGTAATGGATGACCGTCGGCAACACAAACTTTTAACGCAACTCGCTCCATAACTGGCCAATCAATCAAATCATCACCGATATAAGCGGTATGTTCCGGTAAGATCTGCGTTTTTTGACAAATGTCAGTGTATGCGCTCACTTTATCATCTTGCCCCTGATAAATCAGTGAAATCCCCAGAGCTTTCATTCGGCTTTCGACTATTTTTGAGTGTCTGCCGGTCACAACTGCAACTTCAATACCTGCATTCATCAGCGATTTTATGCCATAGCCATCTCGAGTATGAAAGGCTTTCAGCTCTTCCCCCTGATTACCTAAATAGATTCGGCCATCGGAAAAAACACCATCAACATCACAGATAAGTAATTGGATTCGGCTTGCTACTTCCCAAATAGATGACGTCACTGAGCCATAAAGTGTTTCAACCATACCTGTCACTACATCACTCCTGCTTTGAGAAGGTCGTGCATATTGAGAGCACCGACCAGTTGGCCGTTTTCAATTAACATCAAACCGTTGATTCGTTTTTCTTGCATTAAATTTAGCCCTTCAACGGCAAGAATATGAGGTGATGCAATGGTTGGGTTTTGGGTCATCACATCACAAATTTTTGTACTGTGAATATCAATACGTTTGTCTAAAATTCGTCTGAGATCGCCATCGGTAAAAATACCGAGTAGTTTTTGTTGTTGATCAACCACGGCTGTCATGCCTAACCCTTTTTGGCTGATCTCCATCAAGGCATCACGAATCAAAGCATCAGGACTGACGAGAGGTAGTTGATTACCGGAATGCATAATGTCACCCAGTTTGAGTAACAATTTACGACCCAAGGCGCCTCCCGGATGTGAGAGTGCGAAGTCTTCCTGAGTGAATCCGCGCGCTTGTAAGAGCGTAATCGCAAGAGCATCGCCCATCACCAGCGTTGCAGTGGCACTGGATGTTGGTGCAAGCCCTAACGGACAAGCCTCTTCCGAGACGGAGACTTGTAAATGGATATCCGCAAGTTTAGCCATATTGGATTGCGGATTACCGGTCATACTGATGATGCGAATCGAGCGACGCTTTAATACCGGATACAGCGGCAGTATCTCTGATGATTCTCCCGAATAGGAGATTGCAATCACGATATCGCCATCAGAGATCATGCCAAGATCCCCGTGAGCGGCTTCGCCCGGATGAACGAAAAATGATGGTGTTCCGGTACTCGCGAAGGTTGCAGCCATTTTTTTACCGATATGACCGGATTTGCCCATGCCCATGACAATGACTTTGCCCTGTGTATTACTCAGAATCATGTCGCAGGCTTGGCTGAAATGCTCATCAATATATTGTTCTATTTGTTGTAAGCATTTTATTTCTATATTTAAAACCTGTTTTGCCGACTGAGTGTAGTTCAGTTGTGACATTCTCAACTCCGTTCTTTTTTATTACGCGCCCATATTCATGAACAAATAAGTCTGATAAATAATAAATATAGCGAACAGAATAAATCCTTCGATTCTGTTGATGCTTCGTGATTTTCCTAATGCCATCAAGACCAGAAGCAGAGAAAGCCCCAACATGACCCAAAAGTCTCTTCCCATGGCATGTTCGCTGATAATTGAAGGATTCAGAATACCGGGGATACCCATCACCGCTAGAATGTTGAACACATTCGAACCGATAATATTCCCCACTGCCATATCATCTTCACCTTTCAATACCCCAGCCAGTGAGGCGGCGAGTTCAGGCAGGCTGGTTCCAATTGCAATAATTGTCAGACCGATAACAAGATCACTCATACCAAAGTATTTGGCAATGATGACGGCATTATCCACGAGAATCTCAGCAGACAGTGGTAATAGAATCAGACCGACAATGACCCAGAACAGCGCTATTTTACTATTGATACCTTCTGGTACTTCCGACTCTTGTTCAGCCAGAAGCCGATCTTTCTGATTGCTTTCACTGCGACTGATTTTGAGCATTGCCAGAATAAATATGGCAAACACCACAAATAGCAAGACGCCTTCGTAGAAACCAAGGTGTCCATCCCAAAGAATCACACCAGATAATAATGTGACTCCAATCATGAATGGAAGTTCTCTGCGTAGCAGTTCTGAGTTAATCGATAATGGTTTAATGAGAGCCGTTATACCTAGAATTAATGCGATGTTGGCAATATTCGAACCCAGAATATTACCAACAGCGGTATCGGTCTTGTTGGCGAGCGCTGCTGTTGCAGAAACCATCATCTCTGGCGCTGATGAGCCCATTGCAATGATCGTCATACCAATCACCAACGGTGAAATCCCAACATTGCGTGCCAGCGCTGCAGAGCCAAAAACCAACCGATCTGCACTCCATACCAGTAAGATGAGTCCGACAATCAATAAAGCAACAGCTGTAAGCATGTGTATTCCTAGTGGGTAAAGATAAAAATATTTAACCGTCGATTTTGACGTTTTGGTTTGCAAAAGAAAAGTGAAACCTATTCATTTATTCACCAAAAAATTGCAGATTTAGATTCATTTCTCTTTCTGAGTGAATTCAAAATGTTGTTCAGCAAATTATGTCAGTGACCGGATGGTATTCTCTATCTATATTTGTCGGACACCTGTAGGCGCCCTGACAAAGGAAGAGCATATTACCATCAAAATGGAAAATAGGGATGTCAAACTGGTGCGGGTTGTCTGTTTTTTCGACAGGGCGATGGGACGAGATTTGATGCAATAAGATTTGATGCAATAAAGTAAGGCAATGATTCTTGCGCCAGTGATGGTATGATACAGCTCGTCTGGCGTGATGCTCAGCGTTGATGTTTTAAAGGCGTGATGAGGTCAGTTGCATCATGATGCAGTGCTTTAAATTTTTGAAATTATACTTATTATTGCATTTTTTGTTCATGATGCATGACGTCATGAATAATTGAACATAGGAAAGGAACGATAGGCTGTGTATGTCCGAGTCTGATCTGGTAACGATTAACAATCTGACGTTTTCTCGTGGTGACAGAAAGATTTTTGATGATGTGTCACTCCACGTCCCTCAGGGAAAGGTCACCGCGATTATGGGGCCTTCAGGTATTGGGAAAACAACTTTGCTCCGTTTGATTGGCGGGCAACTGCTGCCTGAATCCGGAGAAATCTGGTTTGATGGTGTAAATATCCCGGCTTTGGGGCGCAGCAAGCTTTATCAGGCACGCAAGAAAATGAGTATGCTATTTCAGTCCGGTGCGTTATTTACCGATCTGGATGTGTACGAAAATGTGGCATTCCCGCTACGCGAGCATACCGAGCTGAGTGAAACATTCATTCGTACGTTGGTATTGCTCAAGTTGGAAGCGGTCGGTTTACGAGGTGCAGCGCATCTGATGCCGAGTGAGTTATCTGGTGGGATGGCACGTCGTGCCGCACTTGCTCGGTCAATTGCACTGGATCCCGAGTTGATTATGTTTGACGAGCCATTCGTCGGACAGGATCCAATGACCATGGGCGTATTGGTTGAATTGATTCGTCATCTGAATCAGGCTTTGGGGATCACATCGATTGTTGTCTCTCACGATGTTCCGGAAGTGATGAGTATTGCGGATTGGGTATATATTCTCGCCGACGGGAAAGTCATTGCCAAAGGTTCACCCGAATCATTGAGACAGAACAATGATCCCCGGGTCAGACAGTTTTTACAGGGTGAAGCTGACGGACCGGTTCCTTTCCGCTATCCTGCGCCATCACTTGAGAAGGACCTATTTCATGTTGGCTAGTTTTATTCAGTTTGCCGTTCACACCGGGCGGAGAACATTTGATATCTGTGAAGCATTTGGTCGTGCGACATTTATGTTGCTTGGTGCGTTACTGAGCCGGCCTCACCCAGTGAAGAACTTTCCGCTGCTCGTCAAGCAAATCTATAGTGTCGGTGTGCTATCCATGGCTATTATCATTGTGTCGGGATTGTTTATCGGCATGGTTGTGAGTTTGCAGGGGTATGTCATTCTGGTCGATTATGGGGCAGAAGGTAGTTTGGGAACACTGGTTTCTCTATCGTTATTACGCGAATTAGGGCCGGTTGTGACCGCCTTGTTATTTGCCGGACGAGCAGGTTCGGCCCTGACGGCTGAAATTGGGTTAATGAAAGCCACCGAGCAGTTGTCGAGTCTTGAAATGATGGCTGTTGATCCATTGAAGCGCGTTATCGCACCTCGGTTTTGGGCTGGTGTGATTTCAATGCCAGTCTTGGCGATGATCTTTATGGCTGTCGGTATCTGGGGTGGACAATTGGTTGGTGTGGACTGGAAAGGGATTGACGATGGGAGTTTCTGGTCAACCATTCAGGCAACCGTCGAGTTGGGTCATGATATTGGTAACAGTATGGTGAAATGCTTTGCGTTTGCTTTTACCGTCGTATGGATTGCTCTGTTTAATGGGTATGATGCGATGCCGACCTCTGAAGGTATCAGTCGAGCGACAACAAAAACAGTGGTCTATTCGTCTCTCGCTGTTTTAGGTCTTGATTTTGTTTTAACTGCACTGATGTTTGGGAACTAAACATGCAACAAACACGAAAAATAGAATTTTGGGTGGGCACTTTCGTTATTGCCGGAATTTGCGCAATTTTGGTGATGATTTTTCAAGTCGCTGATGTAAAAGGTCTGGGAGCGGATGATACTTACCAACTGACCGCAGAGTTTGACAATATTGGCAGTTTGAAAATCCGTTCTCCTGTTAAGGTCGGCGGTGTGGTTATCGGTCGGGTGTCTGACATCAGTTTGGATCCACAGTCATTGAAGCCGATGGTAAAATTATCAATCAGCAGTCAATATAAAGAATTTCCCGCGACGTCTAGTCTGCAGATTTTGACATCCGGGTTGATTGGTGAACAGTATATTAGTTTAGTACCCGGATTTGTCTGGGGAGATGAAACCGAGTTGCTGGGTAATGGCGATAAGGTTGAAGATACGAAGTCTGCATTAGTGCTGGAAAATCTGATCGGGCAATTCCTCTATCGGAGTGGTAATTCCGGTAATGATAATAAAAATCAGGCAGGTACGAAGGAGTAAGGGATGTTAATGCGCTATATGATGTTACTGGTGGTTTTGTTCTGTTCTATGACCAGTCAGGCGGAAACCATTGATATGCACAATCCTTATCAGATGATGAAGCAAGTGTCAGAAAAGACGTTTCAGCGTTTGAAATCCGAACAAGGTAAAATTCATCAGGATCCGAACTACCTGAAAGTGATCGTCAAAGATGAACTGATGCCTTATGTCAACTACCAGTACGCGGCACTAAAACTGTTAGGTCCTTACTTGAAGGGTGCTAAAAGAGATGATGTACTGGCATTTATCGATGCGTTTCAAGGATATCTCATTAGTAGTTATGCGCAGGTTTTAACGCAATACAGTGATCAAGACATTCAATTCGGACCGGCGCCGAAGATTGATGCAACAGACCGGATTACGACCGTGATGGTCAACATTATCGATACACCGAATCCTGATATTAAACTTGAATTTAAACTGAGAAAATCGAAGGCGGGCGAATGGCAGGCTTTCGATATGATAGCTGAAGGTATCAGTATGCTATCTAGTAAACGCTCGGAGTGGAGTGGTAAAATTAATAACGATGGTATATTAGCTGTGGCAAATGAATTGAAAGATCTCTCTCAGCAACCCATAACAATTGAGAAGAAAAAGTCATGACACATCCGCAGTGGCATCCGCTTGAGCAGGGTAAGATTGAGTTAAGTGGGGCGCTGGATCGGGAAACTGTCCCCGGACTGTGGCAGTTTCTGCAGCAGTGGCAGCCAACTGATGAGCAAATCATGCTTTCACTTGAAAATGTGGTACGGGTCGATTCCGCAGGCATGGTATTGCTGATCCACCTAATAGAACATGCAAAAAAACGAAACTGTCATATAATGCTCAGTTTCGTGCCAGAGCAACTTCACATGTTATTTCAGTTAAGTAACGTTGAGTCGCTCGTAACAAACCATATTTCAGAATAAGTAATTAGGGGTAGATAGTGGATAGTGCACAAGTACAAGAGATTTTAGATGAGGCACTTCATCTTCACGAAATCCATGTTAAAGGGGAAGGCAGCCATTTTGAAGTGATCGCAGTTGATGAGTGCTTTGATGGCGTGAGCCGAGTGAAGAAACAGCAGATCATCTATACCCCCTTAATGACATATATTCAGCGTAATGAAATTCATGCCGTTTCCATCAAAGCCTACACCCCGGCAGAGTGGGAACGCGATAAAAAACTGATGTCTTTGTAAGGTTGATTCATGGAAAAATTTCGAGTAACCGGATCAGACCGACCTTTGCAGGGAGAAGTGGTTATTTCCGGGGCTAAAAATGCAGCGCTTCCGATTTTGTTTGCATCAATTCTGGCTCAGGAACCGGTTGAAGTCGCCAATATTCCCCATCTGCGTGACATTGATACAACCATGGCTTTATTGCAGCAGTTAGGCGCAAAAGTAGAAAGAAATGGTTCAGTGCACGTTGATCCCAGCCATATCAATCAATACTGTGCACCCTATGATTTAGTCAAAACGATGCGCGCCTCCATTTGGGCGTTGGGCCCACTGGTTGCCCGTTTTGGTCAAGGACAGGTTTCTCTGCCAGGCGGTTGTGCGATTGGTGCGCGCCCTGTGGATTTACATATTCAGGGGCTAGAGCAACTGGGCGCTAAAATCGTGTTGGAAGACGGCTATGTGAAAGCGACTGTGAATGGTCGTTTGCAAGGCGCACATATTGTCATGGATAAAGTGAGTGTCGGTGCGACAATCACCGTGATGTGCGCGGCAACACTGGCTGAAGGCGTGACTGTTTTAGATAATGCCGCACGTGAGCCGGAAATTGTTGATACTGCAATGTTTTTGAACACATTGGGGGCAAAAATTTCTGGTGCAGGAACGGATACAATCACCATCGAAGGGGTTGAACGGTTAGGCGGTGGTAAACATACCGTTGTGGCTGACCGGATTGAAACCGGTACATTTTTGGTCGCAGCAGCCGTTTCTGGTGGCAAAATCGTTTGTCGCAATACGCATGCGCATCTGCTTGAATCAGTCTTAGCGAAATTGGAAGAAGCCGGTGCATTGATTGAAATCGGTGAGGACTGGATCTCGCTGGATATGACCGGAAGAACATTGAAAGCGGTATCGGTTCGGACGGCACCGCACCCGGGCTTTCCGACTGATATGCAAGCGCAGTTCACGTTGCTCAATATCATGGCAAAAGGCGGTGGTGTGATTACAGAAACGATTTTTGAGAATCGATTTATGCATGTGCCTGAGTTAATGCGAATGGGAGCGAGAGCTGAGATCGAAGGCAATACCGTTATCTGTGGTGATGTTGAGGAATTGAGCGGAGCTCAGGTCATGGCAACCGACTTACGTGCATCAGCCAGTCTGGTGATTGCCGGATGTATTGCCAAAGGTGAAACCATTGTTGATCGAATTTATCACATCGATCGCGGATATGAACGTATTGAAGATAAATTATCCGCACTGGGCGCTCGTATTGAACGGTTCAGTGACGCCGGTTAATCAATATGTTGGACTGAGTCGAAACCGTCGTGTTTCGGCTTTTTTATTGTATGGAGCTGCCCGTATGGAGGGGAGCTCTTGTAGGAGAACAGAATGATTGCACTATTACGTGTATTAGCTGTCGTGATATTTGCGCTATTCATGTTTGTCTTCGGATGCGGTTACTGTTTGTTGAGTCCCCGTAATCCGAAGCATGTTTATACATTTGGGCGGTTGTTTGCTCGAATGTCCCGGATTTTCGGAGTTAAGCTTGAGTTACGTTTGCCGGAGAATGCTCTTCAGCAGACGCAAAGTATCTATATCGCTAATCATCAGAGTAACTGGGATATGTTTACCGTTTCTGCGGCTGTGACACCGAGAGTGGTTACGGTTGGGAAGAAAAGTCTGGTATGGCTTCCTTTCTTTGGGCAGCTCTATTGGCTGACGGGCAACATCTTGATTGATCGCGCCAATAAAGCAAAAGCGAAAGGTACGATTGATCAGGTGGTCGATAGTGTCAAAAACAATCGTGTTTCTGTGTGGATGTTTCCGGAAGGGACACGCTCTCGTGGACGTGGATTATTGCCTTTTAAAGTCGGTGCATTTCATGCGGCAATTGCTGCGGGTGTGCCGGTTGTACCGATTGTGTGTAGTTCAACCAATCATCTGAAATTAAACCGCTGGAATAACGGCCATGTGATTGTTGAGATGATGGCACCGATTTCGACGGAAGGCATGCAAAAAGAAGATGTGCGTCGCTTGGCTAAGGAATCTCATCGAGTGATGAAAGAGAAACTTGAGTTATTGGATCAAGAAGTCTCTGTTTTAAATCAAGGCCGAGGATCAGTGACGAACTGATACGAACGACGCGTTTATCTTAGTGATGAAAAAGGTTGATATTGCTATCAACCTTTTTCTTTTTCGATGTAGGCGTATCAGTCTATTCAACCAAACCAGATACACTAAATCGGCTTAACGCACAGCGATAGCTTCAATTTCAATTCCAACATCTTTGGGTAAACGTGCGACTTCAACGCAAGACCGAGCCGGATAGTTTGCAACGTCATGTTCATCGAAAAACTTGCCATAGACTTCATTGACGGTTGCAAAGTCACCCAGATCTTTGACAAAAACTGTCATCTTCACAATATTGGCCACCGTTAAACCAGTCGACTCAATAATTGCTTTGACGTTTTCCAGAGACTGGCGAGCTTGTGCTGCAATCTCGACCGGTACTTCGCCTGTCACCGGGTTTACCGGGATTTGTCCGGATGTCATGATGAGATTACCCAAATCAACACCTTGAACGTAGGGGCCGATAGCTGCTGGCGCTGATTCCGTATGAATTACTTTTGTCATTGTTTTCTATCCATTACATGTTGCTTCAGAAAGGTCAGTTTGCCTTGATTCAGAGTTGAGGTAAAGCCTCAATCGCTGGCGTAGGATTAAGTACGCTCTGTGACAATTTCTCTTGAGAAAACCTTTTCACAATACTTACATTTCAACCGAATATCATGCTTCTTCTCCACAATGCTAAAACTACTTTCTACAGGTTCATCATGGGAGATACAGTTGGTATTTGGGCAAGCAAAAACATTATTTATACGTTGTGGTAGTTTCAGCGCGAGTTTTTTGACAACTTTGTAGTTTTCAATTTGGTTGACGGTGGCATGAGGTGCATACAGCGCCAGTTTGTTGGCTTGAGATTCGTTAATGAACACATTCTCGATCTTCAACAAGTCTTTAATGCCTAATGCTGATGAAGGCAGATTGAGGCCGATAGTCACCTTTTGCGAGGATTGATGCATATCGAAAAGCTTCAACACCTTGATGCCGATTTGTGCAGGGATATGGTCGATAACAGTTCCATTTTTAATGGCTTCTACCTGTAATTGTGAATCTTTTGGCATGATCAGTTACTCCCTTACAGTGTTTCATTCAGCACAAGCGCCAGCAGTGCTTCGCGTGCGTATACGCCATTTTCTGCCTGTTGGAAGAAATAAGCGTGTGGTGTTTGATCGACATCCGTAGTGATTTCATCGACGCGTGGCAGTGGATGAAGCACTTTCATATTCTCTTTTGCGTTCTGAAGTTGGGCTGCATTAAGAATATAAGCCGAGCGAATATGCGCATATTCTGATTCATCAAAGCGCTCCTTCTGTACCCGGGTCATATAGAGAATGTCCACTTGGGGAATCACGCTCTCGATATCGGTATGCAGGCTATATTCATGACCTGCTTCTTCCAGTTCTTCTAAGATATAGTCGGGCATCGCCAGTGCATCCGGTGCGATGAAGAAGAAACGGTTGTTGTTAAATTTGGCGAGTGCCTGAGTCAAAGAATGCACGGTACGTCCATATTTAAGGTCACCGACAAATGCAATGTTTAGCCCATCGAGACGACCTTGTGTTTCGGTAATCGTAAAGAGATCGAGCAAGGTCTGAGTCGGATGTTGATTGGCACCATCACCAGCATTGATGACGGGGACACCATTCGAGAACTCAGAGGCCAGACGTGCAGCACCTTCCTGTGGGTGACGCATCACAAAGGCATCAACATAGGAAGAAATAATCTGTACCGAATCTGCCAACGTTTCGCCTTTTTTCGCCAACGATGTATTACCACCGTTATCGAATCCAATCACGTTACCACCAATACGTTGGATCGCGGTTTCAAAAGAGAGGCGTGTCCGTGTTGATGGTTCAAAAAAGCAACTGGCAATGACCTTATTGCGGATCAATTCCGGTTGAGGTGTTGCTTTTAGCTGACCTGCTGTATTAACAATCAACTCTAACTCATCACGTGTAAGTTCAGAGATTGAGATGATGTGCTTTTTGTATAGCGAATTCGTCATGATCATCTTCCCTAGTATTTTCTGACAGGCATAAAAAAGCCCCCCGATCAGGGAGGCTTTCAAAAAGAGTAACAAAGGAGAACCATAAGATGAGGCAAGTGTATTTGCTTACCCCAATGCAGCGTTGACAAGCGTATGTTGCGGTATGATCCCGAACGCCCATGATGTTCCCTCTGAGACAAATTGCTCGGCATTATACGCTTAACTTGATTGAGTGCAAGCGATTACATCGTGTCCGCAAAGAATTAATTTCAGCCTCTGCGATGCAAGCAGTTAAGCGCCGAGCGTTGCGACCATCACCGCTTTGATGGTGTGCATTCTGTTCTCTGCTTCATCAAACACAATTGAATAACCCGACTCAAAGACTTCTTCGGTTACTTCCAGCCCTTGCATGCCATATTTCTCAGCGATTTCTTTACCGACGACTGTTTCATCATTGTGAAATGCCGGGAGACAATGCATAAATTTAACGTGAGGGTTTTCCGTTAACTGGATGGTTTGCATATTGATTTGGTAAGGCGTCATCAATGCGACACGCTCGTCCCAAGCCTCGGGAGCTTCACCCATTGATACCCAGACATCGGTATAGAGAAAATCACACCCTTTCACACCTGCGGCAACATCTTCGGTCAATGTAATGGTTGCGCCTGTAGTTTTGGCGATTTCTTGGCAAGTTTTGACAAGCGACTCTTCCGGCCAGAATGATTTAGGGGCGACGAGACGAATATCCATCCCCATTTTAGCGGCACCAACCATTAGCGAATTTCCCATGTTATTACGGGCATCTCCCAAATAGGCAAATGAGATTTCATAGAGATGTTTGCCACGGCTATGTTCTTGCATGGTGAGAAAGTCAGCCAGGATTTGAGTGGGGTGGAACTCATCAGTCAACCCGTTCCAGACGGGAACACCTGCGTAAGCGCCTAGTTCTTCGACGATGGACTGACCATAACCGCGATATTGAATCCCATCATACATTCTGCCAAGGACCCGGGCGGTATCTTTCATCGATTCTTTATGACCAATCTGAGAACCGGATGGGCCAATATAAGAGATCTGTGCTCCTTGATCATATGCAGCGACTTCAAACGAGCAACGGGTTCTGGTGGATGATTTTTCAAAAATCAGCGCAATATTTTTGCCCAGCAGTTTTTTCTGCTCGGTACCGGTATATTTTGCTTTTTTCAAATCTGCTGCCAGATCCAGCAAAAATTGGATCTCGGTTGGCGTAAAATCGAGAAGTTTGAGAAAATTGCGGTTGCGTAAATTAAAAGCCATGCTTCAGTCCTGCAAATGGTCACCACGAATATGGCTAGTAAACCACAGAACACCCCATTATGTGAATAATTAGTTTAAAAAAATGGCGAATTATTCATGTTGATCCGCGTTTTTTGCTCTTTACTGCATATATCAATAAATTGAGTCTCAGTTATTGCAGAGCAATTGTTGCTTGATCGTGGTGCATCAAGGACGGGTAAGAGAGGTTTTTTGGTCATTGATTGATGCGATGCCTTTCTATCTCTGATTGACTTTAATCGAGCATCAACATCCGTATACTTGACATGACAGCTATGAATTGGACAAATTTATGTTACGCACACGTTCTATATGTATGGTTAAAAATGCCTTTTCATCATAAGTTAGAGTATAACTATGTTTTTTATTTAAATAAGTTTCAATTTTATTCACTGTATTCCAAGATAAACTTAATCGTTGGTCGATGTCGTCATATAAAGATACCTGATCGTGATCAACCAGATTCTTATTAGAAAGACGTTGAGCGAAAGACTTTAAATGTGTCAGCAGGCGCTGATAGTTGATATCTTGAACATTCCAATTAATATTTAAATCATATTTTATAATACTTAATATATCTTTCACTATTTCAGTCTTTTGTATAACATTTTTCATGTTATTTTCACCAGCAGCATTGACAAGATGAAGCGCAATAAAAGCGGCTTCATCTGTTGGGATGTCAAGTTCTAATGTCTTGTTGATCAATGCTAAAGCTTTTTCTCCGACTGAATATGCTAAAGGGTAGAATTGCTTAATTTCCCAATAAAACTGATTACGGATAGTCATCCCTTTTTTGTAACGTAAAACAGCAAAATTAATATGGTCACAGAGAGATAAAAATAATGTATCCTGGAGCTCGATCTGTAGATCCTCACGTGCCATTTTGATCACTTGATCAGTCAGAGTAAGGTAGATGGGAGGCATCTCAGACAGAATATCAGCAAAAAAATCATGAATGCCACCCTGAGATTTGAAAAAATGGCTTTCAATATCAGATTCTTGGATGATGTCGCCTTTCTTTTTGTTCCATCCGATACCACGACCTAATGCAACGGACTCACTGCCATTATCTGTAATGACAAATACTGCATTATTATTTAAAACTCGGTCAATTTTCATCATCTCACCTAAGAAATTCAACAATAATCATATGTTAATATGATTATTGTTGATTTTAATTCCTGATATTAATTAAAGTTTATTGTTGACTATATTGTCAAGATGCATGAGGTGTTAAAGTTGATGTTTCGGGCTCTTGAATTGTGGCAACGTTAGTAATTACAAACGGTGTTACAACTTGGTAACCCGCACTGATTATCGAATCTTTATCAAATTCAATTAACAATTGTCCTTCTACGACACGATCACCTTCTTTGACATGCATCGTAAAATATTTGCCTTGTAACTGTATGGTATCAATGCCGACATGAATCAAGATTTCTGCGCCAGTATCTGAAAGTAATCCAATGGCATGGCCGCTATCGTAGGTATGAGCAATTATTCCATTTGTTGGTGCATACACGAGCCCTTCTGCCGGTATGATTGCAATACCATCACCGACGGCGCCGGAGGAAAATACTTTATCATCAACACTCTCCAGTGCAATAACCTCACCTTTAATCGGAAGACTCATCATTTCATCAGCAACAAGCAGTTTGTCTCCGACAACTTTCGGTAACTCATTTTGCGTAAGATTAGTCGGTGCAGATACCTCGGGTTGCTCTTTAGTTGTAGCTGTATTCTGAAAGCCAACAATCAAAGTCAGTATAAAACTGACCACAAAAGCGATGAGACAGCCTAAAATAAATCCAGTGAAGCCCGGGCCGTAAAAAATAGGTATGGTTAGTAAGCTGGTCATTCCCATAGAAATCGCAGAACTTTGAGCATAGCCGACGATGGCGCCACCACAACCTGCTGCAATGACTGCACATATGAATGGTTTTTTCAGCTTCAGTGTCACACCATAAACACCGGGTTCGGTAATACCAAATAATGAAGTAATAAATGCAGCCCCGGCTAAGGCTTTCATTTTTTCATCTTTAGTACGTATCATAACGGCTAATAAGGCACCTGATTGTGAAAATACAGCCGGTCCGGTCGCGGCTTTCAGATAACTTCGACCAAGAATCGATAAATCGTTGATGAAAAGCGTAACAAAGCCCCAATGAACGCCAAAAATAACAAAGATTTGCCAGAATGCTGCGAATAGTGCGCCTGCGATGATTGGGTTGAATTTATATATACCAACAAAGACCTCAGCGACAGCTGTACTGACAGTTACACTGACAGGACCAATACACATTAAAGTCAGTGGTACCATGATTGTCACTAACAAAAATGGTGTCACTATATTGCGAATACTATCGTGGAATAAATCTTTTAATTTTTTCTCTAAATAGCTGGTTACCCAGATGCAAAGGATAATTGGAAGCACTGAACCTGTATATTTCATTAAAATAACAGGGATACCAAAAAATGCCACATCTTGACCGCTTTCATAGAGAGCTTGAATCGTTGGATAAATCATCGCTCCTGCAATAGAGACAGAGACAAAAGTATTGGCACCAAATTTTCTTGAGGAGGTGATTGCTAATAGGATTGGTAAGAAATAAAAAATACTATCAGATGCAGCGGAGAGTATAACATATTCATTTTGTGTATGAGATAGTAGACCCAGTGCCGTTAGAATCGAGAGGACCCCTTTCAGTACACCTGATGCTGCCATCGCACCTAATAATGGTGTAAAAATAGATGAAACAACATCGACAAGATTTTCTAGTATGTTTCCTTTGTCTTCTGGTGCATCATTATGTGTATTTGATTTTTTATTTTCGCTCAAAATTGATGAAATAGAACCAAATTCCATGTAGACATCTGAAACTCGATTGCCAATAACAACTTGAATTTGTCCAGCAGAGTTAATCGCTGTGATAACGCCATCTAGTTCATTAAGTGCATTCATGTTTACTTTATTTATATCTAAAATTTTAAAACGTAAACGTGTCGCGCAATGAACTAACGAAGCTACATTACTTTCACCACCAACTTCTTGCAAAATGTTGGAGGCTAGCTCTTTAGTGTTCATAAGAATTCCTCTTAATAATAAGGTACTGAACAAATTTATATATTAAAGATCATAAATCCATGAGAATATTGTGCGGCTACAAATAAGATTCAATAGAGTCACAACATCCAATCCCAATAATTTAAATAATTAGAAAGTTTAAATTTGTCTTGTCATATATGCCCTAGATGTTAGGGCATATATTAAATTATGTATTTTTACGGTATAAGATATTTACAAACATTCACCATTACTTGAGATGACTTTTTTATACCAATAAAAACTGTCTTTGCGTCTACGAATTAAAGTTCCATTTCCTTGATCATCACGATCAACATGAATAAAACCATAACGTTTTTCCATTTGAGCTGTACCAGCACTCACCAGATCAATTGGTCCCCAACTGGTATAACCTAGCATCTTAACGCCATCTTTTATCGCTTCTTTCATTTGAGCGATATGTTGGCGTAAATATTCAATACGGTAATCGTCATGGATACTACCATCTTCTTCAACGACATCTCGTGCACCAAATCCATTTTCTACAATGAAAAGTGGTTTTTGATAACGATCATACAACTCATTCAGTAAGTAACGTAAACCTTCTGGATCAATTTGCCAGCCCCATTCGGATGCTTTTAAGTGCGGGTTAGGAATGAGTCGGATAATATTACCTCGAGACCCCTCATATTTTTCAGGTTCCCAAGTCGAGCAGCCACTCATGTAATAACTGAAAGAAACAAAGTCAACAGTATTCATTAAATCTGCATAATCACTTTCAGTGATATCGAGATGAATATTATTTTCACTGAAATATCGTTGTATCCATGCCGGATAATCACCACGAACCTGGACATCACCGAAGAATAGCCATTCTCGGTTTTTCTTTTGCATTTCTAACATATCTTTAGGGTGACAGGTCATCGGGTAACGTAAGGCTCCCAGTAACATATTGCCAATCGAGGCATCAGGAATGATGTCATGAAGAGCTTTTACTGCTCGGGCACTTGCGACTAACTGATGATGAATTGCCTGATAAATTTGTTGTTCATCAGGGCTACCTTCAAGTCCAACACCTGTAAAAGGAGAATGGAGAGACATGTTAATTTCATTAAAAGTCAGCCAGTATTTGACTTGATTTTTATAGCGCTTAAATACTGTTACAGCATATTTTTCAAAATGATCGATTGTTGCGCGGTTAATCCATCCACCTAATTTTTTTACCAGACCATATGGCATTTCATAATGAGATAATGTAATTAAAGGCTGGATATTGTATTTAGCCATCTCGGCAAATAATTGCTCATAAAATGCTAACCCGGCTTCACTGGGCTCAGCTTCATCCCCATTGGGATATATTCTTGACCACGCAATTGATGTCCGTAATACCTTAAAACCCATTTCGGCGAAAAGTTTGATATCTTCCGGGTACTGATGATAAAAATCGATCGCAATATCTTTAATGCACTCTACATCAGAGTTTTCTCTGTGAGTGATCGCTCCATGAATGCCATTTAATTGCATATCTGAAGTTGATACACCTTTTCCGCCAACATTCCATGCGCCTTCTACCTGATTTGCAGCGACTGCTCCGCCCCATAAAAAATCTTCTGGAAAGCCTTTCATCTTTATCTCCCGATTCATCATCCGGTTTTCATTTCCGGAATCCAAAAAAAAACCTGAGATAAACGCAGTGTTTAACTACGTTTATCTCAGGTTTCGCCCAAAAAAAGGTAACGCCCTTTTATTTTTATAAACCATAAACAAATCAATAGAACAAAAAAACTAGCATAGTGTAATTATGTGATGATTATCACATGGAATAATTGATAGTTTGATCGTTATAACATATTAGCGATACTGATTGCTTATAGGGTTATACCCAAGTAACCTCAAGATGCAGGATTCAGAGTGTCTTCAATCGGCGTCATTCAAGGAAAATGTCGGCAGGAATGGCCTTCCCATTTCAATGGCATTTGACGTAGAAAGGCTCGCCATAGAATATTTACCGCGAGCCTTCCGTTTAAAATTAAAAATATGTTTCTGTGAACTCAGCGAGTGAACTTCTTTCTACTTCATCAAAGATGAGAATAGAGCCTTTTTCATAGTTTTTATAAACATTGACCGCTGCGGATAAACCACTGGATGCGGCACTCACAAATTTATCGTCAATCTGACTCAGATTGCCAAGTAATATCGTTCTACAATTTTTTCCGCCTCTGCTCAGCATTCCTTTGACTTGCGCACGCGTCATATTCTGTGCTTCATCAATGATTAACACCGCATCGTCGAGTGATCGTCCTCTAAAGTAAGCCATACTTGTAAATTCAATGTTAGCCCGCTCGATGATGTGCTCGACCGTTTCATGAACATTACAATCCTCACCTTCGTCGGAATGCATGGATACAAGAGCATCAGTGATACCGACCATGAGCGGGAGGGATTTCTCTTTTAAGTCACCGGGTAGAAATCCCGGATCGTCATCCATAAAATCCCGGCTTCTGACCACGACAATTTTCTTATATTGCTTTGTTTCGATCACTTGATGTAATGCGGCTGCGACCGCTAAGAATGTTTTCCCTGATCCCGCAGGACCCAGCATGATATTCAAGTCATAATTGGGGTCGGTTAACTGATTTAATGCAATTGCTTGTCTTTGATTTTTAGGACTAATTCCCCAGACTTTTCCGTGTTTTTTCGGTAACAGCTTTGTGATGACATGTGTTGAGGTTACTTGTGTCACAACCCCGATATGCTGTTCATCATCAAACCAGTACATATTTTTTTGAACGTCTTCATTAAATAAATGGCGATCGAATTGATAACAGTCACCGGATAGTTTGAAATCTTTATCCGTCTCTATCCGATTAAATAAATCGCCTTCAAAATATTGTACTCCGGAATAAAGCAAGTCGATGTCTGTTATTTGATTATCAATCGGCACATCTTCAGAGAATACGCCAATCGTTCGGGCTTTCAGTCGCATATTGATATCGCGGCTGACCAACGATACATCTCTGCCGAGCTTTTTCTGCAGTTGGAAGGCAAAATTAATAATGTGGTTATCGGCATCACTGCCAATCCCGTGACGAAGGGATTCTTCGACTTCAATATTGGTATCTACAGCAATAAATAATTTGCCTCTTTGACCGACTTCACTCGATGGTAGGTCAATACCTGCTTGTAACTCTTCCGCATTATGACCATTGACTAAATCTTCGAGCATTCGTATACAGACGCGAGCATCGGCACTGACTGATTTTTCTCTGCGTTCTTTTAGATTGTCCAGCTCTTCGAGTACGGTTAGACAAATATAAACATCATCTTGATATGCGAGTAAACTTTTCGGGTCGTGGACTAATGCTGAAGTATCTAAAACTCGGGGAGTGTTGGTTCTTGATATCATAATCTGTTTCCTACATAGAATGGAAAGACCGATGTTTCTGCCATCATGATTTATCTAATGATTTCATCTCTGTTGTGAGAGACCGGGCACTGCGTTTTGAAGGTCTGTATCGTGCGAATGTATTGTCCTTTTTGACATCGATCGCTTCTTTTCTGGTACTGAGAGTCCAAAGCACGGATTGTGACGCGAGCATCCCTTGTGATATCTGGTTTATCGTCTTGAATTCGGCTGGGGTCTTTGGGGGGAGAAATTGGGACCACATCATGTTGCTGGAAGGAATTAATCGCCAGCGGTTGAGAGGGGAGGATCTTGGTATCCAAGACCAAGACAAATCGTTTCCGGTCGGTATCGTCCATAAGCGTCTCCTTGCCGTTAAGCGGCGACTGAGAAGGATAGCTTGTCAGCACCTGTCAGAGTCATACCGGGTTGGGTTTGTATGCCTCTCGACGTACTGCAAACCTTTTAACAAACCTGTGCAACAAACGCAGTTACTGAGACTGGCTTGTTGCTTACTACGCTATTTGTTGTGGGCATCATGTCAACTGAATGACCCGATTCATACACTTCCATTGTGCTGCCCAAGTTTCAAATTCTGAAAGTCTGATTGCTATATACCGAATGGTGTAAGTATAGCAATCAATCTATTTACAAATGACATCATTTTTTTACATTTTTATGTCATCCCGCAGCGGAGTGGATTTCACGTGACCTGTATCACAGCATCAAGTAAGATGAGCCCCCTTTTTCTGCACCTTGGTGGAATCACGGTCATAATGATACGGGTTAGTAAAGGGCAGATTTTTTAGTGATACTTTGATCAAAATGAGGTGGTTGATTCATGGCTTTTGCGTTGGGGCAGCGTTGGATAAGTGATACCGAAAGCGACTTAGGATTAGGAACTGTGGTGGCATTAGATGACAGAACCGTCACATTAATGTTTGCTGCATCAGAAGAGAATCGGGTTTATGCACGCCATGATGCGCCGGTCACCCGAGTTATTTTTCATACTGGTGATACCGTCGATAGCCAAGAAGGATGGACGTTACTGATTGAACAGGTGAGTGAAGACAATGGGGTGCTCACTTATATCGGTACCCGTCAGGATACGCAGGAAACTCAGGTTGAATTGCGAGAAATATTTTTAAGCCACCAAATTCGATTTAATAAACCTCAGGATAAACTGTTTGCCGGTCAGATCGATCGGATGGACAATTTCGCATTGCGCTACCGTGCATTAGTCAATCAGCATCAGCAGCATAAAAGCCCAATGCGCGGACTTTGTGGTGGCCGTGTTGGTTTGATTACCCACCAACTTTACATTGCTCATGAGGTCGGGCGGCGCCATGCGCCTCGCGTTCTGCTGGCTGATGAAGTCGGATTGGGTAAAACGATTGAAGCGGGAATGATCATCCACCAACAAGTATTGGCGGGCAGAGCAGAAAGAATTTTGATCGTTGTCCCTGAAACTCTTCAATATCAGTGGCTGGTCGAAATGATGCGTCGTTTCAACCTGCACTTTTCGATTTTTGATGAAGAGCGCTGTATCGAGTCACAGAGTGAGGCTGAAAATCCGTTTGAAACTCAGCAGTATGTGCTCTGTTCTCTTGATTTTCTCCGGCAATATCCGCAGCGTTTTGAGCAAGCCAAAGCGGCAAGCTGGGATTTGATGGTCGTCGATGAAGCGCACCATCTGGCATGGGAGGTTGATCAGCCTAGCTCTGAATATCTGATTGTTGAAGCGCTGGCGCAACAGATTTCCGGCGTTCTGTTATTGACTGCAACGCCTGAACAGCTGGGCCGGGAAAGCCACTTTGCCCGACTACGCTTATTAGACCCTGACCGCTTTTATGACTTTGATGCATTTATTAAAGAAGAAGCGTCTTATGAACCCGTTGCCGAAGCAGTGTCTGCACTGGCTGAAGAGCGGGCGTTATCCAATGAATCGAAAAATCATATTGTCGAGCTGCTTTCTGAGCAGGATGTCGAACCGCTTTTTCGGATCATTGACGGCAATACCAGCAGTGAAGAAAAAGTCAGTGCGAGAGATGAGTTAATTGGTAACTTGATGGACCGTCATGGGACCGGACGAGTACTGTTTCGTAATACGCGCGCTTCCATTCAGGGATTTCCACAGCGTTGTGTCAATCTGATTCCACTGGCGCAGCCGCTGGAATATCTAGATTTCATCGAGCAATATATTGCTTCACTTGATTCCGCCCATCACCTGAAAATCGAAAGCGGTATGTACCCTGAACGTGCTTATCACGCTCAGGCGCATAGCTCGCAGGTGTGGTGGATGTTTGATCCGCGGATCAACTGGCTGCTCGATAAAGTGAAGTCGAAGCGTAGCGATAAAATTTTGGTGATTGCCGCCGAGGCGGAGACCGCACTTCAGATTGAACAGGCATTGCGTGAACGCGAAGGCATTCGGGCGACGGTTTTTCATGAAG
Organism: Vibrio gazogenes; assembly: GCF_023920225.1. NCBI lineage: Bacteria > Pseudomonadati > Pseudomonadota > Gammaproteobacteria > Vibrionales > Vibrionaceae > Vibrio > Vibrio gazogenes. The sequence continues at coordinate 412,276 of NZ_CP092587.1, forward strand.
GTATGTCGATTATTGAACGTGATAAAGCCGCTGCTTATTTTGCCCAGGATGAAGGCGGGGCGCAGGTACTGGTTTGTAGTGAGATTGGTTCTGAAGGACGAAATTTCCAGTTTGCCAGCCAGTTGGTCATGTTTGATTTACCGATGAACCCGGATCTGTTGGAACAGCGTATCGGACGTCTGGATCGGATTGGCCAAAAGCAGGATGTTGAGATCCACGTGCCTTATTTACAGGGCTCGTCACAAGAAGTCATCGCCCGTTGGTATCATGAAGGTTTGAATGCTTTCGCGGAGACTTGTCCGACGGGGAATACTGTATTTGAATCCTTCGCTGAACGTTTGATGGCGCAGTTATCGTCATCAGATCAGCACCAGTTGGATACGTTGATCAGCGATGCCCGTAAGATGAATCACGACTTGAAAGCGGCACTGGAACACGGGCGAGATCGTTTACTGGAAATGCATTCTCATGGTGGTGAAAAAGCGGAACAAATTGTCCGTGACATTGCAGCAACGGATGGTGATACCGAATTGGTCGCTTTTGCGCTGAACCTGTTCGATACCATTGGGCTGAATCAGGATGATCGTGGTGAGCATACGCTGGTGGTTACCCCTTCTGAGCACATGATGGTACCGAGTTATCCTGGGTTACCTTATGAAGGTGCGACGATTACTTTTGAGCGGGAAACAGCACTCTCGCGGGAAGATATTCACTTTATGACATGGGAACATCCGATGATTCAGGGAGGGATTGATCTCCTCCTGAGTGAGGGGGTCGGAACGTCAGCCGTTTCTTTGTTGAAGAATAAAGCACTGCCGGTCGGGACGATTTTGCTCGAGTTAGTCTATGTCGTGGATGCTCAGGCACCAAAAAGCAGCGGTATCGGCCGCTTCTTACCTAAAACACCAATTCGTCTGATGCTGGATGCGCAGGGCAATGATCTGTCATCGCAGGTGGCATTCGAAGGGTTCAATCGCCAACTGAGTCCGGTTAACCGCCATTTAGCAAACAAGCTGGTGACCTCCGTTCAGCAAGAGGTTCATCAACTGATTCAGCGCAGTGAAGCGGTGATCCAGTCGAAGGTGGAGAGCATTCGACATACGGCTCAAGAGGAAATGGTCTCGGCCTTGAATCGCGAGCTCGAACGTTTACAGGCGTTGAAAGCGGTCAATCCGAATATTCGGGAAGAAGAAATCGAGATTCTGGGTAATCAGATTTCAGTGTTGTCCGTGTTGATTCAGCAAGCGCAGTATCAGTTGGATTCACTACGTTTGATTGTGGTTTCACATCAATGATTGTGGTTTGATATCAGTCAGTCGTATTCATCACCATACAAGCACAAAAAAGCCATCAGCAATGATGGCTTTTTTTGATACTCAGAAGTACTGAACCGAGCGTATTGACCGCTTACATGAACCATTTCCACCAGAGGAAGAGTGCAAGGAAGCCAAATAAATAAATCAGCCCGGTAATCGACAATAATTTCATTTTAGGCCCCAGTGTCAGTGATTCCGGCAACGGTGTTCTGGTGACCAAAATATAGTTGAGCAGGGCAAAAACGGGCGTCGTAACGAAGGCCATAATCATGGCGAAATTCAGCATCGGCAATAAGGCTGATTTAGCAAAAGCAAGAATGCTCAGCGCTGCTACCGAAACGATCAGCATCCAGGGCGAAAGATAACGATGTTTTTCCACATCTGTTTTCTCATCGGTTGCTTGCTGTGTTAACAGACGTTGTGACTCGGCTATCACGCGCGAATAGCCATCGATGACGGTAATCGTACTGCCAAAAATACAGAAGAAAGCGATGACTGCAATCAGGTAACGGGCCCATTCACCAATGGTCGATGCGTATAAGTTGACTAACTGGTGGGTAAATCCAATCCCTGATTTCGACAATTCAGTGCCCGTGCCATGAATCAGTAATGCGCCGAGCGCCAGAAAGATAATGGCCAGAATCGCAGTCCCGATATAGCCGATATTAAAATCGAATAGTGCTGATTTCGGTGTGACATTCTGTTGTGCGCACTGATTTTTCAGCCAAATTGAGGTAAGACTCGAGATCTCAATCGGGGCTGGCATCCATCCCATGGTCACAACCAGAAAGCCGATTGCCGCAAGTGTCCAAGGCGATGGATCGGGTGCGTCTGGCACGGTTGCTGCGGGATGACCAATGGCAATAACGACGGCTGATAGCGTGGCAATCGTGAGCACTGCCATGATCACTTTCGCCAGTGAATCGAGCGCTTTATAGTGGCCGGCAAATAAAATGATCAAACAGGTGGTGACGACCATGATCGATAAAGTCAGGCTGGATAGTTCAAACGGCATGAAATATCCCAACAGACTGGCACTAAAGAGCGTCAGGGCTGCCGTATTGATCACGGCCGAAATGACACTCAGCAGCATGAAAATCCACAGATAAGGTTTGCCGAGTTGTGCATAACCGTGCACCAGACATTCCCCTGTGCCCATGGTGTATTGAATACCAGCTCGGAAAAAAGGGTATTTAAAAAGATTCACGAGCAAGATTAAGGCTGCCAGTTGCCAGCCATAGATTGCCCCAGCTTTGGTTGATGCCACGAGATGCGATCCACCGACGGCAGCGGCAGCCATCATAATTCCGGGACCGAGTGATTTGATCACTCTGGACAATGAAAATCCCTGTGGAGAGGGATAAGCGGCAGCATTTTCCATTCTTGTTCCTTAGTTTAAAGCAATTGTTTGCAGCGATGTTGTGTCGTTTTTATTCTGTGTGTTTGCGCTATCGTTGGTGACGACAGATTGACCATGTACGCTATGTTTTTCATGCGTGTTTTTGTTGTTTTGTCAATAAATAACATGAATATCATATTTGTAGTATGTGTCAATTTATATATACATTAAATGTTAAGAAATGAAGATGAATCATGTGGTGGTACGATCTCTTGATGATAACTTTGTCGTATTGACCTTCATGTAAAGCCAAACTAACCGGACTGCATCTTGCGCTGATTTCGGTATATAATGCAGCGCGTTTTTTCCTAGAGATGCTGATATGGCAATGACATCGTACACGCCTCCGACCACACCGTGGACGGAGATTATTTATCAAGACGAGCATATTTTGGCGGTCAATAAACCGTCTGGCTTGCTTTCTGTGCCCGGCAAAGATCCGCAACACTATGACAGCATGTGGTCTCGCTTGGTGGATGACTATCCGGAAATTCAGATCGTTCACCGTCTGGATATGGCGACGTCCGGACTGATGCTGTTTGCCAAGAATAAACATGTAGAAAGTGCATTGAAAAAACAGTTTCAGTATCGATTAACGCATAAGGTCTACTATGCACGAGTGTGGGGCAATGTTGCGCAGGATGAAGGTGAAGTTGATTTACCATTGATTTGTGACTGGCCGAATCGTCCCCGTCAGAAAGTTTGTTTTGAAACCGGTAAGCCGTCCCGGACTTTATTTCAGGTGGTCGCAAGAGAAGCGTTGACGACGGTTGTCCGTCTTTTCCCGGTGACGGGGCGTTCCCATCAGTTGCGAGTTCACATGCTGGCAATTGGCCATCCGATTGTGGGGGATGAGTTTTATGCGCCAGAAGAAGCTAGAGCGTTTGCCGCGCGACTCCATCTACATGCCGCAGAACTGAGTTTCTATCATCCCAAAAATCATTGGTTGAGACGTATATTCGTGCCGTGTGAGTTTTATCCGCCAGCGGAAGAGATTATTTTCGAACATTTTGACCCAGAGAGAAAACTGCCGGATTATAAGAAGCTGCCGAGGCCATAGTCGGGTTCCCAACCTAGATTCGGGTTCCTAACCTAGATAAGGAGAAAAGGATGTCATTACCGCGAGTCGTATTTGTTGATCGAGCCACGATCCCCGCTCATATTTATTTTCCTGAGCTTCCTTTTGAACATCAGTGGGTGAGTTATGATGAAACATCACCGTCGCAGTTACTGGAAAGAGTTCACGATGCAGACGTGATTATTACCAATAAAGTGGTGCTCAACGCGGATTCATTGTCTCAACTTCCCAAATTACGTCTGATTGCTGTTGCGGCAACTGGCGTGAACAATGTCGATATCGAGTATTGTCGGGCGCATGGCATCGCGGTCACGAATGTGCAGGGATATGCGACACGTTCCGTGCCCGAACATGTCATCGGTATGATCTTCGCACTCCGTCGTCATTTGATGGCCTATCATCATGATATTGGCCGGGGAGAGTGGCAACAGCGTCGTCAGTTCTGTTTTTTCACGCATCCAATCGGTGATGTGGCCGATAGCACCATCGGGATTATCGGTCATGGCACGCTGGGACAAGCAACCGCTGAACTGGCCCGGGCCGTCGGGATGCAGGTTATCTTTGCTGAGCGTAAAGGGGCATCCGTTTGCCGAGAAGGACGTTTGCCGTTTGAAACGGTGTTACGTCAGGCTGATGTGGTTTCATTACATTGCCCTTTAACTGAAGAGACTCACCATTTGCTTGGTGCGGATGAGCTATCGATGATGAAAGCCAACGCGATTCTGATCAATACCGGAAGAGGGGGGCTTGTGGATGAAGCCGCACTGGTTGATGCGTTGACGTCTGGCACGATTGCCGCTGCCGGTGTCGATGTATTTACGCAGGAGCCTGCCGATGAGCGCAATCCACTGGTCGCCAATATTGATTTACCGAACCTGTTATTGACGCCTCATATTGCTTGGGGCAGTGATTCTGCGATTCAGCAACTGGTTCAGCGATTAGTCGACAATATTACGGTATTTCATCAAGGGCAAAAACAGAACCGAATTGTTTAGTCAGTGATGAATGTCATCACGTTAAATAAGTAAATGGGGATGTCAGTGCGCTATTTTTTGGCAAGATATCTCACATTTATGAGCTTGTCGTTTAGACGCGTGCAGGCTATTCGTATTGTTGATAACATTGCCATTCTATATGATTTAGCCAAATCATCACGCTGATGATTTGGCGCTATATTGAATATAACGTCAGGATTGACTCATGAACGAAAATAATACTGTGAATCCTCTCCGTTTTAATGGACGGACTGGGGAGTTTTTTGGCATTTGGATTGTAAATATTTTGCTCTCCGTAGTGACTTTGGGTGTCTATTCGGCTTGGGCCAAAGTAAGAACCAAACGTTATTTCTATGGCAATACCTATCTCGCGCAAGATAACTTTGAATATCACGGGACACCGAAACAAATCCTCAAAGGGCGTGCAGTTGCCATGCTGTGTTTATTAATTTGGGTGATGTTAAGCTCTGTTTCTGAAGTGGCGTCTGCTGTCTTATTAATTTTGTTTTATCTGGTATTGCCTTGGATGATGTGGAGTAATGTCCGCTTTGATTCGGCAATGACCAGTTACCGAAATACTCACTTTGCTTTTGCAGGCACACTGAAACAAGCTTATATCACTTTTATGGGGCGTGGTGTGGTTGCCATTCTCGGATTTATTCTGGGAATTGCTGGTATCGTGATTATCACACGGATGGTCAATAGTGTTTTGTTGACTGTCGTGATGGCAATTGCTTTTGTTGCGTTGTGTGCATTTATTCAAGCATGGGTGATGACCGGAGTATGGCGCTATTTTATGAATGGCTACCGATATGGTAATGCTGAATTTTCCGCGGTTCTTACCAGTAAAAATCTATTTTTCATTAATTTAGGTGCGATTGGTATTTTTATTGGTGGCGCGTTGATGATGTTAGTACTGGGCAGCATTTTCTTTTATTCAGTGGTGATGAATATCATCATGGATATCGACAGCTTCATGTATTCGATGAATGATACCATGCTCGGGGGAATCATTATTGGTTATCTCTTGTTGATTATTATTGGGATGATTTCCGCTGCTTATATGAGTGTCCGGATTCGAAACTACGTTTATTCTCAAACCGCTGTTTCATTGGATAACCAGTCACTTAAGCTTAATTCCAGCTTTTCAGTGTTGAAGTATGTGGGGTTATTACTGACCAATATGTTGGGGTTAATTTTCACCTTGGGGTTAGCGCATCCGTGGGTGAAAGTGCGTATGGCGAATTATGCCGCTGAGCAGACACAAGTGATCGGTAATTTAGATATGATCGAGGCTGTGGATCAAGATTCAGATGTGCGCTCTGCACTGGGAGATGAGCTGGTGCAAGCCTTTGATATCAATTTAGGCATTTGATAATGCGAGTCGAAGGGGCGGCTTATCCGCCCCGTTTATCACAGCGGTGTTCTGCGGATATCGACATCTCCGCAGAGCAGATCGAATTGCGTTGTGATAACGAGTTGGTCAGTCAGACTTCGTTTGAGCTGTTAACGCTCAGTGACAGTGTTGGTAATCTCCCCGTACGCATCACTTTTCCCGATGGGTGGGTTTTTGTCCCTGAGCAAAATAAAGATATTGATTGTTTGCTGCAAAAGAAGGGCAAAAAATCACTCAGAATCCGCCAGGTTGAATCTAACCTATGGTTGATTCTAGTGAGTATTGTTTTCTGTATCGCGATGCTGTTTACCGGTTATCGGTATGGGATTCCATGGGTGAGTCATTACGCGGCTCGAATGTTGCCTGAGGGCGTCCCTGTTTTCGTCGGAGAAAAAATCCTCGACCAGCTGGATGAACAGTTTGCAATGAGCCAGATTCCGCTCAAGCAGCAACAAGCCATCAGAAAGCGGGTCGCTTTATTCCAACAGCAACTCCCACCAATGCCTTTCCCTATACAGATTGAGTTTCGCGACAGTGAGATCGCCAACGCATTCGCGTTGCCCGGTGGCAAAATCGTACTCCTTGATCCTTTGGTTGAACTTGCCCAGAGCGATCAGCAACTCGATGGGGTGATTTTGCATGAGATGGGGCACGTTTATCATCGTCATATGATGACGCGGTTGGTTGAGTCGAGTTTGACAGCGGTCGTCGTCGCTTCGTTAACAGGAGATACATCAGGTGTCGTGCATCAGATGATTGGTGCCGGTGTTTTTGTGATGAACACGGGTTTATCGCGAGATATGGAGCGTCAGGCCGACCATTTTGCCAAACAGGCAATGTTGAAGATTTATCATACCAGTGAGCCAATGGCTGAGATGTTTGAATTACTTCGGCAGCAACAAATGCAACATATGCCGGACTGGCTGAGTTCACATCCTAATTTCTCTGAACGGATTGAATCGATGCGCAAGCCATAGGAAAACAAACCGATGGATTTGATGATAATCGATGATTCGATGCAATAAAAAAACAGCGGCATTGCCGCTGTTTTGGTCTCTGTCGTCTTGGCGATTACAGGGCTGCAATCGTCGTTTTTTGTTCTTCCAGTTTCACCAATGCTTCTTGATAGCCGGCGAGTTTTTCTCGTTCTTTGGCAACCACCGCTTCAGGTGCTTTGGCGACAAACCCTTCATTACCGAGCTTGCCTTCAATCCGTTTGATTTCACCCTGAGTTCTGGCAATCTCTTTGGTGAGACGATCCAGCTCCGCAACTTTATCAATCAAACCAGCCATTGGAATCATCAGTTCAGATTTACCCACTAATGCGGTCGCACATGCCGGTGTTTCTTCACCCGCGTTTAAGATGCGTACATCTGCCAGTTTTGCCAGAGAGGTTAACACTTGTTGGTTTGCTGCCAGACGAGCAGCGTCGTTTTCATCAGCAGCTTTGAGCATGACAGACAACGGTTTACCCGGATTAATATCGTATTCGGCACGCAGGTTACGAATGCTGGTAATAAAAGATTTCACCCATTCAATGTCATCAAGCGCTTTCTGGTGGAAGTTTGCTTCATCATATTGTGGCAGCGCCTGCAACATGATTGTCTCCCCTTCAATACCAGCAATCAGCGGTTTGATACTCTTCCAAATCGTTTCAGTAATATAAGGAATGACAGGATGAGCCAGACGCAATGTTTTCTCCAGTACGGTAATCAAGGTACGGCGAGTTGCGCGTTGCTGATTTTCAGTGCCTTTCCACAAAATCGGTTTGGTCAGTTCCAGATACCAGTCACAGAATTGGTTCCAAATAAACTCGTACAGGGTATTGGCTGCCATATCAAGGCGGAAGTTGTCGATATGGAGATTAAAGCTCTTGGCTGCCAGTTCAAACTGAGATTCGATCCACTGATCGGCCAGCGAGTATTCAAGCTGTGCATCCGCTGCGAATCCGCAATCCTGATCTTCAGTATTCATCAGCACATAGCGGCTAGCATTCCAGAGTTTGTTACAGAAGTTCCGGTAACCTTCCAGACGCTTCATGTCCCAGTTGATATCTCGTCCGGTTGACGCCATTGCGGCTAGTGTGAAACGCAGCGCATCGGTGCCATAAGCTTCGATACCATTTTCGAAAGTCTTGCGCGTATTCTTCTCGATCTTGGCCGCCAGTTGAGGCTGCATCATATTGCCGGTTCGTTTGGTAACCAGCGTTTCGAGGTCAATGCCGTCGATCATATCGATAGGATCCAAAACATTACCTTTGGACTTCGACATTTTATCGCCGTTTTCATCCCGAATCAGTCCGGTAACATAGACCGTTTTAAACGGTACTTGTGGTTTTCCGTTTTCGTCTTTAATGAAGTGCATCGTCATCATGATCATCCGGGCAACCCAGAAGAAAATAATATCGAAGCCTGTGACTAGTACATCTGTCGGGTGATACATTTTGAGTTCAGGTGTTTGTTCCGGCCATCCTAGTGTACCGAAGGTCCACAGCGCAGAAGAGAACCATGTATCCAGCACATCTTCATCTTGATGGAGTTCAACGTCCGCAGCAATATCATGTTTACGACGCACTTCTTCCTCATGACGGCCAACGTAAACATTGCCCTGATTGTCATACCAAGCCGGAATACGGTGGCCCCACCAAAGCTGGCGTGAAATACACCAGTCTTGAATGTCTCGCATCCAAGAGAAGTACATGTTTTCATACTGTTTGGGGACAAACTGAATTTCACCGTCTTCAACCGCTTTGGTTGCGACACTAGCCAATGGCGCTGTACGAACATACCACTGATCGGTCAGCATTGGTTCAATCACCACACCACCGCGATCACCATACGGAATCGTTAAGTCATGATCTTTGATTGCTTCGAGCAAACCGAGTGATTCAAATTCAGCAACGATGAGTTTCCGAGCTGCAAAACGCTCGACGCCTTGATATTTTTCCGGTAACTCAGATGGATAATCTTCGCTGGCTTCTCCTTTGCTGGTAAAGACTTCAGCGTCTTGACGGATATTGGCATCGAAAGTAAAAATGTTGATCATCGGTAGGTTGTGACGCTTGCCGACTTCATAGTCATTGAAGTCATGGGCAGGAGTGATTTTTACACAGCCCGTTCCTTTTTCCATATCGGCATGTTCATCACCGACAATCGGAATCCGACGATTAACGATCGGGAGCAAGATTTGCTTACCAATCAGATCTTGATAACGCGGATCTTCGGGGTTGACCGCAACACCGGTATCGCCCAGCATGGTTTCAGGACGTGTTGTTGCAACGACAATATAGTCTTTGCCATCTGCTGTTTTCACGCCATCGGCTAATGGATAGCGGAAGTGCCACATATGGCCTTTTTTATCTTTGTTTTCAACTTCGAGATCAGAGATGGCCGTATGCAGTTTCGGATCCCAGTTGACCAGACGTTTACCCCGATAGATTAAGTCTTCTTCATACAGTCGGATAAAGACTTCTTGAACGGCAGCATAAAAGCCTTTGTCCATGGTAAAACGCTCACGATCCCAATCGACAGACGCACCTAAGCGGCGTAACTGTTGTGTGATGGTTCCGCCGGATTCACCTTTCCATTCCCAGATCTTGTCAATAAAGGCATCCCGACCATAATCGTGTTTGGTTTTACCTTCTTCTGCAGCGATTTTGCGTTCGACAACCATCTGCGTTGCAATCCCAGCATGGTCGGTGCCGACTTGCCAGAGTGTATTATTCCCTTTCATACGCTGGCAACGGGTCAGGGTATCCATGATGGTATCTTGGAAGGCATGACCCATATGCAGGCTACCTGTGACGTTCGGCGGCGGAATCATAATGCTATAGGATGCTTTTGATGTGTCACCGCTAGGCTTGAAATAGCCTTGCTTTTCCCAAGTCTGATAGAGAGCTTGTTCAATTGATGTCGGGTTATATGTCTTTTCCATAGTACTCTTCGATGGATACTGTCTGAATTAATCGGGATTAAACGTTATGACTGAGGTCTCTGTATGCAGAAAACCTGAGCGATAATGTTTTTCAATCATGGGTAAGCGATTTCAATTGTTTGGAGCTTATACCCGTTTTGGCGGTAGATTTTATACCGTTCTCTGGCCAGATGTCTGGCATTTTTTTCGCAAGGGACGAAGTCTATCACCTCTGTAAAGCGATCCGCAAAGGTTGTGTTATTTTCTGCCATATTTATGACGATTTGCCGATTCCAGGACGGAGAGACCTGCGGATAACCGATTTCAACGGGCGTGCCATTTTTCGGGCCTTCTCCAACGAGATTATGGGCCAGAAACGTCTCAGCAGGAACTTGCCAGAAAAGCTCGGCAATCAATTCTGCTTCGTCACGGTGATGGCAGTTCAGATAAATTCTTGCCCCTTGATTGGCAAAATATTGGGCGAGAAAGAGCACATATTCCCGAAACCCTTCGGGCTGTGCCTGACGGCTATCAGGTGAGATCAGATAAAATGTGGCTGTTTTCATTGGCATGTCGGACAAATATCAAAAATAAAGAGGGTCGGTGTGACCCTCTTCTGTTCGGTAACCATCAAGTTACTCTTCGCTCTCGATCAGTCCACTACGATTGAGTAAGAACTGAACCAGCAGTGGGACAGGGCGTCCCGTTGAACCTTTCAATGCACCGCTGCGCCAAGCTGTACCCGCGATATCAATATGGGCCCAGTTATATTTTTTGGCAAACTTAGACAAGAAGCATCCTGCGGTAATGGCTCCGCCCGGACGACCACCAATATTCGCCATATCTGCAAACGGACTCTTTAACTGCTCTTGATATTCATCGGTAATCGGTAAGCGCCATGCTCGGTCGCTGGACTGCTCTGCTGCATTGATCAACTCGTGTGCCAACGGATTATGATTAGACATCACACCACTCAGATGGTGACCCAATGCAATCACACAGGCACCGGTCAGTGTCGCAACATCGACCACGCAATCGGGCTCAAAGCGTTCCGCGTAGGTCAGGACGTCACAGAGAACCAAGCGTCCTTCTGCATCAGTATTCAATACTTCAACCGTTTGTCCGGACATCGTGGTCAAAATATCTCCGGGGCGGTACGCGTTACTACCCGGCATGTTCTCACAACCTGCGAGAATACCTGTTACGTTGAGTGGCAGATTCAATGCGGCAATCGCTTTCATTGTACCGAAAACCGAGGCTGCACCACACATGTCATATTTCATTTCATCCATGGCTTCTCCGGGTTTCAGTGAAATACCGCCAGAGTCAAAAGTCAGCCCTTTACCAATCAGGACGATAGGTTTGCTTTCTGGATCAGGATGCCCTTTGTATTCGATCACCGACATCATCGATTCATTTTTAGAACCGCGCCCGACGGCAAGGTAGGATGTCATGCCGAGCTTTTCCATCTCTTCTTCACCGATGATTTTGGTGGTGACACTGGTGTAATCATCAGCGAGGCGACGTGCCTGCGAAGCCAGATAAGCCGGATTGGCAATATTCGGTGGCATGTTGCCGAGGTCTTTACAGGCATGAATTCCGGAAGACACCGCTAATCCATGATTGATCGCTTTCTCACCGAGACTCAGCTCCCGTCTAGTCGGCACATTGAACACTAGTTTGCGCAATGGGCGACGCGTTTCAGGTTTGATACTTTTAAACTGATCAAATGTATACAGATTACCTTTGGTTGCTTCGACAGCTTGACGAACCTTCCAGTATGTATCCCGACTTTTGACATGCAGTTCGGTTAAGAAACATACGGCTTCCATTGAGCCTGTTTCATTCAGGGTACTAATCGTCTTCTGGATAATTTCCTTGTACTGACGTTCTCCTAACTCTCTTTCTTTCCCACAGCCAACGAGCAATACGCGTTCGGAAAGCACTCCCGGAACTTGATGCAGCAGAAGCATCTGTCCCGGTTTTCCTTCCAGATCACCGCGTCGTAGCAACGAACTGATATAGCCATCGCTGATTTTATCAAGCTGTTCAGCGACTGGAGAAAGTCGGCGTGGTTCAAATACTCCGACAACAATACATGCGCTGCGTTGCTTCTCCGGACTGCCGCTTTTTACACTAAACTCCATGCGTACTCCTACATCGTGAAGACAAATAGAACTAAATCGTAGATAATGCACTCTTACTGGCTGAACGACAGCGAAATCCGAATCATTTTTACTCAGCTTCCGAGAGGCATAAGATTTTAAAAAATACATGTTTCAACGAAAAATTATAGTGATTCGATTAAAAAAACAAGTTTTTCATAGGTAATTTCAGTGTGATTATCGTTAGATATTTGATCCGAGAGACACTAAAAAGCCAATTGGCGATTTTTTTCATCCTCTTTTTAGTATTTTTGAGCCAAAAATTTATCCGTGTTCTGGCTGATGCATCCGACGGAGAGATCCCTGCCAGATTGATCTTTTCGATCGTTGGATTGAATATGCCAGCGATGGGGCAATTGATGCTGCCATTAAGCTTATACATCGGTATTTTGATTACCTTTGGTCGGCTGTATGCGGAAAGTGAAATTACGGTGATGAACGCAACCGGCATCGGTAATAAATTTCTGGTGCGTGCGGCATTATACCTAGCGATTATTACCGCTAGTGCAGCGGCCATTAATTCACTCTGGTTGTCACCGTGGAGTCAGGATCGTGAGGCGCTGTTGATGGATAAACTCGCGGCTGAGAATAGCGTTGATTTACTTCAGGAAGGGCACTTTCAGCGTACGCCGGATGGTTCGTCCGTGGTGTTCATCGATAATATTGAAGACAAGAAACTACGCAATGTGTTTGTGGCGCAACTGACACCGAAAGACTCGATATTACCCAGTGTAATTTTTTCTGATTCGGGAAATGTAAAAGAACTCAAAGATGGTCGTCAGATCATCAGTTTACAGCATGGTATTCGTTATGAAGGTATTCCGACGCAGGTCAGTTATATGGTGACCAAGTTCGATGAATATGAAGGCTTGATTGGTCAGCGCAAGGTTGAAAACCGAGGACGAGACTGGGAAGCTATACCGACATTGGAACTGCTGAGGAGCCCGGATAGACATGCTCAGGCTGAGTTACAGTGGCGGATTTCTCTGGTCATTTGTATCCCGCTGTTGACCATGCTGGTTGTTCCGCTGTCCGCTGTGAACCCTCGGCAAGGGCGATTCGCGAAAATGGGGCCTGCGATTTTAGTCTATCTGACTTATTTCTTAGCGATCAGTGCAACGAAATCAGCCATTGAAGATGGTGGGATTCCCCCCAGTGTCGGGATGTGGCCGTTGAATGCTGCATTGCTGGGGACCGCTATATTGATTAATAGCCTGGATAGTGTATTTGTCCGCCGATTGAAAGATCGGTACAGACAGAGAAAGGTGGCAAGTCGTGTTTAAGATTTTAGATTTATACATAGGGCGAACGATCATTGCGACAACCAGTTTAGTACTGGTTACTTTTGTCGGCTTATCCGGGATTATCAAGTATGTCGAACAACTACGAAAGGTGGGTCAGGGAAGTTATGATCTGATTAAGGCGTTGTTTTTTGTGGTGCTAAGTATTCCCCGGGATATCGAAATGTTTTTCCCGATGGCAGCTTTGCTGGGGGCTTTGATTGGTCTTGGGATGCTGGCGGCCAGTTCCGAACTTGTGGTGATGCAGGCATCCGGTTTTTCTAAACTTGATATCGGACTTTCGGTGCTGAAAACAGCAGTGCCATTGATGATTGTAATTACCTTATTAGGACAATGGGGAGCGCCTCAAGCGCAGAAGATGGCGCGTGATTTACGTTCGTTTGCTACGTCTGGTGGTCAACTGCTTTCTGTTCGTATGGGGGTTTGGGCCAAAGATACCAATGACTTTATTTTTATCAATAAGGTCAATAATGACAAATTGTACGGTTTGAATATCTGGCGTTTTGATGAGCACAAGAAGTTGCGTGAAGTGATTTTTGCCACCGAAGCAGACTATGAAAAAAGTAACCAGCAGTGGAAAATGAAGAACGTCCATATCACCAATATGAGTGATGAAGTTGTCATCTCGAAACAGGAATTCTCTACTTATCCGTGGCACACTTCTCTTGAGCCGAATAAATTAGCGGTTGTGACGGTCAAACCAGAAGAGCTCTCTCTCAGTGGTTTGTATGACTATGTGCATTACCTGAAAATTTCTGAACAGGATTCGTCCCGTTATGAGCTGGCATTATGGCGTAAAATCACCCAGCCCATTTCGATTGCAGTGATGATGTTGATGGCGCTTTCGTTCATTTTTGGCCCGTTGCGCAGTGTGACGATGGGGGCGAGAATCTTGTCAGGTGTGATTGCCGGTTTTACCTTCTATATTTCCAGTGAGTTTTTTGGGCCACTGAGTCTGGTGTACGGTTTTCATCCGGCAATCGGGGCAATTGCCCCCAGTATCGTTTTTCTCTCGGTTGCATTGGTGCTGTTACGTCGGAAATTGTAATCTCTCTTCGGAGTCAGCGCGCCTTACGAATCATCTTTGGGGATGACATAGATATTGGTTTTAGCCCAAATATCATGGAATCCCCGTTTTTGAGGATCGAGCGGAACGGTCAGGTTAGATAGACCGAATCCAGAGGTAAATAAGCGAATTAGCGCTTGTGTAATCGTGATGGATGTACCATCTTCATTGCTGACAATCAGTCGCCATGCTTTCATACCAAGTGTTTGTCTTTTTTGAGTCCAAAACCAAACAAAAAAACCGATCCAGATAATTGCCAGATAAGCGGTAAATATGGAACTCCATAATGGGTGGTGTGTTAAGAAACTGCTGACATCTTTGTAGGTACCATAGTGGATTAGTCCAATGGCAACCATCGCTTCAAGAATGGCAATGATCACTCCTGCTGCCAGAATTTCCAAAACTAAAATCAGACAAGTATCGTAAATAAGCGCACCGATGCGGCGGATAAAGCCAGCGGTTTGCAGGTGATGAGGTTGATGTGACATCGTTTACCTATATTTCAGTAAAATAATTCCCGAGAGGATAGTCATTATTGAGAGGGTAAAAAAGAGGGGAAACCGAGTAAATAGACATTTATGGTGAAATAATCAACAATCAATTGAATTTTAGCTTTTTTTCGATTTTTATTATTGCGCTGATTCATTTCTTCCGTATAATTCACCTCACTAAAGGGGTAGCCCTTAATGCCGGTGTGGTGAAATTGGTATACACGACGGATTCAAAATCCGTTGCCTTCGGGCGTGGCGGTTCAAGTCCGCCCACCGGTACCATGATTTAGATGATAAAACCTCGACGAAAGTCGGGGTTTTGTTATTTCTGGATGTCAATGATTCCTTCGACATCGCCGGTTTCATCTCTTCCATATTCCATCTCTTTTTTGCTGACGCATCTCTGCCTATTCATCACTTTAATCTATTGATTCATTTATTTTTATAATCATCAAATTGTTATATGTATGATCAAATAAAGTAAAAAAAGCCCTGAGTCAGGTAAATGAATTGCATATGGAGTGATACAGTTATTTTTTATTCACTCATTATGGAGGCAATATGCGTAAACAGTTGTCATGGTTCTTATTATTACCAAGTATTTTCAGTGGATATGTAATGGCTAAAGCTGACAATGCTCCTTATTTGGATCAGTTACTCTCAGCAGATCATGCTTGGTTGAGTAAACAAGTCGCGCCAATTGACTCAGCGCAGCATCGCGCCTTTGTGCCGATGGATCTCGATTTATCAGATAAAGCATCTATCCAGCCTCAAATCGGGGAATTGAAATCCTTAGCTGAACATGTGTCTGCAGCATCGACGCAAAGCCTTCAGCTATCTGCAACAACTGAAGATGAATCGGATACGGTGACACCTTTATGTGACACATTAGAGGTGGGGAATCTATATACGTTGAGTGGTGTAAAAAAGGATGGCGTCTACTGTTATCATTTTGAAGTCAAACAGCGGTCAAAAATTATGGCGTTGTTGGTCAACCAAGATGAAACGACTGACATGAGACTGTCAGTGCTCAAGCACGGTGCGAATGACCAGCTTTTGATTGTTGGTACGTCCGATCAACCCGGTAATGCTGATGAGGTTGTTTCCGCAGTTGTTGAACCGGGGCACTATTATTGGTACATGGAAGCGAAAGCTGCGGAGAATGCCAGTATTCAGTTTGGTGTTTCGGTGAACTCGTCCATTGATGCCTATGAGCCGAATGATACGCCCCAGACTTCAACACTATTACCTGAAACGCGTAATATGATTGTGGGGAATATTGATTTGACAACGGATAGTGATTATTACCTTTATACGGTAAATAAAGGCAAAAAAATTGACATCACGATTGATCAAAGTGCATCTCCTGGACAGTGGTTGTTTAACTCTGTTGTACTAAGTGGCTCAGTTGAACGTGAAGAAAATACATATCACTATACGGCGACGGAAGGCACGCAAATACTTATTCAAGTTTCACATAATCCGGCAAAAAATGTCGCTCCGAGTAAACAATATCAGATTCTTGTTGGTCCCTCTGTTGCGTCTATGTCTTCCAGTAAGGTTGATGGCGAATCTAATGTGATTCGGTTAAAACTGAGTGAGACATCAATGTATCCGAATATATTGCCGAATGGGCCCTCAGGACTTTATTTAACGACACAGGCGTATAATCAGTTAACTTGGCAGGTGAAACTGATTGACTCTGCCGGGCAACCGGCATCGAATGCAGCCGTGGTTTTACAATATGATGTAAATCTATTTGATGGGGAGTGGAATCCATCGAACTCTATTGTCTATACAGATAAAACGGGAACCGCAAAAGGAACGGTTACGCTTGGTCGGAAAAATTGCCAGAATGAATTATTTACCAGGCAAGTTGCCTATGTGTATAACAGTAAGGTGACATATAGAACAGGTTTTGATGCAGGTCTATGGAGAATATTGGTTCCGGGAACTTCAATTGGTGTGGGTGGTTCTAACGTCCCTGGAGTGACACTCGGTCATATTTGTACTCAGGATGTACTTAAAGTAGAGTAACTTTTCCTGACTGAATAGAGTCATCATCTCTATGTCATAAGGGAGGCCAAGGCTTCCCTTTTTCCTCTTTATAGCGCGTGCTGCGCATACTCCACACCATGTCGTTCAAATCAATCTTTTACCCATCCCAAAATGGTTTTGTACTTTTTACTTGATTATTTCTTTAAATCACATCAATTTTGTGATCTTAATTCCTTTAACTTTTTGAGTTTTTTATCATACAGTAACGCACTGCGTTATTGATTCATTAGCGTTCGGCTTGATGAACGAGTGGTTTGAATCGTGAGACGGATGCAGTTGCATACAGTTACATCTACAATGTAAAAGTCATAGATAGTTCTTATAAATAAGAGTGTTAATTCGATTGTGGCAAATATAAAAATAACAGTAGACAGATTACAGCCGGGATTACACATCCGCTTGCCCGTGAAGTGGAATGATCATCCATTTTTGCTGAATAGTTTTAAAATCAAAAACCAAGATCAGATTAATATTATTAAGCATCTTGGTATTCAGCATGTTTATTTGAATCCCGCTCAAAGTGATACACAACCATTACCTCCGCAAACAGTGGAAAGTCAAGGTAATGATGACCAAATGGTGCCAGAGGATGAATCCGACATTGATGATGAAGCTAAAAAACTCTGGCAAGAGAAAGAAAGCCGGATTGATAAACTGAAAGCCTACCGGCGTCGTGTCGTTCGTTGTGAAAAAGAATTCGAACGTTCTCTGGCTCGGATTCGAAGTGTGACGAATAAGATTCGCAATCGTCCTCAGGATGCAGTGGAGGAAGCCACCCAACTGGTGGCGGATGTTGTTGATGAGTTGTTGGCTGAAGACAGTGTGACTCTCCACCTGATGAACAGTAAAAGTGAGTTTGAAGATATCTATTTTCATTCGCTGAATGTGTCAGTGATTGCAATGATGATTGGCCGGGTTAAAGGGTTTGATGTAGAGAAGATCAGAGAATTAGCTTTTGCTGCGCTGTTCCATGATATCGGTAAGATTAAAGTACCAGCTGCCATTGTCAGGAAACAGACACCACTTACGGAACCAGAGAAAAACTACCTGAAGCAACATACGCGTTATGGCGTTGACATTGCCAATGGTATTGAAGGATTTCCAGAGAGCGCGAAACGGGTGATTAGTCAGCATCATGAACAGATGGATGGTTCCGGTTATCCTGAAGGGCTGAAAGGTGATGATATCGATGAGTTAGCGCAGATTATTGCTGTAGCAAACGCTTTTGATTCATTGTGTCATTGCAATATAGTCAGTGAGCAGAAAATTCCGTATGCAGCACTCTCGCATTTATATAAAAACTGCCGAGATTTATACAATTTTGACAATTTAAGTATTTTAGTGAAGTTTATGGGCGTTTATCCACCGGGGACGGTTGTGCAATTATCAAATGACATGGTCGGGTTGGTGATTTCGATTAACTCAAATGATTTACTTTATCCGAGTGTCCTGATTTATGACCCATCAGTACCAAGGACGGAAGCGCCAATTGTGGATTTGGCAGAGAAAGAGTTAACGATTGTCAATGTCATTTTACCAGCAAAACTACCGGATAAAGTGCGTGAATATTTGAACCCTCGCTCACGAATTTCGTACTTTTTTGATAGTGATGAACAGTAATTGTGTTTGAAAAAACAGCAAATCATAAAAAAATCTAAATCATCCATAAAAAGTGTTTGACTCTAGAATTTATCCCGTTAGAATGGCCGCCTCTTCGAACGGAGAACGTTTTGAAGAATCGCTCTTTAACAATATAGACCAATCAATCTGTGTGGGCACTCGTCGATAAATATCCAATAAGATTTTATCAATGAATCGAGTGACCAATATCAAGTTGGAAAGCAGTTTACTGTTATCTGACAAGAGCACAGTCAATTCAACATTACTTATGTAATGTCACTTTTTGCTTCTGTTTTTTTAAAAGCGGAGACGAAAAGCAGTATTCATTGAGCCGACACTTCGGTGTCACAAAAACTTTAATTGAAGAGTTTGATCATGGCTCAGATTGAACGCTGGCGGCAGGCCTAACACATGCAAGTTGAGCGGTAACAGAAAGAAGCTTGCTTCTTTGCTGACGAGCGGCGGACGGGTGAGTAAAGCCTGGGAAATTGCCCTGATGTGGGGGATAACCATTGGAAACGATGGCTAATACCGCATAACGTCTACGGACCAAAGAGGGGGACCTTCGGGCCTCTCGCGTCGGGATATGCCCAGGTGGGATTAGCTAGTTGGTGAGGTAAAGGCTCACCAAGGCGACGATCTCTAGCTGGTCTGAGAGGATGATCAGCCACACTGGAACTGAGACACGGTCCAGACTCCTACGGGAGGCAGCAGTGGGGAATATTGCACAATGGGCGCAAGCCTGATGCAGCCATGCCGCGTGTATGAAGAAGGCCTTCGGGTTGTAAAGTACTTTCAGCAGTGAGGAAGGATATAGCTTTAATAGAGTTATATTTTGACGTTAGCTGCAGAAGAAGCACCGGCTAACTCCGTGCCAGCAGCCGCGGTAATACGGAGGGTGCGAGCGTTAATCGGAATTACTGGGCGTAAAGCGCATGCAGGTGGTTTTTTAAGTCAGATGTGAAAGCCCGGGGCTTAACCCCGGAGTTGCATTTGAAACTGGGAGGCTAGAGTACTGTAGAGGGGGGTAGAATTTCAGGTGTAGCGGTGAAATGCGTAGAGATCTGAAGGAATACCGGTGGCGAAGGCGGCCCCCTGGACAGATACTGACACTCAGATGCGAAAGCGTGGGGAGCAAACAGGATTAGATACCCTGGTAGTCCACGCCGTAAACGATGTCTACTTGGAGGTTGTGGCCTTGAGCCGTGGCTTTCGGAGCTAACGCGTTAAGTAGACCGCCTGGGGAGTACGGTCGCAAGATTAAAACTCAAATGAATTGACGGGGGCCCGCACAAGCGGTGGAGCATGTGGTTTAATTCGATGCAACGCGAAGAACCTTACCTACTCTTGACATCCTCAGAAGAGACTGGAGACAGTCTTGTGCCTTCGGGAACTGAGAGACAGGTGCTGCATGGCTGTCGTCAGCTCGTGTTGTGAAATGTTGGGTTAAGTCCCGCAACGAGCGCAACCCTTATCCTTGATTGCCAGCACTTCGGGTGGGAACTTCAGGGAGACTGCCGGTGATAAACCGGAGGAAGGTGGGGACGACGTCAAGTCATCATGGCCCTTACGAGTAGGGCTACACACGTGCTACAATGGCGTATACAGAGGGTTGCCAACTTGCGAAAGTGAGCGAATCCCAAAAAGTACGTCGTAGTCCGGATTGGAGTCTGCAACTCGACTCCATGAAGTCGGAATCGCTAGTAATCGTGGATCAGAATGCCACGGTGAATACGTTCCCGGGCCTTGTACACACCGCCCGTCACACCATGGGAGTGGGCTGCAAAAGAAGCAGGTAGTTTAACCTTCGGGAGGACGCTTGCCACTTTGTGGTTCATGACTGGGGTGAAGTCGTAACAAGGTAGCGCTAGGGGAACCTGGCGCTGGATCACCTCCTTACGAAGAGATATTTTGGATGAGTGTCCACACAGATTGATTTGGTTTATGTAGAGTGCATTGCAATATGATTTTTCTTAGTTCGAGGAAGGCAATTGACGAAGGAAGGCGTTTACTGTTGTAAATAACTGACTGAGGATAAGCCGCCTGACACGGAAATAAGAGAAAGCATGAAGCAAGAAATTGTCCCGTTCGTCTAGAGGCCTAGGACACCGCCCTTTCACGGCGGTAACAGGGGTTCGACTCCCCTACGGGATACCACTTCCCTAGTGAAGTCTGGGTCGTTAGCTCAGCTGGTAGAGCAGTTGGCTTTTAACCAATTGGTCACAGGTTCGAATCCTGTACGACCCACCATTTTCCTTCTGTTTGGGGAAACGCCTGAAAGTGGGCGATTAGCTCAGTTGGGAGAGCACCTGCCTTACAAGCAGGGGGTCACTGGTTCGAACCCGGTATCGCCCACCACTTTCTAACTATTTTTGGCTCGACGACTCAAACCAGCGGTTTTAACCGATGTGGTTCGATTTTGTGGCGCTGAAAGTCATTAGAAAGTGTTGCTTGAAGTAACAAGTATTGCACTTTGCTCTTTAACAATTTGGAAAGCTGACAAAATAATGTGTGTTTCTTTGGAAACAGACGATTATTTGTAAAAGTTCTCAATACTTTCTCGAAAGAGAAAGACCAACACAATCAAGTGTTCTTGGAATGACACAATTTAGTGTCTATTCAATTGAGTCCGGCAAAACCAGTCTCTCGCTCATGTAAAATAATGAGAGACACCTAGGTTACTGATAATGCAGCTCGAAACTTCTTCGGGTTGTATGGTTAAGTGACTAAGCGTACACGGTGGATGCCTTGGCAGTCAGAGGCGATGAAGGACGTACTAACTTGCGATAAGCGTAGATGAGGCAGTAAGAGCCACTTGAATCTACGATTTCCGAATGGGGAAACCCACATGCAGCAGCATGTATCATCAGGTGAATACATAGCCTGATGAGGCGAACCGGGAGAACTGAAACATCTAAGTACCCCGAGGAAAAGAAATCAACCGAGATTCCGACAGTAGCGGCGAGCGAAATCGGAGTAGCCCTTAAGCTTTTACAGCGTTAGGTGAAGTGTCTGGAAAGGCACGCGATAGAGGGTGATAGCCCCGTAACCGAAGGCGTTGTTTGAGTGAAAACGAGTAAGGCGGGACACGTGATATCCTGTCTGAAGATGGGGGGACCATCCTCCAAGGCTAAATACTCCTGACTGACCGATAGTGAACCAGTACCGTGAGGGAAAGGCGAAAAGAACCCCTGTGAGGGGAGTGAAATAGAACCTGAAACCGTGTACGTACAAGCAGTAGGAGCACCTTCGTGGTGTGACTGCGTACCTTTTGTATAATGGGTCAGCGACTTATATTCAGTGGCAAGGTTAACCGATTAGGGGAGCCGTAGCGAAAGCGAGTGTTAACTGCGCGTTTAGTCTCTGGATATAGACCCGAAACCGAGTGATCTAGCCATGGGCAGGTTGAAGGTTGAGTAACATCAACTGGAGGACCGAACCGACTAATGTTGAAAAATTAGCGGATGACTTGTGGCTAGGGGTGAAAGGCCAATCAAACTCGGAGATAGCTGGTTCTCCCCGAAAGCTATTTAGGTAGCGCCTCGGACGAATACTACTGGGGGTAGAGCACTGTTAAGGCTAGGGGGTCATCCCGACTTACCAACCCTTTGCAAACTCCGAATACCAGTAAGTACTATCCGGGAGACACACGGCGGGTGCTAACGTCCGTCGTGGAGAGGGAAACAACCCAGACCGCCAGCTAAGGTCCCAAATTACAGCTAAGTGGGAAACGATGTGGGAAGGCTCAGACAGCTAGGATGTTGGCTTAGAAGCAGCCATCATTTAAAGAAAGCGTAATAGCTCACTAGTCGAGTCGGCCTGCGCGGAAGATGTAACGGGGCTAAGCTGTAAACCGAAGCTGCGGCAATGCGATTTATCGCATTGGGTAGGGGAGCGTTCTGTAAGCCGTTGAAGGTGTGTTGTAAAGCATGCTGGAGGTATCAGAAGTGCGAATGCTGACATGAGTAACGACAAGGGGGGTGAAAAACCTCCCCGCCGGAAGACCAAGGGTTCCTGTCCAACGTTAATCGGGGCAGGGTAAGTCGACCCCTAAGGCGAGGCTGAAAAGCGTAGTCGATGGGAAACGGGTTAATATTCCCGTACTTGTTGTGAATGCGATGGGGGGACGGAGAAGGCTAGGTGGGCCTGGCGACGGTCGTCCAGGTTCAAGTGCGTAGGCTGTAGAGTTAGGCAAATCCGGCTCTACAATAGGCTGAGACACGATGTCGAGCATCTACGGATGTGAAGTCATTGATGCCATGCTTCCGGGAAAAGCCTCTAAGCTTCAGTTCACAAGAAATCGTACCCCAAACCGACACAGGTGGTCGGGTAGAGAATACCAAGGCGCTTGAGAGAACTCGGGTGAAGGAACTAGGCAAAATGGTACCGTAACTTCGGGAGAAGGTACGCTCTTGACGGTGAAGTCCCTTGCGGATGGAGCTGATGAGAGTCGCAGATACCAGGTGGCTGCAACTGTTTATTAAAAACACAGCACTGTGCAAAATCGTAAGATGACGTATACGGTGTGACGCCTGCCCGGTGCCGGAAGGTTAATTGATGGGGTTAGACTACGGTCGAAGCTCTTGATCGAAGCCCCGGTAAACGGCGGCCGTAACTATAACGGTCCTAAGGTAGCGAAATTCCTTGTCGGGTAAGTTCCGACCTGCACGAATGGCGTAATGATGGCCACGCTGTCTCCACCCGAGACTCAGTGAAATTGAAATCGCTGTGAAGATGCAGTGTACCCGCGGCTAGACGGAAAGACCCCGTGAACCTTTACTACAGCTTGGCACTGAACATTGAGCCTACATGTGTAGGATAGGTGGGAGGCTTTGAAGCAGTCACGCTAGTGATTGTGGAGCCGACCTTGAAATACCACCCTTGTATGTTTGATGTTCTAACTTGGCCCCATTATCTGGGGTGAGGACAGTGCCTGGTGGGTAGTTTGACTGGGGCGGTCTCCTCCCAAAGAGTAACGGAGGAGCACGAAGGTGGGCTAATCACGGTTGGACATCGTGAGGTTAGTGCAATGGCATAAGCCCGCTTAACTGCGAGAGTGACGGCTCGAGCAGGTGCGAAAGCAGGTCATAGTGATCCGGTGGTTCTGAATGGAAGGGCCATCGCTCAACGGATAAAAGGTACTCCGGGGATAACAGGCTGATACCGCCCAAGAGTTCATATCGACGGCGGTGTTTGGCACCTCGATGTCGGCTCATCACATCCTGGGGCTGAAGTCGGTCCCAAGGGTATGGCTGTTCGCCATTTAAAGTGGTACGCGAGCTGGGTTTAGAACGTCGTGAGACAGTTCGGTCCCTATCTGCCGTGGGCGTTGGAGAATTGAAAGGGGCTGCTCCTAGTACGAGAGGACCGGAGTGGACGAACCTCTGGTGTTCGGGTTGTGATGCCAATCGCATTGCCCGGTAGCTAAGTTCGGAATCGATAACCGCTGAAAGCATCTAAGCGGGAAGCGAGCCTTGAGATGAGTTCTCCCTGGCGCTTAAAGCGTCCTGAAGGGTTGTTCGAGACTAGAACGTTGATAGGCAGGGTGTGTAAGCGCTGTGAGGCGTTGAGCTAACCTGTACTAATTGCCCGTGAGACTTAACCATACAACACCGAAGGGGTTTTAGGGCTCATTAAGAGACTTGATTGTGTAGAGAGAGAATCAGCTTTTCGAATTGAAAGAATTTGCTTGGCGACGATAGCGTTTTGGACCCACCTGACTCCATGCCGAACTCAGTCGTGAAACGAAACAGCGCCGATGGTAGTGTGGGGTCTCCCCATGTGAGAGTAGGACATCGCCAGGCTTTAATTTATCGTTTGTCTACTGAAGCTTGATGCTTTTGATAGCTGCGATGCTCATGTGCACTTGCACACTGCGCGTCTCACTTCAAAATCCTCATCGCACAGCGACAAACGTCTAAATAAAGCAGTTTTTGAGAGTAAGACTTTATTTAGTAAATGTCTGTAGAGACAAGCTATTACCCAATTTGCTGATATAGCTCAGGTGGTAGAGCGCATCCTTGGTAAGGATGAGGTCCCCAGTTCGAGTCTGGGTATCAGCACCATGATACAAACGAATATTAAATTTTGTTTAGCGGCCATAGCGTTTTGGACCCACCTGATTCCATGCCGAACTCAGAAGTGAAACGAAACTGCGCCGATGGTAGTGTGGGGTCTCCCCATGTGAGAGTAGGTCACTGCTAAACACCAATTGAAAGCCCTGACATCGTCAGGGCTTTTTTCGTATGGTCTTATTTATTCGTGTATTCTCTCGATGATTTATACCAATCGCACTAATTTTATGATCTAATGTCAACTTCAATAGGAGCTGATATGATGACCTCTGACTTCCCAAAACTTATTCGTGAAACATCTGATGCTAGGATGCGTACGAGACTTCTTGCTATATCTCATTTCGTGGATGGAAAAAGCCGCACTCAGATCGCCAAATATTTAAAAGTCAGTCGTACCAGTGTCAATAACTGGGTGGTGACTTATTTGAAGAACGGTGTTGAAGGCTTAGTAGAAAAGCAGCATACAGGCCGTCCTCCACGACTGACTGAAGACCAGCTATCTCAGTTAAAGCTGTACATAACTTCCAATGCGATTAAGCCTGAAGGTGGAAGACTACAGGGAACAGATATTATTGAATTCATACATGAGGAATTTGGCCTATCGTACAGCTTATCAGGTATCTATAAAATATTGAGAAAGCTTGATTTAGTTTGGATAACAAACGAGTATGGCGTCAATAGTTAATTTTTCGCCATATTTTCATTCCACATAGTTCCGTCTCTTAGCATTGAATTCAGGATCACAACCATCTTTCTAACACAGGCAATGATGGCTACTTTTTTGGGTTTTCCTGCTTCCAGTAATCGCTGATATGTGGTCTTAAAAACAGGGTTAGATTGCATTGCAGACATCATCGCCATATACAGGACTGTACGCACCTGAGCACGCCCACCTTGGATAATTCGTTTGCCTTTATAGCGGCCACTTTCTCTATTCATGGGAGCAACACCTATTAGAGAAGCCGCTTGTTTATTGTTGATGTAACCCAGCTCAGGAACGTTGCTAATGATGGCGGCCGCACTCACTTTCCCGATGCCTGGGACACTTTGTAAAATGATATTTTTGCTCTGATAAGAAGGCGTTTTTTCAATGAGAGCAATGATGAGTGTTTCGATCTTCTCTATCTGATTTTTGAAGGAAGTAATGATAGGATTGATTGTGGAATGAAGCGTTTTAGGGAGTTGTTGTAAGCGATTCTTTTCCATGGTTTGCATCGTTAAAATTTGATGTCGACGGGCGACTAAATCACTCATTAATCGCATGATTTCTGGTTTTAACTGGGTCAGTTGAGGTTGAATGGCTTCGCTATAATGAGCGATTAATTGAGCATCCAGTTTATCCGTTTTAGCTCTGCGGCCAATAGCGCCAGCGAAGCGTTTAATGTGGATAGGATTGGCAATTACAAAAGGTAAATTGGCTTTGGAACAGGCGATAATAAAAGGCATTTCAAGGCGGCCGGTTGCTTCGATAACGATGCGTTCAGGCTGATGTTTCTTGATGACTTTTACCGCTTCTTTTATTCCTTTACCATCATTAGAAACCGTAAAAAAGATATCAAGTGGGCGGATATAGATATCTAGATTTGCTTTGCCGGTATCAACACCGACATTAATATTTTGAAGTGTGTTTGTATTCATAATAAGCTAACTCTTGCTTGCGTAATGCGGGTTCGAGACCCAGTCGAGTATTCGAGTTTAGTGCTTGGAGTTCTATGTCGCGTTCATGTTTGTTATCGGTCTCTCGATAGAGGAGCCAGCGTTCAATCGAACTACGACATAGAAAGCTTTAGTTGCAGCTAAAGCCTGGGTCTCACATTACCCGAAACAGGTCGATTAATGGGGATAATTTCCCATACAACGCGTTCAAAGCACCCAAAGCAATCTGTAGAAGCGCAAGAAGCTTTTAAAAAAATTCCAAATCGAAACGATCCTTAAGATCCCAGGACATGTGGCTTTAAAAGATGTTCAAATCTGGTTTCAAGATGAAGCCAGATTTGGCCAGCGCAACACAACCACCCGAATATGGGCAGAAAAAGGGACTCGCCCCAGAGCGGTACAACAACAGCAATTTGAGTATGCGTACCTCTTTGGAGCGGTGTGCGTTAATACCGGAGAAACTGAAGCTATTGTTGTGCCGATGAGCAACATGGAAGCAATGAAAGAGCAACTCAGGCTCATTTCTCAATCAACACCCACGGACAAACATGCTGTCGTCATCATGGATCAAGCCAGTTGGCATCAAAGTTATCTTGCCGATTCATTCAAGAACGTGACTATCATTCATATACCGTCCTATTCACCGGAACTGAATCCAATAGAGCAGGTATGGAGTTGGTTACGTCAGAACGAAATAGCCAATAGGTGTTTTGAATGTTATGACGATATTGTCGACAAGCTGTGTAGTGCTTGGAATCGTTTTTGTGCAGACAAAAGCAGAGTCATTTCACTCTGCTTTAGAGATTGGACCATGTTGACCAATTAATTAGTGCGATTGGTATTATCTGCAAATAAAGAAAAAGCTGATGTATAACATCAGCTTTCAATCACTTCTATAAAATGGCTTTGTACGCATCTGGCTATTACCAGTCGATACTTTTTAGTTTAAGAAGCTTGGGATTTTTGATTCATATTCGGCAATTTTATCTTCATGCTGAAGTGTCAGGCCGATATTATCCAATCCGTTCAGAAGACAGTGGCGACGGAATTCATCGATTTCAAAACTGTATTCTTTACCATTTGCCGACACTTTCATCGCTTCCAGATCAACGGTAATCTCAGCACCTTCATTGGCTTCAACATATTGGAAAATCGCATCGACTTCGCTTTCTTTCAGGCGAACCGGCACCATTTGGTTGTTGATTGAGTTGCCGTAAAAAATATCAGCAAAGCTTGGCGCTATCATCACCTGAATCCCGTAATCAGCCAAAGCCCATGGCGCGTGTTCACGGGATGAACCACAACCAAAGTTCTCACGAGCTAGCAGAATACTGGCTCCCTGATAACGGGGGGCATTCATCACAAACTCAGGGTTGGGTTGTTGGCCGGCATCATCTAGGAAGCGCCAGTCATGGAATAGATGTTTACCAAAACCGATACGGTTTACTTTTTGTAGAAACTGCTTCGGGATAATCGCATCAGTATCGACGTTCGCTGCATCCAGCGGAACGACTAAACCTGTATGTTTTTTAAATCCTGACATCATTATTCCCCTTGCTCAAGTGTACGAATATCAACAAAGTGTCCAGCGATTGCTGCTGCTGCCGCCATTGCAGGACTGACAAGATGCGTGCGACCAGCTCGCCCCTGACGTCCTTCAAAGTTTCGGTTCGATGTTGATGCACAGCGTTCTCCCGGCCCTAGGCGATCATTATTCATCGCCAGACACATTGAGCATCCCGGTAAACGCCATTCAAACCCGGCATCGGTAAAGATTTTATCTAAACCTTCTGATTCAGCTTGTGCTTTGACCTGCTCTGAACCCGGCACAACGATTGCCTGTACGTGCGATGCGACTTTTTTACCTTGAGCAATGTGTGCCGCTGCACGCATGTCTTCAATCCGGGAATTGGTACAAGAACCGATGAAAACTTTATCGACGTTATAGTCGGATAGCAGTTTGCCTCCTTCAAGCCCCATATAGTTCAGTGCTTTGGTCGCAGATGATTGCTCGATTAAATCAGTAAAATTTTCCGGAGCCGGAATAGGGGCATCAATCGAAATGACTTGTCCTGGGTTGGTACCCCATGTTACTTGAGGTTTAATGTCTGCTGCATCTAATGTCACCACGGCATCGTATTCGGCACCATCGTCAGACTGCAATGTTTGCCAGTATTCGACTGCTTTGTCCCAGTTTTCACCTGTCGGTGCAAACTTACGACCTTTGATGTAGTCATATGTCGTTTGATCCGGCGCTATCAGGCCGGCTTTGGCACCCATCTCTATCGCCATGTTACAAACGGTCATTCGACCTTCCATCGACAGATCTTGAATGGCCTGACCACAGAATTCAACGACATATCCGGTCCCGCCTGCTGCTGTGGTTTTACCGATGATCGCCAGCACGATATCTTTTGCAGTAATCCCCTTCGCAACCTTGCCTTTGACTTCAATTTTCATTGTTTTGGCACGTGCTTGCTTGAGGGTTTGCGTGGCAAGGACGTGTTCAACTTCAGACGTCCCGATCCCGAAAGCCAGTGAGCCGAATGCTCCGTGTGTTGCCGTATGAGAATCACCACAAACAATGGTCATTCCCGGTAGGGTAATCCCCAACTCTGGTCCCATGACGTGCACGATACCCTGATATTTGTGATTGATATCGTAGAGTGTGACACCGAACTCTTCGCAGTTTTTTGAGAGCGTTTCCATCTGGATCTGAGCCATCTCACCGGAAGCTCTGATGTCTTTTGTGGTTGTAGAGACGTTATGGTCCATAGTGGCAAAGGTTTTGTTGACCTGACGGACAGAGCGACCTTTTTCCCGGAGCCCGTCGAAAGCTTGTGGTGACGTGACTTCATGAACTAAATGACGATCGATATACAAAATCGGGTTTTCACCTTCAGCGGCGACCACGACATGTGCATCGTAGATTTTTTCGTATAATGTTTTTGCTTTTGACATTGCTTCTACCTTGAGCTTGTTCGTGGACCGAGAATCCTCTCGGTCACATGCTTATGCACTTAAGCTTTTTCACTTAATATATAGGCTGCGATTTTGTCGCCCATTTCAGAGGTTGTCAGTGCCGGTTTATCCGTTGCCAGATCCGCGGTTAGCTCCCCGGCGGATAGTGCCTTGCTGACGGCAACCTCAATATCTTGAGCCGCTGCTTCTTCACCCAGACTGTAACGGAGCATTAATGCTGCCGATAAAATCTGAGCAACTGGATTGGCAATGTTTTTCCCTGCGATATCTGGTGCACTGCCACCTGCGGGTTCATACAGCCCGAAATTGCTTTCGTTCAGACTGGCTGAAGGAAGCATTCCCATTGAACCAGTGATCATGGCGCACTCATCAGAGAGAATATCACCAAAGATATTTGAACATAGCATGACATCGAACTGAGCCGGATCTTTAATTAGCTGCATAGTTGCATTGTCGATGTACATATGGGACAACTCGACATCCGGATAATCTTTGCCAATTTCGCTCACGACTTCTCGCCATAAGATAGAGCTTTGCAGGACGTTTGCTTTATCAATCGAGCATACTTTCTTACGACGTAAACGGGCTGATTCAAAAGCAATTTTAGCAATACGTTCAATCTCATAGCGGTGATAGACTTCCGTATCAAATGCTTTTTCATTGGCGCCTTCACCTTCGCGCCCTTTAGGTTGACCAAAATAGATCCCCCCAGTGAGCTCGCGTACAACCACGATGTCAAATCCATTGGCCGAGATATCTGCACGTAGTGGCGAAAACGTTTCGAGTCCCTGATGAATTTGTGCCGGGCGTAAGTTGCAGAACAGTTGAAAATGCTTACGCAATGGTAATAAAGCACCGCGTTCAGGTTGTTCATTTGGTGGTAGATGTTCCCATTTTGGTCCTCCGACTGAACCAAACAAAACTGCTTGCGCCTGTTCACATCCCTTCAGTGTTTGTTCCGGAAGTGGACTGCCGTGATTATCGATGGCAATACCACCAACGTCGTATTCAGTCCGGTCAAAAGCGATGTTGTATTTTGTTTGAATCGCATCAAGTACTTTATGAGCCTGTTGCATGACTTCCGGGCCGATGCCGTCACCGGGCAGTACTGCAATTTTATAAGTTTTGTCTGTCATGTGAGTCCTTGTTCACTCTCGTATTTATTGATTTTTTACCTACGTCGGTCTGTGTGACACAATGAGACCGACGCCTAGGGGCTTATATTTATTGTTGCTATTATACTGTAGCTATTTTTTTCTTTTTAATGACTTCGATCTGATCGGCTCGTTGAATACTGTTGATCACATGTAATAATGCTTCTCCCGAAGCTTCAACGATATCGGTGGATATTCCCGTTCCGTGGTATTTTCGGCCTTTATAGTTGGCGATAATATCTGCTTGTCCTAAACCGTCTTCACCTTCTCCTTTCGCGGTCAGATCGAATTTATCGAGGACGATATCGTAACCAGTAACACGGTAAATGCATTGATACAATGCGTCTACCGGACCGTTACCGACAGCGGCTTCGCATTTTTCTTCATCGCCACATTGCAGTTTTATCGTGGTGGTTGCCATCACGCTGCCTGATTGAACGCTCAGATAGTTTAGTTTGTAGAAGTCGTCTTCTTCACGCAAATTGGAGAAGAACATCAAGGATTCTAAGTCATAATCGAACACCTGACCTTTGCGGTCAGCAAGTTTTAGGAAATCTTCATAAAGTGCATCCAAATTATATTCATCTTCCTGATAGCCCATTGCATCCATATGACTTTTCACCGCAGCCCTGCCACTACGACTTGTCAGATTTAATGCCTGATTTTTCAGACCAATCGATTCTGGGGTCATAATTTCATAGGTATTCTTATTTTTCAGCATCCCATCCTGATGGATGCCGGAGGAATGGCTGAATGCATTGGTGCCCACGATTGCTTTGTTGCTTTGGATCGGCATATTACAAATCTGGCTGACCATTTTACTTGTTCGGTGGATTTCCTCGTGTTTAATGCCAGTATGAACACCTAAAAGCTCTTGGCGAGTCTTGATGATCATCGCGATCTCTTCCAGTGCACAGTTTCCGGCACGTTCACCGATACCGTTGATTGTTCCTTCAACCTGACGGGCTCCGGCTTGAACAGCAGAGATCGAGTTGGCAACGGACATTCCCAAATCATCGTGGCAGTGGACAGAAATAATTGCCTTATCAATGTTGGGTATACGGTTGAATAATGTCTGAATGATACCACCGAACTCCCCAGGAACTGTATAGCCAACGGTATCAGGGATATTAATTGTTCTGGCTCCGGCCTCAATTGCGGCTTCAACCATGCGGCATAAGTTGTCGATTGGGGTTCGCCCTGCGTCCTCACAAGAGAATTCAACATCATCCGTATAACGACGAGCATGTTTGATCGCTTTGACCCCCATCTCTACCACTTGGTCATAGCTACGACGAAGCTTGTCCTGAACATGAACCGTTGAGGTTGAAATGAACGTGTGAATTCGGAATGCTTCAGCAACTTTTAAGGCTTCGCCTGCGGCATCAATGTCTTTTTCTACAGCGCGGGCAAGTGCACAGACTCGGCTGTTTTTGATGTTTTTAGCGATGGTTTGTACCGATTCAAAGTCGCCCGGAGAAGAGACCGGAAAGCCGGCTTCAATCACATCCACTCCCAGTCGTTCCAGAGCGTAGGCAATTTGTAATTTTTCTCTCACCGTTAAACTGGCAGATAATGCTTGTTCTCCGTCCCGTAGGGTTGTATCGAAGATAATGACCTGATCGTTCATATTGGCTGGCTCCTAGACCGATAAGTGGTTGTGTTTGCTCACTTGATATTTTTTTGTTAAGTACTTTTAGCTATAAAAAAACCCGCATTTCGATGCGGGTTTTTGTGATTCTTTGTGGTGTTTTCTGTCCACTGGCTACCCGCGCGATTGATACACGATAAGGAGGAGGCCTAGTAGGAGAGAAGTTTTCAATGTCATGTTCATTTACTTTCCACAAAATTCAATAACAAATTAGTACCGCACCTGATACATTACGTCAACCCAAAATTGTATATTTATTGGTAGTACCTGTTTCAGTCGTGGACCGTACTTCGTGTATTTCGATGGTCGGATATGATTTTATTCCGAGCTTAGATGAGACTGAAATCGTAACGGGACGATTATTCTCCGTACAAAAATATGGGGGTCTTGAGAGACGGAATCTCCCCCTGAAACTACCCATCTTTTATTGAGTATCCATCTTACTGTCTTATCGTTTTCAATTCATATCATGCACTGTTTTTGTCGATGCAAGGTTTTTGCTGATACAAATGTCTACCTGACCGCTGAGGGTCTCTACCCATGATGCTCATCGATTCGCTAACAGACTGCATTCATTGATTCAACAACATTCATACTTTCGGCAACAACAATGTTCATACTTTCGACAACAAATAGTCACACCGCTGTCATCTGGACTGATTAGTGTCTTGGATATAAAGGGGTTGAACTACAGGAATGCAGTCATGAGAGTTATTGAACCGATTGTGAAATTTGATCTGGCCTTGTCACTGTTCTGTCTGCAACACAGATTCAGTTATCCATTGGCACGTATTAGCCGAGCTGTCTCCCATACCGGAGATGGTCATTTATATGTTGCCATTGGTGGTGCTGCTTTTTTGGTTGATGAGATTGCAGGTCAGGCATTACTCATCACTGGATTGATCTCATTTCTGATTGAGTTGCCGCTTTACTGGTTGTTTAAAAACCTTTTTCAACGGCGTCGTCCTCAAGAGTTCTCCTCAAGAG
Organism: Vibrio gazogenes; assembly: GCF_023920225.1. Taxonomy (NCBI): domain Bacteria; kingdom Pseudomonadati; phylum Pseudomonadota; class Gammaproteobacteria; order Vibrionales; family Vibrionaceae; genus Vibrio; species Vibrio gazogenes. The sequence continues at coordinate 445,577 of NZ_CP092587.1, forward strand.
TCATTGCTTATATTACGCCTTCTGATCGGTTTAGCTTGCCTTCTGGGCATACGAGTGCCGCTTTTCTGATGGCAACACTCATTGCTTCCTTTTATCCATCATTGTCAGTGATGGTGTTTATCTGGGCTGGGTGTATTGGTGCCGCTCGTATTCTGCTGGGGGTTCATTTTTTCACGGATGTACTGATTGGTGCTTTACTCGGTATGAGTTGTGCGCAAGCTGGCCAACTGGTTATGGAGTGGATGATTTGAAAATTCTCTATGGTGTTCAGGGAACCGGGAACGGCCATACGGCACGAGCCAGAGTGATGAGCCATGCACTCCGTCAATATCATGATGTAGATGTCGATTTTATTTTCAGTGGCAGAGAGCAAGATAAATATTTTTCAATGGACTGCTTTGGCAGTTATCAAACCCGTCGTGGGTTGACGTTTATGACCGAAAAGGGACGGGTCGATTATTTAAAAACCGCCAGAGAGAATCGGTTTGGTCAATTGATTTCCGATATCCGCCAGCTTGATCTCAGCGCTTATGATTTAGTGATCAGTGATTTTGAACCGATTACATCGTGGGCGGCAAAATTACAGCACAAACCCTGTATCAGTCTTAGTCATCAGAATGCTTTTCGTTATCCGGTACCGTCAAAGGGAGCCAACTGGCTTGATAAGAAGATTATTACCAATTTCGCACCTGCTGATCATTATCTTGGGTTGCACTGGTATCACTTCGAGCATCCGATTTTACCGCCGATTATTCATACCTGCGGGGCGGCAGCAGAGAACCAACCTTTCATTTTAATCTATCTTCCATTCGAATCACTGGAATCCATCATGGATCTGTTCTTTCGTTTCGGTCACTATCAGTTTGTCTGTTATCACCCCATGGTTGATGAAATGAAGCAGACAGAGAACATGACACTTCATCCATTATGCCATGAGAGTTTCCAAGAGCATTTACGTTGCTGTGCCGGCGTGATTGCCAATGGTGGATTTGAACTCCCTTCTGAAGCCATGTCGTATGGCAAAAAATTACTCCTCAAACCTTTGATGGGCCAATTTGAGCAGCAGAGCAACGTGGCGACACTTGAAATACTGGGGCTCGCTTCTGCGATGGAATCGCTTGATGTTGCCGTAATTCGGCAGTGGCTCGATGAACCGAACGCAGAGCGAGTCGTTTATCCTGATGTTGCTCAAGCCATTGCTGAATGGGTGGTTCAGGGGCGTTGGGATAGTCATCAGCAACTGTGTCATTCGCTCTGGAAACAGGTTAACTTTCCTGATTATGTCATGGTGTAATACTGATGAATCATTGATCAGCGTTAATCTATTTTACTTACCATATATGAAATGAATAGTTATAGATTTTCTGTTGCAAACCTATAACTCACGTCAATTAATTTTGTGAATACTATAAAATCAGCGATTTTATCTTTTTTGATGTTTTTTTAACGATATGATTTTTATGGTAATTTTTCAAAATGAGGTAAAATAAACTGACTTTTTATCAATCCAGTTGCCTTTTGTACATCAATTAAAAGATAGTGAATTACACAGCCTACTCATACGAACTATCAATAGGTTGGTCAAAATAGAATCACGTTGAGTCACTTTATCTGATGTATGTCACTTCGCCTGACAAGAGCGTTATTCCTAGCGGGATAACGAAAGTGATGACTGAAGCAAAATAAGAGGCATTCTAAATGTTAGAAAAAAAAGAAGTTATCCAACCAGTCGCCAGCTATCGGATGGAAAGTACGCTACGAGGCGTTGATTTGAATCTGCTCACCGTGTTTGATGCCGTGATGCAGGAACAAAATATTACTCGAGCAGCTCATAATTTAGGGATGTCTCAGCCAGCAGTAAGTAACGCTGTGGCACGCCTGAAAGTGATGTTTAATGATGAACTATTCATGCGGCAAGGACGAGGTATTCAGCCGACTCAACGTGCCCGACAGCTTTTTGGCCCGATTCGCCAAGCATTACAGTTAATTCGTAATGAACTACCGAATTCTGTTTTTACGCCTGAATCTTCAACCAGACAGTTCAACTTAGCGATTTGTAGTCCGAATGATTTGCGCTTCGCACCGAAGATTTTCTCGTCAATTCACGATCAGGCACCTCAAGTGCAACTGCATTTGGAAGCGGACTCGAACCAACAACTTGCTGAACGGTTACGTTATCAGGAAGTCGATTTTGTCATTGACTATGCGCGTTTTGAAGAATCCGGTTTCTGTAGTACCGAAATTTTCCAAGATGAGCTGGTGATTGTTGCTTCTAAGCAACACCCTCGTATTCAAGGAGCGATTACCTCAGCACAGGTCATAGAAGAGCAACACGCGAAGCTCTCTCAGGCGCATGGTATTCGGAGTTTCAGTGAACAGGCTTACCGAGATATCGATTGCCATTCCCACTATGAGGGGACAAGCTTAAGCAATGTGCTTTATGTTGTCAGTCAGTCAGAACTGATTACCATCGCACCACGTTGGTTGGTGGAAGCGTCACCAAATAGAGAGCAACTTCAAACCATTGCTTCACCATTTGAACGTAAACAGATCAGTGGTTACCTGAGCTGGCACGAATCGAATGAAAAAGATAAAGGACACGGTTGGCTGAGAGAACAGCTCATGATGATTTGTGGTGAAATTGTCAGTGCTCCTGTGACACATTAATCTGTGTTTCATCCTGATGTTGCCGACCCGATGAAAATAAGGGAAGGCAACGTCTGTTTTTGCCTTTCTCTTTACTCTTCCTCTTTCTTCTTCGAATTCTTCCTGATAAGCGTCGATTGGGTCGCTTACTTTATATCAACAGATTTGTTTCTTCTTTAGCATCTTGATGACTTTTGTTACATGGAATAAATATTTTATGTCTTTTTTGTTCTCAGGATTGACATGGTTATCTAACTTTAAATGTTTTTACCGTAGAGAGTTCTAAATAGGTGTCTATGTGCAACATATTCGCTAAATCGCGGTCAGAAACTGAATAGACCAATCTTTCTGAAGCGAGTAAAGTTGTTTTATCCCTTGCGGTGTTATGACCCTGCAAGGACATAGCCATTAGCGAATCGATTTCGATTAGGCTACGAATAAGCCCTAGACTATGTAACCAACCAGACTGTTGAACTGACCTCGGGATACAGTGGCTGGTAAGGAGAATAATATGGTAATGCTATCCGGTGCAGAGATGGTTGTTCAGTCTCTGATCGAAGAAGGTGTCGAGCAAATTTTTGGTTACCCCGGTGGATCCGTGCTTGATATCTATGATGCCCTTCATGAAAAAACCGACCAAATCAAACATGTGCTCGTTCGTCATGAACAAGCGGCCACACATATGGCTGACGGTTACGCACGCTCGACCGGTAAACCGGGTGTCGTGCTGGTTTGCTCCGGCCCAGGTGCAACCAATACCGTAACCGGTATTGCGACAGCTTATATGGATTCTATTCCAATGATTGTCATATCAGGCAATGTCCCCAACAGTCTGATTGGTAATGATGCATTTCAGGAATGTGACATCGTTGGGGTTTCCCGGCCAATTGTGAAACATAGCTTTTTGGTCAAAAAAGCTGAAGATATTCCCGAAACAATTAAAAAAGCATTCTATATTGCTTCGACCGGTCGTCCTGGCCCTGTGGTCATTGATTTACCGAAGGATGTTATGAATCCTCAGGTTAAATTGCCTTATCAATATCCGAAAACCATCAAGATGCGCTCTTATAATCCGACAACCAGCGGACATAAAGGGCAGATCAAGAAAGCACTCAAAGCGCTGTTAGATGCGAAAAAGCCAGTTTTATATGTTGGTGGTGGTGCGGTTATTTCTGAGGCGGATAAGCAGATTCTTCAATTAGCGGAAACCTTGAATTTGCCTGTGGTCAGTACCCTGATGGGATTAGGCGCTTTCCCCGGCACTCACGCAAATGCGCTGGGAATGTTGGGAATGCATGGGGTTTATGAAGCCAATATGGCGATGCATCATGCCGATTTGATTTTTGGTATCGGTGTCCGGTTTGATGACCGAACTACGAATAATCTGGAAAAATATTGTCCTCATGCCAAGATCATGCACATTGATATTGACCCGTCTTCAATCTCAAAGAACGTACCGGCGGATTTACCCATCGTCGGCTCAGCAGAAAAAGTTTTGGAAACGATGCTGAAGTTGCTGGTTGAGCAAGGGGGCTCGAATGATGCCAACGCGTTGGAACAATGGTGGAAAGAGATTCAGGTTTGGCGGGAGCGTCAGTGTCTTGCTTATCAGAAATCCAGTGAGCGGATTAAACCGCAACAAGTGATCGAAACGCTCCATCGATTGACCGAAGGGAATGCCTATGTTGCTTCTGATGTCGGGCAACATCAAATGTTTGCGGCTCTTTATTACCCGTTTAACAAGCCACGTCGCTGGATCAATTCTGGTGGCCTTGGCACGATGGGATTTGGTTTACCTGCCGGGATGGGCGTCAAATTCTCTCATCCGGAAGAGGAAGTCGTTGTGGTGACCGGAGACGGCAGTATTCAGATGAATATTCAAGAGCTGTCAACTGCACTGCAATATGATATTCCGGTCAAGATCATCAACTTGAACAACCGTTTCTTGGGGATGGTCAAACAGTGGCAAGATATTATTTATCAGGGACGTCACTCGAATTCATATATGAGTTCTGTGCCGGACTTTGCTGCAATCGCAGAAGCTTATGGGCACGTCGGTATCCGCATCTCAACACCGGATGAATTAGAAGCCGGATTGAAGAAAGCACTGGATATGAAAGATCGTCTGGTGTTTGTGGATATCAATGTCGATGAAACAGAGCACGTTTATCCGATGCAGATTAAAGGCGAAGGGATGGACAAAATGTGGTTGAGCAAAACGGAGAGAACCTGATGAGACACATTATTTCAGTATTAATGGAGAACCAACCCGGTGCTTTGTCTCGTGTGGTCGGATTGTTCTCCCAGCGTGGTTTCAATATTGAAACGTTGAATGTATCCCCGACTGACGATGAGACGTTATCTCGTCTTAACATCACGACTAAAACCAATGCGATGGAGCTGGAACAGATTCAGAAGCAGCTGCATAAATTGATTGATGTATTGAAAGTTCAAGAAGTGTCGGAGTTTGAACATATAGAGCGGGAATTGATGTTGGTGAAAGTGAGAGCCAGTGGTGCAGCCCGGGCTGAGGTGCAACGGACGGCGGATATTTTCAGAGGCCAAATTGTCGATGTTACCAGCAGTCAGTATACAGTTCAGATGGCCGGGACAACCGATAAACTAGATGCGTTTATTGAGGCTATCTCAGAAGTGACAGAAGTGCTAGAGGTTGCTCGCAGTGGCATCGTGGGTATCGCCCGCCGTGAACGTGCTCTGCGTGCGTAATATCATCGTCTGTCATGGCAAAACACAATAAAAAACCGGTATCAGCCGGTTTTTTATTGTTATCCCATTTGACTGGATATGAGCTGCGCTTCGCCAATAAAGTAGCCATCTTCATCAAATCGTTTCACTTCCCCGTTCTCGACAACGATGGTGATTTTTCGGATATCTGAAAACTGCCAGTTACGCCATTGGTAAACAAACTGATCGTGTTCAACCCACCAATAGCCCTCATCCATGTCATTAGGACGATCAGAGATCCCCGTCATTTTGCCGTCAGCCTGAAAGGTGATTCGGTACGGAATATTAAAACAGTCTTTAGTTAAGAGGGTTTGATTTTTCAACAGATGACGAATCGCTTTGCTATGGAGTGGCGGTTGCTGACATTCCTCAAGGGTTTCGATCGGCATAACCTGTTTGGCGATTTGGGAAAGGAGCGCAATCCCTTCCCGGATCTGTTCTGTCCCGATGGATTGGAAGCACAGCCGAAAGCTATTGGTCCGCTCATCGCAGTAATAGTATTTGGCGCCATTATTGATCAAAATACCATGCTGTTCAGCCAGTTGTTCAAACCTTTTAGCATCGAATCCCTGTTTATAGTCGATCCAGAAAGCCGTCCCTGCCAACGACGGTGTCACACCTGATTGTGGGAAATAGTAATTCAGCGCCTTTTCCATCGTCAGCCATTTTTGCCGATAACGTTTGAGCATTTTTTGAGCCAGTGCATCGTAATATCCGAGGCTGAGAAACAAGGCAAGGGTTTGACAGTTGTTCTTCGGCGGTAAGCTATGTGTTCTGAACTGAAGGGCTTTGATCTGTGAAATCAGGGGAGCGGGGGCCACGATATATCCGAGTCGCAACCCCGGAGCAATTGTCGAAGAAAAACTGGAGATATAAATAATACGCTCACTGGATGATTCACTTTTCAGTGGTGGGCAGGTGTCTTCAATGAAATTGATATCATGTTCAAAATCATCTTCAATGATCAAGAAGTCATGCTCTTCAGCCAACGTAAGGAGTTTCCTACGCCGACTGGCAGACAGGCGTACTGTGGTCGGAAATTGATTGCTTGGGGTGGTATAAACCAGTTGGCAGCCGGTAAGTCGTTCATCAATCACCATTCCTTCTTGATCCACATTGATCGGCACAATCTCAGCACGTCTGGCCTGAAACTGGTGCAATGCCTCGGGATAACCGGGATTCTCAACTGCAATTGAGGAATCGGCCGAGATGAGCAGTTTTGACAAATAATAGAGGCTGTTCTGGCATCCGAGAGTAATGGCGATATTATCTCGATTGACAAATATGCCACGCTTGGTCAATACGCGGGTGCGGATCTGTTCAATCAGATCATCATAGTCTGAGTCATTTGATGTCCAAGTGCGATGATTGATGCGATTGAGTGACTGAATACTGCATTTGCGCCATTCAGACACCGGGAATAAGTCCTCATCAACAACGCCACTGACAAAGAGATAAGGATAATTTTTGAGATCTTTGGCTTCGCGTTCCGAAACACTGTTTTCAGCGTTCAGATAGCGACTCCAATCGAGCTGAGTTGATTGTTCTTGTGGTGTTGCTGAAGCGAGCTGGGTAACGGAAATATCCAGCGTGGGATTGACAAAATAGCCTTTGCGTTCAATGGAGACGAGGATCCCTTCTTCGGTCAACTGCTCGTATACGCGCAAAATCGTGTTTCTGGAAACATGAAGATCTTTGGCTAACTTACGTGAAGAGGCAAGGGGAGATTGCTTTGGAATGAAGCCATCGAAGATTGCTTTGGCAAGGCTGCTTTTGATTTGATCTTGCAGTGTTTTTGAATCCTGCGGATCAAGGTGGATATACTGGCTTAGCATACGGCTCCTACAACTGTTTCTTGTGCCGCTGACGAATCCGAGTGAGGCAACGAAGATACGACCATGAAAAGCGACCGTATCTTCGTTGGATGTACTTTTATCTGAATGTACTTCTCTGAATATAATTAGTGAGCGAGCAACGCTTGTAATTCTGCTTTGATGATTTCAATACCTTTGACGATCAGTTCCGGCTCAATCGTCAATGGTGGTAGGAAGCGAATCACATTTCCTTTTACCCCACAAGATAACAAAATCACACCGGCATGGTTACTTTTTACCACAAGCTGTTTGGTTAAATCAGCAAGAGGTGCACCATTGTCGGGATCATTGAATTCGATGGCAATCATGGCCCCGACTTGACGGATGTCACCAATTTGAGGAATCTCTTTTTGCAATTCGGTCAATTGTTCCTTAAATTGCAAGCCAATATGTTGCGCTCTTTCACAGAGATTTTCTTTTTCAATGATATCGAGCACTTCTAACGCAGCAACACAAGCGAGCGGTGATCCTGCATAAGTCCCACCGACGCCTCCGGGATTGGCAGCATCCATAATTTCTGCTTTACCGACAACACCGGACAATGGGAATCCCCCGGCAATACCTTTAGCCATCGTGAACAGATCTGCTTCAATGCCGAGGTATTCTGTCGCAAACATTTTGCCGGTTCGGGCAAATCCGGTCTGAATTTCGTCACAGATTAAAACAATACCGTGTTTATCACATATTTCGCGGATTTTCTGTGCCCAAGATGCAGGTGCCTGATAGAACCCGCCTTCTCCCTGAATCGGCTCGAAAATGATTGCCGCGATACGGCTCGGCTCGATATCACAAGCGAATAAATCGTCCAAAGCACTCAGGCTTTGCGCTTCAGTGACGCCATGATAGTCATTCGGGAATGGCAGGTGATAGATTTCGTTTGGAAACGGCCCAAAACCAGTTTTGTAGGGCGCGACTTTTCCGGTAAGTCCCATACACATGTTTGTCCGACCATGGAAGCCGCCTTTAAAGGCTATGACGCCCGAACGGCCGGTATGTGCCCGCGCAATTTTCACCGCATTTTCTACCGCTTCAGCACCGGTGGTCACGAATGCCGCTTTTTTCTCAAAATTTCCCGGTGTTTTTGCCACGATTTTTTCAGCCAGTTCAACAAAGCTCGCATAAGGCGTGACCATTGAACAGGTATGACTGAAGTTGTCTAACTGCTTTTTAACGGCTTCAATAATCTGCGGATGAGAATGGCCGGTATTATTCACGGCAATCCCTGCGGCAAAGTCGATATACGTTTTGCCTTCAATATCTGTGATGAGCGCATTTTTAGCATTTGCCGCGTAAATCGGCGCCAGGTTAGCCATCCCTTTTGCAACGACTTTTTCCTTACGGGCTTGCCATTCCATATTTGTCATGAGTTTTATTCCTTCACATTCAAACAGTAGTTATTGTGAGATGTCAGAAGCCACCAAAGCAGAGATATTTAACATTGAGATATTCATCAATCCCTTGTTTGGCACCCTCCCGGCCAAAGCCGGATTGTTTTACACCACCGAATGGCGCGACTTCATTGGAGATAATGCCTTCATTAATCCCAACCATGCCGTATTCAAGCTGCTCGGCAATACGAAATGCGCGATTCAGCGTATTGGTGTAGAAGTAACTGGCTAATCCGTAAATCGTATCGTTGGCTTTTTCGACCAGGTCATCATCATTGGTAAAGCGAACAATTGGAGCGACCGGACCGAATAATTCGGTATGGACAATCTCCATGTCTTGAGTGACTTCAGTCAGAATGGTCGGTTCAACGAAGAGACCGTCCAAAGAGCGGCCGCCAAATGCGATTTTTGCGCCTTGTTCGACGGCTGTATTGATATAGCCCAATACGCTGTTTTTCGCTTTCATATCGATCAGCGGACCGATAACGACACCGGGTTCCACGCCATTACCGACTTTCAGGTTTGCCACGGCTTTGGCAAATTTTTCAACGAATTGATCGTAAACGCTGTCCTGAACATAGAAGCGGTTTGCACACACACAGGTCTGTCCGGCATTACGGAATTTTGAGGCGATGGCACCTTTGACCGCTTCATCGATATCTGCATCATCAAAGACGATAAACGGTGCGTTGCCGCCTAATTCCATTGAGGTACGCTTGATGGTTTCTGCACACTGTTTGATCAGGTGACTACCCACTTGAGTCGAGCCTGTGAAAGACAACTTCTTAATATCATCATGACTACAGAAAATATCACCAACAGCCACTGAAGAGTGGTTGTTCACCACAATTAAGAGCTCTTTTGGCAATCCTGCTGCGTACGCTAGTTCTGCAATGGCATAGGCAGAAAGCGGGGTTTGGTTGGCGGGTTTGACGATAAAACTACACCCAGCCGCCAGCGCGGGGGCTGCCTTACGAGTGATCATTGCGATGGGGAAATTCCAAGGGGTGATCGCCGCAGCGACACCAACCGGCTGTTTAATGGTCATTAAACGTTTGTTCGACGTCGGTGCCGGAATTGTATCACCGTAGGTGCGTTTTCCTTCTTCTGCAAACCACTGAATGAAAGATGCACCGTACATGACTTCGCCTTTGGCTTCCGCCAAGGGTTTCCCTTGTTCGAGCGTCATAATTCTGGCGAGATCATCACTGTTTTCAACCACAAGATCATACCAGCGCTTTAAAATTGCTGATCGTTCTGCGGCTGAACGCTGCTGCCAAGCTTGTTGAGCCTGCTTTGATTGCTCAATCAAAGTAAGGATATCCGTTGTTTGAACCGAAGGAATGTAAGTCAGCGTTTCATCGGTTGCCGGATTGAGGACTGCAATCGCATCTTCACTGAAAGGACACGTTGCCTTGAGTAAGTTTTTGTTAACAATTTGGTCCATCATTGTGTCTCTTTTGTTAGCTGTAAGGGGAATGGTAGATCTAAAAATGACACCACCCGAAGTACCAGTTAGATCAATTATGTGGTACCAGCGATAAGTTTCTGGCTGGTACCATACAAATTGTCTTTCTGGTTCTATTGCTTTGGTTTTGCTTTCTTCATATTAACCTGTGAAACAAATCAGTAACAAACAAGTAACGACACAGGAAGAGGAATTTCTATGTTTGGGTTAAAGGGAAAGAAGCTTGCGAAGGCATTACTGGCAGTCACGCTGGGTGTCAGCGCACTTGCGAGTTCTACGGTTAGTTTTGCCGCTGAATATAATTGGCGCTTTGCAAATTTATATGGCCGCGGTACTGCATTTGGTGCCGTTTATGAAGACTTGGCGAAAAATATTGAAACCATGTCCAATGGCCGCATTGCTGTGCAAGTTCTGTACTCCGGAGAAGGTGTGGGTACCAGTGGTATCTTAGGTGCTGTACGTTCCGGTCTGATTACAATGGGAGCACCTTTCCAACCGATGCACGCGGGTGAGTTTCCGGCTGGGGTTGTGGAAGTTGGTTTGCCTGGTGGAACATCGGATGCCAGTGAACTCATGACATTATTTCATGAACGGGGCTGGGGCGATGTGTTGAAGAAAGCCTATGCCTCTCAGGGGATCGTTTGGCTGGAACCTTATATTCAACCCCCCGTTTATATCATTACCAAAAAACCAATCAACTCGATTGCTGACTTTAAAGGCATGAAAATTCGTGCGCCGGGTGCTTATGGTAAGTTCCTGCGTAATCTCGGTGCGGCACCTGTTTCTCTGTCTTGGAGTGAAATCTATACGTCACTGGCAACCGGCGTTATTGATGGCTCTATCGGTTCAAATATGATTGACCACCGCGATGGTAACCATGTGGAAGTTGCAAAATACATGTATCCGCTACCCATTGCCGGCGCTCAGGTGTTGCCGATTATTGTCAACCAAAAAGCATGGAATAAATTGCCGAAAGATCTGCAAGCGATTGTGAAAGGTGCGACGGCCGAACATGCGATTGAGCAGTTGACTAAGTCAAAACTGTGGGAATCTCAGGCTGTGGCGGAGATGGAAGCCAAAGGATTGAAATGGAGTCCTGAGCCATCTGAAGCAGACAAAAAAGCTTGGAAAGCGGCCGGGGTGTCACTTGCACAGGAATATGCCAGTGCCGACCCTTACTCAAAACAGCTTGTTGAGATCCTCAATAAGAAGCAGTAACAAGGAATAATCAAGGTGAATCTGATGATTCACCTTGATTGGTTTGGGAGTTTATATGCTTGAATCAATTTTAAGAGGATATTGCCAGTTAGTCAGATATGTGGTTGGCCTAATCGGGCGTTCGGTATCATATCTGCTTCCTGTATTAGCCACGATTGTTGCCTACGAAGTTTTCGCCCGTTATGTGATTGATAGACCAACTATTTGGGGGTATGACACTTCACTTTTTCTGTTTGGATATATTGCCGCTTTAGGCGGTGCATATGCGCAACAACGTGAAGCACACATTAACGTGGACATCGTACACGGTAAAGTCTCGGAAAAGACTCGCCGGATTTTTGACCTGATCACTGCGGTTTTGGCAATAGGATTTTTAGTGGTCATGATCAAAACTTGCTATGGCATGTTTTTGGAAAGCCTTCAATATAATTACAGAACCAAGAGTGAATGGGCCCCACCGATGTATCACTTCTGGCTGATGATCTCTGTATCCGCAAGCATTTTTGTTGCCCAATATTCAACTGAATTGATCAGTAACCTGTTTTTTCTCATCACAGGACGCGAATTGAGCGGAACTGTGCATCCGCATGTCAGCTTAGATGATCAGCCTTTCCATGTCAGTTTAGATGATGAGCTGTTTCATGCAGAGGAGCATCCGGTAGAGAAGTCCGTTTGTGACAAGGAGAATTCAAATGGGAATTGAGATGTTAACCCTTGTTTTGCTGGCATGTATTCTGACCGCTTTTGTGCTAGGTGCGCAGGTGGGACTGGCATTGGGCGGCATTGCCATGGGTGTCGGTTATCTGGTTTGGGGAGAGGCGCTGTTTAATATTGTGCCGACCACCGTTGAGAGTACATTTTTTAATTTTATTCTGTTAGCGATTCCACTTTATATTTACATGGGACAGATCCTCACCCGCTCCGGGATTGGGGATGCCATGTTTAATGCCAGTCAACTGTTTATCGGCCGAGTGCGCGGTTCTTTGGCCATTAGTGTCATTGGGGTTTGTTCCATGATTGGAGCCATGGTTGGCATCATCGGTGCCGGTATCATGACTTCCAGTAGTATTGCTCTCAAACCAATGCTTGATCGTGGCTATGACAAGAAGCTGGCTCTTGGGGTGATTATGGCTGGTGGCTCTTTGGGTATTCTTATTCCACCGAGTATTCCAATGATCATGTTTGCTTCGGCGACACAAAATTCAGTTGGCAAAATGTTCTTGGGAGCCATGATCCCCGCGCTGATTACGATTGTTCTGTTGATCACTTACGTGGTGATCTCTTGCAAATTGAATCCGGAACGGGCCCCGCTTGATTCTGACAACGATATTCAGGTGCCGAAAGGATACGAGCGGTTTAAGACTATCCGCGACGGTGCGTCGTCACTTGCTCTGATCGTGGTGGTTCTCGGCAGTATTATCGCCGGGATTGCAACACCGACTGAATCCGGGGCTTTGGGTGTGATGGGGGCGATCCTGTTATCGATCCTGTTTAAGCGTTTTAAACCGGAGATGCTCAGACGTTCGGGAATGCAAACCGCGCTGCTGGTGAGCGTAGCAATGTGGATTATTCTCGGTGCATCGGTTTTCAGTAATTTTCATTTACTGATGGGAATTCAAGGGATGGTGTCCGGCTTTACCCAAGGGTTGGATTTACCACCAATCATGATCATTATCATGTTCCAGCTGATCATGCTGTTACTGGGATTCATCATCGATGAATTTATCATTGTACTGATGTGTGCCCCAATATTTACGCCGGTTGCGGTATCACTTGGCTACGATCCGATTTGGTTCGGTGTGTTGATGATTCTGAATATTGTGATTGCTGTTCAGACACCACCGTACGGTTTTGCGTTGTTCTATCTGAAAGGAATTGCCCCGAAAGGGGTGACCATGATGGATCTGTATAAATCGGTATTACCGTTTATTACCGTACAGTTTATTGTGTTGGTCATTTGTATGATTTTCCCGGATCTGGTGACTTGGTTACCGAACTTGGTCATTCATTAATGGCTTGTTCCATAGACGATTTTTATCCGTATTAAAGTATTAACCGTTTGATGAAAACCTGCCCGATGGCAGGTTTTTTACAATGTTTTTTACTGTATGTTTCGACTTGAACAAGGATGATAAAAGGAAAAGCCCTTTCCATAGAGAAAGGGCTTTGAACTTGAGATATCAAGCTGGGATTAATGCAGAATCCGTGCGCGGATTGTTCCTTCGATTTTCTTCAGCTTACGCAATGCTTCTTCTGAGCGGGCTGTTTCAACGTCAATGACCACATAACCGACATCAGCAGAAGTTTGCAGATACTGCGCGGCGATGTTGATACCATCCTCTGCGAAAATCGTGTTGATCTGATTGAGAATGCCCGGACGGTTTTTGTGAATATGAAGCAGACGAGAACATTCTCTGAGTTCTGGCAGCGATACTTCTGGTAGGTTAACACTGGATACGGTCGAGCCATTATCAGAGTATTTGACAATCTTGCCTGCCACTTCGATCCCGATATTTTCTTGCGCTTCTTGCGTTGAGCCACCGACATGCGGAGTCAGGATGACGTTGTCAAACTGAAGCAGTGGGGACTCGAACGGGTCTGCATTCGTTTTTGGTTCAACCGGGAATACGTCGATTGCCGCCCCTGTCACTTGTTTTGATTCCAATGCACCACATAGGGCATCAATATCGACGACAGTTCCCCGTGCCGCATTGATGAAAATTGAATTCGGTCTCATTTGAGAGAATTCTTTACTGGAAATCATATTTTTGGTGTCAGGTGTTTCAGGCACATGCAGAGTGATGACATCGCATTTACCGAGCAGCTCTGCCAGAGAAGCAACTTGGATTGAATTGCCCAGAGACAGTTTGTTCTCGATATCGTAGTAATAAACCCGCATCCCTAAGTTTTCAGCAATAATTCCCAGCTGCGTACCGATATGACCATAGCCGATGATCCCGAGATTCTTCCCGCGAGCCTCGAAGCTTTGATCCGCACTTTTTTTCCAGATACCGCGGTGTGCTAACGCATTTTTTTCAGGCACGCCCCGTAGCAGTAGCAAAATTTCACCCATAACCAGTTCGGCAACACTGCGGGTATTGGAGAAGGGGGCATTGAAGACCGGAATCCCGCGTTTTGCCGCCGCACTCAAATCAACTTGATTGGTTCCGATACAAAAACAACCGATACCAACCAGTTTCTTCGCTGCGTTGATAACATTCTCCGTCAGGTTGGTACGGGAACGAATACCGACAAAATGAGCATCCTGAATGGCTTCTAATAGTTTGGCTTCGGATAATGAACCTTTGTGATATTCGATATTGGTATAGCCAGCTTCCTGAAGCACCGCTACTGCAGAGCTATGAACACCTTCAAGAAGTAAAATTTTAATTTTGTTTTTTTCCAATGAAACCTTGGCCATTATTTTTGTCCTTAACGATGGAAAGATGAAGAAATGGGGTGCACTGTGGTCAAAACGGAGAATTTAGCATTTTATTAACAAGCAAACGTTTGCCTCGTGCATCTTCTCACCATAAAGTAACAAAAAAAATCCCTAATTGGTAAGAAATTTCCGTCATAAGGAATAATTTTTCTATAGCCAATAAAAAAACGGCACGCAACGTACCGTTTTCCATGATCTATTCATATTGGTGCAAAGAATTCTAATGATTTACTCAATAAATTGGGTGCCGTCGGGCGTACCGATAATCACGATATCTGCCCCGCGATGTGCAAACAGACCATTAGTTACAACACCGGGAATATTATTGAGGGCTGATTCCAAGGCTTTGGGATCAGTAATTTGCATATTGTGTACATCGAGGATGATGTTGCCATTATCAGTCAGCACTCCGTCACGATAAACCGGTTCGCCCCCGAGTTTTTTCAGCGCTCGGGAAACTTGCTCTCGAGCCATTGGAATGACCTCGATGGGCAGCGGAAACTGACCCAGTACATCAACCGTCTTGGTGCCGTCAACAATGCACACAAATGTATCGGAGATTGCAGCAACGATTTTTTCCCGCGTGAGGGCTGCGCCACCGCCTTTGATCATATCCCGCGTTGGGTTGATTTCATCGGCACCATCAATATAGACATCCAGTTTTTCAACATCATTACAGTCGTATACTTGAATCCCTAATGCCTCAAGTTTCTCTGTCGATGCTTTTGAGCTGGAGACAGCGCCTTTAATCTCATCTTTGACTGACCCTAAAGCGTCGATAAAGTGATTGACGGTCGAGCCGGTGCCTACTCCGATAATGCCTCCTTTGACGACATATTTGAGTGCAGCCCATCCCGCCTCTTTTTTCATTTCGTCCTGGGTCATGTATTGATCTCCTGCTGATTGCGCGTAAATGCTATCTGAATATGTAATCGATATTTCCGCGGAGGATTATATACTCATCTTCACAGGAGTTGCAGCGTCAATCCTTCTTTTCCGCTGTCTTGTATCACATCGTGTTGTACGGTTATATGCCCGTTTATTCCCATGACCATATTTTGTCGGGCGTAACGATCTTTGGTAGAGGCACATCCCAAGATTCGATCGGCAGTCGTTCGACAAACTGGCACGAGTGGGCGAGCCCGATAGGTTTGGCTCCGCTTCGGCTTTTAAACCAAGGTTCTAAGGTTCGATCATAATAACCGCCCCCCATACCGAGACGGTGTCCTGATGCATCGAAGCCAACCAGTGGCGTAAAAATCAGATCAAGCTGGCGTGTCGGAAGAATCAACAGCTGATTCAGCCGTGGTTCGGCAATACCGTAACGGTTCTGAACCATGTCAGTTTCTGGTGTATAGCGTAAGAAAAGGAGCTGACCGGTTGAAAAAGGATGAAGCACGGGGAGATAAACGGATTTGCCTTGTTGCCAGAGCCATTCAATCAAGGCGTGGGTTGAGAGTTCCCCATCAGTTGATAAATAAACAGCGATATGTTGGCTGGTATCCAGCTCGGGTAAGTGAGAAAGCTGACGAATCATCTGCTCACTGGCCGCTTGCTGAAACGCATCAGAGAGCTGTTTTCTTCTGTCGCGGATCTGCTTTCTGAAATCAGCGCGCGTCATGTCGTTCTGGTGCATAGGGAACCCCAAAGTGCCGTTGCAGATGTTTGACCCTTGAACCAGCTGGTTCAAGGCGGATTAGTAATGTTGACCGTAGGCTTCTCGGTGCGTGCCGAGCTTGCTCAATAGCCAACAAGTACCAACCCTTATGTATTGCTTATCGGCTCAGGGACGTAATCCGCTGACGAACACTTCAGGGTAAATTTTGTGGCGCTGAGTTACGATTTTTCTTGCTCGACTTGATGAATCACCTGATCCAGCGATGTGGAGAGCAACTCCATCCGGGTTGCCAGATTCGACGTCGTCTGTTGATTCTCTTTTATCTGGCTTTGTAACTCATAACAAATATTTAAAGCAGCAATCGTGAGTAACTTCACTTCATTTGTCACCTTAGTTCTTTCCGCCATCTCTTTCAAACGATTATCAAGCTCTTTTGCCGCCTGAATCAGTGAGTCTTCTTGACCCGGGGGACAATTCACTCGTGTTATTTTTCCTAAAATCTCAACATCAACCGCTTGATTACTCATGACTTATGAACTCGCAACATGCCACTGTGGATGATACGTTGACGGTATCACCAAGACGGAAACTATAGGAAAAGCATCGATAAGATTCAAGTCTTTCCCTTGATATCAAGGTCAATGATTGGTTAAAAACACAGATCTTAGACAATTCGGACAAAACCTAGGCTATTGTTCCGGATAGTTTAACAGATTTGATGTTTTGAACATTTCAGCAATGAGACTGAGGTGGTAGGATTAGTTTTATTTTTCTTTAGGCAGCCCTATGAGTGACAATAAGTTTCCTAAATATGAGTCTTTTGCTGAGACGCTAAAGTCTGTTTCCCTCTCTGTAACACCAGCTGAACTACATGGACTGTTAACCGGTATGTTATCTGGTGGTTTGAGTTCGGAAGATGGGCGTTGGCAGCCGCTCTTATTTGATTATACCAACGATGGCATGGGCTGGCCGATGGCAGCATTGGGTTTGGCCGGTGAGCTGATGGCCCATACAGCGGAAGAAATCACCCAGAATCATTTTCAGTTGTGGTTGTTTCTACCGACAGGCGATGGTGAGCATGGTCTGTTTGAATTAGCCGATGGCGTTTCCGAATGGATTAATCACTTTATCTCCGGTTTGGGATTAGCTCATCCGAATATCAATAAGCTGTCGAATGACGCCAAAGAAGCTTTGGCTGATTTGGAAGAGATGGCTCGGCTTGGGATTGATGAAGATGATGATCTTGAGGAACAGGCGCTAATACTTGAGCAGGTTATCGAGCATGTAAAAGCCTGTGTCTTAGCGATCCATGCTGAATATGGCATGCGGATCAAAACCGAAAACAAGCGTCCCACCATTCATTAAATCGGTTGGATTGTCGAACGTTGGGTTGATACCGACAGTTATATATCAGGGATTCAGTCCATTGTTATTACGCGTGAATGTCTCACTCTACTACGGTCTTACTGAGCTGGGCTTGATTTATGGCAGAGTTATACGGGAACCTATACAAACGGAAAGCAGTTGAATGAAAATGTTTGATGTCATTATTTCTGGTGGTGCAATGGCTGGAGCGACACTGGCACTGGCATTAGATGCCAGTTTTGGTGGAAAACTTCGGATCGCAGTGGTTGAGTCATGTGATTTTTCGACGCAGACGCATCCCGGATTTGATGCACGATCAATTGCACTTTCTGACGGAACCGTTCAAATACTTCAGGCATATCAGCTCTGGGATGCGATTCAACCTTATGCGACACCGATTTCTCGGATTCATATTTCCGACCGGGGACATGCCGGGATGACAGATTTTGAAGCTAGTCGCCTTGGGATGTCCGCACTGGGTTATGTGGTTGAGTTGGCTGATGTCGGCCAAGTTTATCATCGCTTGTTGCAGGAACGTGCCGCGATTTCTCTGTTTTGCCCGGCAACGATCCAAAGCGTTGAGCGAACCACTGACGAAGTACAAGTGCAACTTGCTGATCAATCCACGCTCCGTGGCAAACTATTGATTGCCGCAGATGGCAATACATCGACCTGTTGCCATCAGCTCGGAATCACTTCTGAGGTGCGTGACTTTGAACAGGTTGCAGTGATTGCAAATGTTGAATTAAGTCAGCCTCATCAGGGACAGGCTTTTGAACGTTTCACGACTTCCGGACCATTGGCCCTGCTGCCCATGTCGCGTCAACGAATGGCAATGGCGTGGTGTATCAGGCCTGATTCTTTGGCAGAAATGCTTGCTCAAGACGATGACACATTCTTAGCCAAGCTTCAGCAGACATTTGGTTGGCGGTTGGGAAAAATGAACCGTGTCGGAACACGGGCGGCTTATCCGCTCAAGCTGACCTATCGCACTCGCGCGGTTTCTCATCGTTTTGCCATTATCGGTAATGCTGCTCAAACACTCCACCCGATTGCCGGTCAGGGATTTAATCTGGGCATTCGGGATATTGCAACATTGGTTGAAGAAGTGCGACGCTATCCGAATGATGTCGGATGTTATGCTGCACTGTCTGCATTCCAACAACGTCGCACCCCCGATCGACAAAAGACGATGATAATGACTTCCACGCTGGTCCACACTTTCTCTAATGCGTGGTTTCCGACGGTTGTGGGAAGAAATTTAGGGTTGATGGCCATTGATAACCTCCCTGTGCTCAAACAACCCTTGTTGACTCGGACACTGGGATACGTATCTCGTTAGAAGGTTTTTATATGATGCAAAGTTTTGATATTGCCATTATCGGTGGTGGTATGGTTGGGTTGACATTGGCCGCAGCACTGAAGAATACGGACTTGAGAATTGCTGTGATTGAAGGTCACACGCCGGATGCAACATTAGGTGAAGTGCCGGATATCCGCGTCTCAGCTTTGAGCCGAGCCAGTGAACATATTCTAAAGAATGTTGGGATCTGGGAAGGAATTGCCCAACGTCGGGCTGCGCCTTATGGTGGAATGCATGTTTGGGAAAAAGACAGCTTTGCCCGGATTGAGTTTGACTGTCAACAGCTTGCTCAGCCAGATTTAGGTCATATCGTTGAGAACAGAGTGATTCAACTGGCGGCTTTGGATGTCGTGCAATCCCAGCAAAATGTCACCTTTTTTATGCCGACGCATTGCCAGAGTCTGGTCGTGGGTGAAAGTGAAGCTTGGTTGACTCTGGATAATGGTCGTGCTTTGACCGCGAAGCTGGTTGTAGGTACGGACGGTGCAAACTCTTGGGTTCGTCAGCAGCAGGATATTCCGTTAACGCATTGGGATTATGACCACACAGCTTTGGTCGCAAATGTAATGACGGAAGAGCCCCATCAGCATATTGCACGGCAGATCTTTACACCACTGGGGCCGTTGGCATTTTTGCCTCTGACTGATCCGCATATGTGCTCTATTGTCTGGTCTACAGCTCCCGAGCGAGCAGAAGCATTGTTAAATATGACAGCAGAGCAATTCAACCGCTCACTCTGTACTGAATTTGATCGGCATCTTGGTTTATGTGAGTTAGTTAGCGAACGAGCGGTCTTTCCTTTGAAAATGCGTTATGCCCGAAACTTTGTCTGTGAGCGTATTGCACTCGCCGGGGATGCTGCCCATACCATTCACCCACTGGCAGGGCAGGGGGTTAACCTTGGGCTGCTTGATGCGGCATCGTTAGCTCAGGAAATCAAGACGTTATGGCAGCAAGGCAAAGACATTGGATACCAACGAAACCTACGCCAATATGAACGCTGGAGAAAAGCTGAAGCTGCCAAGATGATTGCGGCAATGCAGGGATTTAAGACATTATTTTCCGGAGATTTTCCAGTGAAGAAATTAGTGCGGGGGATGGGTATATCGGTATTAAATCAAGTACCATATGTCAAAAACGACATGATGTTGCGGGCTTTGGGGATTCGGGGGCACTTACCGGAGCTTGCGAAAACAGGAATTATCGAGTGACACATTATCGAAGGGCAACGAATTCGTTGCCCTATTATTCTGGTTATGCGCATACGTATTTTAGTCGCATAATTTCCTGATTGATTTCTTTGACCGTTCGATAATGACGTTGTTCTGCTTGTTCCGGAAGCATCAGTTTTCCCTGATCGAACTCAAATTTGCCAATACCGTCAATGTAGATTCTACCTTTAAATAGCCGACTAATATGTTTAGCAATCATACTCGGTATATAGCGCTTAAACAGTCTCATATTATCGTCCTTTCCTGAATATCTGAGGTGATTGTTAACTTGGTGACTTCACAGCCAGCAAACCTCAACATCACCTTTGTGAGAACTCAATTCACTCTCACGATTTTATTTTATTTCATTCTTCATACTGTGATATTTGTAGTGAAATAATCATGACATGATGAGTCAATTGAATTTTTGTGCTGTCATCTACATATTTAACAGAACGAGACAAATAGGCTGTATCGGTTCTGTTAACTTTGAGACAGCTTACACACATCTTGTGCAACGATGTGCTATCCCCGTTCTCGGTGGACTATTAGGCCCGATCATTGTGACACTTTTATAACAAAATTGCTGAACCATTGTTAAATTTTATGATGCTTATCCATGAATATAGTTTTTGACCGATGGCTGTCAAAAAAAATCCCTAACTTTGATGAAAAAAAGCCCGCATCTGTTTGGATACGGGCTAAATAGTCACAGATGCATTACACAAAAAGTGGATGTACTGACTTGAATCAGTTTCACTTTTCCGTCAATTCAGTCGCGATTTTGTTGAAAAAACGTGACTGAACCAACATCAACCAGACTACGTGAAAAAATAATAAATGACTATTTATGTTTTATTTTTGCTTAACAATTCACTTGTTGATTTGTTTATATTTGATATTGATCACATATTTTTGCAATGAATTACACTAACAGACAGGAGGTTCGCGATGAATGGAGAAAATGACGGGCTGAACAAGTTGAAGTAAGTCTTTGGCTTGTATTGCGATGCCGGCATGCAGGTCACCGCTACTGATAGTAATTTCTGATTCTTGGGAAATCACGGGATCAAACAGGATCGGCATATTGGTTTTAAGCAGTAACGGTGTGACCGCACCAACAGGGTAGCCTGTTACCTGCAAAACTTGGTCGCTTGTTGCACATGTCATTCTTCTCCACCCAAGGTAGGATCTGACTTTTTTGGGATCGACGGACAGATGGCCCGGCACACAAGCTAATGCATAACGTTCACTCATATCTCTCAGTAGAACACACTTGACCATTTGAGCCGGGCGAATTCCACGTAAAATCGCAGCTGCTTCGATCGTGACGGCTGCTTCTTGTTGCAGCAGCAGCCGGTGTGGCACCTGCTGCTGCCGGAGGAATTCAAGGATTTGGGTATCCAGATTAGGATTCATCATCCAAACCATAAGGGAGTGGTTGTATTGTCCACTCTGTTTGTGGTGCCCCCACGATTCTGAAGCGGGTATCTGCTTCCAGATTGTTTGGCAGGATGATAAGACCAATTGCAGAATGATCACTAAATGGATAGACCGCAAGAAAGCGACCGACACTGCGCCAGTTTTCCCCGACGGAACGTTCCAACTCGAGTGGTTGCTCGCTGTTGAATGTTGTGTCGATGTTTCCTTTAAGGATGTACATAGCGCGTTTGTTGGTACCACGATATTTTGCTCGCGCCACGATTTCCTGCCCGGTATAACAGCCTTTACTAAAGCTAATGCCACCGAGCGCCTGAAGATTCAGCGCTTGGGGAATGTGTTGTTCCTGTTCGTTCGCCGTCACAATCGGTAGCGCTTCTTCAATGTCAAAACGGGTCCATAAGCTTTCGGTGACTTTTTCACCCTGAAAGTCGGCTATGAATGATTGGGCTGTCGGCTGGTTTGTGATCAATAACCAGCGTTGCGCAGAGATTTTTACTGCCGTGCCGCCTTCGATCTCCCGGACATCGCCACGAGTATCACTGAGGGTATTGATGTAATTCTCAGCATCTTTTCCCATCACTCCGAGAAGCATGTCATCGCCTTGCGTGAGCTCGATCTTGGAAAAGACCGCATATTTTTTGAGAGCCTTGAGTTCGGCATCAATTGCACTGGTCGGTTGGAACATGGCGTAGCCATGGTTGTGGCGGAAAATGCGAAATACCGACCAGACTTTTCCTTTCGGATCGCAATGTGCACCGAACGTTGATTGATCTTTCTCGAGCGAAACGATGTCACAGGTAATCTGACCCTGTAGATAAGATTTCTGATCTGCTCCGGTAGCGGTAATATATCCCCATGACGAGAGTTGGGTGAGGAGTAAATTCGGTAAGGGGGTTTCTGGCGTATGTTCGAAAGGGTGAAAGTTGTTTTCTTGTGTCATATCTGTATCACCTTGTGCCGATTGAATGGGGACATTCTATATGTAAATCTTTTGATCCCCAAATCAACTGTTGGGACGTGTTTTCTTGTATTGCAAGGATGACACGCGATGTTATTTCATGGTAGACATTTACCGACAAATACGGGCGAGTTCAAATCATACTATCGTTTTCAGATAAATCTTTTGCTAATCGTCAGAAAGGTATGTTAAATCGGATAAGTTTTGTCGCTTAGATTGGACTGTGACCCACTTAGTAGCGGGTCGAGTGCTCCCTTGATACACTAATAAAAATTAAATCAATGAGGTTTTATAATGTATACCGACGAAGAGAAAGCCCGTATTAAGTGGGCATGCCGACGTGGTATGTTGGAACTAGATGTGGTGATTATGTCATTCTTTGAAGAATGTTTTGATCAATTGAGTGAATCCGATCAGCAGGATTTTGTTTCTTTATTGGAATGTGATGATCCGGATCTCTTTTCTTGGCTGATGGGGCATAAGCGGAGTGAAAATCTCAGTCATGCTTCGATGGTTGATAAGATAGTCGCTTATAACCTTGCTAAAGTCCGTTAATCTTTACGCCTCAGTCTCTTTGAATGCCTATATGGTTCAATGGTTGATTGTTCAACTTTCCATCTGGGCATTAATTTCTACCAATTTTCCCCTGATTCCCTCGATTATTTGTATCGGCTGGCTGCTGAATATCTGGCATGAACAAAAACTCTTGTTACCTGTGATCTCTGAACCATGCCGATATACGGATACGGGTATGCTGATCGCTGGCATTCGACAGCAGAGGATTGAGCAAGTTGAACTTTCATTTGCAATCTGGTTCGTGATTTTCGTCGGAGAACATGGTAAGCGGCAGATTCTGTGGCGTGATAGCTGCCGGGATCATACATATCGGCAGCTTTTGGTGATGGAAAAACGGAGGCGTTATCACCTCCGTTGACTAGGGGCTGTTGACCTTTCATGGTTGAATTTTGTTCAATCTGAACGGGTATTGATCGCGACGCGGGGCATGCCGCTTAGCTATCCTAAGCAAATGACCCGCAACAAAGAGCAAGACACGTTCAGATGAACCCTCTGGGCAGCATTTGTCGCTCATTTATCCAGCGTTAGGTCATGGTTCATGTAGATCGCTACACTTCACATGACCTGCCTTGACTAAATGCACGACAAATTGCTGCAAAAACCATCACGAAAGGTCAACAGCCCCTAGTAACGCGCTTTCAACATCATCCAGACTCAGGAAAAATCTTTAGGGTCAAGGACGGTCGGGCCACTATTCTCTAATAGCTCCGGATAATCCAGCGTGTAATGCAATCCGCGGCTTTCCTTACGCTGCATTGCACAACAGATCATCAGTTCGGCAACCTGAAGTAAGTTTCTGAGTTCGATGAGATTATTGGAGACCCGGAAATTACTATAATATTCATGCGTTTCCTGTTGAAGCAGGTGAATCCTTCTCAAAGCACGTTCTAAACGTTTATCTGTGCGAACGATGCCCATATAATCCCACATGAAGAGTCGCAGCTCATGCCAGTTATGTTGAATGACAACTTCTTCATCGGAGCAGGTGACTTGGCTCTCATCCCAAGGCGGAAGTGACTTAGCAAGCTGAGCATGTTCGAGCTTTTCGAGAATATCTTGTGCCGCAGAACGGGCATAAACCACACACTCCAGTAATGAGTTGGATGCCATTCTGTTCGCACCATGTAAGCCGGTATAGCTGACTTCACCAATGGCATAAAGTTGCTTGAGATCGGTTTCCCCTTGGCGGTTCACCATTACCCCACCACAGGTATAGTGTGCTGCAGGAACAATCGGAATCGGCTCTTTGGTCATGTCTATTCCCAGACTCTGAAGGCGGGTGTAAATGGTCGGGAAATGTTTTTCGATGAAGTCCGCAGGTTTATGACTGATGTCCAGATACATACAATCCGCACCAATACGTTTCATTTCATAGTCGATTGCTCTGGCGACCACATCCCTCGGTGCCAGCTCCGCTCGCTCGTCAAAATCCGGCATGAATCGGGAACCATCGGGACGGCGTAGGAAAGCCCCTTCACCCCTTAACGCTTCTGTCAGCAAAAAGTTGCGCGAATCCGGGTGATACAGGCAGGTGGGATGAAACTGGTTGAATTCTAGGTTGGCGACACGACAGCCTGCGCGCCAAGCTATGGCAATCCCGTCTCCTGATGAAACATCAGGATTGGACGTATATTGATAGACTTTGGATGCGCCACCAGTTGCCAGAATGATAAATTTCGCTTTAATTGTTTCGACATGTTCGTCGTTACGGTTCCAGACATAGGCACCGATCACTTTCTTCGGATCTCCGCCAATTTTGTCTTCAGTAATCAGGTCAAGTGCGTTGTGGCGTTCCAGTACTTTGATATTCGGGTGATTGATGACGTTATCTTGTAAAGATGTCTGCATCGCCATGCCTGTTGCGTCCGCTGCATGGAGAATTCTACGATGGCTATGTCCGCCTTCCCGGGTCAAATGATACTTAGGATGGTTTTGGTTACTGCCTTCGTCCAGATCAAATGGCACACCACCGTCAATCAGCCACTGAACGCACTTTTTAGCATTTTCAGCAATAAAGCGAACGGTCTCTTCTTCACAAATGCCACCACCGGCAACCAGCGTATCCTGAACATGTGATTCGATACTGTCGGACTCATCGAATACTGCTGCAATACCGCCTTGTGCATAATAGGTCGCACCTTCACTCCAGGCCCCTTTACTCAGAACAATGACCTGACACTTTTTTGCAACCCGTAGTGCGAGTGAGAGTCCGGCAGCACCGCTTCCGATAACGAGTACATCACACTGATGTTCTTGATTTACACGCATAATTTTATTTTTCCCAACAATTCCTAATCTATTTCTCTTCCGTTCATGTTGTTTTGAGTCATGAACAAGCTCCCTGAAGCGACAATTGGACCTTAAGTATTGAAACGTAGTGGCGATATAATGGATCAGTCAGATAAAAATGAATGAATTCCCGATTTCGCTTGTTTTTCTCTTTCACTACATGCAATGCTTTAATAAACACGGTTGACATCGATGAAATTTTACCTCATTTAAGGAAAGTGACGAAGCGCTGATTTGTGCAGCGACTGACTCACCTTTAATATGAAGAAAAATTTCACCGCAGGTGGGAACTATTTTCCTGTGCATGAGTCTCACTATACTGCTCATGTAAGCGGTGGTGTCAATACTACATTTTGAAGTATGAATACCCATATCTGAGAAGGTAAGGGATGAACGATAGGAGTATACGCTCGAATGCACGAGCAGTTGACTGATCAAGTATTGATTGAGCGCGTTCAGAGTGGAGATAAGCAAGCCTTTAATCTTTTGGTCGTAAAGTACCAGAATAAAGTTTGCAACCTCATCGCTAGATATGTAAACAACAGCGGTGATGTCGCCGATGTCGCTCAGGATACTTTTATTAAAGCCTACCGGGCTATTCCTTCATTTCGAGGAGAAAGTGCATTTTATACGTGGCTCTACAGAATTGCCGTGAATACGGCAAAGAACCATATCGTTGCACAAAGTAGACGTCCTCCTGCAAATGATGTGGATGCCGAAGAAGCGGAATATTACGAAAGTGGTCATGTTTTAAAAGAAATTTCGAACCCAGAGAATATTACGCTGTCGAAAGAATTGAAACATGCTGTATTTGCGGCAATTGATGCGTTGCCTGAAGATTTAAAGACCGCAATGACTCTGAGAGAGTTGGAAGGATTGAGCTATGAAGAAATTGCGGTTGTGATGAATTGTCCTGTCGGAACGGTAAGATCACGAATATTCCGAGCACGAGAAGCGGTAGAAAAGCGGATTGGTTCGCTTTTGTAATGTCTGGAGTTGTCTAGATAATGGTGAATAAAATGGCTGATAAAGAAAAACTTTCGGCGCTTATGGATGGCGAGTTGATCGATAGATCGTTGATTAGCGATCTATCGCAAGATCATGAAGGTTTAGAAACATGGCGCAACTATCACATGATTGGCGATGTGATGCGTGGTGATACACCTCAAGGGGAATGGGATATTGCCTCTCGGGTTGCGTTAGCGCTGGAAGATGAGCCAATCCATCGTAAAGATTTGGCATATGAACAACATAATACTGAGAATCCGGACACTTTAACGATTACACCTTTGGAATCTCAGCCATCGCCAAAACAGTCCAGAAGACAGTTACCAGCATGGTTAGGTCAATTGGGACAGGTTGCTGTTGCTGCTTGTGTTTCTCTTGTCGTCATTGTCGGTGTACAACAGTATCAGACGGGGGATGGTGTTGACGGAGAGCGTGTTGCTGACAATGGACAGCTTCCAGTGTTACAAACGGTCCCTCTGTCCGGAACTGCTGAGCCCGTAAGTCTGACGCGTGATTCGATGATGAGACATACGACAGAAAACAGTGCTCAGGAACAACGTCGCCGCGTCAATGCAATGTTGCAAGATTACGAGCTACAGTTAAAACTTTATAGCGAACAAAAACGGGAATCATCTGTGCGTTCAGGTGAAAACCAAGAGTTAGTTGTTGAATGAAAAAAATTCTGGTCAGTGTTGTAACTGCGCTGTTCAGTCTGAATGTGTCACTAGCCTTTGCAGATGAACCCTCTGCAGAGGCTTTGTTGCATCAGATGAGCCGTGCCAGCCAAAAATTAAATTATGAGCTTTCCTATATTCTGATTAAGAAGAACGGAATTGAGCCATTGTTATATCGGCATGCGGTCGAAGATGGTTATTCTTTGGCGCACTTGGTCTATCTGAGTGGTCCTGTTCGAGAGGTTATCCGTCGTGGTGACGAAGTGAGCTACATCGAACCGGGAGTTGAGCCATTTACCATCGAATCCAACAAAATGGTGGCACCGGTTATTCCGTTACTCCATGGCGACATGAATCAACTGAGTCATTATTATGATTTTGTGAAAATCGGCCGTGGTAGAGAAGCCGGCGCAGCGTGTCAGGTTATTCGTGTGGTTCCGAAAGACGGGCTGCGTTATTCCTATATCCTGTGGATCGATGAGCGAAGCCATCTGCCACTCCGCGCTGATCTGGTTGATCGGGACGGTGAAGTACTGGAGCAGTATCGGACCATCTCTTATTCTTTGAGTCATAAATTGGCTGAGCTGATGCTGAGCCTGAATAAAGCGCAATTGCCACATGTGCTTTCATTGCCTGAAAATCCCGTGAAGAAGTCATTCTGGAACGTGGGTTGGGTTCCGAATGGATTCTCTTCTAAAGAATTGAACCGTTACCGGATGGCAATCACGGATCGTTTGGTCGAAAGTCAGATCTATACCGACGGCTTGTTTAGTTTCTCGGTTTATGTGGCTGATAGTGACAACCTTTCGTTGAAAAACCAGTTGATCCGTCAAGGTCGCCGGACATTACAAACCGTCGTGAAAGGAAAAACTGAAATCTCAGTGATTGGTGATATTCCACCATCCACGGCAAAACGAATTGCGCAATCCGTGACGTTTAAACAGCGCTCGAAAACCACGCCAGAGGAAAGTCAGCCATGATGACGGCTTTGGCAACGGTTGCTCAAGTGCATGAAAATGCTGGTGATTATCAGGTTGAACTGAGTTGTCAGCAGCAGACCAGTTGTAGTCACTGTGAGTCATCTTCCAGTTGTGGCACAGGAATGGTTTCTAAAGCTATCGGTAAGAAAGTGTTGACTTGGCAGTTGCATACGTCCCAGCAAGTCAAAGCGGGTCAGGTTGTGGAAATCGGATTTCCTGAAAAAAGTCTATTGCAGTCTGCTGCTATTGTTTATCTTTTTCCTTTGTTCATGATGATTCTAGGCGGCGGAATTGGGCAGCTTTGGCTTGCACCACTACTTGGTGGTGGGGAGCCGTGGGTCATTGCCTGTACTATCTTATTCACCGCTGGTGGCGTATGGATTGCCAAAATTCTGGCCCGTCGAATGGAAAAGCTATCTCTGGAAGAAGTTGTTTTGCTCCGGGTTTTAGGAGAGCCAATTGTCAGTCATGATGTCTCAACGTGATTTATGATGCGAATCCCTTTTAAATTGGGTAGAATCTGCCAACTTAAATGGAATAGAACCTGTATCTTTGAGACGGTTTGTTCTTTTTCTTCTAAATATTAAAAGAGTTTAATCATCCCAAACCTATGAAGCACATTCGTAACTTTTCGATTATCGCCCATATCGACCACGGTAAATCCACGCTTTCCGATCGCCTGATTCAGGTGTGTGGCGGCTTAACCAACCGTGAAATGGCAGAACAGGTTCTAGATTCAATGGATCTTGAGCGTGAACGTGGTATTACCATTAAAGCTCAGAGTGTGACTCTGGACTACCTCGCCAAGGATGGAGAAACATACCAGCTCAACTTTATCGATACTCCCGGACACGTTGACTTCTCTTATGAGGTCTCCCGTTCTCTCGCTTCGTGTGAAGGGGCTCTGTTGGTTGTCGATGCCGGACAAGGCGTTGAAGCGCAAACGCTCGCCAACTGCTATACCGCGATTGAAATGGATTTGGAAGTGGTTCCTGTCCTGAACAAGATCGACTTGCCAGCGGCAGAACCGGAACGGGTTGCTGAAGAAATCGAGGACATTGTCGGCATTGATGCGATTGATGCTGTACGTTGTTCTGCGAAGACCGGAATCGGTGTCGATGATGTTCTGGAACGTATTGTTTCAGATATACCACCGCCGGAAGGGGATGTTGATGCCCCCTTGCAGGCCTTGATTATCGATTCTTGGTTTGACAATTATTTAGGTGTCGTGTCTTTGGTACGGATTAAAAATGGGATCCTGAAAAAGAACGATAAGATCAAAGTCATGAGTACCGGACAAACTTGGGGCGTTGATCGCCTCGGGATCTTTACACCGAAGCAGGTGGATACCGAGAAGTTAGGCACTGGCGAAGTGGGCTGGGTTGTCTGTGGTATCAAAGATATTCTCGGTGCACCGGTCGGGGATACGTTAACGCATGCAAAATATGGGAGTGAGAAGCCTCTCCCTGGATTTAAAAAAGTCAAACCGCAGGTTTATGCCGGATTATTCCCGGTTTCGTCGGATGAGTACGAAAACTTCCGCGATGCACTCGGAAAACTCAGTCTCAACGATGCATCGTTATTTTATGAGCCGGAGACATCGGCAGCACTTGGTTTTGGTTTCCGTTGCGGTTTCCTTGGCATGCTGCACATGGAAATTATCCAGGAGCGCTTAGAGCGGGAATATGATCTTGATTTGATTACAACCGCACCAACGGTTGTGTATCAGGTCGAGCAAACCGATGGTGAAGTGATTCATATCGATAGTCCGGCTAAATTACCAGCGATAAACGATATCCATGAGATTCGTGAGCCGATCAGTCGTTGTAATATTCTTGTGCCTTCAGATTATCTGGGGAACGTCATTACACTCTGTGTCGATAAACGGGGTGTGCAGGTTGATATGGTCTACCACGGCAATCAGGTTGCTTTGACTTACGATATTCCGATGGCTGAAGTGGTTCTGGACTTTTTTGACCGCTTAAAATCAACTTCTCGCGGTTATGCTTCTCTGGATTATGCTTTCCAACGTTTTGAAACATCAGACATGGTGCGCGTTGATGTGTTGCTCAACAACGAGAAGGTGGATGCTTTGGCGATTATTACCCACAAAGCTCAGGCCCAGACACGCGGACGTCAGCTGGTTGAAAAAATGAAGGAATTCATTCCTCGGCAGATGTTTGATATTGCGATTCAGGCTGCAATCGGTAACCACATTATTGCACGTTCAACCGTGAAACAATTACGCAAAAACGTACTGGCAAAATGTTACGGTGGTGACGTCAGCCGGAAGAAAAAACTGCTGAAGAAGCAGAAAGAAGGTAAAAAACGGATGAAACAGATTGGTAACGTCGAGTTACCTCAAGAAGCGTTTTTAGCCATTCTCCATGTTGGCAAAGATTAATTGACCTTCTGTCCGTTGCACTATCCCCATGAGCTCAAGATGTCTTTTCAACATGTTGAGTGACTTGGATATACACAGATCAAGTGAAAGAGTCTCGGTTCTTTCACTTTCGTATTTTTAACAAAGGGAAGTTCATGGCGAATACATTTTCACTCATACTAGTCATTGTGACGCTAGTGACAGGGATTATCTGGGCGCTTGAAAAGTTTGTCTGGGCGAAAAAACGCCAGCAAAAGCTCGATGAAATTCTGGCTCAGACCAAAGAGCTCGATCCATCCCTACAGCGTCAAGTTTTACCTCAGCCATGGTGGGTGGAAAATAGTGTTTCTATTTTTCCCGTCATTGCATTGGTTCTGATTGTTCGGTCATTTATTTTTGAACCGTTTCAGATCCCATCAGGGTCGATGAAACCGACATTGCTGATTGGTGATTTTATACTGGTTGAGAAATTTGCGTATGGCTTGAAAGATCCGGTGACACATACACAGTTTTTGGCTATCGGTAAACCAAAGCGTGGTGATATAGCTGTGTTCCGTTATCCTCCGGATCCGAGTGTCGATTATATTAAACGCGTTGTCGGATTACCGGGTGATATTGTTCGCTACAGTCCAGATAAGCGTATTTGTATTCAGCCGAAAGGCGCAACTGAATGTAAAATTGTGCCACAGTCGAACCGTGTTCGTAGTGATCTGAAATCGAATGTAGCACCGATGGAGCAACTCGATGAGCAACTGGGCCAAGTGAAGCACCATATTCTGATTAATCCATGGCGGATGGATAACCCGATGAATTATAAACCTCGTCCGGGGGTGAATGAATGGGTTGTTCCTGAAGGGCACTATTTTATGATGGGTGACAATCGGGATAACAGCGCCGATAGCCGTTACTGGGGATTCGTTCCTGAAGCGAATCTGGTCGGTAAGGCTGTTGCGATATGGGTTAGTTTTGAGTTTAACCGCTCGCCTGATAGCGTGTTACCATCATGGATTCCGACCGGAGTTCGCTTGAATCGGATTGGTCAGATTCATTAATATTTACCGGATAATTGCGATTATCAGGGGCATTTATTTAACCAGGCTGGTCAATAGATCAGCCTTTCAATATTGAGAAATCATGAATTCTCCAACATATCAACTTGAGAAAAAAATAGGGTATCAGTTCAATGATGGCGCGGTACTGGAACTTGCACTGACACACCGAAGTGCGAATGGTCATCATAACGAGCGTCTTGAATTTCTGGGCGATTCAATTTTAAGTTTTGTCATCGCAGATGAGCTTTATCACCGTTTTCCGAAGAGTAACGAAGGTGACATGAGCCGGATGCGTGCGACGCTTGTCCGAGGGAACACGCTGGCTGAGCTGGCTCGGGAGTTTGAGCTGGGAGATTACTTAAAATTAGGTCCAGGGGAATTGAAAAGTGGTGGTTTTCGCCGCGATTCAATTCTTGCCGATGCCGTTGAAGCGATCATTGGCGCCATTTATTTGGATAGTGATATCGAGTCGATCCGACGGATCATTTTAGACTGGTATCAGACGCGTTTGGACGCGATTCAGCCCGGGGTGTCGCAAAAAGATCCCAAAACTCGGCTGCAAGAGTACCTGCAAGGCAGAAGAAAACCGCTTCCTGTTTATACAGTGACTAAGATTAAAGGTGAGGCACACAACCAAGAGTTTACTGTGTCATGTGAAGTCGCGGGTATTGGAATGCCTGTTATCGGAAAAGGCACCAGCCGCCGCAAGGCAGAACAAGCGGCTGCAGAGCTAGCACTAGAGCAATTGAATAATGGCTGATAAAGAATTTGATATTGATGCTTTCTTTGCATCAGAAAGTCAGGAAGAGAGTAAACCAGAGAATCAACATTGTGGTTTTGTGGCGATTGTCGGACGACCTAATGTCGGTAAATCTACCTTACTGAACCAGCTACTGGGACAGAAAATTTCGATAACATCGCGTAAGCCGCAGACGACACGCCATCGAATTATGGGCGTCGATACAGATGGGGATTATCAGGCCATCTATGTCGATACACCGGGATTGCATATTGAAGAAAAACGAGCGATTAACCGTCTCATGAACCGTGCTGCAAGCAGCTCACTCAGTGATGTTAATTTGGTTCTTTTTCTGGTCGAAGGCACACACTGGACCAAAGATGATGAGATGGTGTTTACCAAGCTGCATAAAGCAGGTTTTCCGGTCATTCTTTGTGTCAATAAAGTCGATAACGTCAAAGACCGTAATGAAGTGATGTTGCACATGTACGAACTGTCTACCAAGATGGATTTTGTTGATGTGATTCCCATTTCTGCAAAACATGGTAAAAATATTGATGCGATTCGCCATCATGTTCGTGACCATCTTCCTCAAGCGGTTCACCATTTCCCGAGTGAATATGTAACTGATCGTTCGCAACGCTTTATGGCGTCAGAGATCCTCCGGGAAAAAATCATGCGTTTTACCGGAGAGGAACTCCCTTATTCGGTGACGGTCGATATTGAACGGTTTGATTACAACCCGGAAACCGATGGTTTTCATATCAATGGCTTGATTTTGGTCGAGCGGATTGGTCAGAAGAAAATGATCATCGGTAAAGGGGGCGAAAAAATTAAAACGATAGGTCGTGAAGCCCGTCTTGATATGGAAGCGTTATTTGGTCGTAAAGTCTATCTGGAAACTTGGGTCAAAGTGAAATCCGGTTGGGCTGATGATGAAAGAGCACTGAGAAGTCTGGGATATATTGACGATCTATAGTGAGATGACTTTCTCTTGTCGCGGGGCCCGAGTGTCATTGGAGATAAGATCTACAGCCCCTGAGGTTACCCCCTCAGAGAGATAGGAATGATGTCAGAGAACCAACTTCAGCGTTGTTTTGTTTTACATCGACGCTCATATAGTGAAAGTAGCCTGATTATCGATGTCTTTACTGAAGAATTCGGGCGAATGACTTTACTGTCTAAAGGTGCGCGACGCATCCGTTCTCCGCTAAAAGGTGTGTTGCAACCCTTTGTGCCACTGTTTCTGAAATGGTCGGGGAAGGGGACGATGCGCACATTACGTCAGGCCGAGCCGATCAGTCTGGGTTTACCTTTGACAGGCATTCATTTATATTCAGCGTTATATGTCAATGAATTACTGGCACGACTCATCCCTTCAGAAGTTCCCTTACCGGGGCTTTTTTATGATTATCTGCAAGTATTGACCGAACTGGCACAGTCATCGAACCCGGAGCCGGCGCTACGGCGTTTTGAACTCTCGCTGCTGGCTTGTTTGGGTTATGGCGTCGATTTTTTGCATTGTGCCGGCAGCGGAGAACCGGTTGTTCCGACGATGACTTATCGATATCGGGAACAAAAAGGATTTATAGCTTCCGTTCGCAAAGATAATCTGACCTTTGTGGGAGAAGAGTTGATAGCAATTAGTGAACGACGCTTCACGACACAAGCACAGTTACAGGCGGCCAAACGGTTTACCCGGATAGCACTCAAACCTTATCTGGGGGCAAAACCACTCAAAAGCCGAGAACTGTTCATTTCTCAAATTGGTATTTCGAGAGCACGGAGTAAAGGAACATGAGCGCAATTCTTTTAGGCGTTAATATCGATCATATTGCAACATTACGGAATGCACGTGGGACTAAATACCCTGATCCGGTTCATGCAGCTGAGGTTGCTGAACGTGCTGGCGCCGATGGGATCACGATTCATTTGAGAGAAGATCGTCGCCATATTCTTGATCGTGATGTCAAAATTTTAAGAGAGACACTACAAACCCGGATGAATTTAGAAATGGCCGTCACGGATGAAATGGTGGCTATCGCGCTAGAGGTTTGTCCTGATTATGTTTGTCTCGTTCCTGAGAAGCGAGAGGAATTAACCACCGAAGGTGGTCTGGACGTGTTAGGGCAACTTGAGAAAGTTAAAGCCGCTACTCACAAGTTAACTGAAGCTGGTATCAAAGTGTCGCTTTTCATCGATGCTGATAAAGAACAGATTGATGCAGCCAAGGCATGTGGGGCGCCTTACGTTGAGTTACATACGGGGCATTATGCCGATGCTGAAACCTCTGCGGCTCAGCAAGATGAGTTGAAGAAAATTTCCGCAGCAGCCAGTTATGCCAATGATATCGGTCTGATCGTCAATGCCGGTCACGGTTTGACTTACCATAATGTTGCTGCCATTGCTGCAATGCCGGAGATCCACGAACTGAATATCGGCCATTCGATTATTGGTCGTGCCGTTTTTGACGGGCTTGCCAAGGCTGTGGCAGATATGAAGACCTTAATGATAGAGGCCCGGCGCTAATTTATGGCAGTTGTCGGCTTTGGCACTGATATTGTCGAAATCGAGCGGATCGCGGCGGCGATTTCCAGAAATGGAGATGCTTTTGCGCAGCGTATTCTGAGCGAGAGTGAGTTTGCAATTTATACGCAGAGTAAAAAACCGGAGCGGTTTTTAGCGAAACGGTTTGCAGTCAAAGAAGCCGCCTCAAAAGCATTGGGAACCGGGATTGCACAAGGTGTTTCACTGCATGATTTTACTGTGTTGAATGATGAACTCGGTAAACCATGGTTACAGTTGAGTGGTAAAGCCGAAGAATTTGCTCAGTCATATGGCGTGAACGCCATTCACCTTTCGATATCAGATGAGCGACGCTACGCCGTCGCTTCCGTGATTCTTGAAAACAACTCAGGCCATTGATTTCAGGCCATTAAGCGTTGTGCGGCTTCAGCTACTTTTGTCATCTCATCTTGCAATTCGAATAGTTCAGGCTCAAGGTCTTTGATGGCCGTGCCTGAACGCAGTGATTGTTCCAGCGTGGCACAGATTTTCCTTAATCTGGGAACTCCGGTATAGGAACAGCTGCCATGGAGCTTATGGATATGATGAAGTAATGCTTCCTGATCCGATTCACCATTCAAAGACAATTCAATGATCTGATGAACTTCTGGGATCGAGTCAACCAACATCGTCAGCATATCTTTGGCTAAATCTTCTTTATTTGCTGCTTGTTTTAAAGCCATATGCCAGTCAATCACCGAGGATGGTGATGATGTTGGCTGTGTGTTATCAACATCAGCAGATTGCGAATGAACGACTGGCGATGCATCTTGTTGCGACCGTTGTGGCTGAGGATTCCAATGCACCAAAACCTGTTGCAACACATGTTCATCTATCGGTTTAGTCAGATAATCGTCCATGCCTTCATTGAGCAAACGATCCCGTTCTCCCACCATCGCGTGGGCGGTGACGGCAATGATCGGTGTGGTTGTGTTGAGCGGTAATTTCTTGATTTCCTGGCAGGCGGTGACCCCATCCATTTTAGGCATCTGAATATCCATGAAGATAATGTCGAACTTCTGGCGTGTGGCGATCTCGACTGCTTCTTCTCCGTTGGTACAGCTAATTACGGTGTCCACCCTTTCCTGTAATAGTGCTGTGATCAACTTCAGGTTCGCGGGGTTATCGTCGACAGCCATGACGGTTAACGGCATCTTCTCAATTGACGTTGAAAGCGTGTTCTCTTCCCGGAAAGCAGAGAGCTCAGGATGAATATCCAGCATGAGCTGTAATAGTTTTTTACGTGCGAGTGGTTTGGTAAGGCACTTGATCGGATACTGCGTCATCAGGTGATCCGCCAGTGCCAGTTCGGTACTCGGGATCCCGATTAAAACATGTTCAGAACATGCTACCGCTTGTTTTACCAGCGCTTCCGCTTCTTCGGATACCAACTTCTGGGTCGGTGAGAAATTGAGAATCACGTAATCTGACTGAGGTGGATTGTCCGGGAAAGTGGTCATGTAGTTAACGCGTAAGCCAGATTGCGTCAGGGTTTGTTGTAAGATAGAAGCAGACTGCATGTGTGACTCGATCAACAGGACTTCTTTACCTGCCAGTTGTTTTTGCGTGTACCACTCACCCATCATGATATCGGTCGGATGGAGGCGAATGGTGAACCAGAACGTTGAACCGCGGTGCAGACGGCTGGTCAGACTGATTTCGCCCCCCATTTGACTGACTAGTTTTTGGGTGATGACTAATCCAAGCCCTGTGCCGCCATAACGGCGGGAGATACTGGCATCAGCCTGACTAAATGCCTGGAATAACTGTGCTTGTTGTCGTTCTGAAATACCAATCCCTGTATCCCGAACCATAAATTGGAGCTCAACCAAATCATCCCGGACCGAACGAAGCTCGACACTGATGTCAATATTCCCTCGTTCCGTAAACTTAATCGAGTTACCGACAAGATTGGTAATCACTTGCTGGATTCTCAGTGGATCGCCGACCAGACCGACCGGAATCTTCTGATCAACTTTTAGGTTGATTTCCAACCCTTTTTCATGCGCGCTGGTTGCCAGCAGATCGACGACTTCTTCGAGATTTTCTTGCAATTCAAACGGAACATTTTCGAGTGCCAGTTTACCGGCCTCCAGTTTGGAGAAGTCCAAAATGTCATTAATAATCGTCAAGAGGTTATTTGCTGAACGTTCAATGGTTTGCAGGTAATCTTTCTGGCTATTGGTGAGTTGGGTTTTTAGAATTTGTCGGGTGAAGCCAATCACACCATTCAATGGCGTTCTTAACTCATGAGACATATTGGCCAGAAACTCAGATTTTACACGGGCAGCTTCCTGAGCCCGTTTTTTAGCGATATCCAGCTCAACGTTTTGGATTTCAAGTTGTTCGAGTGTCTCTCTTAGATCAGAGGTCGCTTGATCAATGCTATGTTGCATCTCGACATGGTACTCCGACAGAGAAACCGCCATGGCATTGATCCCTTTTTTCAGCTCATCCAGTTCGCCATGCATTTCTCCCTCAATGCGAACATCCAGATGCCCGCGTCGAATCCGGTCCAACATATTTTTCATATGGGTAATCGGCCGGGTGACATCATGGAGTAAACGGAATGCGAAAACACCGGAAAGTGCCAAGCCCAGAATCAAGACTAAAATCGCGGAAAAAATTTCCTGATATTGCTGGAGCCTCAGCGATGAGAGATCGAGTTCAATGACAATGTAGCCAAGGACCGGTAAGGTTTCGGCATTGGCTCTACCGTCAATCAGCCGACTCTCAGCCAGAATCGGCGTGCGAAGAATTAAGGTATTGTTATCCTTCATTTCCGAGCTACCCAAAATTGGAATGGGCTTGTCTTTCGGATAAGTCAGCGATTCGAAATCAGGATGGAAGTTAGACGTGACGAATAGTTCATGGTGTTTGTCGAAAACCGCGATACTCCGGACAAATTGAGAATTCTTGCGGTGTGCATAACTGATGATTCGTCTGACCGATTCTCGGCTATGCTTTTCTAACCCTTCTTCACTCGCGATAGCCAGCGGCTCGATGATATTTGAGCCGGCATGAATCACCTGAGACTCAAGATCGTGGTAACGATTATAAGAAAAAAATGCACTTAACAGCAGGCCGATGATGAGGGTCGGTGCCAGCGTGAGTGTGATGACGCGAGTGCGCAAGCCATATTTGGTGGTCATGAGTCTCTAATTATCATAATGAAGATCAGAAATAACGCATCGAATCATGCACTTTTCTGCTTTTGGTTGAGGTTTTCTTCCGTCACGGAGAAGCTTTATTTGAGTTGCTAGCTTAATCAAGTCATCGACAATTCACAATTTATTCTTGTTAAGAATAGTGAGGATTTCACGAAATTTTATGCCGTTTGATTGTCCGTTTTTTTCTCAGCGGATTATTTGCTAAACATCGTGATGTGGATATGGGAAAATAGCAAAAAATTTGCAAGTCTCTACTGTGATATCGACGGCTCGAACGGGCAGGGGTAACACGGTATTCGGCAACATCACAAGCGGTAATGTATTTATATGGCTCGTTTTTTCCAACCTAAAAAACAATCTACGATTAATAAAAAGCATCAGTTGGTTCAGGTAGCACGCATGGATCACCATGGTGAGGGTATCGCTTATCTGGAAGGAAAACCGGTTTTTATCGAAGGTGCTCTGCCGACAGAACAGGTTCTGATTCAACTGACAGAAAATAAAAGTAAGTATGCCCGGGCGAAATTGATCCAAGTACAACAGGAAAGTACAGAACGAACCAAACCGTTCTGTCCGCATTATCATCGTTGTGGTGGCTGCAACCTGCAACACCTGAGTCATCGGGAGCAAGTCAGATACAAGCAGGAATCGCTATCACAACTGCTGAATAAATTTGCCGGGTTATCTGTGCCACTCTCTCCGGTTGTTTCTGACGTGGATTTGGGATACCGGCGTCGGGCTCGGTTCAGTTTGAAGTGGGATACTCAATCGAAACGTTTGGCATTCGGTTTTCGTCAGAAAAGTAGTAACCGTATTGTCGATATTGAACATTGTGCGGTATTAGCGCCCACTTTAGCGTCACTGATTCAACCCCTCAGAGTGTTATTTGAGTCGATGTCGCAGCCAGAAAAACTCGGGCATCTGGAATTGATTGCGGCTGATAACGGAGCAGTGATGCTGCTGCGTACTCTCGGTCCGCTGACGGATGCCGATCAGGCTGATATCGTTACTTTTGCGCAGCAACAGCAGGTTTCACTCTATATGATGACCGAGGCTGGCAATTCTCGTTTACTGGATGGGCATGAACCTGTTTATCGCGATACAGGGATTGAAATCTCTTTCCTGCCCCACCATTTCATACAGATAAATCGACACATTAATCAGAAAATGGTACATCAGGCGCTTGCTTGGCTGGCACTCAATGAGGAAGATCGTGTGCTAGATTTATTCTGCGGTGTTGGTAATTTCAGTCTGCCAATCGCGCAACAAGTGAAGTCGCTTGTCGGGGTTGAAGGCATTGAAGAAATGGTTGTTCAAGCGCGTAACAATGCAGCACTCAACCAGATTCACAATGCCGTTTTTTATCAGGCGAATCTTGAGAAAACGTTGATCGACATCGAGTGGGCACAGGCGAAATTTGATAAAGTATTGCTCGATCCTGCCAGAGCTGGCGCAAAAGGTGTTATTGAGTTGCTGTCTGATTTCGGGGCTCAGCGCGTGGTTTATGTGTCCTGTGATCCCGCGACACTGGCCAGAGATAGTCAGCAGTTGTTACAGCAAGGATATCAGTTAGAGAAAGTGGGGATGCTGGATATGTTTCCTCACACAAGTCATCTGGAATCGATGGCTTTGTTTACCAAAATGTAACGTGGGTTGTAAAACCGTCAGGTGAGGTGAACTCATCAATAGCGATAGGGTCAAAGTCAAACTACGGGCCCTCAATAAACGAACATAAAACTAGGACGAAATAGAGAATAATGGTTGCGGTAAGAAGCGCACATCTGAACCCAGACGAACAATTTGAACCCGATAAGTGGATCGCCAGTATTGTGCGAGACCCCAAAATCGCGGAGCGACTGAAACAGGTCTATCGACAGATGGAAAACTTAGTGGTCGATCATCCGGCCGGGCCGCTGTTACTGTGGCGTGGTCGTGAGATGATCGAAATACTGGTGACGCTATCGATGGATCAAGAGACGTTAGTCGCAGCGTTACTGTTTCCAATT
Organism: Vibrio gazogenes; assembly: GCF_023920225.1. Lineage (NCBI taxonomy): Bacteria > Pseudomonadati > Pseudomonadota > Gammaproteobacteria > Vibrionales > Vibrionaceae > Vibrio > Vibrio gazogenes. The sequence goes on from NZ_CP092587.1 coordinate 485,758, forward strand.
GTGTCTGGTGGATTGCTCGATGCTGAAATTTTGCAAGAACGCTATGGCAAAGACATTATCAAGTTGATTGATGGTGTTGAGGAGATGGCCGCTATCGGGCAATTGAATGTCACGATGCAAGGCAGTGAAGCCTCAACGCAAGTGGATAATGTCCGGCGGATGCTTCTGGCGATGGTTGATGATTTCCGTTGCGTCGTGATTAAGCTCGCTGAACGAATTTGTAATCTCCGTGAAGTGAAAGATCAACCTGACGAAATCAGACGTCAGGCGGCAAAAGAGTGTGCCAATATCTATTCGCCATTAGCCAACCGTCTGGGAATCGGTCAGTTGAAATGGGAAATGGAAGACTATGCATTTCGCTATCAACAACCGGATACCTATAAACAGATTGCCAAGCAGTTGTCTGAACGACGGATTGTTCGTGAAAGATATATTCAGGAGTTTGTTGAAGATCTGCGTGAAGAAATGCATCTGTCAAACATTCATGCCGAAGTCAGCGGACGTCCGAAACATATTTATAGTATCTGGCGTAAGATGCAGAAAAAGAGCCTGGCGTTCGATGAGTTATTCGATGTTCGGGCGGTTCGGATTATCGCCGAGAAACTTCAGGATTGTTATGCGGCTCTCGGGGTGGTTCATACCAAGTATAAACATTTACCCAGTGAATTTGATGACTATGTCGCCAACCCGAAACCGAATGGATATCAGTCGATTCATACGGTGATTCTTGGTCCTGAAGGGAAAACGATTGAGATTCAGATTCGAACTCGCCAGATGCATGAAGAGTCGGAATTGGGGGTTGCTGCCCACTGGAAATATAAAGAGGGTAGTTCTGCCGGACATCGTGGCTATGATGAAAAAATTACATGGTTGCGCAAGCTGCTTGACTGGCAAGAAGAGATGTCGGATTCCGGTGAAATGCTGGATGAGCTGCGCAGTCAGGTATTCGATGACCGGGTTTACGCCTTTACGCCCAAAGGGGATGTTGTCGATTTGCCGATGGGCGCAACACCGTTGGATTTTGCTTACCATATTCATTCAGAAGTGGGGCATCGCTGTATTGGGGCGAAGGTCGCCGGACGCATTGTTCCGTTTACCCATAAACTGACGATGGGTGATCAGGTTGAAATTATTACAGCCAAAGAGCCGAACCCATCGCGAGACTGGCTCAACCCGGCATTGGGTTTTGTCCATTCCGGACGAGCCCGGGCGAAGATTAACGCTTGGTTTAGAAAGCAAAGTCGAGAGAAGAACCTCGAAGCCGGGCGGGAGATTCTGGAAACGGAACTGGCAAAAATTGGTGCGACACTGAAAGATGCCAGTGAATATGCGCTGAAGCGCTTTAACGTCAATTCGCCCGATGAATTATATGTCGGGATCGGTAGTGGTGATTTACGGATCAACCAGATCGTCAATCACATTAATGCCTTGGTCAATAAGCCGACAGCGGAAGAAGAAGATCAGCTGGTTCTTGAAAAGTTACAGGAGAAGGAGCTGAAAACAGCCACGCCGGCACCGAGTAAAGATGCCGTGGTGGTTGAAGGCGTCGATAATTTAATGACGCACTTGGCGCGTTGTTGTCGCCCGATTCCCGGTGATGAAATTAAAGGCTACATTACTCAGGGACGGGGTATTTCTGTCCACCGGAGTGATTGTGAACAGCTGGAAGAGCTCAGTCATCATGCGCCGGAACGGATTATTGATACCGTTTGGGGGCGCGGACTGCTTGGTTCTTACGTGTTGACCGTTCGGGTTGAAGCGATGGAGCGGGGTGGATTGTTAAAGGATATTACGACGCTGTTGGCGAATGAAAAAATCAAAGTGACCAGTATGAAGAGCCGAACCGATCATAAACGTCAGCTTGTTTATATGGATTTTGATTTGGAACTAACCAGTGTGGAAGAGCTTACACGAGTCTGTCAACGCATCGAGCAGACGAAAGATGTCCTGTCAGTCAAACGACTGGGATAACGAGTATTGACATGCTCATGCCAGTTAAGTCGTTACAGAAAGCGAGGGTGATTCCTCGCTTTCTCTTTGAAGCAGAAGGAAGGTTATGTCTCATCCAATTGAACAGTTAAAGCAGATCATGGCACAACTCAGAGATCCTGAGTCCGGCTGTCCATGGGACCAAAAGCAGACATTTGAAAGTATCGTTCCTCATACCGTGGAAGAGACTTATGAAGTGATCGATGCCATTCATGCCCGGGATTTTGAAAATCTGCAAGAAGAATTAGGTGACTTTGTTTTCCAAGCCATTTTTTATAGTCAGTTGGCGCAAGAACAAGGGTTATTCGATTTTGATGATGTGATTCGAAGTGTCAATGAGAAGCTGATCCGTCGCCATCCGCATGTTTTTTCTGATCAGGTTTTTGACAATGAAGCGGCCATTCGGGCCAACTGGGAAAAAATCAAATCAGCAGAAAAATCCAGTGCAGGTCGGCAAGAGCAAAGCATTTTGGATGGCGTGCCTAAATCGCTTCCTGCATTAAGCCGAGCCTATAAATTACAAGCAAAGTGTGCCAAGCATGGGTTTGACTGGGATACTTTGACACCTGTTGTGGAAAAAGTGCGAGAAGAGCTGAATGAAGTGATTGAAGAGGTGCGTTGCTCACCGCAGGATCCTGCGGCTATCGAAGATGAGTTGGGTGATCTGTTGTTTGCGGTCGTGAATCTGACTCGACATTTAAAGCATCATCCTGAGTCTGCACTTACGCGAGCAAATCAGAAATTTTCCAGACGCTTTCAAGGCGTCGAAGCGCTGGCTAAACAGGAAGATCAATCACTCGATGACTATACACTCAGTGAATTAGATCGTTTCTGGGAACAGGTGAAGCTCCAAGAGAAAAATCAGGGTTCTGATTGAACTCTGGCTTTGGATTGAAGTCCTTATAATGTAGCCCAACCAGAATGAGCTACAATTGTGCTGATTGGATTTGATTTGAAGCAAAAAAGAAAAAGTGGGAGTGTGATAAGTTTCACGTTGTGGCGTTAATGGGGTTCTGGTATATTTACATCCCGTCCAGAAGAAATCCATTTCCCTCATTCAACCAATTTCAGGTTAAACATGACGACAAAGTATATTTTTGTGACTGGCGGGGTCGTATCCTCTCTAGGTAAAGGCATTGCAGCAGCATCTCTTGCAGCGATTTTAGAAGCGCGTGGTCTGAAAGTGACCCTCATGAAGCTCGATCCATACATTAACGTGGATCCTGGCACGATGAGTCCGACTCAGCACGGTGAAGTATTCGTCACTGAAGATGGTGCGGAAACCGATCTGGATTTGGGGCATTACGAGCGCTTTATCCGGACCAAGATGACCAAACGGAACAATTTTACCGCTGGTCGTGTATATGCGGATGTTTTACGCAAAGAACGTCGTGGTGACTATCTCGGTGCGACTATTCAGGTCATTCCTCATATTACCAATTCGATTAAAGACCGTGTGATTGCCGGTGCCGAAGGGCATGAAGTCGCAATCGTTGAAATTGGTGGTACGGTTGGTGATATCGAGTCGCTACCGTTCATCGAAGCCATTCGTCAGCTTGCTGTAGACATTGGTCGTGAAAATGCCATGTTTATGCACTTAACCTTAGTCCCTTATCTGGCCGCTGCCGGAGAAGTGAAGACGAAACCAACCCAGCATTCCGTGAAAGAGTTACTCTCTATCGGTATTCAGCCAGATATCTTGATCTGTCGTTCTGATCGCATCATTCCCGCCAATGAGCGGAAAAAAATTGCGCTGTTCTGTAATGTGGCAGAAAAAGCCGTTATTTCAATGAAAGATGTTGATTCTATTTATAAAATTCCTCAACTGATCAAGTCGCAGGGACTGGACGATTTAGTTTGCTCTCGTTTCGGTATTCAAGCACCGGAAGCCGACCTGTCTGAATGGGAACAGGTCATTTATGAAGAAGCTAACCCGACAGGTGAAGTTGTCATTGGCATGGTTGGTAAATATATCGAGTTGCCTGATGCGTATAAATCAGTCAACGAAGCTTTAAAACATGCGGGTCTGAAAAACCGTTTGAGTGTTCAGATCAAGTATATTGATTCTCAGGATCTGGAGAATAAAGGCGTTGAACTGCTGGAAGGACTGGATGCGATTCTGGTGCCGGGCGGATTTGGTGATCGCGGCGTCGAAGGCAAGATCTTAGCTGCTCAATATGCGCGGGAAAATAAGATCCCTTATCTGGGCATTTGCCTGGGAATGCAGGTTGCCTTAATTGAATATGCGCGTCACGTTGTGGGTATGGAAGGCGCGCATTCAACCGAATTTAATCGAGCAACGCAATATCCGGTTGTGGGTCTGATTACCGAGTGGACCGATTCTGAAGGTCAAGTTGAAGAACGTTCTGAGAAATCAGATTTGGGTGGAACAATGCGTTTAGGTGCGCAGTTGTGCCATCTTGAAGAAGGCAGTAAAGTTCATGCTCTATATGGCAGTAAAACCATTTATGAACGTCACCGTCATCGTTATGAAGTGAATAACGTGCTTCGTCCTCAAATTGAAGCGGCGGGACTGAAAGTTTCTGGTTTATCTGCGGATAAAAAACTGGTTGAGGTGATTGAGAATCCGGATCACCCATGGTTTGTGGCTTCTCAATACCACCCTGAGTTTACTTCAACACCTCGAGATGGACACCCACTGTTTTCTGGGTTTGTAAAAGCCGCTGGTGAGTATCAGCGTCGCAATATTGAGAAATAAAAGGACACGGGTAACGGTAGGGAATACGGTTACCCTAAGATTTGACATTTAAATTCAAAGAGAGGAAACATTAATGTCTAAGATCGTTAAAATTCTAGGTCGTGAAATCATCGACTCTCGCGGAAACCCAACTGTAGAAGCTGAAGTCCACCTAGAAGGCGGTTTCGTAGGTATGGCTGCTGCACCATCAGGTGCATCTACTGGTTCTCGTGAAGCGCTTGAGCTTCGTGATGGCGACAAGTCTCGTTTCCTGGGTAAAGGGGTTCTGAAAGCGATTGAAGCTGTCAACGGCCCAATTGCTGAAGCGCTGATTGGTAAAGATGCGAAAGATCAGGCTGCTATCGATCAGGTCATGATTGATTTGGACGGTACTGAAAACAAATCTAAGTTCGGTGCGAATGCGGTTCTGGCTGTTTCTTTGGCAAACGCAAAAGCTGCAGCTGCAGCAAAAGGGATGCCTTTGTATGAGCACATTGCTGAATTGAACGGTACTCCTGGCGTATTCTCTATGCCATTGCCAATGATGAACATCATCAATGGTGGTGAACATGCAGATAACAACGTTGATATTCAAGAGTTCATGATTCAACCTGTTGGCGCAAGCACACTGAAAGAAGCACTACGTATCGGTGCAGAAGTTTTCCATAACCTGGCTAAAGTTCTGAAAGCAAAAGGCTTGAACACGGCTGTTGGTGATGAAGGTGGTTTCGCACCTAACCTTGAATCAAATGCTGCTGCACTTGCTGCAATTAAAGAAGCTGTTGAGAAAGCTGGCTACGTTCTGGGTAAAGACGTGACTCTGGCGATGGACTGTGCTGCATCTGAGTTCTACAACAAAGAGCAAGGCATTTACGACCTGAAAGGTGAAGGTAAAACTTTCTCTTCTGAAGAGTTCTCTAAATATCTGGAAGGCTTGGTTGCAGAATATCCTATCGTTTCTATCGAAGATGGTCTGGATGAGTCTGACTGGGACGGCTTCAAATTCCAAACTGAACTGCTAGGTGACAAAATCCAACTTGTTGGTGATGACCTGTTCGTGACAAATACGAAGATCCTTGCTGAAGGGATTGAGAAAGGTGTTGCTAACTCTATCCTGATCAAATTCAACCAGATTGGTTCTCTGACTGAGACACTGGCTGCAATCAAGATGGCAAAAGATGCTGGTTACACTGCTGTTATCTCTCACCGTAGTGGTGAAACTGAAGATGCAACAATTGCTGATCTGGCTGTTGGTACTGCTGCAGGTCAAATCAAGACTGGTTCAATGAGCCGTTCTGATCGTGTTGCAAAATATAACCAACTGATCCGTATCGAAGAAGCATTGGGTGAACGTGCACCTTTCAACGGTCTGAAAGAAGTGAAAGGTCAAGCTTAATCGCGGCTTTATCATGAATTAAAAAACGCCTCTTCTGAGGCGTTTTTTTTGGTCTTACGGATTGGATTACCGCGATAAAACCGCTTTGATTGCTGCGACTCTGCGTTTGTCTAATTCATCCCGAATCTCAGAACCTTTCAAGCCTTCGGCAATGATCGATTGAACATCAATCGCAAGTGCAGCCTGATAAGCGGTTTCAAACTGTAACTTTTGTGGATAGGGTATTTCTTCATAGCCCAATCGCCCCTGATGATCTGCCTGACAACAAAGCAGCACACTTTCAAGTCGCTCCGGTTTGCGCCATACATCCATTTTATTCAGTATCTTGAGATAAGTTGCCGGTTTCAAAATAGCAGCGTTGTGAACATTGCTATGTTGTTCACAGACGATTAATGCTAAATCCCGATATTCCGCCGGGACTCGAATCCGTTCGCAAAGCGTACGGATACAGGCTAAGCCGGTGTGTGTATGCATTTTATGGCTTGGCCACTCACTTGGTGGTGTTTTTCCTTTGCCAAGATCATGAACCATCGCTGCAAACCTGACCGGAAGCGATGTCGAAAGACGTGTCGATTGACGCAGAACCATTAATGTATGTTTGCCTGTATCAATTTCAGGATGCCACTTCGGCGGTTGTGGCACCCCGAAAAGACAGTCGATTTCAGGGAAAATGACCGCGAGTGCGCCACACTCTCTTAAGACGGATAGGAATATGTCGGGATGATCTGTTGCGAGCGCTTGATGGAGCTCTTGCCAAACACGTTCTGCGGTTAAGTGAGCAACTTCTCCGGACTGCACCATCTGACGCATTAAGGTCATTGTTTCCGGTGCGATGGTAAAACCAAGTGAAGCAAACCTTGCTGCGAATCTGGCAACGCGGAGAACCCGTACCGGGTCCTCGGCAAAAGCGCTTGATACGTGACGAAGTATTCTCTGTTCCAAATCGGCTTGACCGCGATAAGGATCAATGAGTTGTCCTTGAGGATCTTGTGCGATCGCATTGATGGTTAAATCCCTGCGCATGAGATCATCTTCAAGCGTCACTGCCGGTGAGAAAAAACATTCAAACCCATGATAGCCAGAACCACTTTTCTTTTCGGTTCTGGCGAGCGCATATTCTTCTTTGGTTTGTGGATGAAGAAATACCGGGAAGTCTTTCCCGACGGATATAAAACCTTGTTCAAGCATGAGTGAAGGGGAACTACCGACGACAACCCAATCTCGATCTTTAATAGGAAGACCGAGTAACTGATCACGAACAGAGCCACCGACGAGATAGACTTGCACAGCTTGCCTCTTTTGAAACGGGGGAGGAAATCGTTAAGAGAAGGCCGAAGGCCGGCCTTCTTTATCGATCAGAGCCAGTTTGAGTGTGATTTCTTCCGTCTTGGAATCAAATTCGGCAGGATGATTCCCAATAGAATCCCTCCGAGAGCTACACCGCCACCGTACATAAAATATTTCATTAACAGATCTTCTTTCTGGGTATCCAGCTTTGCTCTCAGCTCACGCGTTTCACTTTGCGCGGTCGCCAGTTTCTGGCTGATCCCACTGTAGTTTTCTTCCAACTCTGCGATCTGCTTGTTACGAATTTCAAGAGACTCGACGAGTCCAGCCTTTTCTTGACTGGCTTTATGTTCTGCATCAGACAACTGTCCCTTCACGTCTTTGAGTTCTTTTTCTAAACGGGGAAGACGGGATGCCATACTCTCAGTTGTGGTAACAAACTTGTCTTGTACCCAACCCTGACGACCTTTGTCATCGAGTATTTCACTATAACCCGTTTCTTTATTAGTTTTCAGAAGCTGAACTTTCTCACCTGCATTGATACTGCCAATGATTCGATACTGATTGCTCGGGCCTGAATGCATATAGGTAAACAAGTCATCTGCTATGTAATGTCCTTGTGCAAAAACGGGTGTGGTCAGAAGCGAAAGCAGCGACATGAATAACAGTTTTTTCACGATAAATCCTTTAACGATAAGGTTGAAAAGTAAATCTATCCAAATAGTAAAAAGTTTCTTTATATGGTGCAACAAAGAAGGGAGGCTTAGCCTCCCTTTGTGCAGATTTGAGTCAATAATCACATGGTTCTGACAAACATCTGACGGTTGCACATTCTAAATGAAGATTTTTTCTAGCATATAATAGAAAATAACAGCCAGTAGTGCTCCGGCCGGTAAGGTCACGATCCAGGAAGCGACGATGTTACGCACAACACCAAGATTTAATGCTGCAATACCACGGGCGAAACCGACACCAAGAACCGCACCAACCAGTGTTTGAGTGGTTGAAATCGGTAGTCCGGTCCCCGATGCCAGAACAACCGTTGAAGCTGTTGCAAGCTGTGCAGCAAAACCACGGCTTGGAGTCAGTTCGGTGATCCCGGTACCGACCGTTGCCATGACTTTATGTCCCAGTGTTGCGAGCCCGACGACAATGCCAAGTCCACCTAGCGGTAAAATCCACCACGCAATTTGGGTTTTTCCTGAAATCTGACCAAGATTTTCAACGGTGGAAACTACCGCTGACAATGGACCAATTGCATTCGCGACATCGTTGGAACCATGGGCGAATGCCATCGCACAGGCTGTCACAACCATCAGGACACTGAAAATACTTTCTACACCAGAAAAACTGTGGTCTTCTTCCCGTCTTGAGAAGCGTCTTTGAATGTACAGATAGCCTCCGACCATCACGAGCGAAGAAACAAAAATAGCAGCAAGCCATGCTTCACCTGTACTCAGATGAAAACCTACATGTTTCAGGCCTTTCTTAATGGTTACCAGCGCGATGACCATCGTAGTGATGAACATATAAACCGGAACAAAACGCTTGGCATTTTGTAGCGGATTTTCCGTATCGAATATCAGACGTTGAGCACTGACGAAAATGACGTAGGCGAAGAAACCCGAGATAATCGGTGTGATAATCCAGCTCCCGACAATCCCTTGAACCGAATGCCAGTCAACCGCTCCTGTTCCCAGCGTGATACAGGCAAAACCGATAATCGCTCCGATAATGGAGTGGGTTGTTGATACGGGCCATCCCATATAAGAAGCCAGCAGCAACCATGTACCGGCAGCCAGAAGGGATGACATCATGCCATAGACAAGAATTTCAGGTTGTGCGACAAAGAGATTTGTCTCGATGACGCCTTTACGAATTGTGTCTGTTACTTCTCCACCGGCAAGATAGGCGCCGGCGAACTCAAAAACCATCGCAATAAAGATAGCTTGTTTTACGGTCAGCGCTTTGGAGCCAACCGATGTACCCATCGCATTTGCTACATCATTTGCACCGATGCCGATCGCCATCAAGAAACCGAAGGCTGCTGCCACAAGAATCAAGATAGATCCGTAATGTACAAGGATATCCATCATAATACCTAGTTGTTGATAACTAGCGGAGCACGCGCGACTTTCTACCGTGGCATATTATTATTCTGCCACAATAATTAGATTCAGAGACGCAATGTGTGAGTGCCCTTAGTTATTGTGAAAATCTATAATCTCAGGAACGAGAGAGCATTAGCTCTAAGCGAGCTCCCACACGTTGAGCTTGGTCAGCGATACCGCCCACCCACTCTAGAATTTTATATAAGAACATCATGTCAATCGGATTATATTTCGACTCGATAGCCATCAACTGCTGACGCAGATGAATTTGCATCGTGTCGGTATCATCCTCAATGGCGTCAAGTTGGTTGATCATCTCCGCAACCAGAGTGACTTCCCGGCCTTTAAATCCGGTTTCAAGGAGTTCATCGAGCTCACCGATGACTTTCTGGGCTTGAGTCGCCGCATCCAGACAACGTTTAACATAAGCGATGAAATCTATTTGAAGTGGCTCCGGAATCATCAGCTCTCGACCATAAACCCGACCTGAGATATCTTTCGCAAGATTCGCAAGTTTGTCTTGTTGGGTCAGTAGTTCGAGCATGTCTGTTCGATCAACAGGAAGGAATAATCCGCGCGGTAGTTTCAGACGGATTTCACGTTTGAGTACGTCGGCTTCTTTTTCCAGATGAGAAATTTGAGCCCGAATTTCGGCTGCTTTTTCCCAATCTTTCTGGAAAGTGACTTCAAAGAAGCTGATCAAGTAAGAACAGCATTCATTGACACAGACAACGTGTTTCTGCAAAGGCTTAATTGGGGACTTTGCAAATAACCCCATAATTGTATTCACTGGCATGTGACTCAATCCAAAAATATAACCTTAAAAGAACATACAACATTATGATGAAATGTTGAACATTGGCTATAAAGGCGCGCATGGTAACTCATTCGACGGTGCTTTAAAACCATTTTAGCGCATGAATGATATGTTATTTCTCACTTGCTCCTGTCTGAAATTGGCAATATCCTGTCGCTATCTGCCACGAAAGGTTTTGTTATGGAAACTGAGATAGAACTGAAGTTTTTCGTTTCTTCTGAATATTCAGATGTTTTGCGTCGTAAGATTGCCCAGACCAAAATTTTACAGCATCGTTGCCGTGAATTAGAGAATATATATTTTGATACGCCGGATAACTGGCTGCGTCAACATGATATCGGTCTGCGAATCCGATGTTGTGATGGTGTGTATGTGCAGACGGTGAAAACCGCTGGGCGGGTTGTTGCTGGTTTACATCAGCGACCGGAATACAATGCCGAACATGACCGCAATACCCCTTCTCTTTCCCTCCATCCTCAAGATATTTGGCCCGAAGACCGCACTGCCGAGCAACTGGAAGCAGAACTTCTCCCTCTTTTTTCAACTGATTTTACACGTGAACAGTGGCTTGTCGGTATGCCTGACGGTAGTCAAATTGAAGTCGCTTTCGATCAGGGGAAAGTGATCGTCGGAGAATTGGAAGACCCGATTTGTGAGGTTGAACTGGAGTTGAAGTCAGGTCAGACTGATGCTTTATTTTCGCTGGCAAGAACATTGAGTGATGAAGGCGGCGTTCGTCTCGGAAATTTAAGTAAGGCTGCCAGAGGTTATCGACTGGCTTCCGGATATGTGGGTGATGAGACGAAGCCTTTGGCCTTGGTTGAAACAACAGCCAATGACACAGTTGAATCTTGCTTTATCAATTCCTTGGAACATGCTTTAGAACATTGGCATTATCATGAACAGATTTATGTCGAAAAGGCATCGATAGAAGCATTGCATGAAATTAGATATGCAATTTGTTTTATTCGTCAGACGCTTGCTGTATATAGTGATATTGTGCCTCGGCGTGCGAGTGCCATCCTGCGTCAGGAGCTCAAATGGCTGGAGCAGGAATTGTCTTGGTTGAAGAAGTCCAATTATCTCAATTATCTCTGTGAAGACAAAGGCCATATTTTGCGCAAGTTGGACGCTCGGAAGTTTTTATTGTCGGAGCTTCGGACCTTGAAGGATGACTTACCGTCAACACAAGATATGTTGAAACTATTTTATTGTTCTCGTTATGTCGGTTTGATTCTCGACTTGAGTCGTTGGATTTTGACCAAAGGGTGGCAGCCTTTTCTGAATGAGAAAGCCCGAGTCATGATGGCGGAGTCGATTGAGCCGTTTTCAGCTGAGCAACTGGAACGCACTTGGAATGAGTTGTTAGCCGCTTTTCCCGCGGATAAGCAGTTCTCCAAACAGGATTATTTGATTCAGCAATATTGCCTGATGAGAAATTTATACACCGGTATTGGATTTGCCAGCCTTTATAATGAAAGTGAACGCCAGTCCTTTCGATTACCATGGGCTGACTTGTTGCAAGGGATTGAGGATCTTTTAACGCTTGAACCATTAGAGCAGCAGGTTGATAAGCTTGAAGGCGATCAGCAAGAGCAATTAAAACGGTGGTTGATTCGGCAGGAAAACTCGATTCTTCATGCCATGGAGCAAACCAGAAATATCAGTATGAGTGTGACACCTTATTGGAAGCATGTGTAACCTGAAAAAACGAATTGCTGCGTCGGGATGGCGCAGCCGATAAGCCCCGCTTCTTGTCTTTTTTCATATCTAAAATGAAGAAAGACTACAGAACAGCTCCGATGAGTCGATATAATTGTCATCGTTTGAGCATCAAATCAATCTGCCATTATGAGTTGTCTGAAAATATAAGGGAATCTACGCTGTTGTTGATGGCCTTCATAATGTTTGAAAATGAATTTTGGTATGCTCTTTGTTATTGCAATCATAAGAAAAGATATAGTGATTTAGTGAGAATGATTGAATTGGAAAAATTAGGACTTAGTGGAGACGGATCATGACAAAACTGGCCTTTAAGCCTTGGGAACGGGTAATTACGGATATTCGTCTTGTTCCCAAGATGGTGATGCTGATGGTATTCAGCACGATATTGATAGTTGCAAAACAGCTCTGGGATGCCAGTACATTTTACTCAGCCCTTTTAGATGCCACACATAATGTTGAGGTCGCACAACAGAACTATGAAGCCTATATCACGCAAGTTGTTTGGCAAACGTTACTGTTAATTGTTGTTTTCATTATACTATTACTATTTGCAGCGAGAGTGATGTTAAGACAAACGCAGTTTATCAGCGATGCAATTAGGGCCATGGCAAACCGAGATTTATCTGAGCCAGTTGAGATGGAATGCAAAGATGAATACGGTGATGTCGCCAGAGAAATTGAAAAAACGCGCCGTCAATTGCAAGACATGGTTAAACTGCAAATCACCAGCTCTCAGGAATTATCAGGGCTGACAGAAGTGATGACCATCAGTATGTCCGAAACCAAAGACTCGGCACAAGAAGAGTTCAATGAAATTGATCAGTTAGCGACAGCAATGAGTGAAATGTCGTCTACGGTTCATACGGTTGCTGATCATGCGCAAAATGCCTCATCGTTGACTGAACAGGCTTCATCTCGTGCCAAAACAGGTCAGGAGTTTGTCCAAGGAACTGTCTTGAAAATGCGTGATCTCTCCTCTGATATTTCTGAATCTGCACAAGCAGTTAATCAGGTTGAGGAACGTGTTGTCGCTATCGGTAGTGTTGTTGGTACGATCCAAAGTATTTCTGAACAGACTAATTTATTAGCACTGAATGCTGCGATTGAAGCTGCGCGTGCCGGTGAAGCTGGCCGGGGGTTTGCCGTCGTTGCTGACGAAGTCCGTAATCTTGCTCAGAGGACTCAACAGGCAACTGTTGAGATTCAGGAGATGATTTCTCAGTTGCAAAGCAGTGCGAATTTAGCTGTAGAACTGATGGAAAAGAGTGTTGTTGAAGCGGCTGACGGTGTGGAATTGGTCGCGAATGCGGGCAATGAACTGGATGGTATTGTTGAACAAATTCAGCAAATTAATGATATGAATTTCCAAATCGCCAGTGCTGCCGGTCAACAGAGTGGTGTTGCCGAGGAAATGAATCAGAATCTGACCAATGTCCGTGAGCTGGTCGAAGCTTCCGTCTCCGTGGTCGGTGAGTTGTTGGAAACATCTGAAATTATGCAGAGCAATGCTGAGGAACTGGATCAGAAGATTACTTCATTCAAAGTATGATCCTGTTTTGAAATTGTAAGCGCTCACTGAGAGGCTGTTGAACTTTCGTGTTTTAATCACGTTGGCGCAATTCCTTCAAGTGGGCGTTTTTTTTACCATCATTTTTTTCAAGCGGGCTGTTTTTAATCATCAGTTTTGTAGGGCACCGATCATAAGAGGCTGCGAATGCAATTACCATCCGAACTTCAAGCATTATCCGATTTTAACTATCAGCGGTTGACGGAAAAACATCCGGTGATCTTATCTTGGCCTTCACCGCTAACCGAACAACTGAAATATGTCTTGGGATTGAGTGATTTTCTGTATGAAGCGTTAATGCGTGATGCGCAATTGTGTGAAATATTTCCGACCATGATTGAGAGTCAATCCCGGGCTGATGGTTACCGACAGCAGTTACAGCAACAGTTGGTCTCAGAGCCGAATGAAGCCTCGGGAGAGCAGATACTTCGTGCGCTGAGGAACCGGGAAATGTTTTATATTGCCTGGCGCGATTTTCTAGCGGACTGGTCACTTGAAGAGAGTTTGCTACATCTCTCCGAGTTAGCGGAAGCATTGATCTTTGAAACGTATCAATGGCAATACGCACTTTGCTGCAAGCTTTGGGGAACCCCGGTCAATCAAGCGGGAGAGACCCAGCCCATGTTAATTATCGGTATGGGGAAACTCGGTGGTGGAGAACTGAATTTTTCATCCGATATTGATTTGATTTTTGCCTACCCGGATAACGGTGAAACGCAAGGCGTACGAAAAAGTATTGCGAATGCCCAATTCTTTACGCGGCTGGGGCAGAGAATCATTAAAAGCCTTGATCAGCAAACGGCCGATGGTTTTTGTTATCGCGTTGATATGCGGCTCAGACCTTTTGGTGATAGCGGCCCGTTGGTGATGAGTTTTGCAGCACTAGAAGACTATTATCAGGAACAGGGAAGAGACTGGGAACGCTATGCGATGGTGAAAGCACGCGTGATGGGGCGCGAAATGTATGTGTGCTATCAGGAGCTGAGACAGATGCTGCGTCCTTTCGTGTTTCGCCGTTACATTGATTTCAGTGCGATTCAATCGCTGCGCCGGATGAAGTCGATGATTCAAAGTGAAGTTCGTCGGCGGGGATTGGTGAATAATATTAAACTTGGTGCAGGCGGTATTCGGGAAATCGAATTTATTGTCCAATCATTTCAGTTGATCCGGGGAGGACGCGAACCGGGCCTACGAAAACGCGGTTTATTAGAAACGTTGGACGCCATTTTGACGTTAGGGCTGCTTGGTGAGCACGAAGTGACTTCGCTGCAACAAGCATATTTATTTTTAAGACGCGTAGAAAATCTACTTCAAGCCTTGGCGGATAAGCAGACGCAGACCTTGCCCGATGATTCATCTTCCCAGCAGCGTCTAGTGACGGCTTTGGGGATAGAGAGTTGGGAGAGGCTCCTTCAGGATATTCAGGCGCATATGAACCGTGTACATCAAATTTTCAGAGATTTGATCGGTGATGAAGACGATAGTGAAGAAACGCCGGTTGAACCGGTGTATCAAGAGCTTTGGGATATGGCGAATAAACCGGAAGTCGTCGCCGATATTCTCGACAAAGATCTCGCCTTAACGGCTGAAAGCAAAGTGGCGGATGTGCTGCTGCAATTTAAAACCGAATTGGCTAAAAAAACCTTGGGGCCTCGTGGCCGGGAAGTGATGAATCATTTAATGCCAAAAGTGTTTCAGGCGATTTTCCGTCACCCTGACGCTCAGTTCGGCTTTCCCCGGGTTTTGTATCTGTTACAAAGGATTGCCACCCGAACCACCTATCTGGAATTGCTCGATGAGCATCCCGCAGCACTGATGCAATTAACCCGCTTATGTACCGCGAGTCCGATGATTTCTGAACAATTGGCTCGTTATCCCATTTTGCTCGATGAATTACTCGATCCGCATCAGCTTTATCATCCGATTCCACTGGATCAATATCGCGTGGAACTGCGAGATTTTTTAGCCCGTATTCCTCAGGATGATATGGAGCAGCAAATGGAAGGGCTGCGTCAGTTTAAGCAGATCTGTCTGCTGCGCATTGCCGCAGCTGATATCGCGGACGTCATGCCGGTGATGAAAGTGAGTGACCACCTTACTTATTTGGCGGAAGCGATTGTTGAAGCCGTTGTTCATCAGGCATGGGAACAATTAAAAGAGAAATATGGTGAGCCGACGCATCTGAGTCAGCGTGACGGCAAAGGGTTTGCGGTGATTGGGTACGGTAAAGTGGGAGGCTGGGAGCTGGGTTATAACTCCGACTTGGATTTGGTTTTTCTCCATGATTGCCCGGCTAATATTAATACCGATGGCCATAAAGAAATTGATGGTCGCCAGTTTTATTTACGTCTGGCACAACGCATTATTCATATTTTCTCGGTGCGAACCGCTTCCGGTATTTTATATGAGGTTGATATGCGCCTCAGACCCTCTGGTGCCTCGGGGTTATTAGTGGCACCGGTTAGTGCTTTTGCCGAATATCAGCATCAGGAAGCGTGGACATGGGAGCATCAGGCTCTTGTGCGTGCGCGCATGATTTATGGCGATGAGCCATTAGCGGAGGCATTTATGCAAACGCGTCATCAGGTGTTAAGTCTTGTCAGAGATGAAGCGATTCTGAAACGAGAAGTGGTTGAGATGCGAGAAAAAATGCGTCAGCACCTTGCGGAGAAAAAAGCGGGTCGTTTTATGCTTAAACAGGATCGAGGCGGTATCACGGATATTGAATTTTTAGCGCAGTATCTGGTGCTTCGCTATAGCAGTCAGCACCCGGAGCTGACGCGTTGGTCGGATAATGTCAGAATTTTCGAGTCATTGATGATGGCCGGAATGATGTCATCGGAACAGATGCAAGCACTCATTGAGGCTTATACCACCATGAGAGACCAGATTCATCATCGTAATTTGCTGAATCTGGATGCGGACGTGAGTCAAGATAAACTCTCGACAGAACGTGAGGTGGTGATTCAAGCTTGGCAACAGTGGCTGGGATAATATCTCGGAGCGTGGTTATTCAGCCTGTGATTGGGCTGTGATAAACTCTGAACAAATCGAAAAACTGGAGATTTCTAATGAAGCCAATTCTACCTGACTATAACCAAGCAGGTGTTTTAATTGTTGGTGATGTGATGTTGGACCGCTATTGGTACGGCCCGACCGGGCGAATTTCACCGGAGGCCCCGGTGCCGGTTGTGAAAGTCGAACACAATGAGGAACGACCGGGCGGAGCTGCAAACGTTGCGATGAATATTGCATCGCTTGGTGGGCAGGCGCATATCGTCGGATTAACTGGCCAAGACGAGCCTGCCGCAGTTTTGGAAGAAAAGCTGACTTCATTAAATGTTCATTGCCACTTTGTGGCTTTACCTTCTTATCCGACGATTACTAAGTTACGTGTCTTAAGTCGTGGTCAGCAGCTAATCCGCCTTGATTTTGAAGATAAATTCGAGAATACCGACCCCGAGCTGGTGCTGTCCAAAATGGAAAGTTCTCTCCCTCTGGTTCGCTCTGTTATCCTGTCTGATTACGCTAAAGGCGCACTGGAACATGTGCAGCAGTTTATTCAGAAAGCGAAACAGTTCGATGTGCCTGTCTTTATTGATCCGAAAGGTGCCGATTTCGAACGCTATCGTGGGGCGACACTGCTAACGCCGAATATGGCTGAGTTTGAGACGGTTGTCGGTAAGGTTCATTCAGAAGATGAATTGGTTACCAAAGGGTTTGCCTTGATAGAGGAATATGAGCTTGACGCATTGTTAGTGACGCGCAGTGAGCATGGGATGACCTTGCTACGTCATGGCTATGAACCGTTCCATTTACCGACCCTGGCAAAGGAAGTTTATGATGTGACAGGTGCCGGAGATACGGTGATTTCCGTTCTGGCAGCTTCGGTTGCTGCGGGTAAACCGTTGGATGAAGCGTGTGTGCTGGCAAATGCGGCGGCCGGGATCGTCGTTGGTAAAGTCGGAACATCAACGGTATCGACGATTGAATTGGCGGAAGCGATTCATGGGAGTCAGGATACCGATTTCGGGGTTGTGAATGAGAAAACGCTGATTGAAGCGGTTAAAAAAGCCCAGTCCCGTGGTGAGAAAGTCGTGATGACCAATGGTTGTTTCGATATTCTTCATGCCGGACATGTCTCTTATCTCAATCATGCGGCACAACTGGGAGATCGCCTGATTGTTGCTGTCAATACCGATGAGTCGGTGAAGCGGTTGAAGGGACCGGGTCGTCCGGTTAATCCGACGGATCGTCGCATGGCCGTTCTGGCTGGGTTAGGTGCCGTCGATTGGGTTGTCCCATTCAGCGAAGATACGCCGCAACGTTTAATTGCGACCATATTGCCCGATCTTCTGGTCAAAGGTGGCGATTATCGTCCTGAAGAGATTGCGGGGGGTCAGGAAGTGATTGCCGCTGGTGGTGAAGTGCAAGTACTTAACTTTGAAGATGGCTGTTCAACCTCTGAAATTATTGAAGCCATTAAAGGTGGTCGCGGTTAACATCCCCTATAAGCGACTGCATTCAAATAAAAAAGCCAGCAATTTGCTGGCTTTTTGGTCAATGTTACAGGCTGTCTGACGTGCTCTGAATAATTTCAGAGCTGTATTTATTTCAGACCTGCATTGATAGCGAGAATATCTTGCTCGTTTAACGTTCCGACCGCCTGTTTTAACTGAAGTACGTTGAGGATATAGTCATAACGTGCATCAGATAGGTTTCTGTTTGCGTCATAGAGGCGACGGGTTGAGTCCAGAACATCCACGATGGTCCGGGTGCCGACATCAAAACCGGCTTCAGTGGCCTGTAGTGCTGATTTTGCCGACACGACGGCTTGTTGGTAAGCTCGGATGGCTTCGATGGAAGCATTGATGTTGTTATTGTATGCACGAACGTTTTTAACGACGCTACGATAACTTGCTTCAAGATCTTCACTGGCTTGCGTTAAACCATATTCCGCTCGCTTGGTCTCCGCAGTAATTTTACCGCCGGTGTAAAGAGGAACCGAAAGGTTAACACCGACACTGACATTATTGATCGGATCGAAAGCGTCATAGTTTGCATTGGAGCTCTCGTATTCATGCTTGGTGCTATAACCCGCATCCAGACTTAGGTTAGGTAAATGCCCTGAACTCGCTAAAGCAATTTTTTCACGAGCAATATCTTGTGAAATTCTGGCCGTCAACAGCGATAAATTCTTCTTCTGGGCTTCATTGACCAGTTCGGTCATCGTTTTGTCCATTCTACTGGCAGAGAAACGATCGGTATCCAATGAGCTGAGTTGGTGATGTTCCTGACCGGTAATTTCCCGAATGGCTTCGTAACTGTTGGTCAGGCTATTCTCAGCTAAAACTTCATCAGCCAGGACACTATCGTATTGGGCTTGAGCATCGTGGACATCGGTGATCGCAGATAAACCGACTTCAAAACGTTGTTTGGTCTGTTCCAGTTGACGGGCGACTGCATTTTTTTCAGCACGTACAAAAGCAAGGTTATCTTTGGCTCTCAGTACTTCAAAGTAGGCTTGAGCAACACGTAAAATAAGATTTTGCTGTGTTTGTGCATATTGAGAATCGACTTGGCGTGCTGATTTCTCAGCGATTCCCAAATTCAGCCAGCTGTTTCTGTCATAAAGCGTCTGAGATAAAGTCACGCCCGCAGACCATTGCTTGCTGTCTGCAACGTCTTTATTACTGCTGATGACGTTGTAACCTGTTGTCAGGTTGATTTGTGGTAATAGTTCTCCCCGAGTTGACTTTATTGCTTCATAGGCTGAGTCTCGTTGTGCCGCAGCGCTAAGCAACTGGGGATCATTTTGTTTGGCTTGGTCATAGATTTCCGCAAGGGTATCTGCCCAAACGATTGGGGACAGACTTCCTAAGGCGATACTGACGCATAGTGGGAGCAGTTTTTTCATTCTTCCTATTCCTGCAATATTGTCATGAGAGATTGCGCTCGATAGTTTAACTTAAATTTGCTAAGAAGTGCTTAGGGAGTTTGTCATTTTTCTGGTTAATTATCCATCTGTGTAGTAAACAAATTAATTAATTTAACTATTTTAGTAATTTTTATATAAAAAGTTGAACTGCATCCTTGGTGAGTAAACCCTTACATGGTTAAATTTAAGGATTCAAATGGAGAATAGAAAGAATGCGATCATCACGAAAAGAGCCGACACAGTTTTCTTCTCAAGATTTGCAGGTTGTCAAAAAAGAGACACTTTTTAACGGCTTCTTCAAAATGGTAAAGTATTATTTCAAATATAGGCAGTTTGAAGGTGGCTGGAGTCGGGTTGTTGAACGGGAAATGTTTGTGCGGGGGCGTGCTGCCGCAGTGCTTCCTTATGATCCGGTGCTTGATCAAGTTGTCTTAATTGAGCAAATCCGTGTTGGCGCACTTGAAAACCAGCATCCATGGCAGTTTGAAGTTGTTGCCGGGATTGTCGAAGACGGTGAATCTTCGGAAGATGTGGTTCGCCGCGAAGCTGTCGAAGAAGCAGGCCTCAACCTCGAACAGATTGTTCCGGTGACGTCATACTATCCATCATCTGGCGGATGCAATGAAATGATTGACGTCTATGTTGGTGAAGTTGACGCCTCCAAAGCACATGGTGTTCATGGGCTGGATGGGGAGGATGAGGATATTCGTGTCCATGTATTAAGTCGGGAAGAGGCTTATCACTGGGTGAAAACGGGTAAGATTGAAAATGGTGCCTCCATTATTGCATTACAATGGTTGGCGTTAAATTGGGAAGAACTGAAGACACAATGGCAGAAGTAGCAATGAAAAAGCCGTATCATGTTGACTTACCGGAATTGATGCGGGTTTATGAAACAAACTATGCAAAACTGAATGCGTTGTTGCCATCGATGCACAGCGCTGAGGATGTGCGTTGTTACCAAGCCTTGCGTATGAATTATCAACTCGAAGTCATGGAAGTGACCAAATATACGACATTGGTCAAGATATGTCAGAGTGATGATGTCGCTGTCTTTCCTCTACCGACTATGTCTGTCAGGTTATATCATGATGCGCGTGTTGCCGAGGTATGCAGTGCTGAACAGATACACCGATTAAAGCCTCGTTACGATTATCCGAACGATAGCATGGTACAAAAAGATGAAAAGGCTCAGACTAACCGTTTTTTGGGAGATTGGCTGACCTTTTGTTTAAAGCATGGTATTACTCGTGCACCGATTAATATCCGGGATCGATCATCTTCATAAGGTAAGTAGATTTGGACGTATCGTTTTACACCGAACATCTTGATAGTATAAAACTGCTTCAGATGACCGATACTCATTTGTTTGCTTCTGATGAGGGCAGCCTGCTCAGCGTCAATACGGCAAATAGTTTTAAAGCGGTCGTGCAAGAAGTTATCGCAAGGAATGTCGATTATCAGCTCATTCTGGCGACCGGTGATATCTCTCAGGATCATTCAGAAGCATCTTACCAGTTGTTTGTCGACAGCATTGAGCCGTTAAATAAGCCTTGTTTGTGCCTGCCGGGAAATCATGATGAGCAGAACGCAATGAAAGCCATTCTGGCGAATTCTCAAATCATCCAACCGAGACACGTGACGGTGGGTGCCCACTGGCAGATGATTTTGCTCGATTCACAGGTCTCCGGAGTGCCCTATGGTTATATCAGCCCTGAGCAGCTTCAACAGATGGATGACATGTTACGTGAGACGCAAGCAAGACATACGCTTATCTTACTCCATCATCACCCGCTGTTAGTCGGCAGTCGTTGGTTGGATCAGCATACGTTGAAAAATAGTGATTCATTCTGGGAGGTTGTGCTGAAATACCCTCACGTTAAAGGTGTAGTATGTGGTCATGTCCATCAGGTGATGGAACGCGATTATCATGGGGTTCAGGTCATGTCTACGCCCTCAACTTGTGTTCAGTTTAAACCGCACTCCAATGAATTTGCACTGGATCTGGTTTCTCCCGGCTGGCGTGAGCTGGAACTTCATCCTGACGGACAACTGACGACACAAGTTGGTCGTGTGAAGCAAGGTCTTTTCTTACCTGATTTCTCAGCAAACGGATACTGATAACAGCGAATGACCTGTGTGAACAGAAGATGAGGCAATCCATGCGTAAACCTTCTTTATTGATCTATATTCACGGTTTCAACAGTTCTCCTTTATCTCATAAAGCGATGATTATGCAGCAATACTGCCGTGATTATCGTCCTGACATGCGAGTGATCGTGCCACAGCTTCCTTGCTTTCCCGAAGCTGCCGCCCAGATGCTTTCCGAGTTGATTCGAGAGAAGCAGCAAGAATATCGCATTGGTTTGGTGGGAAGCTCGCTCGGGGGATATTTGTCTGTCTGGCTAAATTCACAGTTTCATCTCAGAGCTGTGGTTATCAATCCAGCCGTTCGCCCTTACGAATTGTTACAAGACTATCTTGGCGAACAAGTGAATCCATACACCCATGAAAAGTATACTCTGGCCGCTTGCCATATCGAGGAGCTTAAAGCACTGGATATTGAGGTTCTGCCTGACCCAGACCAGTTTTGGCTGTTACAACAGATGGGTGATGAAGTGCTTGATTATCGTCAGGCTGTTGAAAAATTCCGCGATGCCCGGCAAACCGTAGAACAGGGCGGTGATCATAGTTTTGTTAGCTTTGAACGTTACGCTGCCGCTATTCTTGAGTTTCTGGAACTTTGACATGCATTGAGAAAAGTGTCAGAAACTAAGGCTGAAGCCTGACTGAGGCTTGACAGGAAGCCTTCTCTTCCAGACTATACCTCAAACATCGATGGGAAAGGAGAGAATTGAAGTCTCTATCGTTTCCCACGTATGATGAGTCCCATACAAATAAACTTTTTTCAGTGACAACTGTAAATAGTCTCGAAATGTTTACAGATTGAGCGCAGAGTTAGAATCATTGATTGATATAAGCATCCCGAAATATGACTGAACAATATAATGCTGGTGCCATTGAAGTATTGAATGGCTTAGAGCCAGTACGTCGCAGACCTGGGATGTATACCGATACCGCACGTCCGAACCATCTAGGTCAGGAGGTCATTGATAATAGTGTTGATGAAGCGTTAGCCGGTTATGCATCGAAGGTACAAGTTATTCTTCATTCTGACCAATCTTTAGAAGTGTTCGATAATGGGCGAGGTATGCCCGTTGATATTCACCCAGAAGAGAAAGTCTCAGGTGTTGAGCTGATCATGTGTAAGCTTCACGCCGGAGGAAAATTTTCCAATAAAAATTATCAGTTCTCCGGTGGCTTGCACGGGGTGGGTATTTCGGTCGTCAATGCCCTGTCCAAACGTGTCGAAGTAACAGTTCGGCGTGACGGACAGGTTCATGAGATTGCATTTGAGCATGGCGATAAAGTCTCTGACCTGACGGTGACCGGCACCTGTGGTCGTAGAAATACAGGAACCAGCGTTCATTTTTGGCCGGATAGTATCTATTTTGATTCCGGTAATTTTTCCGTCACCCGGCTGATTAATAACCTGCGTGCCAAGGCGGTATTATGTCCCGGTCTTGAAATCACCTTCGAAGATAAAGTGAATGGCAATGACTACCGTTGGTTCTACGAAGACGGTCTGAAAGATTATCTGGCTGAAGGTGTGAAAGGGTATACGCTGTTGCCCGAAGAACCTTTTACCGGTGAATTTAAAGCAGAAATTGAAGCGGCGACTTGGGCTGTCATTTGGCAACCTGAGGGTGGTGATATGATCACCGAAAGCTACGTTAACTTGATTCCGACTTCGCTCGGTGGGACACATGTCAACGGATTGCGTCAGGGATTACTCGATGCCATGCGTGAGTTTTGTGAATTTCGCAACTTGTTGCCGCGTGGCGTCAAGCTCACCGGTGAAGACGTTTTTGAGCGTTGTTCCTATGTGTTGTCTGTCAAAATGCAGGATCCGCAGTTTGCCGGTCAAACCAAGGAGCGCTTGTCATCACGTCAAACCGCAGCATTTGTTTCCGGCGTCGTCAAAGACGCATTCAGCCTATGGCTGAACGAAAAACCTCAATTGGCGGAGCAATTAGCGGAAGTCTGTATTACGAATGCCCACCGCCGGATGCGAGCCAGTAAAAAAGTTGTCCGTAAAAAAATAGCTTCAGGGCCAGCGCTGCCGGGGAAACTGACGGACTGTACAGTACAAGATCTGAGTCGTACGGAATTGTTCCTGGTGGAAGGGGATTCTGCCGGAGGGAGCGCCAAACAGGCCAGAGACCGTGAGTTTCAGGCCGTGATGCCACTGCGGGGGAAAATACTTAACACGTGGGAAGTGTCAGGCGATCAGGTATTGGCATCACAGGAAGTGCATGATATTTCAGTGGCTTTGGGGATTGACCCTGACAACGATGATCTGGACAGCCTACGTTACGGTAAAGTGTGTATTCTTGCGGATGCGGATTCGGATGGATTGCATATCGCGACCCTATTATGTGCGCTATTTACCCGCCATTTCCCCGCATTGGTCCGCGCCGGACATGTCTATGTTGCGATGCCTCCGCTTTACCGAATCGATTGCGGGAAAGAGGTCTACTATGCACTGGATGATCAGGAAAAAGATGGCGTACTAGAACGCCTGAGTCAAAAGAAAGCCAAAATCAACGTGCAGCGTTTTAAAGGACTGGGGGAGATGAATCCACTGCAGTTACGTGAAACAACCATGGATCCCAATACGCGCCGTCTTGTCCAACTCACGATCGACGATGTTGAAGCGACTGATGAGATGATGGATATGCTCCTCGGTAAGAAAAGAGCTGACGACAGACGATCTTGGTTGCAACACAACGGTGACTTGGCAGAGGTATAAACATGGCAACAGAAATCAGTTTTGACGGAGTAGAACAGCTGCCGTTACGTAAATTTACGGAAGACGCATACCTGAACTACTCGATGTACGTCATTATGGACCGTGCATTGCCTTACATTGGTGACGGTCTGAAACCCGTTCAGCGCCGTATTATTTATGCAATGTCGGAGCTTGGGTTATCGGCTTCGGCCAAATATAAAAAGTCGGCCCGGACCGTCGGTGACGTGCTGGGTAAATATCATCCTCATGGTGACTCGGCCTGTTATGAAGCTATGGTTCTGATGGCTCAACCTTTCTCTTACCGTCATCCGCTAGTGGATGGTCAAGGGAACTGGGGGGCTCCGGATGATCCGAAATCTTTTGCTGCAATGCGTTATACCGAAGCCAAACTGTCTCGTTTTTCGGAAGTGCTATTGAGCGAGCTCGGACAAGGTACGGTTGAATGGCAGCCAAACTTTGATGGCACCATGAATGAGCCACAAATGCTGCCGGCACGTTTACCACATATCTTACTCAATGGCGTGACAGGGATTGCCGTGGGGATGGCGACAGACATCCCGCCGCATAATGTTCGGGAAGTTGCAGATGCTGTCATTCATCTCATTGATAAACCTCAGGCTGGTCTAGATGAGATCATGGGCTATGTTCAGGGGCCTGATTACCCGACGGAAGCGGAAATTGTCTCTGCTCGTACCGATATTGAAAAAATATATCGAACCGGCCGCGGTAGTATCAAAATGCGGGCGGTTTGGCATAAAGAAGGGGGTGATATTGTTATCACCGCACTGCCTCATCAGGTTTCCGGCGCGAAATTGTTAGAGCAAATTGCCAGCCAGATGCGTGCGAAGAAATTGCCGATGGTCGAAGATCTGCGCGATGAGTCTGATCATGAGAATCCGACGCGGATCGTGATTGTTCCGAGTAAGAAAAAAATCGATTGTGACGTCTTGATGAACCATCTGTTCGTTTCGACTGATTTAGAAAAAAGTTTCCGTGTGAACCTGAATATGATTGGTCTGGATAATCGTCCTCAGGTGAAAGGCTTAGTGGAAATCTTGTCCGAATGGCTTGCGTTTCGCCGCAATACGGTCAAGCGTCGCTTGCAGTACCGGCTGGATAAAGTTCTGGCAAGATTACACATTCTTGAAGGCTTGCTGATCGCTTACCTGAATCTCGATGAAGTCATTGAGATTATCCGCAACGAAGATGAGCCGAAAGCAGTTCTAATGGCTCGGTTCGGGATTTCAGAAATTCAGGCAGATGCGATTTTAGATACACGCTTACGTCATTTAGCGAAACTGGAAGAATTCAAAATCCGCGCTGAGCAAGAAGAGCTGGAAAAAGAGCGGGACAAATTAGAGCAGCTACTTGGTTCAGAGAGTCGTTTGAATACGCTGTTGAAAAAAGAGTTGAAAGCCGATGCCGAGAAATATGGCGATGATCGTCGTTCGCCATTGGTTGAAAGAGCTGAAGCGAAAGCATTAACGGAAAGAGAATTGGTACCGAGTGAGCCGATCACGGTGATCTTGTCGGATAAAGGCTGGATTCGCCATGCCAAAGGGCATGACATCGATTGTCAGGGACTGAATTATAAATCGGGTGACCAATATTTGGCTCATGCTTGTGGAAAAAGTAATCAGCAGGCGGTGTTCTTTGGCAGTGACGGGCGCAGTTATTCACTCGAAGCACATACTTTGCCGTCAGCCCGTTCTCAGGGGGAGCCGATTACCGGACGTCTGAATGTCGCTGAAGGCACACAAATTCGTCAGGTGGTCATGGGAGAGGATGATCAACTGTGGCTGGTGGGGTCGGATGCCGGCTATGGCTTTGTGTGTAAAGGGAGTGATTTTCTCTCCAAGAACCGCAGCGGTAAAGCGTTGGTGAATTTGCCGGATAACGCGCTGATCATGACGCCACAACCGTTGAATCATTTAGAATCGGATGAAATTTTGGCGATCACCAATCAAGGTCGTATGTTGTTATTCCCGATAAAAGATCTGCCGCAACTGGGTAAAGGTAAAGGTAACAAGATCATTAATATTCCTTCGGCGAAAGCCAAAGAAAGAGAAGAATTTGTTTCTCATCTGATGGTTCTGCCGCAAGGCGCAGCAATGACGATCTATGCCGGTAAGCGTAAGCTTGGGCTGAAGCAGGACGATCTGGACAACTTCCGTGGTGAACGAGGCCGGAGAGGTGCTCTGCTGCCGCGTGGTTTACAACGGGTGACCCGGATTGATATCGAAGATGTCGCAGTTGAGGGAGATGGGCAAGCATCTGACAATGATAATGCTTGATTGAATCAATCGACTTGACTGATATGTAAAAAAACTGGGCAATGAGAATTGCCCAGTTTTTTATGGATCAATTTTTATGAATGAGCTTGGTGATGGCGGCGAAAACGCAGTAGAGAATCCAATGAAATTGCCCCGGCACCCTGGTACATAATCCAGGCACTCAGCGCTAGCCAGGTGGCATGTGTCGGATAAGCATCCGGATAAACAAAAAGCTGAATCACCAGCGTCATTCCAAAAATGCCCAGCGCGGCAAAGCGAGTCATCAATCCGGTGAGCAATAATATGGCCAGCAGATGTTCGGTAATAGTGGCCAGATAAGCGGCCCACACATAAGGAATGATCGGCAGGTTGTATTCATATTCGAATAGGGCAAATGTGCTGTCCTTGATCGTCGGCCAACCCAGATGAATTGGGCCGGATATCAAATTGAACGCAAAGCCTTCAATTTTGGTTTGTCCGGATAACCAGAAAATCGCAGCGAGACCGAAGCGACTCAGCAATAAAATGATCGACGCCGTCCACGGAGAGGCCGAGATTTTCTTCAGCAATGGCAGTGACATAAACAGGCTCCTATTGTGGCAAAATCGCGCGAATAATGGGTTTCTGTAAGAGTGTTGAAAATAACTCTGGGAAATGAGCAGGTGCAATGGCCTGACTCGCTTGTGCTAGCGTGACACCTTGCTGTAATTGCTGAAGTAAATGGAATTCATCCGCTGAAAGCGCATAGAACACCCCATACCGCTCTCTTTTAGTGAGTAGTAGGTACTCACTTTTATCCCATTGGATATCCGAAAGTATGAGCCCTGAATCTGGTTGGTGGGCCTGATAAATTAACCCGACCGCATAAGATGTTTGCCATAACAGGCAGGGTTCGGTGAGTTGCCAGACCGATTGCGTCGGATCGGCGCATTCTGCCAGATGGTTTTGAATGTCGCTAATGGAGAGTGTGGGGATATCGGCAGCGTGAGTCAATTGCAGTAATTGATATTCCAACTTGGCTAATTCACTGAAATAAGGCAATGATGAAAGCTGAGGGATGGTGCTGGAAAACTCAGCAAAATATTCACCATATTCGCTTAAAATCGGTGAGCTTGGCGGATAATGTTGAATAAAATGACCTGCCAGCATTCGAAAAAAATCTTCACCGACAAGCTGCTGGCAGACCGGGTAGATCTCTTCCAGCGCTTCAGTCAGTGAATGATAGATATTGTTGCGGTAAACGGCGAAGCGAGCTTGCTTTTCCGCAATTGATATGGCGTCGATTTGTGGCAACACTTCGTCGCTTTGCATCAGGATCGACTGGCTAAATTGCTGTTGCATGGTCTGCCCCCGACTCTGATTGACCTGAATTTGATTGGCTTAACTCTGATTGACTGAACTTGGATTGACTTAATTTGGATTGAAAAGCACCTTGAATGCGAGTTCGGATCTGATCAGCCATGGTGGCCTGTTGTTGAAGCACACCGAATTCCGGCAGTTGTCCGTCCCATTCAATTAATGTGGGCTTATCTCCCCACTGCTGTAAGGTATATTGATATAGCTGCCAAACGTCGTCAGTGACTTCTCGATCATGACTGTCGATTCTCAGTGGAACCGCCTCATTCTGGTCCACTGCATATCCAGCCAGATGAATTTGTCGCACAGCCTGACCGGGAAATTGATTGATATATTGGTAAGGATCCTGCTGATGATTAAAACAGGAGACGGCAACATTATTGACGTCGAGTAACAACTGGCAACCGGTTCGTTCGATGATCGCCGAGATAAATTCCAGCTCACTCATCGTGGTTGTTTTAAAACGCAAATAAGTGGATGGATTCTCAAGCAGCATCGGGCGTTTTAGTTGCTCCTGAACCTGATCAATGTGTGAACAAACTTGTCGAAGTGTTTTTTCCGTGTAAGGCAATGGCAGCAAATCATTGAAAAAGTGGTTGAAATGGCTGGACCAAGCTAAATGCTCAGAGAAGACCAGCGGTTCGATCCATTCAACCAGTTGAGCGACTTTCTTCAGGTGTTCTCGGTTTAATGGTGATTCGCCACCGATCGAGAGGCCAACCCCATGAACGGTGAGCGGATAATGTTCTCGAATCTTTTCCAGATAGTAGCGGTTAGGTCCTCCGGCGGAGAGATAGTTTTCAGCATGGATTTCAAAAAAACCGACTGACGGTTGTTCTGCTAAAATCGTCTGATAGTGACAGGGTTTTAAGCTCACCCCACTTAGGCGAGGAAAGCCCGAAGACGTTTGCACGTCTTCGGTAGATTGGGTTAGACGAGGTTGAATCATCGTGCCCCCCGACTTAGAATGCTTTGAGTTGACCATGGCCTGTCGACGAGGTTTCTGATTTCATCTCCATGCAAGTCCCTTTAGGAACAAACTTCCAGGCATTTCCCTGATAATCTGTTTTTGATGTCCCGGCACAAGAGGTTCCGGGGCCGGCTTTACAATCATTTTGTCCGGCAAGCGAGACGCCGTAGCATTTTTCTTTACTGGCGGCTTGGGCCGGTAGTGTCACTGCCGAAAGTGCAACCGCAGTTGTCAGCGCGAAAGCAAGAGATGTTTTTGATGTTTTCATAGTGTTTTCCTCACAAGTGTACTGTCTAATTCCCTTATTCGACGGATGAACAGGGGTCGGTATTACACAAAAAATGAAAAAAAATTTATTTTTCTTTATCTTCTAATTCAGTACTCATATAAGCTTTTGATAATAAACGAATATCATCCATTTGATTACCAAAACGGCGGCAACTGCTACACATGCATGTATGGAGACGCAGTGCTAATTTTTCTTTGGTTGTGAGTGATCGCTCCATCCGTTCGGAAAGAAGGCGTGTGGCTTGTTTACAGTTCATCATCATCGTTCCTCCGACAGATACCAGTTATTTTCTAAACACTCCCTGAGTCTAAGACGAGCACGGTAGAGCGTGACATTCAGGTGGCTGACCGATATCTCTTCATGGTGACAAATCTCGGGGGTTTCCAGATCAAGGAACTCTCGCATCATAAATAGTCGACTGTAGCGTTCCGGTAAAGCATTCAGACAAGCATCAAACACACGCCAAAAGTATTCGTTTTCAATACAATTCTCAGGTTGTTGCCATTTCACCGGACGCTCATGTTTATGCCAGTGACCATGTTGATCAAACAGTTTTTCAATCAAGGCCTCGCCTTGAATACCGTCCCCTTGTTCAAGCTGACTCGCGGCAGTGGTGCGTTTTTCTTTTCTCAGTAAATCGATCAACTTATTTTTGAGAATGGCAAAAATCCAAGTTTTCAACGCAGCTTGCTGTTCAAACTTATCGATATGTTGATATGCGGCTATCATCGCTTCTTGAACGGCGTCCTCGGCCAGTTGTTCGTCTTGAACCTGCAACCGGGCAAATTTCAACATCTGCTGTCTTAATGGTTGGATAAACTGCTCATCATCAAAGAGATGGCGTGAGTATGTGCTGGGTTGAATCTCTGAGTCTGCTAATGTCATTCAATATCTCAATAGAAAGGAACTCTGTTAGTTTAGACGAATCTTGAATCAATTCCTTACCGTACATTTTTTATTTTAATCGATCTGATAGCAACGCTGTGTGCTTCGTCGCGTTGCGTATTTCAATAACAAGGGGACGTTGAAGAGCGGGCCGGAGCTGAATCATGTCTGAGCGGAGATCAATAGAAAGCGGAAAATTGATAGGGGAAATAGAGACATCCGCCCGATTGAGGGCGGATGTGAAGGTTAATCGAGGTCGTCTTCTGACCAATCATCCGTATCAGATATGTCGGATGCGCTGGGGATAACATTTTCTTCATTTGCCCAACTGCCAAAGTCGATCATTTGGCATTGTTTGCTACAAAATGGTCGGAAGGGGCTTTGCTCCCCCCAAATAACAGCGTTGCCACATTGAGGACATTGAACAGTGGTGATTTTTGGATTCGTCATAATTCTCTATATAGTTGGTGAGCAGCCTAGTACGTTAATAACCTAGTACGTTAGTAACCTAGTTCGTTAGTCACACATCGTTGGTTAGCAACAGACTGCCAGTTCAAACGGAATATCACAGGTGCTGGCTTGATTCGTTTCAAATTCAATAAATTTTATCGCAAAACGATTTTTGTGTCCTGAAATCATGGGATAAACCCCATATTCCAGAGGAATCATCAGGCGGAGAATATTGGCATCCTCAGCATCGCTCTGATAAAAGCCTGATTTTGCGGTATAAGCTCGGTACTGACCGGTTTCCCGGGCGAGTTTCAGCCATAGACTTAATGCGGATGAGAGTGGTTTCAGGGTTTGGAGCCAAGTTGAAGCATCCTGCTGCTTCTGTTCCGTCGGTGTATGGAGCCAGTAATGCAGGGCTGGCAGATCAAAACAACATGAACCTCCGGGAAGATTGAAGCGCTGACGGACAGAAAGCAGAAAGCGATCTTCTTTGAGTGACACCCCAAAGCGTTCTGAATTCATCAAATTTGAATGAACTTCATCAACTTCTCTCAGTAACGCCAGTAATGTATTTTGATCGACGCCGTCAACATTCAACCAATTTCGGTACATGATACGCTGTTTTTCGATATCTTTTGCCAGTTCACTGCGAAGCTGAATTTGTTCAAAAATATCAAGCAGGTCAAATAATGCCCGGAAAAAAAGCTGATATTGGTCACCATCATCAAATTGAGATGCACGATGAAGTTGGGCCAGCAGGGCTTCGACTCTCAGATAAATTCGAGTCTTTTCATTCAGGGGATGTTCGAATTGATGGATCGTCATTTCGCTAGCCTTTATTTATATCCGTATTATTTTCACAAATTTCTGCCGCTCATGGCTAGGTACTTTTGGTGCAATTCTGTGATTTGAGGCAGAAGTTGATGGTTTTCTGCACTATTGTTAATCACATCATCGGCCACTGCAAGGCGTTCAGCTCTTGTTGCTTGGGCAGAAAGTATATTCTGAGCGTGCGGATAACTGATTCCGTCACGGCGCATTGTGCGCTGGATTTGTATCGTTTCATCCACATCGACGACTAAAATTCGGTCAGCCATCGACTGGAGCTGATTTTCGACTAAGAGTGGGATCACTAACAATGCGTAGGGAGAAGTGGTATGAGTCAGTGCACACTTCATCTTTTGTCTGATCATCGGATGAAGGCGTTGATCCAGCCATGATTTTTCATGGGCATCGGCAAAAATAATTTCTCTGAGCCGCGAGCGATTTAATGTGCCGTCATGGTTGAGTATGGTTTGGCCGAAATGTTCTGCAATGGCAGCCAGCCCCGGGGTTCCGATGGCAACCACTTCTCTGGCAATGACATCCGCATCGACGACATCAATCGCAAAGTGTTGATGAAAGAGATCGGCCACCGTTGTTTTGCCGCTCGATATTCCTCCGGTTAACCCGACGACGAATGTCATATTACGCTCCTAACACGATTGATGTATACCAGCTCATCATGGGGTCGCCCCAGAGGAGACAAATCCATCCGGCAATTGCCAGAGAAGGGCCGAATGGAAAGGTCTGATTACCTTGTTTTCTTATCAACAGTAGTGTGACACCTAAAATGATGCCAATCACTGAGGACAATAAAATCACCATTGGTAACGTCTGCCAGCCGATCCATGCCCCTAAGGCTGCAAGATATTTAAAGTCACCGTATCCCATGCCTTCTTTTTTGGTCAGGAGTTTAAACATCCAGTAAATCGACCAGAGAGATAAATAGCCGGCAACCGCGCCTATCACCGCATCGGATAAAGGTAGAGGATTGATGTGTGTCAGTGATAGTAATAGCCCAAGCCAGATCAACGGGAGCGTTAAATTATCAGGGAGTAACATCTGATTGAGATCGATACATGCTGCGGCAATGCTGATGTAAGTAAAGACAAACAATGCCAGCGTGTAATAAGTCATACCGCCATGAATCGCGATGATGCCGCTTGCCAGCGCCGTCAAGAATTCTACCAGCGGATATTGTATCGATATACGCTCACCACAATCTGCACATTTGCCACCGAGTAATAACCAGCCAAACAGTGGAATATTATGCCAAATCCGGATTCGGTGATGGCAGTGCGGACAGAATGATGCCGGGAGACTGAGGGAAATCCGTTCCTTCTTCGTTGGTGAAGGAATATCGTACTCGGGGAAAGCTTCGGCAAATTCTTGCTTCCAGTTTGTGACCATCATTCGTGGTAAACGATAGATGACGACATTGAGAAAACTGCCGATGATAAGGCCGAAGAGGCTCGCAAAAACTGGAAATAACCAAGGATAAATCAAAAATGCATCCATTCAACTGTGCTCAATGTTATTCGATAATCCACCTCGTTTAACGAGGTGGTTTCAATTCAGACCAATGGCTCAGAGTCTATCTGAGTGGACAATCGCGGGCATTATACTATCCCATCACCTGCATTAAGTTAAAGACAGGTAAATACATTGCGATGACTAACCCGCCGATCAAGCCGCCAAGCAACACAATCAATAAGGGTTCAATCATTTCTCCGAGCTGTTCAATCGACTGATCGATGTCTTGTTCGTATTGTTGGGCTACTTTCGTCAGCACTTGACCTAATGTACCGGATTCTTCTCCGATGAATACCATTTGTGTGACAAATTCAGGAAAATGGTGACTGTTCTGCATCGCCACATATAAGCTACTTCCGGCAGATACTTGTGTCAAAACTGTGTCTAGTGCCGCTCGATACCGTAGCGACCCTGCAATATTTTGTGCGCTTTTCAGGCTATCCAGTAAAGGAATGCCGCAATCATAGCAGGTTGCCAGAGTGCGGCAACAACGAATCATGATTGCTTTTGTTCTCAAAGGTCCGAACAGCGGTAGCTTGAGTTGGAGTGCTTCAACCATCGTTTGGAGTATCGTGAGGCGATGCCAGAAGCACCTCAACAGGCAGATCACACCAATTATCAAGGTGATAGTCCACTTCCCCCAAAATCGTAGCATGTCCGATACGATCAGAACCTGACGAGTCAACCAAGGTAACTCAGCGTGCATATGGGCAAACATCTGAGCAAATTCAGGGATGACTTTAGTTAACATCAGGGTGGTGAGTAGCAGTGCGCTCGCCAGCACAATCGACGGATAGGTTGCCGCTTTGATCATTTTTGCGCGGAGCTGTGCGTGCTTTTCTCGATAGTCGGCAATTTGAGCCAGCGTTTCCGCGATTCTTCCGGTCATTTCTCCGGCATGGAGCATGTCACCATACAGACCACGAAAAGCGGATGAACTTTGTTGGAGTGCATCTGTGACTGATGCACCGTTCATCAGCGCATCGTGTGCTTGTAATACAATCAGTTTTCCGCCAAAACGCGAGAATTGTGTGACCATCAAAAGAAGCGCTTGAACAATGGGAAGCCCTGCGTTCAGCATGATTGCCAGTTGTCGTACAAGGTCTGTGATATCTTTCACGCGAGCACGATTGAGCCACCGGGTGAGTGGATTGGGTGGTGCTGGGCGAATGATATGGATAGCCGTCAACGTTGGTTGCAGCTGGCGGAGTGCCTCTTCCTGAGAGAAGGCCCACAGATGTCCGGTTTTTCGCTGCTGATTGAGATGAATTCCTTGCCAGTAATAACGATGAAGTTCAGGCGTCGGGGACGGCATCATGGTCTCCTTTGTCTGTGGTGTATTGAGATTTTGTGGCATGTTGAGATGGGGTCGGCTGATGTGGTGCTGATGAGGATGGCGTCGCTGAACAGGCTTTGGTGGTCTCGGCCGGCGGTGTTCCCAGTACTCGGACAATTTCTTCATAAGCGGTCACGCCTTGGCGGACTTTCTCTAGTCCTTCATGCCACAGACCTGATATGGTGCCGTTTCCCGAAGATGGCATGTGTTTTTCCACAGGATGGGACGCTTTATCTGAGAAGGCAGTATCTGAGAAGGAAGTGAGCTGGGTGGGCTGGTACATGTCATAAATGCTGAAGCGGCCCTGATAGCCGGCAATACAGGCGTGACAGCCTTGCGCTGATGGCTGATAAATCTGTCCGTTATTTAAAATGGGCCAGCGTTGGCACAACTCAGGAGCCAGCTGTACGGCGACTTTGCAGCGTGGGCAAAGCTTGCGGAGTAGTCGTTGAGCCACCACCAGACGAATGGTCGGCAGGATATGATAGGTTTCCAGTCCCATGTAGAGGAGTCTGGTCAGGGCTTCATGTGCTGAGTTGGTATGCAGCGTTGAAAACACCAGATGTCCCGTTTGCGCTGCCCGAAAAGCGATTTCTGCGGTTTCCGGATCACGGATTTCACCAATCATCAGTGTGTCGGGATCCTGCCGGAGTAGCGCCCTGAGGATATGACTGAATGACATCCCGATTTTTTCGTTGACTTGAATTTGATTGACGCCGGAGAGTGCGATTTCTATCGGATCTTCTACGGTTGAAATATTGCGTGATTCGTCGTTGAGCCAAGTCAGTGCGGAATAGAGGGTCACTGTTTTGCCACTGCCGGTCGGGCCGGTAATCAGAATCATGCCCTGAGGATGTTGAATCGCTTGTAGAAACATCTCATGTTGAACCGCAGAAAATCCCAGTTGATCAGGGTGTAGCGCCATTTGATGGCTATTGAGGAGCCGAATAACAATCTTTTCCCCCCATTGGGTCGGTAGGGTTGAGATCCTGAGATCGACATCGATTGTCAATGAAGCACCGAGTTTGATTCGTCCGTCTTGCGGTAAACGGCGTTCCGCAATGTTTAAATTGGCTAATACTTTGAGCCGAGATGCGAGTCTGCGACTGACTTTATTCGATGGTGTATGCGTCGTTAGCAGTAATCCATTGATTCTCATGCGAATCCGATAAGTGTTCTCATAAGGTTCGAAATGAATGTCTGAAGCGTGTCTTTGATGGGCTTCCTGAATGAGTTGTAGGATAAACTGTGTGACAGGGGCATCGTTGGGCTGAATATCCGTGGTCTGGTAATCATCATTCGCTTCCTGAATTACGTATTCATCCAACCGATTTTGAGCGGGAAGACTATGGCCGCCTTTGTCGCTGGATTCGTAGTGTGCGATCGCTTCTTGTAATTGTTCTGCATCAGCAATCACCACATCAATATTGAGTCCGGTAGCAAACTGAAAATCTTCGCGAAGATGGGGGATGGTTGGATCTCCGACAGCCAGTGTCAGCCATTCTTGCTGGATTGATAGTGGCAGGGCTAAGTAAAGTTGCATCAGATCACTGACCTCTAATTGCTGACAGGTTTCTGCATAAGCGTAAGTGTGAATGTCGATCTGACGCAGTTTGAGATGTCGGGCAATGAAATCCGCTATTTGTTTTGCGGTCATCAGTTGAGAATCTAACAGGACTCTCAATGGCGCGGTTGCATGATGTCCGCATTGTTCCGTCATCATGGTGAATTGTTCTTGCGTCAGGTGGCGTTCTGAATGGAGAAGCCGAAGTAATATACTCATGGTTTGAGCCTCTGATCGTTCTGGTTCATGGTTATCAGTCTGGGCTATATACCCAAATGACCTCAAGATGCAGTTTCAGTGAACTCGCCCTTCGGGAGTGCTTCAATCGGCGCCTTTCTGCGTCAAATGCCATTGAAATGGGAAGGCCATTCCTGCCGACATTTTCCTTGAATGACGCCGATTGAAGACACTCTGAATCCTGCATCTTGAGGTTACTTGGGTATATCTGGCATATCGAGGGGGGCTAACATGATGGTGCTTTACATGATGGAGCCTTGCTGACACCCTTTGATGTGTTCTGCCGCATCCTGAATACATTGCCATCCCGTGGTTGCGCTTTTTTGCCATTGCACCTTTTTCCCGGAAACCGATGTCGTGGCATTAAATTCGAACAACAGCACACCTTGCTCCGCGACCTCGGGATCCGGAAGTAGCGATAGTGTTCCCAAAGCGCTCATCGTGGCACTTGCGCCAATCTCGCTCAGCCCTGTTGCGGACGGAAATTTGCCGTTTTCCTGTATGAATAAATCGATATTGGTTGTCAGTGCACTGGTGGTACTGACACCTGCGGTGACTTCTGATTTCTGGATGTAGTTGTGGTAAGCCGGGACTGCAATGGAAGACAGAATGCCGATAATGGTGACGACAATCATTAATTCAACCAAGGTAAACCCAAGTTGTCGGCTGGTTGTTGAGGGCATAAAAGATCTCCGTTGTTAGTGAACGGAGCACAGCATAATTCGGTCGCGGGTTATTGAAACGGGGGCTATTTGTGAATGCGGGAGAGCGCTAGAGCGCTCATTCCTGACTGACATATAAGTCTCAGAATATTTCGACAGAGTCCGCATTTTTTGTGCAAATATTTCGTGAGAACCTGTTTGTCTTAGTCTCTGGACCACTCATATTCGCAGGCATCGAAGTGTTTCTTCGTACAGAAATAGTGCTTATTTTTCTGAATGAACTGATCTTTTTTCAGAAATGCCAATGCCCAGTTGCGGGGTTGAAAGGTGATGGATTGCTGATTGAAGGTGATGGATAACGGCCGAGGTGTCGTCATGACCAGACGAAAAGAGAGTTCACGGCCATTTTCATCGCAGATGAGCGGGTATTGCTGTGACCCTTTGTCACGATTGACAGTGACCGTGTACGTTTGATCTGGCGTGCATGAGTGGTTGAAGATCGTGAACAGATCAAAGCGGTTGTCCAGTGTCAGAGAGGTAAAGAGAACGGCTTGCTGAAAAGGATAAACACGGCGAAACAGTAACTGGTGGGTATCCGTGGTTCGCGTGACCTGTACACCGCCGATATCGTACCATTCCCAGTCCATTTCTTTATTCTGAAATGTCAGCAGATAATGGGATGTCAGCCAAAGACCAATCGAGATCACCAGCAGAAACAGCAGGACAATTTTCGTGCTCGTCGCACTCAGCAGGGATTTTACATTGATCATATTGGTTGTGATTTTATCCTGTATTTGTTCACCGTGAACATTTTGCATTCTGAATGAATAGACACAATCCGTGTGTCAGTGTTCAGAATTTTTTATCTTTTCCTGCACGCTTGATGTGTTTGAGGTTAAGTCTACTGAGTACCGTCTCTTACTATCCCTGAAAACGCATCGACAAATCGAGTGCCTGAATATGTTTGGTAAGTGCCCCGACGGAAATATAATCAACCCCCGTCATGGCATATTCACGAATGGTTGCCAGAGTCACATTGCCTGAGGTTTCCAGCGCAGCTCTGCCGGCATTAATTCGTACCGCTTCTCGCATCATGTCACAGTCAAAATTATCCAGCATGATGATATCGGCACCGGCTTCGATCGCTTGTTGCAGCTCGTTGAGCGATTCAGTTTCAACTTCGACGGGTTTGCCGGGGTTGAGTTGTTTTGCTGTGTGAATGGCAGCGGCAATTCCGCCACAGGCGATAATATGATTTTCTTTGATCAGATAGGCATCAAACACCCCGATGCGATGGTTCAATCCGCCGCCGCAGGTGACGGCATATTTGAGTGCGTTACGCAGTCCGGGGACGGTTTTTCGCGTGTCGAGCAGACGGCATTCAGTGCCCTGAAGCATCGCTGCATACTGCGCAGTTTTGGAAGCACAACCGGATAATGTCTGAATAAAGTTCATGGCATTTCGTTCACCGGTCAACAATACCCGAGCGGGACCGCACAGGGTGCACAGGGTTTGATTGGGCTCGACGCGATCACCATCTTGCACATGCCATTCGATCGTCACGCTGCCACCAAGTTGCAGAAAGACTTCATCCGCCCAAGCTTGACCACAAAATACCCCGGCTTCTCTGGTGATGATTGTGGCTGTATTCTGTTGATCTGCCGGAATCAGGCTGGCTGTAATGTCGGCACTCGGATCAACCGTGCCACCCAGATCTTCATAAAGGGTTTCTCTGACGACTCGAGTAATATCGAGAGGCAACTGCTGTTTGAGGTAGCTGAGGCGTTCCTGACTATTATGGCTGTTTTTCATCGACGATCTTTCGCTGTTGGTTAGACATTTTTAGTGGTATAGATGCGGCATCATACGATGACCGGATGTGAAATTCAGCCATTGTGTTCGAATTTTCCGGTGATTTGCGTAAAATTCCGAGACAAAAGCAGTGAGAGGATGACAGGAATGATCGATCCGAATGGATGGTACGACAAAGCCCAACAGGTGATTTCTCCGTTTTATGACCAACGGGAAAGCCCTGAGGATATATCCTTGCTGGTGATCCATAACATCACACTACCGCCGGGACAATTCGGCGGGCCCTACATCGAGCAGCTTTTTCAGGGCAAACTACAGGCGGATCAGCATCCTTTTTTTCAAGTTGTTGCTGATTTTCGGGTTTCTGCGCATTGCCTGATTCGACGTGACGGCCATGTGATTCAGTTTGTTTCTTTTCTGGATCGGGCATGGCACGCAGGTGCATCTTCGTTTGCCGGACGGGCACGTTGCAATGACTATTCGATTGGTATTGAGTTGGAAGGCACCGAATTTACCGCTTATACCGATGCGCAGTACCAGTCTCTGGCAACGTTGACCCAAGCAATCCTAGCGCGCTACCCGCAGATCTCTCGGCAACGTATTACCGGTCATCAGTACATTGCACCGCTACGCAAAACAGATCCGGGGTTAACCTTTGATTGGCGTCGCTATCGACACATGCTGAAAAATAATGTCAGTGATATGCTGAGATGAAGATGATACGCCCTAGAGCGCATCATGATATTCAACAAGTATTTGTTCACACCAGTTTGCGATGCGCTCGTCGCTCAGTTCGTATTGAGAGTCTTCATCCAGTGCAAGACCGACAAAATAGCGACCATCTTCGGTCAGAGCTTTTGATGTATCGAAGTTGTAGCCTTCGTTCGGCCAATATCCGATAAAATGGACGCCACATTGTTGCAGTTCATCATGAAGCAACCCCATGGCATCGAGATACCATTCACCATAGCCTTCTTGATCCCCCAGTCCGTAGAGCGCAACATACTTTCCGGCTAGATTCGGCTGTTGAATGTGATCCCAGATTGCTTGCCAATCTTCCTGAATTTCGCCGAAATCCCAAGTCGAGATCCCGAGGATCAGCAGATCATAGTCTTGCATTCGCGTTAAAGGGACATCTTTCACGTTGTGTACATCGACGATATCTTCACCGATCATCGCGCGAATTTTTTCGGCTGCCATTTCGGTGTAACAGGTGGTGGAACCGTAGAAAAGACCAATCTTCATAACAATTATTCCAGCAAATCAATTATTCCAGCAAATCAATGTATGCCAACGTGCTCAAGGTTGTCGGATTCTAACGCTATCCCCCGACGAGCTCAAGATGAGTGACTCGCGATAAAATTGATCGGTTTTTAGTGATGTTTCTTCTGTCGGAAGATGATTCTATGGTATTAAGGGCAGGTGAAATGAAAGTGAGGTTGATAGTGTCTGAGATTTTTGCTGCTGATCAGCGCTGGGTTGAACAGTTTTTGGATGCGATGTGGATGGAGCGTGGTTTATCGGAAAACACGTTAGCGTCTTATCGTCATGATTTGGAAAAACTGTTGCGTTGGATGCAGCGTTACGACTATCGACTTGCGTCCGTTCTGACACCTGAACTACAGGCGTTTCAAGCTTGGCTGGTGGATGAAAATTATAAACAGACATCCCGAGCCAGAATGCTTTCTGCGATTCGTCGTTTATTTCAATATTTGAATCGTGAAAAGGTCAGGACGGATGATCCGAGCGCTTTACTGGTGACGCCAAAGTTACCAAAGCGCTTACCGAAGGATTTGAGTGAAGCTCAGGTGGAAGCATTACTGGATGCCCCAAATCCTGACGATCCCGTCGAGTTACGTGATAAAGCCATGCTGGAGTTGTTGTATGCAACTGGATTACGGGTCACGGAACTCGTCACGCTGACGATGGAGAATATCAGTCTGAGGCAGGGGGTGGTCAGAGTATTCGGTAAAGGTGGCAAAGAAAGGCTGGTACCGATGGGCGAAAATGCCATTGAGTGGATTCAGACATTCTTGCAGCAAGGGAGAGGCATTTTGTTGGGTGAGCATTCATCTGATGTCTTGTTTCCCAGCCGCAGGGCCCGTCAGATGACGCGTCAGACATTTTGGTACCGGATTAAATATTATGCAGTTCAGGCGGGTATCGATACGGACATGTTATCGCCTCATGTGCTACGACATGCATTTGCAACGCATCTACTGAACTATGGTGCAGATCTCAGGGTCGTACAGATGTTGTTGGGGCATAGTGACTTATCGACAACGCAAATTTATACTCATGTGGCGACTGAAAGACTAAAACAGCTCCACAACGAACATCATCCAAGGGCTTAAGTAAGGTGACAATGATGCGCGCAATCCGCGAATTAGTTTTATTAGGTTTAGTATTTTTCTCTCTGGCAGCGTCAGCCGCTGATTCATTTGATAAACAGGCATTAATGCAGCGATTCCAGTCGTTGGGATTAAGTGTGAAGGACATTGTCCCTGCTGATGTTGATGGTCTGGTCGAAGTTCAAACTACCAATGGGGTGTTGTTCGCTTCTCCCAAAGGGGACTATTTCATTGCCGGAACCCTGTATAAAATGAAAGGCAACGGTCAGTATGAAGATGTGATTGCAAAACGTCAGGCACCGATTAATGCCAAACGAATTGAACAAATGAAAGATCAGATGATCGTGTATAAGGCTGATCATGAAAAATATGTGGTCACGGTGTTCACGGATATTACCTGTGGTTATTGCATCCGTCTGCACAGTCAGTTGAAAGCGTATAATGATTTAGGTATCACGATCCGTTATCTGGCGTTCCCGCGTCAGGGACCGAGCGGGCAGGTTGCCGGGCAAATGGCCGCAATCTGGTGTGCCGATGATCCGGCGAAAGCACTGAATAATGCCAAAATCAATCGCGACATTGCGAAGCCAGAAGGTGATATAGGCAAGTGTAAGCAAGAAATAGCCAATCATTACCAGCTTGGCCGGGAGCTGGGCATTAGCGGGACACCAGCAATTTTCCTACCGAACGGCGAAATGGTCGGTGGCTACTTACCGCCAGAGAAATTACTTGAGCGTTTAAAAGCGATTTAAGCACTCCCGAAGGGCGAGTTCACTGAACTCAGAGACTGTGTTAGAGATTCTCGCCATAGAATGGCTATGACTCAAATCTCTGCCTTGCCTCTGAGCCCAGTGATTCTCGCTGAAACTGCATCTTGAGGTCATTTGGGTATATTTCTCAGGCGATTCACTTTTCAGTCTATTGATTTCTCCGATTATTTATTGCTTAGACCATGGATATTTGTCGGGAGAACAGATGGTCTGAACCGAGCCTTTGTCAGCATGGTATGATCCGTGTATCCGAATCGTCTTGTCGTGAACAATGATTGAAGAGAAAAATGATTGAAGTAAAAAGAAGACCTGTCGCTGACATTTCCTTGCTACCGGATAGCATTCCTCCGATTCTGAGACGTTTGTATATTGGGCGTGGTGTCCAGCATGTCAGCCAATTGGAGAAGAGTGCTAAATCTTTGCACAGTTACCAGTTGCTTGACGGAATTGAGCGGGCGGTTGCCATTCTGTTTGATGCCATACAGCGTCAGCAGCGAATCATCGTTGTCGGTGATTTCGATGCCGATGGTGCAACCAGCTCGGCATTATCGGTCTTGGCACTGCGGATGATGGGTAGTCATCGGGTCGATTATCTGGTGCCGAACCGTTTTGATGACGGTTACGGTTTGAGTCCGGAGGTTGTTGATCAGGCATTGGCGATGAATGCTGAAGTGATCATGACGGTTGATAATGGGGTTTCTTCGATTGAAGGGGTCCGTTATGCCAAGCAGCAGGGATTGACGGTGATCGTGACGGACCATCACCTGCCGGGTCATGTGTTACCTGAAGCGGATGCAATGGTGAATCCCAATTTACCCAGTTGCCAGTTCCCTTCAAAAGCATTGGCGGGTGTCGGGGTTGCTTTCTATCTCATGATGGCGCTTTGTGTTGCCATGCGTAAGCAAAATTGGTTTGGGCAGCGAGGTATACCGGAACCGAAATTAATGGAATTGCTGGATTTGGTCGCGCTGGGAACGGTCGCCGATGTGGTGCCGCTGGATGAGAATAACCGCGTGTTGGTCCATCAAGGGCTTCAGCGTATTCGAGCCGGGCATGTACGCCCCGGAATTCAGGCGCTCATTGAAGTTGCTAAGCGAGATTCTCGTCATCTGGTTGCCGCTGATTTTGGCTTTGCTTTAGGGCCGAGAATCAATGCCGCAGGCCGATTGGATGACATGTCCTTCGGTGTTGAACTGTTGTTGTGTGACAATATTCATGCCGCACGGAGAATGGCCAGTGAATTGGATGCGTTGAATCAGACTCGTAAAGAGATCGAGTCGGGGATGAAGCAAGAAGCGATGGCATTTTGCGAGCGACTGAAATTAGGAGAGGGAAGTGAACTTCCTTTCGGTATCGCATTATTTCAACGAGACTGGCATCAAGGGGTGATCGGGATTCTGGCCTCTCGAATCAAGGATTCTTATCATCGGCCGGTCATCGCTTTTGCGGATGCCGGAGACGGTTTACTCAAAGGATCTTGTCGCTCAATCCCCGGTCTGCACATGCGGGATACGTTGGACTTAATTGATACCCGGCATCCCGGTTTGATCCTGAAATTTGGCGGACATGCCATGGCTGCAGGGCTGTCAATCAAGGCCAGTGACTTTGAACATTTTTCTTGCCAGTTTGATCGGGTGGTTCGCGATAACCTTGACGAGTCAGCACTCAAAGGCGTGCTTTTGTCTGACGGAGAACTGCTGCCAGAGGAGTTTTCTATGTATACCGCGGAAACGATCAGAGCCGGCGGTCCATGGGGACAGGCATTCCCTGAGCCACTATTTGATGGTGAATTTAAAGTGCTGGATCAGAAATTGGTCGCAGAAAAGCATTTAAAACTTATGCTTGAGCCGATTTATCAGGGACATACCACGCATAAAATGATCGATGCCATCGCATTCAATGTCGATGTTCGCCGTTGGCCAGATCGATCCGTCAAAACCGTGCATATTGTTTATAAGCTCGATATTAATGAGTTTCGTGGTAATCAGTCGTTACAGCTGATTGTCGATCATATTGAAGCACGTTAGGTAAAGATTGTAATTACTGATTTGATAAAGATCTCATTATTGAGGGGGTAGGATTTGAAGTGAAGATAATCCCTGCATAGTTTGTAAACCTTACCTGAAATTAGATAAGAACGACTTCAATGATGCCACCTCGATTGCCGAAATTGGGGTCGTGGTTCTATGCACAGTGTGCCATTAAAAATGGATGAACAGAGCTTGCGTTGCAAGCAACACACTGAGTCTGACAGAGGTTTATTATGGAACGAACAGCTGTTGTTAATCAGATGAGCACTCTTTTGCTGGAATACGGGATAGCAGTACTGTAGGACGGAAGGTATAAGCATTTTGGAAGATACTGACAATGGATTGCCAGATTTCATGCGTGCCTTATTTTTTCGTTTACGAGAACGCTGGTTATCCAAGGGGCAAAAGTACTGAAAATCCACATGAATCGGGAGCGGTCTTCTCTTGGGAAGTGTATTGGCAGACTGGATGCATCACATCATAATCATGTGGTTCTTATTGTGCTGGCGAACAAATTCATTCGTATCTTCTGGAAGTTATTAACCTCTTGTAGTTGCCCACTACAATAATAGCTATCTTATGTTTTGCGGAAGATAACAGATGAAAGAAGAGTTAATCCCACATCATTGAAGCCTGGCTAAAAAGCAATCTATCGTGACTGAAAGCTTTATTAGGACGGTGATGTGCGGATCCCACCAAAGCAAGA
This sequence comes from Vibrio gazogenes, assembly GCF_023920225.1. Lineage (NCBI taxonomy): Bacteria > Pseudomonadati > Pseudomonadota > Gammaproteobacteria > Vibrionales > Vibrionaceae > Vibrio > Vibrio gazogenes. Next base: position 530,205 of record NZ_CP092587.1, read on the forward strand.
GCACAAAGGTTGCTCACGAATAGGCCGGATACATTGACGTAAATGACTTCTAGAATTGAATTTCTCTTACAATTCAGGAGTCGACTATACATTTTTTAATATGTTTTTTTTCGTTCCAGACGATTAATCCTAGCTTCAAACTTTTGAATTTTTTGCTGTTCAGGGAGCAACACTTTAGATGTTGGAATTTGTTTCCTGTTCGTTCAAGTTGTTTAACCCACAATGAATAAGCGTTTCTTTGAGATGAAGGGACCGGTAGACTTTGGAAATGGATCCTTCTTGGATGAAAACCAGATTTGCGTTCTCGAATTTAAATTCTGCTGAAAATGAGCGACGTTGTTTTGTTATTGAACATATCTTTTCTGATGGTGATTTTACTACCTTAATTGGTGTCTGGAATCATTAAACCATGATGGTTCTATTGTCAGAATTTCTCGGGTGAAATTATCGGCAAAATTAATGTTCTGAACTATCTACCACATAGTGGACTGTCATCATAAAATCCATCGAGCAGCTGTGAGTCGATTGCACAGGAATTATCAACGAAAACGGATGACGAGAGGGAAGACATTTTTACTTTTTCAACTTTTATTGAGCTTCAAACTACAGTACTCCAAATAAATTTGTTTATGATTCCAGTAATATTACCAACGTCCCAGGATTTGGAATAACTTAATAGTCTAGATAATCCCCTTCCCCAGCAGGAAAAACAGTCACACTGATTGTTGATAATTAGCTCATTCATAAAAGTAAAAAATCCTAGATTGGTTGAACTAAAATCCCTTATATAACTAGCTAGACCCATTCAAATTTTTATAAATGATGAAATTGAAAATAATTGTGAATATAAAATTATATATTATCATTAAAAATAGATGGGTATCAAAACGGACAAAGTATATATAAATCAAATAATTTATATGTAAATTATTTGATTTTATAATGTTTGTGGTATTTTTTTTGAACTTTTTCTTATAAGAGAATTATTTTTTATAATAAATTAATGTGAATTTAATATTGCCATGATATTAATCAATAAAATATAAAAATAAAAATGTGACGAACTTCAAAAAAACGGACATTATATTCAACTGATTTTATATTGCTATCACTATATCTAATTGTTTTTATTGTATTCTGATATTTTTTTTGCTTTTTAAAAAAAGTCAATAGAAATAAAGGTATTTATTTTATCAAGATGTAATGATTAAAATAGAATTAAACCATGAGATAGAATATTTAATATGAGTTGTCTGATTTTGTTTCCTTATGCTGGTGGAAGTAAAAAATGTTTTAAGATAATAGAAAGATTAATAGGTGATAACAGTAAAGTAATCACAATAGATTATGATAATAAATCATTTGAACTAGATAAGAATGATGTGGTTTTTTTTATAAAAAAAATTGTTCAATTTTTAAAAAAAATAGATGACGATATTATTTTTTTTGGACATAGTTTAGGTGCTATCATTGCTTACGAATGTGCTCTAGCTATACCTGATAATAAATGTAAAAAACTAATAGTATCTTCATGTTTGCCACCAAAACTGTTTATGAAAAAATTGATGTCATCAGGCAATATTGATGACTTAGTTGAACAGCTAATATCGAATGATGCAGTTCCTAGTGTAATAAAAGAAAATGATATGGTCACAGAAAATACTAGAAATAGAATAAAAAATCATATATCAATACTGCAAGACTATAAAGTGAATAGAAGTAAAGAACTTGATATTCCTATATGTGCTATATCCTCACATAGAGATCTAATTGCTCCATATAAAGATATGAAACTCTGGTGTGACTATACATGTAATTATTTTACACACCAATTAGTCTTTGGTGATCATTTTTATTTCAGAGAAAATTCAAGGTTAATTGATAAGATAGTATAGGAAATAACTGTTATGAATGTAAAACATATTGATGATTATCTAGGGAAATCAGATAATCGTTATTTTGGTAGTGGATATAAGAAAACGATATATAAATTAGAAAAAAGTGATATATGTAATAATGAGATAAAAAATACTTATAGTATTTTTTATCCTACTGACTGGTCTAAAAAGAAGGGTAAGTTAAATCCTCATCTAAGTAGTGTTGATGTAATCATATTAACTTTGCGTATGTTTACATTGTATAAAAACCATGTTTCATTTAATTATCATGACTTGATGCCAAGTGAAATAATAATAAGATCATCAAAAATTCCACTTGAAAATCTTGATAATATTGAATGTTTTCTTAAAGTAAAAAATAGTAATGATCTTGTAACACTTAATGGTAAAATTGGAAATATGAATGTTCAAATTATTTTGAATAAGATTAAAGATGAAGGCTATTATAATATTGATGGTTTTGAAGATGATGTTCAAATTATAAAAAATATAAATTTTATTAGTGGGGAGATAGCCACTTCTGAAGTAATGAAGTATAGGAAAACTGAAAAATTAAATATATTTAATGTATTAGATTCATTCTTAGTTACGTTGCAACTTGGACAAGTTTTATTATATAAAATAGATAATATAAAGAGAGAGGATTCTAATAACCTATGGATGAGAGATTTACATATACGAATGAACAATAAAAATAATGTAGATGATAAGGTATGCGTAAAGTTAGAAGATAATGAATTAATTGAAATGAATCAAGAATGTTGGAGATGTTCAAATATAAAAGGAACAATGGGCGATTTTATAATTAACTGTAAAGTTACACATAAGTTAGGACAGAAAAATTATGTATGCAAAAATTAGTGGATTAGGTGCTGCATTACCATCTAATAAGATATTAAATGAAGATATATCAAGTATGCTAGAAACCAGTGATCATTGGATATCGACTAGAACAGGAATTAAATCTAGGTATTTTTCAAAAGAAGGAGAAAGTACAGGTGATCTAGCTTATTTTGCAGCAAAAGAAGCTCTAAGTGATAATGATTTAGATAATATTGATTTGCTCGTTCTAGCAACATCTACACCAGATCGATTATGTCCTGCTACTGCACCTAAAGTTGCTGCTAGGCTGAATCTTAATCATATAGCTGCATTTGATATTAATGCTGCTTGCTCTGGCTTTATATATGCTCTTCAGATGGCTAAAATGGGCATCGAATCAGGAACATATAGAAGTGCATTAGTAATAGGTGCTGATACATATTCTACGATTACTAACCCTAATGATAGAACGACCTATCCTTTATTTGGAGATGGTGCGGGAGCTATATTATTAAATGCTTCAGAACATGAGAATGACTTGATTGATATTACTCTGGGAAGTGATGGAGAGTTTGAAGATTTAATAACAATTGAGAATGGTGGTTCTGAAAGTAAGTTAAAAGGTATAAAGAATATTTTACCAAATTATTTTTCTATGTCTGGTAAGGAAGTCTTCTTAAAAGCGATTGATAAAATGAAAGTTTCAGTGGAGAGTATTCTTTCCAAAAATAATATATTGAAAGATGAAGTGGATTTTTTAATTCCTCATCAAGCTAATATGAGGATTATAAATACACTAAAAGATACTATAGGATTTAAAAATGTTGTCACATCTATTAGTTTAGATGAGTATGGGAATACATCTGCTGCCTCTATACCCCTAGCTATGACTAAATCTTTATTAAATAATGAAATTGATGAGAATACTCTTGGTGTGATGACTGCATTTGGTGGTGGTATAACATGGGGATCTGCTCTGGTTAGATCTCCCTCTATTGGTATAAAAGTCGGAATAAAATATTTATAGGGTAAATATATATGAAAAGTAAGATATTTGAAAGAATAAGAGAATTACTTGTAGATAAGTACTACGTTCCATATGATGATGTAAAGATAGATACAGTCTATGAACATTTGGATATAGATTCTCTAACACTGCTTGAAATATTTGTTATCCTTGATAAAGAATACAAATTGACATCATCTAATAGTAATATTAGTGACGAAATAACTATCGGACAGTCTATAGATAATTTATTGGCTGGAAACTAGAATGATATATATATTTAGACATGGGATGACAGAATCAAATTTAATAGGTAATCTATTGAGTGAATCTGATGAAGAACTCTTACCAAAAGGAGTTGAATATTTTAAAAATATATCTAAAAAACTTTCTGATTTAAATATAGATAATATATATACATCTCCATACAAAAGAGCTTATCAATCAGGAAGTATAATAGCTAACAAGATTGGTAAAAAATTAGTGGTGGTAGATAAGTTAATTGAAAGAAAGTTAGGGGATTTTGATGGAGTATCCAAAACTGATGTAAGATATAAGAATAGAATAGATGATCTGAAAAATATAAATTATATACCGCCAAATGGAGAAGCCCCTAAACATGCGGTCAAACGATTTAAAAGTATGGTAGATGATGTATTGGATAATAAAGGGAACTCAGTAATAATTTCTCATGGTGGGATAATATATTTATATATGCGGTATGTATTGAATCAATATGAAAATACTTGTTTTTTAGATAATGGTGAATGTCATATTATTGAAAAAAAGGACAATAGTGAGATTGTTGTTACTAACTCAAAGTATGATTTTCTGAGGAATTGATCATGAGTTTAAATATTGTAGTTTTTATAAAGCCCAAGAGTGAATATATTGAAGAATATATGTCTTTATTAATAAAATTGAAAAATATCACAATAAAGGAAGATGGGTGTTATCTGTTTGACGTTTATCGGTATATGGATAAGGTTGTATTAATAGAAGAGTGGGAGAGTCAAAATAGTATCAATTTTCATATGGAACAAGAATATACAAAAGAATTCATTAACAGTATAAGTGATAATATTGAAGAGCAAGAAATTTTTCGATTAAATAAAATAGAGTAATATGAGAGTAGAATTATTATGAAAGCCAGTGATTTTATATTTAAGGAAGTGTTTCTAGTTATTATTGTCAGTTTGTCTATGCTATTAATACCATTAACGATAACGGCAAGTAGTATTATAAATTTGTCTATAATTAATGAATATGATATTAGTTATATCAATTCTCAATGGTTTATAAACTTTTTTATGATTTTCTATGGAGCTTTCTTGGCTATTACTGGCTCTTTATCTGACTTTATTGGAAGAAAAAAAATTTATCTGGGAGGTGTTATATTTTTTGCACTAGGATCCTTTTTATGTTGGGGAGCTAAAACATATGAGTTTTTGTTATTTAGTAGGGCGATATCAGGTATTGGTGCTGCAGCTCTAACAACATCTTCTACATCTATTATAGCTGCTAATATAAGAGAGAAGTCTAAAAGTATTGCTTTTTCTTTTTTTGGTATTTTTCTAGGAGTAGGAATGGTATCTGGCCCACTAATTGCTACTCATAGTAATGAACTATTTGGAAGTTATAAGTATCTGTTTTTATTTACTGGATTTTTTTTAGTTATTTTATTTTGTATATCACTGAATATAAATGATAGCTTTAATAGAGGGAAAAATAAATTTGATCTTATTGGATCCATTTTTTTGACTCTATTTTTACTTTCAGCTGTTACTCTATTTTCCATGATAACTTCTACTGCCTATAAACTTGATTTAATTTTATGTTGTTTTGTTATATGTTTATTAACAATTACTACTTTTATTTATGTTGAGATGAAGGTAGATAATCCAATATTAAATATAGATCTATTTAGAAATAAAGCGTTTCTCTCTATGTGTCTAACATCGCTAGCTTTAGGGCTCGGTTATATTAGTTTGCTTTTTTATATACCCTATATCTTACATGATATCATCAAGTTAGATGATAGCACAGTTGGTATGCTTATAACGGTTGCTACATTACCTTCACTATTCATACCTCCAATTGTTACAAAATATAGAAATAACTTGAGTACGGAAATTTTATTGAAATTAACATTATTTCTATTAACTTTATCGCCATTGTTATTAATGATTATGATTAAGGTTGATAGTATCATTTTGTCCTATATCATAATGTTTTTATTTGGTGCATCATTTGGAATTTCCTTGTCATATATTGATGGAGAAGCAGTGGTTTCTGTAGATAATAATAAGTCAGGAATAGCTGCAGGGACTTTTAATACCTTTCGTATCGCAGGAGAATCAATATCAATTCCATTTTTTACAGCATTAGTTTCAACTATAAGTAAATTCTCATTAGATGATTCTATCGTTGTTAGTAAATTGTCAATAATTGACTCATTAATAATTATTTTTATAATGTTGGTTTTTGTTTCTTTATTTATTACTAAATTGTATAAACAAAATAAAGGGGAGTTTAAAAAATATGTCTTATCATAGTGAAAATGAAGTGCTGATTGTTGGAGCTGGACCTGTTGGAATGTTAATGGCTCTAGAGCTTTTACTACTCGGAATAAAACCAAAAATAATATCAAAATATGAAAGAACATCACCACATTCAAAAGCTACCATTATATGGCCTAGAGTTTTGGAAATATTAAATAGAGTAGGTGTCGCTAAAGATATAATAAAAAATGGACATTATTTTGATCAAATGAACTATTACTCGAATAAAAGAAAAATTGGCGACTTTAGATTTGATAAGCTAAAATATACGAATTATAATTATGGTATAGCTATTCCACAATGGAAAACAGAATATTTTCTTGAAGAAAAATTAAAATCTAAAGGAATTAATATTGAATATGGAAGTGAGTTTTTAGATGGTTATCATTGTAGTGATGATTCTGTTGCTACACAGATAAAAAATAGAAATGGTCAAGAAGTAAATTGTGTATTTAAATATATAATTGGCGCTGATGGTTTTTCTAGTAAGGTTCGTGAATGTTTTGGTTTCAATTTTGATGGGTTTTCAATGAAAACAAAATTGGCCATTACTGATGCAGAAATAATTGGTGAAACAACAAGTAGAGAAGTCGGGTATTATTTACACAAAACTGGCAATATGGTTTTAGCTCCTATTGGTGATGGTATTTTTAGAGTTGGTGCTAGTATACCAGAAAATTATAAAGGAGAAATAGATAGAGAATTCTTTAATAACGTATTAAAAACTCGCTCACCTGGCAATAGGAAACTTGGTAAAATTAATTTTTGTGGATATTTCGAAGCTCATGTTAGATCTGCTGACTGCTATAATAAAGGGAATGTATTTCTTGTTGGTGATGCAGCTCATGCAATGAGTCCTTCTGGTGCTCAAGGAATGAATAGTGGTTTTCAAGATGTATTAAATCTTAGCTGGAAATTAGCTGGAGTAATGAATAATAAGTTTGATAAGAATATTCTGAATTCATATTCAGAAGAGAGAAAAAATGGGATATTAAGAACTTCAAGTTTATCTACATTCTTAGCTAAAAAAAGTTTATATGATAACTTTATTATGATTCTATTTCGAGATTTAATATTTGTATTCTTATCACGGCTTGGATTTTTAGATAAATTTCTTTCGCCGAGAATTGCACAAATTGATATACCAATGTTTGATCTAAAAGAAGGTGTTAATAAAATAGAAAGAGGAAGAAGAATCCCACTGGAGTGGGAGGAATCATGTACGATACCAAATCTATCAATTAATTCTCATACTATTTTAATGTGGCCAGGTGATGAATATGATTATAATTCTTGGAATGGTCTTTTTAATAAATTAAGTGTATCCTTCTCGGAAGGTATATTTATTAATCTAGCTGGTAATACTTTAGGTTTAATTAGAGGTTTGTTGCCTTCTAAACCTTTGTGTATTATTGTTAGACCTGATGGTTTTATATCTAAAGTTCTTGATGTTAATGATGAACTTAATAGTAATCTAAATAATGAATTTAACTTTATATGAGGAGTTTTTATGACTATTAATCTTGTAGAATTAAAAAAAATATCAGAAATGTCAAAAGAAGAGTTAAGTGTATATGATAAGTTTCCATCAAATCTTACTCGGGGATTATTGCTAACAAAATGTTCTGCTGGGCCTCATTTGGCATTAGGTGGTGCTTTAACTCAAGGATACTTAAATGATTATGAAAGAGAAATAATTGTTCTTAGAGTGGCAAAACTAGTGAATAGTGACTTTGAGAGAATTATTCATTATCCTTTAGCAATTAAAGCTGGGTTGACTGAGAAAGAAATAGATGATATTGAGAATGCTAATTATAGCAATATGTCAGAAAATAGAGTGTCAATGTTGAAATATATTACTGAATGTATTTTACAAGGTTCTGCATCAGTTGAATCATTTAAAGAATTAAATAAGTATTATACTCAGGGAGAGATTGCAGATGCAACACATCTTGCTGGTCACTGTTGGATGACTGCAATGTATTTATCCAGTTTAAATATTCCACTTGATGAAACTGAAACATCATGGGATAAACTTACAGAACTCAACAATTAAGGGATATTGTGCAATATAATAATATAGGAAACTCAGGACTTAAAGTTTCACGCCTTGGGCTGGGCTGTATGTCATTTGGAGATAATCAACGAGGAAGTCATAGTTGGACTCTTGATGAGAGAGAGAGTCGAGAGATCTTATTAAAAGCTTTTGATTTAGGTATAAACTATTTTGATACTGCTAATATCTATTCTTTAGGAAGTAGTGAAGAAATATTAGGTAATATTATAAATAAATATCTTCTTAGAGAAGATATTGTCATATCAACAAAAGTATATGAAAAGATAACTGATTCGCCTCTTTCTGGAGGTTTATCCCGAAAAGAACTATTCTACCAAATTGATCAAAGTTTAAAGAGGTTGAAAACTGATTATATTGATCTTTATGTTATTCATCGTTGGGATCCATACACTCCTATTGAAGAAACAATGGAAGCATTAAATGATCTGATAAAATTAGGAAAAGTAAGATATATTGGTGCGTCATCAATGAGAGCTTGGCAATTTATAAAGGCTCAATATGTATCTAAAATGAATGGTTGGTCTCAATTTATTAGTATGCAGAGTCATTACAATCTTATTAGTAGAGAAGAAGAAAGAGAAATGATTCCATTTTGTGAGTCAGAAGGATTTGGCTTTACTCCATGGAGTCCATTAGCAAGAGGAAAACTGGCTAGTAATAATATTATGGAGGAAAATACTAGTCGTAAAGAAAGTGATAAAGTACAAAAATGGCTCTACGATGAGTCGAGTTCTAATGATAGAACAATTATCTCTACCTTACAAAAAATTTCTACTGAGAAAGGATTAAGTTCAGCACAGGTTTCTCTTGCTTGGCTTTTATCAAAAAAAGTTGTTTCGGCCCCTATTATCGGTTGTACAACGGTTAGACAGCTTGTGGACAATGTTAAGAGTGTAGAATTATCTTTATCACCTGCCGATATTGTAGAGCTTGAGAGCAGTTATCTTCCGCATAATACACCAGAGTTATCTTAGGTTCAATTTAAGGAAATTATGATGTCTAATCAAAGAAAAATTTCTTCTGTTTGTTTTAATCATGAATCTACTGCTTCAGATGTTTTGCAAAATGTAGATGTATCAGGGAAAAGGGTACTTATTACTGGTGGCCATTCTGGACTTGGATTTGAAACAACAAAAGCTTTTAGTAATGCAGGAGCTTTTGTTACTGTTGCTTCAAGAAATACGGAAGAGGCATTGAATAAGTGTAATGATTTAAGAAATGTTGATATTAAAGAGATAGATTTATTTAGTCTTCAATCTGTACATAAATTTTGTGAATTATTAATATCTAATAATACCAATTTTGATTATATTATTTGTAATGCTGGAGTTATGGCTTGTGATTTAATTCGGACAGATAATGATTGGGAGAGTCAATTTGCCACTAATCATTTAGGGCACTTTGTAATGGTTAATCTTCTTATGACGATCCTTAATGACAAGTGTCGTGTTATTGTGGTTTCCTCTGCCGGGCACCATAATTCACCAATTCGCTGGTCAGATATTCATTTTCATAATGGTTATGATAAATGGCTAGCTTATGGGCAATCTAAAACTGCTAATATTCTTTTTGCTTTGCAGCTAGACATATTCGCTAGAGAACGAGGAGTTCGAGCATTCTCACTACATCCAGGAAAAATATTCACTCCTTTACAGCGTCACTTGAATCGGGAAGAGATGGTGTCTGAAGGGTGGATTGATGCAAATGGGAATGCTATTGACCCTACATTTAAATCTCCAGAACAAGGAGCTGCAACTGCTGTTTGGGCTGCTACTAGCCCAGAGTTAGATGATCTCGGTGGACTATATTGTGAAGATTGTAATGTTTCGGTTTTGTTTGATCACAATTGTGAACCATTTACCGGAGTACGCGATTATGCTATCAGTCGCGAAGAAGCTTTAAAATTGTGGGAATATTCAGCGAAAATCACAGGAGTTAATTTCTTTAATTGAAAGATTTGATTCATTGACCACGATGCTGGACTTTCTATGATTAACCTCGCTCGGTTTTAGTGATTACCACGAACTCTGATTCTTCAAAGTTCGTGGTGCTAAGAAACTGTTTTTTATATTTAAAAAAATAGACAATAGGCTACCCGGCTATCGAGATTTTTATTAGATCATATAGCTCAGAGATTGTTTTCTTCATCTTTGCGCTCAGTCCATTACACCCATACTCAAGAATTAGTGGCGCAGCTCTTCTTCGGCGGGAGACGGCTTTGCCGATGTGAGTAACAATCTACGTATCTGGTCAACGGTGGCAATACGATGACTAACAATTCTTTGTCTAGCTCGGTGTAGTGCTTGAATACCCTGCTGCTTTTGATTCTTCTTCGGCTCAGAATAAAAGGCTTAACAAACTGAGGCGCAATTATTTTTACTGAGTGGACAAACTTCTTGGATTCACGCTGCTAATAAAATGCTCCCGTACAAGCTTCAATTGCAATCTGACAAACTGGCAATTATACAATTTCACGCATAATATTATCTCTTTCAAGCCGTTTTGAATATACGACTTTACCAGCCTAATTTAGACCACAAAGCTGAAATACTGCTTTTGCTAAGTCAATTTCGAGATATGTGATAACTATTATATGCCCTCTGATGTTTAATACATCTTCAGTATTAGGTAGAGGTAGACCCTCCATCCCATTAACTGGGAATTGAAGTACGGTGGTATGGATGACTCTGATGTGAAAGGACTTGAGGATGAGAACCGAAAACTCAAACAGATTTTTGCTGATTCTAGCTTTGAGTATTGTATTGTCAAAGATATTAAACTGTAAAGCCAGCGAATAAATAAGCGCTTGTTGAGTATGTTCGCTCACAATTTCGGGTCAGCCTCAGGATGGCTTGCTGCGCAGTTGGTATGAGTGATTCCGTATGTCAATGGCAAACAGACGCTCATTTGGATGATGAGATCATTGTCAAGATACAGTAGGTATTAGAACATTATCCTGTCCACGGTTTTTAGCTATTTAAGGTGCTCAGACAGTAGGGTATCCATGGAATCATAAACGAGCTCACCGTGTGTACTGCACTCTCAAACTGAACATGAGGTGCAAAGAAAAAACGGTTACCAACATGCTCCCACTCCGCTTGCAAGCCTTGAGTGGATAAACCGTTTGTCTATCGACTTTATGAGCAAAACATTAGGTTGTGGCAGATGTTTTCGTACCTTTAATGTGGTTGATAATGTCAATCGCGAAGTTCTGATGATAGACGTGGATTTAAACCTGCCAATACAGAGGACTATTCGGTGATGGAATGGATTATTACTTGGCGAGGGATGTGGATACGGGTCAGAGTTTATCTCAATCACTCTGGCTGGGCTGAAGACAATAAAGTGGAAGTGAAATTTATTCGATAGGGTAAGTCAACAGAGAACTCATATATCGAGCGCTTTAATCGAACTCATCGAACAAGAATTCTGGATATGTATATTTGACATGTTGAATGAAGTTCGAGATTTGACAGAAAATTGGATGAGGTAATATAACGAAGAAAGGCCGTATTACTGGATACTCTCACTCTCTAGGAGTATTTGGAAAGACACTGAAGTTGGGAACATTCTAATTTACCGAGCTATTAAAATTTTAGAGGGTTACTGATTCACTATGAAGCTGAGTTTCAACCTTTCTTCTCGATGAATCTTTAACATTTTCTTATGATTGACGAGCCTTCTTCACGTTTCAATAAGGCATGAATGCACTGATTAACCATAGCGGACGAGTACTTCCACTATTTTTTTAGCCTGATATGGAGAGATAGTTGTGTTAGTAAAGAGAAGAAGTTGTTTATGCTCGCCAGTTATTGGTCAGATCTGCTGAACTTGTCACCTTATGTCACTATGTTTATTAGCAATTATGAATGAATATTGTTGCAAGTATGTTTAATTGTGATGGGTTCTATGATTTGGGTCAAATTTTATCTGGACAGGCAACTTTTGAATATGTTAATTTCTGCACCAGTTGGGAATTGGTATTACCAATTGACTAGATGAAAATATAACAATATAGCAGAACAATAAGTATGGCCTATCAAAGGATTCGTCAGCCGAAACTTGCCGATGTGATAGAGCAAGAATTAGAACGGCTGATTGTGGAAGGAATATTAGCGCCTGGGCAGCAACTTCCTCCAGAGCGAGAACTAGCCCGACAGTTTGATGTATCCCGTCCATCCGTTCGAGAAGCCATTCAGCGGCTTGAAGCGAAGCGTTTGTTGACTCGTCGTCATGGCGGAGGAACGTATGTGACTGCAAGTATTGGGACGAGTTTTTCGGATCCTTTACTCGATTTACTATCTAGCCATTCTGAAACTCAATTAGATTTACTTGAAGCCCGCCATGCTTTGGAAGGGATATCAGCTTATTTTGCAGCTTTGCGTGGCACAGAAGAAGATTTTGTGCGAATTCAGGCCTGTCTGGATAAAATCAGCGAAAAACAAAAAGAAAAAAATATCGCGGAAGAATCATCCAGTGTTGTTGAATTTTTAGTCGCACTGACTGAAGCAGCACACAATGTGGTCTTGCTACATATCGTTCGTAGTTTGGCTCCGCTGCTTGAGCAAAATGTATTACAGAATTTTAAACTATTACACCGCCGCCCTGAAGTGGTGGAGAAAGTGAGTAAGCATAGGGCAAGTATCGTAGATGCTATCGTTTCCGGGGAACCTGAAAAAGCTCGTGAAATGTCGCATTCTCACCTCGCCTATATTGAAGAAACACTGCTGGACCTTACGCGTGAACAGACTCGACGAGAACGTTCATTGCGCCGGATTCAGCAAGGTAATAAGCCTGACTGACTGCCTAGTCAAATGGTCTTAATTACTGATTTGTTTTGATCAAACCAACAAAAGGAAAGATCGCATGTCTGACATGAAGCATGACGTAGATGCACTGGAAACTCAGGAGTGGTTAGAAGCCCTTGAGTCAGTTGTCCGTGAAGAAGGCGTTGAACGTGCTCAGTTTCTCTTAGAAGAAGTTCTGGAGAAAGCACGTATTGATGGCGTCGATATGCCAACAGGTGTTACAACAAACTATATCAATACCATTCCTGCTGATCAGGAGCCTGCCTATCCGGGCGACACAACACTTGAGCGCCGTATCCGGTCAATTATTCGCTGGAACGCAATCATGATTGTTCTTCGTGCTTCGAAGAAAGACTTGGAGTTGGGAGGCCATATGGCTTCATTCCAATCTTCCGCTGCGTTTTATGAAACATGCTTTAACCACTTTTTCCGTGCACCAAACGAAAAAGATGGTGGCGATCTGGTTTATTATCAAGGTCATATCTCTCCGGGAATTTATTCTCGTGCTTTTGTTGAAGGTCGTCTGACTGAAGAGCAACTCGATCACTTCCGTCAAGAAGTTGATGGCAAAGGGATTCCATCTTATCCGCACCCTAAATTGATGCCTGAATTCTGGCAGTTCCCAACGGTATCAATGGGCCTTGGACCGATCTCTGCAATTTATCAGGCGCGTTTCCTGAAATATCTTGACGGCCGAGGCTTAAAAGATACGTCTGAACAGCGTGTTTATGCCTTCCTTGGTGATGGTGAAATGGACGAGCCGGAATCTCGTGGTGCAATCTCTTTTGCCGCGCGTGAAAAGCTGGATAACCTCTGTTTCCTAATCAACTGTAACCTGCAACGTCTGGATGGACCGGTTATGGGTAACGGTAAAATCATTCAGGAACTGGAAGGTCTCTTCCGCGGTGCCGGCTGGAATGTCGTGAAAGTGCTTTGGGGCAACAACTGGGATTCTCTGTTGGCAAAAGACACTTCTGGCAAACTATTGCAGTTGATGAATGAAACCATTGACGGCGACTACCAGACATTCAAGTCAAAAGATGGTGCTTATGTTCGTGAGCATTTCTTCGGTAAATATCCTGAAACAGCAGCACTGGTTGCTGATATGACCGATGATGAAATCTTTGCCCTGAAACGTGGTGGTCACGATACATCGAAGTTATTTGCTGCATTTAAAAATGCTCAGGATACTAAAGGTCGTCCAACCGTGATTCTTGCTAAGACCGTAAAAGGTTATGGCATGGGTGATGCGGCTGAAGGGAAAAACATTGCGCACCAAGTGAAGAAGATGGATATGACCCATGTTCTGAAAATGCGTGATCGTTTAGGCCTACAAGATCTGATTTCAGATGAAGCGGTGAAATCTTTGCCTTATCTGAAACTGGAAGAAGGTTCAAAAGAGTATGAATACCTACATGCTCGCCGTAAAGCATTGCATGGTTATACACCACAACGTTTGCCGAAGTTTACCCAAGAATTGGTGACGCCAACGCTGGATGAATTCAAGCCGCTGCTGGAAGAACAGAAACGTGATATTTCTTCGACAATGGCGTTTGTTCGTACGCTGAATATTCTGCTGAAAGATAAAAGTATCGGTAAGCATATTGTGCCGATCATTGCCGATGAAGCGCGTACGTTCGGGATGGAAGGTCTGTTCCGTCAAATTGGTATCTATAACCCACAAGGCCAGACATATACGCCGGAAGACCGGAGTGTGGTTTCTTATTATAAAGAAGATACTTCAGGTCAGGTATTACAAGAAGGGATCAACGAGCTGGGTGCGATGTCATCTTGGGTTGCAGCTGCAACATCATACAGCACCAATGACTTACCGATGATTCCGTTCTACATCTATTACTCCATGTTCGGTTTCCAACGTATTGGTGATATGGCATGGATGGCTGGCGACCAACAAGCACGTGGTTTCTTGTTAGGTGGAACTGCCGGACGGACAACGCTAAACGGTGAAGGTCTGCAACACGAAGATGGTCACAGCCATATTCAGGCTAGCACGATTCCAAACTGTGTTTCTTATGACCCGACATTTGCTTATGAAGTGGCGGTCATCATTCAAGATGGTATCCGTCGTATGTATGGTGAACAAGAAAACGTTTACTACTACCTGACGCTGATGAACGAAAACTATGCGATGCCTGCAATGCCAGAAGGTGCAGAAGAAGGCATTCGTAAAGGGATCTATAAGCTGGAAACGCATGCAGGTAATAAAGGCAAAGTTCAGTTGATGGGTTCTGGCACGATCATGAATGAAGTCCGTAAAGCGGCTGTGATTCTAAGTGAAGAATATAGCGTTGCTTCTGATGTTTTCTCCGTCACTTCATTTAATGAGCTGACGCGTGATGGTCAGATATGTGAGCGTATCAACATGCTTCACCCTGAAGCTGAAGAGAAAGTACCTTATATCCGTACTGTCATGGGTTCTGAGCCTGCTATCGCGGCAACAGACTACATGAAAAATTATGCCGAACAAGTTCGCGCTTATGTGCCTGCTGAATCTTATAAAGTGCTGGGGACTGATGGTTTCGGTCGCTCTGACAGCCGCGAAAACTTGCGTCGTCACTTTGAAGTGAATGCAGGTTATGTCGTAGTCGCAGCATTGAATGAACTGGCAAAACGAGGCGATATCGAGAAATCTGTTGTGACAGCAGCGATTAAGAAGTTCGATATTGATACAGAAAAAACAAATCCGCTATACGCTTAATTGAGGTAGAAAAACAATGACAATCGAAGTTAATGTACCAGATATCGGTACGGATGAGGTTGAAGTCACTGAGATTCTTGTAAGCGTTGGTGACAAAGTTGAAGAAGAGCAATCCCTGCTGACCGTTGAAGGTGATAAGGCCTCAATGGAAGTACCGGCGCCATTTGCAGGTACCATCAAAGAGATCAAGATTAAAGAAGGCGACAAAGTGTCAACCGATTCTCTGATCATGATTTTTGAAGATGAAGGTGCAGCATCAACTGCAGCACCGGCCGCTGAAGCGAAATCTGAAGCGCCAGCTCCAGCCGCATCAACAGCAAGCACGGAAACGAAAGAAGTTGTTGTTCCGGATATCGGTGGTGATGAAGTTGAAGTGACTGAAATCATGGTTGCTGTCGGTGATCAGGTTGAAGAAGAGCAATCTTTGCTGACTGTTGAAGGTGATAAGGCTTCAATGGAAGTACCTGCACCATTTGCAGGTACCATCAAAGAGATCAAAATTAAAGAAGGTGACAAAGTGTCAACCAGCTCTCTGATTATGATCTTTGAAGTTGCGGGTTCAGGTACTGCACCGGCCGCCGCTTCTGATGAGTCGGCACCTGCTGCTTCAACTGGATCTGCGTCTAAAGACGTGCATGTCCCTGATATCGGTGGCGATGAAGTTGAAGTGACTGAAATCATGGTTGCTGTGGGTGATTCGGTGACTGAAGAGCAGTCGTTGATCACTGTTGAAGGTGATAAAGCGTCAATGGAAGTGCCTGCGCCATTTGCTGGTACGGTCAAAGAAATCAAGATCAAAGAAGGCGACAAAGTGTCAACAGCATCTTTGATCATGGTCTTTGAAGTTGCCGGAGCGGCACCTGCTGCTGCGCCTGCAAAATCAGAGTCTGCGCCTGCTGCACCAAAAGCAGATGCTGGCAAACCAGCTACTGCTAGCGCTACACCTGCAACGGGGGATTTCCAGGAAAATAACGAATATGCCCATGCTTCTCCGGTTGTTCGTCGTCTGGCGCGTGAGTTTGGTGTTAACTTGGCAAAAGTCAAAGGAACGGGTCGTAAGAGTCGTATCCTGAAAGAAGATGTACAGAACTTTGTCAAAGAAGCATTGAAACGTCTTGAGTCGGGTGCTGCTTCTGGTCAAGGTGACGGTAGTGCACTTGGACTACTGCCATGGCCGAAAGTGGACTTCAGCAAGTTTGGTGAAACTGAAGTTAAACCATTGTCTCGGATTAAGAAAATCTCCGGTGCTAACCTTGCCCGTAACTGGGTGATGATCCCGCACGTCACACAGTGGGATAATGCTGATATCACTGAGCTTGAAGCATTCCGTAAAGAACAGAATGCGATTGAAGCGAAGAAAGATACCGGTATGAAGATCACGCCACTGGTTTTCATTATGAAAGCCGCGGCCAAAGCACTTGAAGCTTTCCCATCATTCAACGCTTCTCTGTCTGAAGACGGTGAAAGCTTGATTCTGAAGAAATACGTGAATATCGGCATTGCCGTCGATACGCCGAATGGCTTAGTCGTCCCTGTATTCAAAGATGTGAATAAGAAAGGTATTTACGAGCTTTCAGAAGAGTTGATGGCAGTTTCTAAGAAAGCCCGTGCAGGTAAATTGACAGCATCAGATATGCAAGGTGGTTGTTTTACAATTTCTAGCCTTGGTGGTATCGGTGGCACTGCATTTACACCAATCGTAAATGCCCCTGAAGTCGCAATTCTGGGTGTGTCTAAGTCAGAAATGAAACCGGTCTGGAATGGCAAGGACTTTGTTCCTCGTCTGCAACTTCCGTTGTCTCTCTCCTACGATCACCGTGTGATCGATGGGGCTGAAGGGGCTCGTTTCATTAGTTATCTGAATGGTTGCATGAGCGACATCCGTCGTCTGGTACTGTAATCATCGTGAAATGATAAGGCGGCTGAATAGCCGCCTTAATCAATAGAATCAAAGGGCAATTTGAACCGGAATGTTATTCTCGGGTTTTAATTGTTGACTGGCTCACAGGCTTTGGGGTTTATCTTTTCATATCATTAACATCTCTGTAAACTGGATTGGTTTTAGGATTCACTCCTCACATGTTTTAGACGTATGTTTTTGAAGCCCCGTTAGCCTGTAAGGGATAATGACTACAAGAGGTCAAAATGAGCAAAGAAATCAAAACCCAGGTGGTTGTGCTAGGTGCAGGTCCTGCTGGTTACTCCGCTGCTTTCCGTTGTGCCGACTTAGGTCTGGATACTGTAATTATTGAGCGTTACAACACCCTCGGTGGTGTATGTTTGAATGTCGGTTGTATTCCATCTAAAGCACTGTTGCACGTTGCGAAAGTAATTGAAGAAGCGAAAGCATTATCAGAACACGGCATCGTGTTTGGCGAACCGTCAACAGACATCGACAAAATTCGCCTGTGGAAAGAAAAAGTAATCAATCAGTTGACTGGCGGTCTGAGCGGTATGGCGAAGATGCGTAAAGTCAACGTCGTCAATGGTTTTGGTAAGTTTACGGGTCCAAATAGCATCGAAGTTGAAGGTGAAGATGGCAAAACGGTCATTAACTTCGACAACGCGATTATTGCTGCGGGTTCTCGTCCGATTGAATTACCATTTATTCCGCATGAAGATCCACGAATTTGGGATTCAACCGACGCGCTGGAATTAAAAGAAGTGCCGAAGAAAATGCTGATCATGGGTGGCGGGATTATCGGTCTCGAAATGGGAACGGTTTATCATGCACTCGGTTCACAGATTGATGTTGTTGAAATGTTCGATCAGGTGATTCCTGCGGCAGATAAAGATGTCGTAAAAGTGTTCACCAAACGCATCAAAGACAAGTTCAGCCTGATGCTGGAAACCAAAGTAACAGCGGTTGAAGCGAAAGAAGATGGTATCTACGTTTCAATGGAAGGCAAAAATGCCCCGGCAGAAGCAGAACGTTATGATGCAGTACTGGTTGCCATCGGTCGGACACCAAACGGTAAAATGCTCGATGCTGAGAAAGCTGGTGTGGAAGTTGATGAGCGCGGCTTTATCAATGTTGATAAACAAATGCGTACCAATATTCCTCATCTTTTTGCGATCGGTGATATTGTCGGTCAGCCAATGCTGGCACACAAAGGTGTTCATGAAGGACACGTTGCCGCTGAGGTGATTGCCGGTAAGAAACATTACTTTGATCCGAAAGTTATTCCATCAATTGCATATACTGAGCCTGAAGTTGCATGGGTTGGTAAAACAGAGAAAGAAGCGAAAGCTGAAGGGATCAATTACGAGGTGTCAACTTTCCCTTGGGCTGCATCTGGTCGCGCCATTGCGTCTGACTGCTCTGACGGTATGACGAAGATGATCTTCGATAAAGACACGCACCGTGTTATTGGTGGTGCGATTGTTGGTACCAACGGTGGTGAGTTGCTCGGTGAAATTGGTCTGGCAATTGAAATGGGTTGTGATGCTGAAGATTTGGCGTTAACGATTCATGCTCACCCAACGCTTCATGAGTCTGTTGGTCTGGCTGCTGAAGTGTTTGAAGGCACCATTACGGATTTGCCAAACGCAAAAGCGAAAAAGAAATAATGGGCTGAACCCCTTCAATAAAAAACCGCTGTCATGACAGCGGTTTTTTTATCTCTGAAATCTCTTACTGGAATGAACACGTTTTCCAGTCGAACACAAAGAGAAGCGATTTCTGGATAATCAGTTAAGCCCGACGGTTGTTATAAATGCATAACATGTCCAAGTAGCTGTTCACGAGATCATCGATCTCTTTTTGATCTTGTAAACGGTTCACTTGTACAAACAGGGAATAGAAAATTCCGAGGAACAGCGTGACTAAATGTTCAGGATCATAATGATCGCTGACATCGCCGCGTTCGATTGCATTGGTAAACATATTTTTTACCAACAGACGGTTTGTATGGTTGGTCGATACGAATAACGGCCAGACTTCGTCGCGGGTCGATGCACTCCATTCAAACCACACTTTCAGCCAATGACAATCTTCAAAGACCAGTTTTGTCATTTTATGTGTCAGATGATAGAGATTATCTTTGATATAACTATCGACATCGATGTTGTCTGCGAGGAAGTTTGAGAACTGGTGAACGACGTGAGTGAGAACATCATCAACTAAATCCTCACGAGTTGGGAAATAGTTAAATACAGTTGCGACAGATACCTGAGCAATTTCAGCGATATCTGCATGTCCACCACGTCCGATACCCCGTTTGGCGAAGACTTCAAGCGCAATTTCCATCAGCTGAAGTTTACGTTTCTGAGGTGATAATCGTGTACGAGGGCGTTTTTCTATTGAAGCGTCCATAGTTTTTTTCCTTGCCAATTACGTTGAATGAATATGTGTTCTAATGATTATTTTATTATTTTGTGTTCGATATATGAGTGTAATGGTGCATATGTGTCAGGTCAATTCTTTATATAAAGTTTTTGTGCAGTGCCTCAAGTATCATTTGTGACAGAATATGAATCATATTAAGTGATAATTACCGTGAAATTATGTCTTTATTTTATAGATGAATTTTATTCATCCAGAAGCCGGGCGGATCGGTGTGACATTTTTTCGCTGCGTATAGCGTAAGTCTAGACCGTCCTGTCAGGTTTGTTTAACTCTGATCTGAGAGGTGGTACTATACGCCCCCTTCATTGACAGGCTTATCATTCAAATAATGCCGGATTCAGTGAGACAAGACGCATTCATTTAAAAGCCATACCAAAGCAATGAGATTCTTATGAAGCATACCGTTGAAGTCATGATATCTGAGCAGGACGTCCAGAAACGTGTACAAGCCCTAGGGAAGGAAATTACCGAATATTATCAGCATAGCGAAGAGTTGGTTCTCGTGGGATTACTCCGCGGATCATTCGTTTTTATGGCTGATTTAGCCCGAGCGATTCAACTGACGCATCAAGTCGATTTTATGACGGCTTCCAGTTATGGGAACGAAATGGAGAGTTCACGAGATGTTCGTATCCTGAAAGATCTCGATGATGACATTAAAGGGAAAGATGTATTGTTGATTGAGGATATTATCGATACCGGCAATACCTTAAATAAAGTGAAAGAGATCCTGTCGCTTCGCGAACCACGTTCGATTCGTATCTGTACATTGCTGGATAAGCCTTCTCGCAGAGAAGTGCCGGTTGATGTGGCATGGATTGGCTTTGAAATTCCGGATGAGTTTGTTGTCGGTGTCGGTATTGATTATGCGCAGAAGTATCGTCACCTGCCTTATATTGGTCGGGTCATAATGCAAGAGTCATAAGATTTTCCCGGACAAGGATCAACATGATCTTTGTGAAAATAAGAGCCCGTTAGGGCTTTTATTTTTATCCGGGCGATGAATGACAAGAATGGGTCGCTCAGCGACAGAGTAACTCGTAGTCTGGATTGAGAATTTCTTCCATCGCTTGATGGTAGCTATCTTCAACCGTTTGTGGTGAGTTACAGCGAACGCCTAAGTATTCTAGCTTTCCGTCTTCGATGCCGTAGACCACACCGTGTAGTTCGATCTGTTGTCCTCGCTCCCAAGCGCCTTGAAGGATGGTCGAGTTACCCAAGTTATAAACCTGTTCTGCGACATTGATTTCAACCAGCTTATCGGCACGGTTTTGCTCCGGCATCTTATCAAGGTAAGTGCGGTGTTTGCAGTAAACGTCGTGAATATGGAGTAACCAGTTATTAATCAGGCCGAGCTTCGGCGTATCGATTGCGGCATTCACGCCACCACAGTGATAGTGTCCACAAATGATGACATGCTTCACTTTGAGCACATCGACAGCATACTGGACAACAGAGAGGCAATTCAGGTCGGTATGAATAACTAAGTTGGCAACGTTACGGTGAACAAACAATTCTCCGGAATGAAGTCCGGTCAGACGTTCTGCCGGTACGCGGCTATCGGAACAGCCAATCCAGAGAAAATCCGGGTTCTGGCCTTCTGCCAGTTTACTGAAATATTCGGGATTCTCCGCTTTAATCGATTGAGTCCATTTCGCATTGTTTTCGAATAGTGTTTTTATCTGGGGCATCTTACTTTCCTTATCAGCAATGGGATGTATTCCCACAGCCTAAAGATCATCAATCTGATTGTTCGGTAGGCTTGACTGAGAATCAATATACACAATCTGGTGGCGAATATATTACTTTTTTCACTCATCTGATCAGATATGCTAAGTGTAGGAAACAAATCGGTGATAAAATCACCAACTTTGAAGGGCTCAGACAAAATATAGAGTCGTGGCGGGGGGAACTGTGCATTTTCACCGTAAATACCCTCATTTAAATCCGGTTTTTTTGAGTTTTAGCGACAAGTTTTCTATTTCATTTTTCTGATGTAAGGTTGAATCTGATAGATTGAACCTCCATATGGAAATTATTCGTCTACTTGCATCCCTATCATCAGTTGCTGCTTCAGCAGACGATGTCAATGACACAGGATCTTATTTAATATGAATGCATTAGAACTAACCGATTTACGTAAAACGTATGCCGGTGGATTTGAAGCACTGAAAGGCCTCAATCTGACGGTGAGAAAAGGGGACTTTTACGCCTTACTGGGGCCGAATGGTGCCGGGAAGTCAACCACAATCGGTATTATTTCCTCACTTGTCAATAAAACTTCGGGAAAGGTAGCCGTCTTTGACCATGATTTGGACCAAGAAATGGAACTGGCGAAGCTTTCTTTGGGATTAGTGCCGCAGGAGTTTAACTTCAACCAGTTTGAAACGGTTGAGCAAATAGTCATTCAACAAGCAGGATATTATGGTGTGCCGCGTGCCCAAGCCAAAGAGCGGGCGAAGAAATATCTGACTCAGCTCGACTTATGGGGAAAGCGGAAAGAGCGCTCCAGAAATCTCTCCGGCGGGATGAAACGTCGTTTGATGATTGCCCGGGCTTTAATGCATGAACCTCAGTTATTGATTCTCGATGAACCAACTGCTGGTGTTGATATTGAATTGCGCCGCTCGATGTGGGATTTCCTTCAGCAGCTAAATCGGCAAGGCATTACCATTATTCTGACGACACATTATCTGGAAGAAGCAGAAATGCTGTGCCGTAATATCGGGATTATTCACGGTGGTGAGTTGATTGAGAATACGTCGATGAAAGCGTTACTCGGTCAGCTTAAGGTGGAGACTTTTATTCTGGATATTGCACCAACGGTAACCGATATCCCACAACTGACGGATGTGCTCAGTCAGAAAAATATTGATGGTTCTCTGGAGATTGAAATCGAAAAAACACGAGGCTTGAACCATGTTTTTCGTCAGTTAAGTGAGCATGGCATTCCGGTTCTGTCGATGCGGAATAAAGCCAACCGACTGGAAGAATTGTTTGTCCGTATCGTCAACGAATCGACAACGGGTGGACACACTGCCGTCAATCATAATGCGGATACCACAGATCACGAGCACGAGACGTCAACGAACTAAAATGAGAGGAAGCATGTACAAGCTTTATTGGACCGCCTTTTGCAGTCTGCTGGGGAAAGAAGTGGTCCGTTTTTCCCGTATCTGGGTGCAAACCCTCGTACCACCAGCGATTACGATGACACTCTATTTTATTATTTTCGGTAATTTGATTGGTTCCCGCATCGGAATGATGCATGGTGTCAGTTATATGGCCTACATTGTCCCCGGCCTGATTATGATGTCGGTGATTACCAACTCTTACTCCAATGTCGCCTCCTCGTTTTTTAGTGCCAAAATGCATAAGAATATTGAAGAGCTGCTGGTTGCTCCGGTACCGACTTACATCATCATCGGTGGTTATGTGATGGGGGGCGTTACCCGAGGACTATGTGTCGGGGTAATGGTGACATTGGTGTCACTGTTTTTTGTCGATCTTCAGGTTGAACACTGGGGCATTATTGTCGTGACCGTTTTCCTGACATCGGTTGTGTTCTCTCTTGGTGGGTTTATCAATGCCATTTATGCGAAAAGTTTTGATGACATTTCGATCGTTCCGACGTTCATCCTGACACCGCTGACTTATCTGGGTGGTGTTTTCTACTCATTATCACTGTTGCCTGAATTTTGGCAGTATGTGTCGAAGGTCAACCCTATCGTTTATATGGTCAATGCATTTCGTTATGGATTTCTGGGGATTTCCGATGTGAGTATTCAGGCATCGTTTTCAGTGTTAGGGATCTTCATTGTGGTGCTGTATTCATTGTCTTACATGCTGGTGAAAAAGGGCATCGGTCTGAGAACGTAATTCATTGATTCGCTCGGTCATTCAAGAACGAAGACGATTCGAACAACAGGGCGCACCGGTGACGGTGCTCCCTGTTGTTTTATATGAACATTATCTGATAAAGATGCGCGTTATAGAAAAGGCCATGACGTGAATAATACGCTCAGGATAAGTAGCAAGCTCATTCTGATAAAGAACAGAACAGATTTTAGATTAGACATTTCATTTTTCCTCAGAACATCAATATCGTCATTGTATTTATTCTTCTATTTTATCTGATCAATCCATTTCTATTGCTTTTTTGTTGTAATTTTCCTTCATTTTTTCGTATTCATGCGGATTCGAGTCTTCTTATCAGTTTAATGAACTGATTTTTATATTATTTGTGTTTTTTTATTTCATTTTCCACTCATTTCGTATTGCGAAACAAAAACTGCCAATTGTTTTGAATTTAAATCATTGGCTCACAAAGTGAGCAATTTGAGATTTTAAAATTCGGAATAAAACGTAGCATCGATTACGTAATATGAAATGAACTGGAGATAAGCAATGCCTCTCGTATCCTTAAATGAACTGCAACATCAATTTGAAAATGCCTTGCTCAAAAGGGGCATGCAAGCCGATTCAGCAACCAAACTTGCCCAAGGGTTTGTTGAAATGGCGAATGAAGGAACCTACTCACATGGTATTAACCGATTCCCAGTTTTTATTTCTCAGGTGGATCAAGGGCATATCAAACTCAATGCTGAACCCGAGTGTGTCAATAGTCTTGGCGCTTTGGAACAGTGGGATTGCCATTTTGGTCCCGGTGTTCTGAATGGGCTGATTTGTACAGATCGTGCCATTGAATTGGCGAAACAGTACGGGATCGGCATGGTCGCAATGCGTAACTCAAACCACTGGATGCGCGGTGGCACTTACGTTCTCAAAATGGCTCGTGCCGGATTGGCTGGCATTGCGTCCACCAACTCAATCGCAGTAATGCCAGCTTGGGGAGGAAAAGATCATCGCGTTGGCAGTAATCCATTAATTATGGCTGTTGCAGGTGATCCGCCGGTATTGGTGGATTGTTCAATGAGTCAGTATTCCTATGGTCAACTACAAAACTATGTGCTGGCGGATAAAGAACTCCCGGTTGTCGGTGGCTTTGATGATGACGGCCATCTCACCACTGATCCGCATATCCTCTGGGAAAACAAACGACTACTACCGATGGGATTCTGGAAAGGTTCATCGATGGCGGTGGTGCTGGACATGCTACTGACGGCGGTGAGCGGTGGCTACTCCGTCCCAGCGCTCACAGAAGATATGAAAGCTGAATTCGGGGTCTCACAGTTTTTGATTGCGATCGATACCAGCAAAACGATGGATGGCGAACGTCTGATCGAAGAGATGAAACGGATCCGAGAATATGTACTCGCCTCAGAACCTGCTGAAAGTGGCAAAGTGATGATTGCGGGATCTGAAATTCAGTCTTATATCGACAAGCATCAACAGCAAGGTGGAATTGAGATTCACGAAGACATTTGGCAACAGATTCTTGCACTCTAGATTGACAGCGTGAGTCGATCTGGCAACAAGAGTCGATCCGATAACAAGCATGATTCAGACAAGTAAGCATCGCCGGAGAGTTGTATATGCGTACGGTATTGAAATGGGTTTTGGACAGCATTGACATCATCATGGCTGCGATATTAGTCGCAATGTTAGTGCTGGTATTTACCAATGTAGTGCTCAGGTATGGATTTTCTTCAGGGCTGAGGGCATCGGTTGAATTGTCCCGTCTGGGGTTAGTCTGGGTTGTCATGTTGGGGGCCGTGATCGTCCTCCAACGTGATGAGCATCTGGCGGTCAAAGAATTTACCGAGAAACTTATGCCGCGCTGGGTCCCATTCCTCAGACGGTTATGTTGGTTGATCATTTTGATCTCAGTCGGGATGCTGTTTCATGGCGCATTCAATCAGATGATGGCGAACTGGCGCGATATTTCGCCTTTGACCGGTCTGCCGTCGGCGCTGTTTTATCTTGCCGGTACGATTTCCGGCGGCTTGATGGCCATTCTGGCGGTTGGACGCATCTTTTTCCCCCAGTGGATGATTGACCATTCATCTCATGACGCGACTGCGACAAAAGAAACTCAGGGGGATAGATAATGACGCTATTTATCTTCTTAACAGTCTTGATTGTGTCGATCCTGTTGGGATTACCCGTTGCCTTTGCATTACTCCTGTCGTCAATCGCATTGATGGTCCACATGGATCTGTTCAGCTCTGACATTCTGGCTCAGTCGTTGGTGAATGGTGTTGATAGCTTCACGTTGCTGGCGATTCCATTCTTCCTGGTTGCCGGTGAGGTGATGTCGGCTGGCGGATTATCGACGCGGATCGTCCGGCTAGCGACCTGCTATGTCGGCCATCGCAAAGGTGGGTTGGGGTATGTCGCCATTATGACATCGGTTCTGCTTGCCGGGCTTTCCGGGTCGGCGGTTGCCGATGCGGCGGCACTGGTCAGTATTCTTTACCCGATGATGAAAGCGGCCAAATATCCGCAGAGTTCATCGATGGGGCTACTGGCCGCTGGTGGCATCATTGCCCCGGTCATTCCACCATCTCTGCCATTAATCTTGGTTGGGGTTGCGGGTGGTATTTCTATCAAAAATCTATTTCTCGGTGGGATCGTGCCCGGCATTTTAATGGGACTGACATTGATGTTTGTCTGGGCGTTCACTGTCAGAAGCGAAGATCTGGATGTGCAGCCCAAGGCCTCAGGTGCTGAAAAACGAGCGGCGCTGAAAGATGGGATCTGGGCGTTGTTGCTACCGGTAATCATCATTGGTGGGATTCGCTTTGGCATCTTCACCCCGACAGAAGCTGCGGTTGTCGCTGCTGTATACGCCATCTTTGTCGCTGCGGTGATTTACCGGGAAATCAATCTACGCAGCTTTTATCAAATCTTACTCAATGCCGGACGTTCGACCGCCATGGTGATGTTCTTAGTCGGGTGTGCGATGGTCGCCGCCTGGTTGATTACGGTGGCTCAGTTACCCCAACAATTAGCCCAGATGCTGGCACCATTGGTTGACAGTCCGCGTCTGCTGATGGCGGTCATTATGCTGCTGGTTTTGTGTGTCGGTATGGTGATGGATCTCAGCCCGACCATTCTGATTTTGGTGCCGCTCCTGATGCCGGTTGTCAAACTGGCAGGGATCGACCCAACCTATTTTGGACTGATGTTCGTGATCAATTGTTCGATTGGTTTGATTACGCCACCGGTTGGCACTGTGCTGAATGTCGTGTGTGGCGTGGCAAAAGTGCCAATGTCGGCGGCGGTCAGAGGCATCTTTCCATTTATTCTGGCGTACACCGTGTTACTCACGCTGTTCGTCATCTTCCCGAGCATTATAACAATACCAATGAAACTTATTATCGGATAACGGAGAAACAACATGAAATCAATTCTGAAAGTAGCAGGTTTGGTGACAGCACTGGCAGTGTTCACGACCCAATCTTATGCCACCACGTTAAAGCTTGCCCATGCTGCACCTGAATCAGATCTGCAACAGGACATGTCACTGTTCTTTAAAAAAGAGGTTGAAGCGCGTTCTCATGGGGATATCAAAGTCAATATCTTTCCCCAAGGACAATTGGGAAATGATAAACAGATGATCGATGGTACCCGAGCGGGGATCATTGATATCTCGATGGTTGGGCTGAATAACTGGTCTGGTTTAATCCCTGAGTCGGCTGCTTTCACTTTGCCATTCATTTTCCCGAATCGGGAGGCCGCTTATAAGGCATTGGACGGTGATGTGGGCCAGGATGTGTTCAAGTCGATGGAAAAATATGGCATTAAAGGGCTGGGATATCCGGAAAACGGTTTTCGTAATATGACCAATAATCGTGGACCTATCCGTAAACCGGCAGATGTCGCCGGGTTGAGAATGCGAGTGAATAATTCCAAAGCTCTCAATGATATGTTTAATGCATTGCATGCGAACCCCCAACAGATACCTGTTTCTGAACTTTATACTGCCTTAGAAACGGGTGTGGTTGATGCGCAGGATCATCCTATTGGTGTCACCCTTTCTTTTAAGTTCTATGAAGTACAGAAATACTTGAGTATGACGCAACATGCATATTCGCCGTTGGTCTTAACCATGAATTTAAATAGCTTCAAAAAACTCAGTGCTGCTGAACAGAAAATCATCACAGATGTTGCAACGGAAGCCGTCAATATGCAGCGCAAAATGAGTATTAAGAAAGAAGATCAGATGATCGCTGAATTGGAATCTCATGGTATGAAAGTCAACCGTGATGTCGATGGCGCAGCATTTCAGGCGGTGGTTAAGCCGGTTTGGAATGCGTTTATCAAAGAAAACGGTGACGGCATGATCAATCGCATTTTGGCGACTCAAAAATAAAGTCAGCGATGAATGAGGCTTTCGGTGTGCGGTGCTGCCGTACACCGAAATTCAGAGGAGAGATATCGACAAGGCATGTCGATAGGAGCATGTATGTATTCTGAAATCAAACAACGTGTACTTGATGCGAATTTGAGTCTGCCGAAGTATGGTCTGGTGACATTCACATGGGGCAATGTCTCTGAGATTGATCGGGCACGCCATATCATCGCGATTAAACCATCTGGTGTGGCATACGATGACATGACTATCGACGACATCGTCGTCGTCGATCTGGATGGCACGATTGTCGAAGGGACGTTGAATCCTTCAAGCGACACGAAAACCCATCTTGAACTCTACAAAGCATTTCCATCGATCGGGGGCATTGTGCATACCCATTCACGCCATGCCACGATTTGGGCTCAGGCCGGATTGGATATCCCAGCGCTCGGAACCACCCATGCCGATTATTTTTACGGCAACATTCCTTGCACGCGTCCGCTGACGCCAGCGGAGATTGCGGGAGATTATGAGCAAAATACCGGTTTGGTGATGATTGAAACGCTACAGCAGCGACAGATTGATCCGGTTGCTGTCCCCAGTGCGATCATTACCGGTCATGCCCCGTTTAGTTGGGGAAAAAATGCCGATGAAGCCGTTCACAATGCCGTGGTTCTGGAAGAGGTTGCAACGATGGCTCTCGGCACCCGTTCTCTGAATGCCGACATTATGTTGCAGCAAGAACTTTCGGATAAGCATTACTTCCGTAAGCATGGGAAAGATGCCTATTACGGACAAAAAAGCAAATAAATCAGTCGGTTCACTGATGGCGGAGCAGAATATGGGTCAAAGCACAATGCATTATTTTCTTGGGATTGATTCCGGTGGTACGGTTCTGAAAGCGGGTCTGTTTGACCGTCACGGACGCCAAATTGCGTTGTATCGTGAAAATACCCAAGTGATTCGTGAAAAGCAGGGCTGGATCGAACGGGATTTAACCCTGTATTGGCAGGAAGCCTGTCGTGCGATTCAAGGGGTGATCAAGCAGAGTGGTATCCGACCGGAGCAGATTCAGGGGCTGAGTATTTCTGCGCAAGGTAAAGGACTCTATTTGCTGGATAAACACGGCAAAGCGCTGCGTCACGGCATTCTATCGTCTGATTCTCGTTCTATCGAAATTGTCAGACAGTGGCAACGAGACGGTATCCCTCAGACAATCTACCCGCTGACCCGTCAGACCTTATGGACCGGGCATCCCGTCTCGATCCTGCGCTGGGTGAAACAATATGAACCCCATCTCTATGCGCAGATCGGCTCAGTCTTGATGTCCCACGATTATTTACGTTACTGCCTGACCGGTGAGATCCGGGCAGAGATGACCAATATGTCGGAAAGTAATCTCTATCATGCTGACAAGCAACAGTACGATCCGGCACTGCTGTCGATCTTTGGTATTGAAGAGGTTTGGAGTGCGTTGCCTGAGCTGATTTATCCTTCAGCGTGTTCAGGTACGGTCAACGAAGATGCTGCCCAAGCCACCGGACTCATGGTTGGCACGCCGGTTTACGGTGGGTTATTCGATGTAGTCTCGACTGCAATCTGTTCCGGCATTGATGCCGAGCAACCGATGCTGAATGCAGTGATGGGGACTTGGTCGGTAACTTCCGGGATCACGACGGCTCTTGAAGATCATCCTGATGAGCAGTTTGTTTACGGACATTATGCGATGCCCGGTGCTTATATTGTCCATGAAGCCAGCCCGACATCAGCAAGCAATTATGAATGGTTCGCGCCTTATCTGGGCGGAGAGAAGATCGATCATCAGGAGAATGAGCGTTTAGTCAGCGCATTGGCGCCGTTAGCCAGTGATGTGCTTTTCGTTCCTTTTCTGTATGGCTCTAACGCAGGACTGGGGCTGAAAGGATCGTTATATGGGTTGCAGGCTTATCACAGCAAAGCGCATCTCATTCAGGCGATCTGGTTGGGGATCTTGTGTTGTCACAATGTTCATCTGCAAAAAATGTTACGCCGTTTCCCGGAAACCCGCGTGTTACGGGTGACCGGCGGTACCACCCAGTCCTCGACCTGGATGCAGATGTTGGCCGATCTCACCGGATTGATACTCGAAATACCCGCAGTAGAGGAAACCGGAGCATTAGGGGCAGCCCTTGTTTCAATGGTTGGCAGTGGTACTTATCCCGATCTCGCCACTGCATTGGCTGCATCAGATATCCCGATAGCAACGGTTCAGCCCAATCCTGATTTATATGCCAGTTATCAACGCCAGTATCAACGGTATCTGCGCTATGTCGAAACGCTGAAAAATTTTGAGGAAATGGTATGAACCAGACACAACCTTATTTGCAAATTGCACTGGATTCGACGGATCTGAGCACCGCTTTGAATGATGTTCATCATGTCGCAGATGTCGTTGATGTGATTGAAGTCGGTACGGTACTGGCTTTCTCAGAAGGGATGAGTGCGGTCAAAACGCTTCGGCAACGTTATCCCCGGCATATTTTAGTGTGTGATATGAAGTTGCTTGATGCAGGAGAAACATTAGCGGAGATGGCATTTGCCAGCGGTGCAAATTGGATCACCGTCGGTGCAGCCGCGCATATTGAAACCGTGCGCTCAGCTCAGCGGATTGCGCAGCAGTTTGATGGTGAAATTCAGATTGAATTGTTCGGACACTGGACAATTGAGGACGCGAAACTCTGGGTAGAAAGTGGCGTGACACAAGCGATTTATCACCGCTCCCGGGATGCGCAAGCGGCCGGAGTGGGGTGGGGTGAGCATGATT
Source organism: Vibrio gazogenes (assembly GCF_023920225.1). Lineage (NCBI taxonomy): Bacteria > Pseudomonadati > Pseudomonadota > Gammaproteobacteria > Vibrionales > Vibrionaceae > Vibrio > Vibrio gazogenes. The sequence continues at coordinate 561,507 of NZ_CP092587.1, forward strand.
TAATGCTGATGGAGCAATTATCTGAGGTCGGGCTTGAACTCTCGATTACCGGTGGTATCGTTCCGGAAGATATTCATTTATTTAAGAATATCCGTGCAAAATCGTTCATCGCTGGACGCGCACTGGCAAATCGCGAGGGAAAAACCATAGCCCATGAGTTTCGCAAACAGATCAACCACTACTGGTAAGGTTTCTTTATGAGTGAGCAGGTAAAATCACTGGTGAAGTCTATGGCTGTGCTGGAATTTCTTAGCCACCACCCCGATGGGGTCGCGTTGCATGAAATTGCGCAGCAGACCGGCATCAACAAAACCTCGGCTTATCGTATGCTCAGTACCTTTGAGGCATTGGGGTATGTCGCCCAACATTCGGCGTCGAAGAATTATCGATTAACGCTGAAGCTACTGCATATCGGTCATTCGGCTTTGAGTTCCGACGTCTTGGCGACAACTCGGCCGAAGTTGAATGAGCTGGTGAAAGACCTGAATGAAACGATCAACTTTATTTCCCGTGAGGGGGATAAGATCGTGTTTCGGGATAAGTTGGAACCTCAGCATTCACCGTTCAGAACCCGGACGTTTGTCGGTATGTATTCCGAAATGTATTGCACCGCTGCGGGAAAAGTTTTTCTGGCGTTTTCAACGCAGGAAGATCAAGAGAATTACTGGCAGCGCAATGTCGGCCTGATTCAGAAACTGACCGACAATACCATTGTCAATAAAACCCATTTTCTCAATGAGCTGAAGAAGATCAGGGAACAAGGGTATGCGATTGATAATGAAGAAAATGAAGCCGGTATTTCTTGCACCGCCGTGCCGATTTTTGACCGTTCAGGCTCGCCGGCCTATGCCGTCAGCCTCTCAACACTCACCCCCCGGTTAAGAAATTTCGGACCGGATAATCTCGCGAATAAGATCAAACAAACGACAGAAAAGATAGCACAAGAACTGTTTAAACAGTGATTGAAAAGGATACCAGCGATGAACAACCATACCCTCAAATCTCGCATCGGCCTATATGAAAAGGCGATGCCGGCAACGCTATCCTGGGAAGACCGTCTCAGAGAAGCAAAATCACTTGGCTTTGATTTTGTCGAAATTTCTGTCGATGAAACCGACGCCCGGCAACAACGGCTGGACTGGGGAGATGATGAGATTGAACAGCTTCGTCAGCTCTGTTTTCAGTACGATATACCATTACAAAGCATGTGTTTGAGTGCGCACCGTAAATTCCCATTCGGCTCTGAACATCCACAGGTTCGAGAAAAAGCCCGTGAGATTATGGAAAAAGCCATCAAACTGGCTTATCGACTGGGAATCCGGACCATTCAATTGGCTGGATACGATGTTTATTATGAGTCTCAATCGGTAGAGACTCATCAACGCTTTATTGAAGGAATGCGTTGGGCGGCGAAGCTGGCAGAGCAGGCCGGTGTGATGTTGGCGGTCGAAATCATGGATACGCCGTATCTGAATTCGTTATCTAAATTTGAAGTCTTAAAACGGGAAGTCCCGTCCCCTTATTTTATGGCTTATCCCGATGTCGGTAATATCACGGGCTGGAATCACGATGTTTGTACTGAACTGAAACTGGCCCGGGATCATCTGGTACAGATTCATCTCAAAGATACGCTGAAAGTGAAACATGGTTTCTCCGGGAAGTTCCGGGATTTGGTGATCGGTGAAGGCGAAGTTGATTTTCCGGCTATTTTTACGGCACTTAAAGAGATTCACTACGGTGCGCCGTTCGTGATTGAAATGTGGGCTCATGATGAGCACTGGCGAGACAATATCATCACCGCCAAACAGCGTTTAACGGAGATGGCACATAGCGTCGGGTTTGAGCTATAGGCTGTTTTCTACCCGTCCAGATTGAACAAAATTCAACCATGAAAGGTCAACAGCTCCTAATAAGGCGCGTGTCAACGCGCCTTATTTTTCATCTTGTCTCATGATGACAGTCAATGGTGATACCCAGTCGAAACAAGGGTTGGCGGCAAATGTGATCCGATTCACTTAAAGACCAAAAACAAACGATATCCCTATCAAATACAGATCTTGCTCACTTTTTAAACACAAAAAACACTATAACGTAATTTGGAATTTAAAATAATATTATTCCACAATGTGGAATATAAGTGTGGTTGATTGTGAGCTGACATCCCGCGAAGCAGTCATATCATCATGAGGTATCTATGGAATTGCTCAACAATCCACAAGGAAGTCTGCTCTCGATTGATCGGTTAACTAAGCGATTCTTTAATTTTGTTGCATTGGAATCCGCTTCTTTCCATGTACACCCGGGACGTTGTGTGGCGCTACTTGGGGAAAATGGTGCCGGAAAATCGACCTTGATTAAAACGCTGGCCGGCATTCATAAAAAAACATCCGGTGAGATTCGTTTTAAAGGGGAACCGATTGAGGATGCAACCCATTTAGCGTCAGCCAATCAAGTCCCTATTGCCTTTATTCATCAGGATCTTGGCTTGATCGAATGGATGACGGTTGCGGAGAACATCGGTTTAACACTGGGGTTCCCGAAACGCTGGGGCATGATCAACTGGAAAGCCGCAGCAGAAAAAGCGCAGCAAGTTCTGGATTTGGTCGGGTTAGACGTGAAAGCGTCTGAGCGCATTTTTAACTTAAGTGCGGCAGAGAAATCCTTATTGGCGATTGCCAGAGCCTTGGTCGCTGATGCGGAGGTGTTGATCTTAGATGAACCGACGGCTTCTCTGGTTGCCAGTGATGTCGGTCGGATGTTTCAGGTGTTGAAACGGCTGAAAGCGCAGGGAGTGGGGATGATTTATGTCTCCCATCGGCTGGATGAAATTCATGATATTTGTGATGACGTAGTGGTGTTACGCGATGGACGTTTAGTGGGCTCCGGTCTGGTCAGTGACTACACCATTGATGAGTTGGTAACGCTGATCGTCGGTTCGCAAAAAGAGATGAATTATCGGACCCCGCTCCAGCCGGAGCAGGATGATATTTTGCAAGTCCGTAATCTACAACTCGGTGATTTAGAGCCGTTCAATATGACGTTGCGTCATGGTGAGCTGGTTGCTTTGGTTGGTCTGCGCAATGCCGGGCAAGAAGCGATTGGGCAGGCGTTATTTGGAGGGCTCAATATCAAGTCCGGTGAGGTGTTCATTCGCGGAGAAAAGGCTGATATCAGTTCGCCCGCTAAAAGTATTCGCAGTGGATTTGCCATGGTGGCAGCTGATCGGGTCAAAGAGAGTATTTGTGGCTCAATGAGCGCGATGGAAAACCTGAACTTGAATCCGACCATCAATGGTGGCGGTTATCTGACTTTCCTGTCAAAGCCTCAAGAATATCGTCAGGCCCTCGAAGCGATGAAACAATACGAAGTTCGCCCGATGGATCCTGATATTGCAATCAGCTCAATGAGTGGCGGCAATCAGCAAAAAGTGATTTTGGCGCGCTGGTTCAATCTGAATAAGCCGATTGTCATTTTGGATAATCCAACGGCTGGTGTTGATATTGGTGCTCGTTCTGAAATTTATCGAATCATGCGTGAGTCCATTCGTCAGGGATTGTCTGTGATTGTCATTTCCAGTGACTTTGAAGAGGTGGTGAATATATCAAATCGGGCGTTAGTGTTTAACCGGGGAAAAGTGGTGAAAGAGCTGACGGAGCAGCAAGTGACGGTGGCTAATTTATTGAAGTATGCATCAGGTTCAAAAGTAGGAGAGGACGAACATGGCGACGTCTAATATTAAATCGACCGCACTAGAGACGGATGTAACCCTCTCTTTGGGGATTGGGAATTTCATTACCCAGATTGCAATGCGTTATGGATTACTACTATTGACGGTATTTTTAATCCTGCTGTTTAGTCTGACGACCAACACCTTCTTTTCAATGCTGACACTTCAGGCAATTTTGAGTGAAAAGAGCGTTGTTGCGATTCTTGCTTTAGCAGCGATGGTGACCATGATCACCGGCAAAATGAACCTCAATGTTGGGTTTGGTGTTACCTTCTGGCATGTCTTTGCCATTACCTTACAGCAATGGTACGGATTCTCCTGGGAAGCTGCGGCATTGATTGTTGTGCTGTGTGGGTGTCTGTATGGTGCATTCAACGGCATGCTGGTGGCATTGGCGGATATTGACTCTTTCGTGGCCACGTTAGGCACCGGGACCGTGATTTATGCTGTGTCACTATGGCATACCGGTGGCCGTCAAATTGTTGGTGCATTGCCGGAGAATTTCTATCTGTTCAGCAGCTATGACATTGTCGGCATTCCGATCATCGTCTTTTACCTACTCGCGATTACGCTGCTGCTTTGGCTGGTGACTGAATACACCGCTTTAGGACGCAAACTCTATGCAGTCGGTGCGAATCCGAATACTGCATCCTTAAATGGTATCAATACGACCTCTTGTTACATCGGCGCTTATGTGGTTTCGGACGGATTGATCGCTTTTGCCAGCGTGCTGTTGGCTTCTCATATCGGGATCGGTTCTTCTTCGGTTGGTCAGGACTACATGCTACCGGCATTGGTCGGTGCATTCTTAGGCTCAACGACATTTCGTGCCGGGCGGGTCAACGTCTGGGGCACTCTGATCGGTGTTTCTCTGGTTAGCGTCGGGATTTCAGGTCTTCAACAATGGGGCACACCATTCTTTGTCGAACCACTATTCAATGGCGCGATTCTGTTAATTTCCATCACTTTGGCTGGCTTTAGCCAAAAACGTAAACAAACAGCAACCAAAAATAATGTGAAGGTGAAATAATGAAAAGACGATTCAAAATACTAGCCATGGTGATCGGTGCTGCATTAACAACCCTGCCCGTGCTTGCTGATGAAGCATCAGATTATGTTGAGATGGCAAAGCAAGTTGTCAAACAGGCATCAACAGACACTGCTGCTGCATTCTCACTCCCTAAAGGGCCGGTTGCCGCTAAGGATAAGACGATTATTTTTATTGCTTCTGATCTGAAAAATAGTGGTGTTTTAGGTGTGATGAAAGGCTATCAGGAAGCAGCGAAAGTGATTGGTTGGCATGTACGAGTGCTTGATGGGGCCGGCAGTGTGCCATCACAGTCTTCTGCCTTGAAGCAAGCCATCGCGTTGCAGCCGGATGGCATTATCATTGGTGGATTTACGCCCAATACGATGATTCCCACCCTGCGTCAGGCACATAAGCTGGGGATTCGGATTGTCAGTTGGCACGCGACCCCCGAGCCCGGCCCGATTGAGAAACTCTATATAGAAGATAACATCACCAGTTCGGCTGATGATGTTGCCAAAGTATCGGCAATGTATGCAATTGCCAAGTCCAATGGTCATGCGCATGTCGTGATTCTGACCGATGGTTTATACAGTATCGCAGTACGTAAAGCCGATGTGATGAAATCTTATATTGAAAAATGTAGTGGATGCTCTGTGCTGAGTTATGAAGATACGCCACTGGCAAATACGTCAGCACGGATCCCGCCGCTGACATTTTCATTGGTTCAGAAATATGGCGATAAATACAACTATACTCTGGCAATCAATGACCTCTATTTCGACTATATGGCACCGGCGCTTCGTTCGCTATCCGGTAAGAAAAAAGGTGAAGGCCCGTATAATATCTCTGCCGGAGATGGCAGTGAATCTGCATTTGAACGGATTCGTAACGGTAATTTTCAGGTCGCAACCGTTGCCGAACCGCTAAACCTGCATGGATGGCAGTTAGTCGATGAACTGAATCGACTGTTCCATGATCAACCCATCAGCGGTTATGTCACACCAGCACATTTAGTCACGGCAGATAATATTCATCAGTCAGGCGGGGATCGCAATTTATACGATCCGGAGAATGGCTATCGAGATTATTACCAAGCGTCTTGGCAAGTGAACTGAGCGAGGTGAATATGTCTTTTGAAGAGGCGTTGTTATCGCCACTGCATCAGGTTAGTGGCGGTCATATCTGGTGCGAGGGTGCTGCATGGTTGCAGCACCCCGGTCAACTGCTGTTTTCGGATGTAAAAAAAAATGCGCTCTATCTTTATCATCCCGATTCTCACGAGACAGAACTTGTCACGGATTACTCACATTTTGCCAATGGCAACTACCCATTGGCCAATGGCAATGTGGTGACATGCGAACACGGGCGGCGCTGTCTTTCTATTCGGCATAAAGACAATCTGGCACTCGCCAAGGTTTTAGTTGATAAGTATGATGGTAAACGACTCAACTCACCGAATGATGTGGTTGAGCGTCGCTCGGATGGGACGATTTGGTTTACTGACCCGCCATACGGCATTCTTAGTGATGCTGAGGGATATAAATCGGAAAGTCAGATGGTTGGGTGTTATATCTACTGTTATGATCCGCATGATGATTCATTGACGATTGCATCGACTGATATTCAGCGACCCAATGGTCTGGTCTTTTCTCCCGATGAAACAACCTTGTATGTGGCGGACATGTCGATTGTTGATTTTCCAACGCAGGGGTTAAAACACCTGAAAGCCTTTGATGTACATGGAAAAGTGCTCTCTCAAGGACGGTTGGTTTATCAAGTGGAACACGGTATCCCTGATGGGATGACGATGGATCATTTCGGAACGCTCTATTGCAGTTCGTCTGAAGGGATTTTAGTGCTCAATCGTGAAATGGTGCTGGTGGGACGTATTCCAGTGCCTGAGACGGTTTCTAACTGCACGCTGAATCATGATGAAAGTACGTTATATATCACGGCATCGACTTCGGTTTATGCTATCGATCTCAACTGCCAGATATTGGCAGAATTATAAGGAATTACTATGCTCGCTTGCCATTTTCATGCCTCTGATTATCGTGCTTTGTTACCTGCGCTCTTTGTCCGTGCGATTGACTATGTGACGACCCAAGATTTAAACGCTCTCGATTCCGGACGTCACACCATTCCCGAGATCGATCCGGATGATGCTTTTTTTATGATCCTCGATTATCAAACAACGGCAGAAAGCCCGGTAGGCCCTGAGTTTCATCACAAATATTGTGATGTTCAGTTTATTATTCAGGGAGAAGAACAGTTTGGCTGGACTGAATTGACCGATGAACAACATCAGCAGCTATCGCATGACTATCATTATGATCAACAAAAAGATATCTGTTTCTTTGATCAACAACTGGTGACACTCTCTTATGCAACCATGTCTCATGATCAGTTTTATCTGTTTACACCGAGAACGGCCCATATGCCGAATCTCTCGGTCACCACGACATCACAGGTTAGAAAAGTTGTGATTAAGATTAAGTATCCGGCTTGATTCGGTCACCCGTGTGACCATTTTTATATCGAGCGCATATTTTAGATCGAATATCATGTTTTATATCGAATATACAGTTTTGTGGAAAGACACGATCTATTGATTCACAAGACTGTATTTTCTCGTCATTGGAAATTGAAGTGTGGTGGAAGCCGCGAGCACTATTGAGTCACTATGCAATCCGTACATAAAACCTTTGAAGTCCTAGAGATTGTTGCTACCGCCTCGGATGGGATGAGCCTTGATGCTTTGTGCAAGGTGATACCGTATCCGAAAACCACGGTACACAGAATCTGTAAATGCCTGTGTCAGTGTGGTTATCTCCGTCAGGCAGAGAATGGAAAATACTATCTGACGACGAAGATGATCACCTTAGGTTATTCGGTGATCCATCATGATACGTTTGTCACGGAAGCCGCCCCCTACATGGCTACGCTTGCCGAGCGAGTCGGATTTACGGTCAACTTACAACGGCGTGATTTTGATAAAGTGATTCTGTTGAAAAAAGAAGAACCTAAAAATTCGGTCTTTCATACTAATGCTCATGCCGGATTGGCCTCGTCGTTGCTGCATTCCGCTTGCGGTAAAGTGGTCTTATCCTATTTCTCCCCGGATGAACAGCAGAAGTGCTGGGAGAGTCATCGACACGATTTGGCGAATTTTCGTCATTTCGGTCAGGCAGAAATCCATGCGGAGAATGATTTTTACCGAGAGCTGGCACTCATCAGGCAGCAAGGATTTGCGGTTGACGGGGAAGGTAATGAATCTGGGATTACCTGTATTGCTGTGCCACTGGAAACGGATCAAATGGTCAACTATGCCATCAGTGTCTCGGGGCTGACACCTGAAATCCATCGATTTGGTCAGACGCAATTACTGGCGCAGCTGCGGGAAGTGGTTGGGGCGCTGGGAGGAAAAATAGCTTAATCAGCCGCGAATCAGTAAGGCAGAGATACCGAAGACAGCAAGCTCAACGCAGGCTGTCTTCGATCAGGATGAGAGCGCTAAATTAGCTATCGCTTTCGTTGTTCTCTGTTTCGCTGGTATTCTTATTCGCCTCTTTGCCTTCTCGGGCGAGTTCGACAACCTGATTATCAATCAGGCGGACTTTGCCCATAAAGGCTGACATGAGGATCACGGCCTGTTTACTGCTCTCTGTTACCGGCAGAAGTGTGCGGGCATCGCGAATAAAGATTTCATCCGGTTCCAGATCAGCGGCTCTGAGCTGATCAATCGCATCTTCGATAATGGTGTCGAAGTCCGTCCGCCCGCCTCGAATCGCACTACTGATCCAGCGCATGGTTCTGGCTAATACCGGCGCGCGCTGACGTTCATCCAGTGTCAGTAAATTATTGCGTGAACTCATCGCCAAACCGTCGGCTTCTCGGATTGTCGGGACACCGACTATCTCAATATCAAAACAGAGATCAATCACCATCTGACGGATCAGTGCAAGTTGTTGGTAATCTTTCTCACCAAAACAGGCAATATCCGGCTGGACGATATGAAAGAGTTTGGTCACGATGGTGGAGACACCACGGAAATGACCGGGGCGTGAATCGCCTTCCAAGATACGCGAGAGTCCGGGAACCTCGACAAATGTCTGGCTATCCAATCCTTCGGGATACATGATGTCGGTCGAAGGCGTGAAGACCAGCTCAACGCCCTCTTGAGTCAATTTGGCCAGATCGTCATCCAACGTCCGTGGATAGTTGGTCAGATCTTCTGCTTTATCAAATTGCATCGGATTGACGAAAATACTGACAATGACCACATCGGCCATTGCTTTGGCTTTACGTACCAGCGTTAAATGACCTTCATGCAAATTTCCCATCGTCGGGACAAAACCAATGCTATGGCCATCACGCTTGTACTGTTTAATCTGCGCTTTGAGCGCTGAGATATCAGTGTAAGTCTGCATGACTTGCTCCTTCCGACAATCGGGTTTTAGGCGATCTCTGGCCTGGCAATGTTGCATTAGTCAATGCTGTATTCGGTAATATTGTATTAGGCAATGGTGTGTTCTTCATCAGGAAAAATACCATGTTCCACATCTTCCATGTATTTGGCGACCGCTTGACGGATATCGCCAGTTTCCGCTAAAAAGTTTTTTGAGAACTTAGGCATGTAGTTGGCCGAAATTCCAAGCATATCGTGCATGACCAGTACCTGACCATCGGTATCGGCACCGGCACCGATCCCGATGACCGGAACCTCGAGTGCTTGGGTAATCTGAGCGGCTAACTTGCTAGGGACACACTCGAGTAACACGATTTGTGCACCGGCCTCTTGCAATGCCAATGCATCATGTAACATCTGTTCGGCTTGTTGTTGTTCTCGTCCTTGTATTTTATAACCGCCGAAGATATTCACCGATTGAGGTGTCAGACCTAAATGTGCGCACACGGGGACCGCGCGTTCAGTCAGCATTTTAACTGTCTCTACCAGCCAGTGGCCGCCTTCAATTTTGACCATGTTTGCACCCGCCTGCATGAGCTTAGCCGCATTTTCACACGCTTGAACCGGCGTCGCGTAGCTCATGAACGGCATATCAGCCATTAACAGTGAATTGGGGCTGCCTGCTTTGACGCATCGCGTATGGTAGGCCATATCTTCAATCGTGACGGGCAACGTATCTGTCCGGCCTTGCAGAACCATGCCCAGAGAATCACCGACCAGTAGCACAGGCATATCCTGGCTCTCGAAAAGTTGCGCGAAACTGGCATCGTAAGCGGTTACGGATGCAAACTTACGGCCTTCTTGTTTCCAGCGCATCAAATTATTTATCGTAATTTTTTTCATCATTCATCATCCTTACGAGACGTCGGCAGGTGCGTGCCAAATCGTGAGTCCATTTTGATCAACGTGTTGAAGAAGTTGATTCAGCTCAGTCCCATCCGGGAGAATTAAGTGAGGTGCGATTTCAGCAAGCGGATATAGCACGAACTCTCGTTCTTTCATGCCATAGTGGGGGATCACCAGTCGCTCAGAATTGATCACTGTATGACCATATAAGAGAATATCGAGATCTAAGGTTCTTGGCCCCCAACGTTCCTCTTTTCGCACTCGTCCCTGATCCAGTTCAATGGCTTGGGTATGATCTAATAATTCAAGTGGTTTTAAATGCGTTTTGATCTCAACGACAGCATTGATATAGTCCGGTTGATCCGTTGGCCCCATGGGCGTGCTGCTATACAGTTGAGATGCTTGAATAAATTCCGATTCAGGCAGATGTTGTAAGGCCTGAATCGCTTGCCGGGCCTGTTGGTCCGGCTGTGCCATATTACTCCCGATCGCAATATAAACCGTGATCATGACACTTCCTGTTTATTTTTTTTCTGTCCTGCTTGGCGTTGGCGCGCTTTCGCTTTTTTGGAGTTGATGCGGCCGATGTCATTGACCATCGCCTGACGCATATTTTTCCCGGCATTTTGGAATGTTTCCCACCACTGGGCGAGTTCTTGCGTTTCGCCCTCTTCGACGATGCCTCTCATGACTAAGAAGTCAAAGCCTGCCCGGAACTTATTGATATCCAATAAACGGAAAGCCCGTTTACCATGACGGCGTGAGAAACGCAGTTGCAGCTGCCAGATATCACGGATAGTTGCGGTATGGCGTCTTGGGATGGCGATTGTTTTGACCAATTGATCCAATATTTTGTTACCCGCTTCCATCACGGCATCGTAGTAACAGAGGTTTTTGGATTCCATAAATGTTTCGGCCAAATGAATCATCGGATACCAGAGAATCGCAGCAAACATAAATGCCGGATTGATTCTTTTCCCTTCCTCGATTCTTTGATCGGTTGAATCGAGTGACAGATCAAGCATCTTTTCCGTCGGTGAACTGTGATCATCGGTAAAGTAAGCAGAGATCATCGGGAACATTTGCTGGAACAAGTTGTACTGCCGCATCTGATGGTATGTTTCCAGACCATATCCGGTTTGCAACATTTTCAGTGACTCTTCATAGAGTCGGGCTGAAGGAATGTCTTGTAACAATGGTGCCAATGCTTCGATAGGGGCTGCCGTTTCTTCTTCGATATCGAAATCAAGTTTGACTGCAAAGCGAACGGCTCTTAGCATCCGTACCGGATCTTCGCGGTAACGGGTGTGCGGATCGCCAATCAAACGGATCAGTCGGTCTTCGATATCTTCAATGCCACCGGCGTAATCATGAATCGTATAATCAGCGATGTTGTAATACATGGCATTGACGGTGAAATCACGCCGTTCCGCATCTTCGTCGATTGTGCCGTAGACGTTGTCTCGCAGTAGCATTCCGGCTTCCGACTGACTCGATTTCTGACGGTCGTTCTCCTGATGATGACCACGGAATGTGGCGACCTCGACAATTTCACGCCCGAACATTACATGGGCAAGGCGAAAACGTCGGCCAATCAAACGGCAGTTGCGAAACAGCTTACGAACCTGTTCAGGCGTCGCATTGGTTGTAATGTCGAAATCTTTCGGGGATTCCCCCAGCAAAAGATCACGGACACCGCCACCGACAAGATAGGCCTCATAGCCTGAACTTTGTAGTCGGTAAAGCACTTTGAGTGCACTCTCGCTGATTTGTTTGCGAGAGATTTTGTGCTCTTGTCGCGTGAGGATATTTAGCGTCAAATCCGGATATACGCGATGAGCCTGTTCTGTAGTATCGTTTTTATTCATGAGCATCAGACAAGGATAAGAATCTCTACCTTGTTGTCTTTTGTTGACAGAATGTCTTTGTGGGTCAATTTGCGGCTAATCATAGCCTATTGGACTCAATTTGAGAATCATCGTGTGATTTCAAACGTCTCTGGGAGTTGATGAATATGCCAGTTTTGACAGCCCCAAGCAACAATTTCCGACAGTTCTGCTGCCTCGATATCGACGGGGAGCTGAAAGCCGAGAAATTTCATAGCTTGAATCAGGGTTGGCCGTGGGTTGTGTAGATCAATCGCTGGTGCATGATTTTGTTTCGAGAGTTTATGACCGGCTTGATCAACGGCTAGTGGTAAATGAAGGTAACTGACCGGGGGGTGACCCAATTGTTGATAGAGGCTGATTTGGCGTCCGGTCGGCTCAATCAAATCGGCACCGCGGACAACTTGCGTGATGCCTTGGTCAATATCATCGAGTACCACTGCCAGGTTGTACGCAAACAAACCATCCCGGCGTTTGATCGTAAAATCTTCTTGTGCTAATGCTAGCGGGATCTCAATTTTACCATGTTTTTCATCGTCAAACTGAGTAATTGGTGTCTCCACGCGTAAGCGAACGGCATATCCGGGCTGCGGGGTCAGTTGTCGGTGGCGGCAGGCACCATTGTAATAGCCGCCAGAGGCTTTGATTTGTTTTCGGGTACAACGACAATAGTATGCCTGACCTTGAGCAAGCCACTCATCAATCTGCGCTTGATAAACCGGATGACGATGACTTTGATACCAAACCGTTCGATCCCAGTGAAGCCCATAGGCTTCGAGGGTTTTCAGGATGAGATCCGCAGCGCCGGGCATTTCCCGTGGTGGATCGAGATCTTCAATTCTGACCAACCATTCTCCGTTCATGGCGTGAGCCTGAAAATAGCTGCCTAATGCCGCAACAAGGGAGCCAAAATGCAATGGGCCGGAAGGAGAAGGGGCAAAGCGCCCGATATAATTACTCATGTTCATCGATTGTATTGAAATGATCAGTGATGGAAGCTCACTAAGTTTAGATATAGCCGTATTTTGAACCGGATGACAATAACAAACAAGGGAGCAAATGCTCCCTTGTTTGTTATTGTATGAGGTAAGGTAATAAAGCTCGATTAACCTTGCATTTGTCTTTCTTTGATTTCTGCAAGCGTTTTACAGTCAATGCATAAATCAGCGGTTGGACGTGCTTCAAGGCGACGAACACCAATCTCAACACCACAAGATTCACAGAAACCGAAGTCTTCTTCTTCAATCTTACTTAGTGTTTTTTCGATCTTCTTGATTAAACGACGCTCTCTATCCCTATTGCGAAGCTCCAAGCTGAACTCTTCTTCCTGAGATGCACGATCAACAGGATCCGGGAAGTTAGCCGCTTCGTCCTGCATATGGTGGACAGTCCGCTCAACTTCTTCTCTAAGTTGGTTGCGCCAAGCTTGTAAAATTTTTGTAAAATGAGCGATCTGGCCCGGTGACATGTATTCTTCACCCGGTTGTTCCTGATATGGCTCAACACCTGCGATGGCTAGGATGCCTAGCGATTTTTTTTTGGATTCTGTCATACAGCATCTCCTACTAACACCTAGTCAACTGCGAGAGCAGTCTACTTAAGGCGGGTATCTATACCAGAAAGAAAAGGGGGTGGCAAACACTCGTTGTAAACTTGTTACCAATGTGCAGACAATATCAATATTTTATTGATTCGCTGATCCATTCTATCTTTGATACAAGTTTCATTTCATATTTGGAGAGTTCTGCTTTGTAGCACAGGACTTCCACGCCTTCCTTTTGAGCTTCTTCCAACAAACGTGAATATGTCGCGTCTATATGGAGGGCAGCCGATACTTTTTCAATCCCTGAGTGTAATACAGTAAATAAAAGTATGGCTCGTTTTCCATTTCGAGCAACCTCAATGAGTTCTCGAAGGTGTTTTTGTCCTCGAGTCGTGACCGCATCCGGGAAGTATCCCTGACCGGATGGCTTGGCATCTAGGGGAGAATACTCAAGTAACGTGACACTTTTCACTTCAATGTAGCAGTCCGGCCTAGAGTCGGCACTGAGGAGAATATCGATCCGACTGTTCTCCTGACCGTATTTCACTTCGGTACGTAAGGTGTCATATCCCTGAAGCTCTTCGATAATACCCGACTCAATGGCTTCACAAGCCAGTGTATTGGCACGAATCGTATTGACACAAATCCGATGTCCGTGTGTTGTTTCCGTCAACTCCCAACTGAACGGATACTTGCGTTTGGGGTTGTCCGAACGCGAAAACCATACCGTGTCACCGGGCGTTGCACAGCCTGTCATCGCGCCTGTATTGGCGCAGTGGATAGTGGTGGTCGTGCCATCGGGCAATTGAATATCAGCCAGAAAACGTTTGTAACGTTTTAACAGGACAGCGGGACTTAACGGGGGAGCAAACTGCATTTATTCACGTTTTTTCGGTACAATCATTTTCTCATTTAATCACAAGGGTGATGTTTTGTCACAGTCGTCAGCGTTATCTCAGTTACCCATAGAAGCCGTCATGGCTGAATTACTGGCAGCGATTGCCGATTGTCCTCAGGTCATTTTGAAAGCACCACCCGGTGCCGGGAAATCCACAGGTTTGCCGCTTGCTTTACTTCAGCAAAACATCATTACCGGCAAAATGATTATGTTGGAACCACGTCGACTCGCAGCGCGGAATATTGCCAATTATCTGGCTTCACAATTGGGAGAGTCGGTTGGCGAAACCATTGGTCTTCGGGTGCGGGGCATGACTCAAGTGAGCGCTCATACACGACTTGAAATAGTGACCGAAGGTGTGATGACGCGGATGCTGCAACAAGATCCCGAGCTGAAAGGGATTGATTTACTGATATTTGATGAGTTTCATGAGCGAAACTTAGATGCGGACATCTCACTGGCACTGGCATTAGAAGTACAAGAAGCATTACGCGACGATCTGAAATTACTGATTATGTCGGCCACGCTCGATGGCGCGGCTTTACAGGGCATATTGCCAGCGGCGGGTTACATTGAATCGACAGGGCGCAGTTATCCGGTCGAAGTGTATTATAAGACGCCCGCGGCCGGGGGACGGCTGATTGAAACCGCTGCGAAAGAAATTTCATCGCTGTTTTCACGTGAAACCGGCTCCATGCTGGTCTTCTTGCCCGGGGCTGGCGAGATTCAACGTCTCGCCCAACAGCTTGACGGGCAATTGACGGAGGATGTGTTGGTATGTCCGCTTTATGGTCAGCTTTCCGTGTCCCAGCAACAGCAGGCGATTGCACCGGCACCGATAGGCAAACGAAAAGTCGTGTTGGCAACCAATATTGCTGAAACCAGTTTGACCATCGAAGGGATTCGCATGGTTGTCGATTGCGGGCTTGAACGACTTGCTCAATGGGATCCGAAAACGGGGATTAGCCGACTTGAGTCTGTGCGTATCTCACGAGCCTCGGCTGAACAGCGAGCCGGACGAGCCGGGCGGTTAGCGCCCGGTATTTGTCTGCGTCTTTACAGTGAGGAAATGTTAGCCCGACAGCCGGTGGCACAACAGCCGGAGATCTTACGGGCTGACCTCACTTCGCTGGCAATGGAACTGGCACAGTGGGGATGCCGTTCACCCTCGGATTTACAGTGGTTAGATTGCCCGCCAGAACAGGCCCTCAAACAAGCGGAGTCGCTATTGGCTCGGCTGGGAGTGACTGATGATGGACGACTGACTGAGATAGGCAGTGCTATTTCACAGTTCGGGGTTGAGCCGCGGCACGGGGCAATGTTATGGCGTGCCAAACAGCATGGTGCATCTGTGGCTGCGACGGCAGTGATGTTAGTGGCGTTACTCGAAGAACCGCCAAGAGGAAACGCGAATCCTGATTTGCATTTTCAACTGAACTTAGTTGAAAGTGGTGCTTTGCCACGCAGCCAGTTTTACTTAAAACGTGCGAGGAAGCTATTCACGAAACTCGGGTATTCAGCACAACCGCTCAAGGTCTCTCATGAATGGGTCGCTCCTTTACTGGCAGCCGGTTTTCCCGACCGGATTGCATTATCGCGTGGTCAGTCTAGTCGTTACCGATTAGCCAATGGTCAGGGGGCGATGATGTTGCCGGATGAACCTCTGGCTGATGAAGCATTATTAGTCGTGGCTGACATTGTCAAAACGCAGCAGGGCGATAGTCGGATTTTTTCAGCGGTCCGTGCCGATCAAGCGATGTTGCAACAGGTACTCCCCCATCTGTTTACGTGGCGGGAATGGTTCGATTGGGATGATAATAAAGGACGACTGACCGCAGAAAAGCACCTGTGTTGTGGAAAGTTAGTACTGGAACGCCAGTCTTTAGGTGAACCTGATGCCGATAAGGCTGCTGAAGCTTTGCTGAATGCAGTGGTGCGAAAAGGCTTATCGATTTTGCCGTGGAATCCGGCCGCACGGAACTTACTTGAGCGATCGCGATGTGCACGAGACTGGTTACCCGAGTTAGGTATTCCCGCAATGGATGATGAAACGTTGCTTAATGAAGCGGCGCAATGGCTACTGCCTTATATGACAGGGATGAAAACATTGAAGGCGTTAGCGCAGCTTGATTTAGTCGCAGCGCTTGAGGCGCGTATCGGGTGGGATGTGAAGCAACGACTCGACCATGCGTTGCCTACGCACTATGTGGTGCCGACGGGCTCACGCTATCCCATCCGTTATCAACAAGGACAAGCGCCGGCTCTGGCGGTGAAATTACAGGAGATGTTCGGAGAACAGTCTTCTCCTCGGATTGCTCAGGGCCAAATTGCTTTAGTGCTTGAATTACTTTCACCGGCACAAAGGCCGTTGCAAATTACCCGTGATCTGGCGGCTTTCTGGCAAGGGGCCTACCGTGAAGTGCAGAAAGAGATGAAAGGACGATACCCCAAGCATCCCTGGCCGGATGATCCTGCCAACCACCAACCGACCAAAAAGATCAAAAAACAGCTGTAGCTATCGCTTTGTGGTGCCTCGCTGCATTGGTTGATAAATTTCAAGGTTTATTACCGGATGTTCTGCGGGGGCTTTGGGCTTATTGCTGAAAGTGAGTGGTAAGTGTCAACGATGTCAATAAACGTGCCGTGGCTGTTAATATTGTGTCAAACCAAGCGGTTCAAATTGACATTAAACCATAGGCTTAGTACACAAGATGAACAATCTCCAACCATGTTCATGCTCCAATACATCAGGTAACATAACTGCGAACCGATGACATCGCAGCGAAAGTTGCGAATCATCCAGAGCAGAGATAGAAACGAAGCGATAATTAATTCAATGAGTAGTCAAAAAAATCAGCAGAAGAGACGACGAACTGATCGTCGCGCATCCGAAACCAAAAAAGCGCAGAGTTCGAGTCACAAAACGGCCGCTAAACGCACTGGGTGGTTTAGTAAACTGTGGCGTATCGGATGGAAAGTCGGATTAACGCTTGCCATTGTGATTGGGTTCTATGGGGTTTATCTGAATAGCCTCGTCAGTCAGAAATTCGAGGGCCAACTTTTTGATCTTCCGACCGTTGTCTATGCCCGAATTTTATCGATGTCTCCCGGTGATGATATTAGTTTGGATGCGTTGCGGCATGAGTTGGATATTTTAAATTATCGCAAAGTGGCCCGGCCGCGTTATGCCGGAGAGTACTCGGCATCTTCAACCAAGATTGAATTGATTCGCCGTCCCTTTGAGTTTGCCGACGGGCCAGAACCGGATCGGCATGTGATGCTCTATTTTGACGATAATGGTTTAACCCGGATTGAGTCGTTGGACAAACATCAGGATGTCGGTTTTTTACGTCTGGAACCGAAGATGCTAGGGATGCTGGAGAAAAACATTACCGAGCAGCGTTTATTTCTGCGCCGGGAGCAATTTCCGGAAGTGATGATTGATGCACTACTGGCGACGGAAGACCGGAATTTTTATCAGCATGAAGGGGTTTCGCCGTTTGCTATCCTCAGAGCTTTGGTGGCAAATGTGCGAGCAGGCCGGACGGTTCAGGGGGGCAGTACGCTGACTCAACAGTTGGCGAAGAATATTTTTCTCTCTAGCCAAAGAACCCTTGTGAGAAAGCTGCAAGAAGCCTATATGGCGCTCATCATTGATTACCGTTTCAGTAAAGATCGCATTCTTGAAGCCTATCTGAATGAAGTGTATTTGGGGCAGAATGGTGCTGAAGAAGTGCACGGTTTCGGTCTCGCATCCCGTTTATATTTCGGACAGCCATTACAAGAATTGAGAATTGATCAATTGGCGTTACTGGTCGGTATGGTGAAAGGACCATCCTATTACAATCCGGTTCGTTATCCTGAGCGTGCCAGAGAGCGGCGTGATCTCGTGCTGAAACTGATGATGCAACAAGATATCCTAACCGCAAGGCAGTATGCTCAGGCCGTTGAACGCCCGTTAGATATTCAGAAACATCCACATATTGCCAGACGTCAGCCTGCTTATTTTCAGCAGTTGGCGATTGAATTGAAAGATAAAGTGGGTGATCGGTTTAAATCCGACAAAGGGTTGAGAGTCTTTACCACCTTGGATCCGGTCTCTCAGTCCGAGCTCGAAGATGCAGTACAAAAGAAAGTCCCGCAGTTGGGTAAAGGTTTGGAGGCTGCGGCGATTGCGGTGGATCGTCAGAGTGGTGAAATCCGGGCAATGGTCGGTGGGGTTCGGATCGGGTTCGATGGCTTCAATCGTGTGTTGAATGGCCAACGGCAAATCGGGTCGCTGGTGAAACCTGCAATTTATCTGACCGCATTGAACGATCCGGACAAATATAATCTGGCGACGACACTGGATGATCAGCCGATTCGTTTGAAATCGGATCGGGGAGACATCTGGACACCACAGAATTTTGATCATCAGTTCCGTGGCAACGTCCCGCTGTTTCTGGCATTGGCAAAATCCATCAACATTCCAACGATTAAGTTGGGGATGTCGCTGGGGATTCCCCAAGTGAGTGATATGCTGGTGGCTCTCGGTGTTGACGGACAAGAAATTCGTCCGGTGCCTTCGATGTTTTTAGGCTCGTTTTCACTCACTCCGATTGAAGTGGCACAAATGTATCAGACGCTCACCAACTCCGGCAGACGATCCAAGCTCTCGGCATTACGTTCGGTGATTGATCTGGACGGTAATGTCTTGTATCAGTCGATTCCGAAAAGTACGCAGGCCGTCTCACAGCAGGCTGCTTGGTTAACAACCTACGCGATGAAGCGGGGCGTGATTGAAGGAACCGGTCGGTATCTGCACAATCGTTTTTCCTGGGCGATGCTTGCCGGTAAAACCGGCACCAGTAATGACTATCGGGATAGCTGGTTCGTGGGTGTCGATGGACGTGAAGTGACCACTATCTGGGTTGGCCGGGATGACAATAAACCAACTGGATTAACGGGGGCGAGCGGGGCTTTACGTGTGTATGCCAATTATCTGCAAAAACGAGTACCGAAGGTCTTGCATTTGCCATGGCCGCAGGGCATTACCATGATTGGGTTTGATAAAGACCGTCGTGGTGCGCTCAGTCTCGACTGTGATAATAAATTCAAACTCCCGGTATGGGATGCGAACCACACATGGAAACAGCGGTGTGAAGAGAGTGATAAACCATTACGTTGGCTGAGAAAGATTTTCGAATGGTAGTGTTTTCATAAACGGCTATTGAGTGGTGGTCAGTACAGGCGCAGTATTGACCTCATGATACACGGCTGGAAAGACCATTTATCATCGGTTTTTTCAGCCGTAATTTTTGTGTGGCGAGATGTTTTTGGGTTTGGCTTGAAACTACCGTGAAAAGTTTCGTCGGAAGTTGTTGCGTGGGTCAAAGAGTATACATTTCCATTTATATGTAAGTTTGCTATTCTGCATCAACCGTTTGGCCTCCTCGGCTAAGATAATTTGAGTTTGTCTCTGCACGGAGTGCCAAGTTTCCAAGGACGTTCGTTCCTATAGCTATAATAAAGTGAATGAACCGCAATGAGAGGAAAAAGTCGTGCTTGAAGCCTATCGTAAACACGTCGAAGAGCGTGCCGCAGAAGGAGTTGTTCCTAAACCTCTGGATGCTGAACAAGTTTCTGGTCTGGTTGAGTTATTAAAGTCTCCTCCGCAAGGAGAAGAAGCATTCATTCTTGATCTGCTTGAAAATCGTATTCCCCCTGGTGTTGATGAAGCTGCTTATGTCAAAGCTGGTTTTCTTGCTGCTGTGGCAAAAGGAGAAGTGACCTCTCCGTTGATTGATCGAGTCAAAGCAACTGAGCTGCTGGGAACGATGCAAGGTGGATACAACATCGAACCACTGGTTTCTTTTCTTGATGATGAAATATTAGCCCCTACAGCTGCGAAGGCTTTATCTCATACGCTGTTGATGTTTGATGCTTTCTATGATGTCGAAGAAAAAGCCAAAGCAGGAAATACCCATGCTCAACAGGTACTTCAATCTTGGGCTGATGCCGAGTGGTTCTTGTCGAAAGAAAGTATGCCTGAAAAGGTAACCTTGACTGTATTTAAAGTGACCGGAGAGACCAATACTGATGATTTGTCTCCGGCACAAGATGCATGGTCTCGCCCTGATATTCCTGTTCATGCTTTAGCAATGCTCAAAAATGAGCGTGAAGGCATTGAACCCGATGATGTTGGGAAAGTCGGCCCCGTCAAACAAATGGAAGCGCTGTTGAAAGATAAAGGACATCCACTGGTTTATGTCGGTGATGTCGTCGGGACGGGTTCCTCAAGGAAGTCGGCAACGAACTCAGTGCTATGGTTTATGGGCGAAGACATTCCTTATGTACCGAACAAACGTGCGGGTGGTTATGTCCTCGGTGGTAAAATTGCACCGATTTTCTTTAACACCATGGAAGATGCGGGCGCATTGCCGATCGAAGTGGATGTCTCCAAGCTCAATATGGGCGATGTGATCGATATCTACCCCTATGAAGGCAAAGTTTGTGAACACGGTACCGATAAGGTGTTGGCTGAGTTCAAACTGAAAACAAATGTTCTGATTGATGAAGTGCGTGCCGGTGGCCGGATTCCACTCATTATCGGCCGTGGTTTAACCGAGAAAGCACGTGAATCCCTTGGTCTTGAAGTGTCAGATGTTTTCCGTCGTCCTTCACCGGTGAAAGACAGCGGCAAAGGCTTTACTCTGGCTCAGAAAATGGTTGGTAAAGCCTGCGGTGTTGAGGGCGTTCGCCCCGGTACTTACTGTGAACCAAAAATGACGACTGTGGGATCGCAAGATACCACCGGTCCAATGACGCGCGATGAACTGAAAGATTTGGCGTGTCTCGGCTTCTCGGCTGACTTGGTGATGCAGTCATTCTGTCACACTTCGGCTTATCCGAAGCCTGTGGATGTAAATACGCACCACACGTTACCTGATTTTATTATGAATCGCGGCGGCGTATCTCTCCGTCCGGGCGATGGTATCATCCACTCATGGCTCAACCGTATGTTGTTGCCGGATACAGTCGGAACCGGTGGTGATTCACATACCCGTTTCCCTCTGGGTATCTCTTTCCCGGCAGGGTCTGGTTTGGTGGCGTTTGCTGCTGCAACGGGTGTTATGCCGTTGGATATGCCTGAATCGGTCTTGGTGCGTTTTAAAGGTAAAATGAAGCCGGGAATCACGCTGCGTGATTTGGTTCATGCGATTCCTTATTTTGCGATTCAAGATGGTCTGCTCACGGTTGCGAAATCAGGTAAGATCAATGAATTCTCAGGCCGGATCCTCGAAATTGAAGGGTTGGAGCATTTAACTGTTGAGCAAGCGTTTGAGTTGTCTGATGCTTCAGCTGAACGGAGTGCTGCGGGTTGTACGGTTAAACTGTCTCAAGAGTCGATTGAAGAATATCTGCAATCGAACATTGTGATGCTTAAATGGATGGCTTCTGAAGGTTATGGTGATGTGCGGACGATCGAGCGTCGTGTGCGTGCTATGCAAGAATGGCTGGATAAGCCAGAGATGATGCATGCTGACGACAATGCTGATTATGCACATGTGCTGGAAATCGATTTAGACGATATCAATGAGCCGATTTTGTGTGCACCAAACGATCCGGATGACGCCCGCTTACTGTCAGAAGTGCAAGGCACACCGATTGATGAAGTCTTTATCGGTTCTTGTATGACGAACATTGGCCATTTCCGTGCCGCGGGTAAACTGCTGGATAATTACTCTGGTCAGTTAGAAACACGCTTGTGGGTAGCTCCGCCAACCAAAATGGATAAAGACCAACTGGTTGAAGAAGGCTATTACGGTATTTTTGGCCGTGCCGGAGTTCGAATCGAAACGCCTGGGTGCTCTCTGTGTATGGGTAACCAAGCCCGGGTTGCTGATAAATCAACGGTGATGTCTACCTCAACCCGTAACTTCCCGAACCGCCTTGGTGCTGGTGCGAATGTTTTCCTTGCGTCTGCGGAGCTGTCAGCCGTTGGTGCAATATTGGGACGCATTCCAACCACGCAAGAGTACCTTGAGTACGCTGCGAAAATCGATGCGACGGCTGCGGATACCTATCGTTATCTGAACTTCCATAAGATGAATCAGTATACCGAAAAAGCAGACACTGTGATTTTCCAAGAGCCTGCATAAGTTCTGGTGCTGTTGAATTGAGATCAATCCCTCCGTATGGAGGGATTTTTTTGTATAGAGAAAACCCCCAGCTAGGCTGGGGGTTCCGTAAAGCTTACAGCTATAAGTCAGTTATATAACCCCTTTCAATTTGATAAAAACGTCTTGTGGTCTGGCAACTACAAGAGTTAATTAAGAATTGAAAGGGGGTCCCAATGGGGGACGAAAAGAGCTTAGCGCACACGCGCTGGAACTGTAAATACCACATAGTCTTTGCACCGAAATATAGAAGGCAAGTGTTCTACGGAGAAAAACGTAGAGCAATAGGTGAAATATTGAGGAAACTATGTGAATGGAAAAATGTGAACATTCTTGAAGTGTGGAATGTTGCGCGAATCATATCCACATGCTTTTAGAAATACCGCCCAAAATGAGTGTTTCAGGGTTTATGGGGTATTTGAAAGGTAAAAGTAGCCTAATGCTTTATGAACGATTCGGGGATTTGAAGTTTAAATATAGAAATCGAGAATTTTGGTGCCGAGGTTATTATGTAGATACGGTAGGTAAGAATACGAGCAAGATACAAAATTACATCAAGCACCAACTAGAGCAGGATAAAATGGGAGAGCAATTGTCGATCCCGTATTCAGGTAGCCCGTTTACGGGCCGCAGGAATTAGTCATATGCAAATGTCAGATCACTACGCGCCTGCTAGGGCGCAGCCAGTAGGAGAGCCTTATAGGCGCATATGAAAAACCACCGGCTATGCCGGTGGATACTTTTTATCAGAAATTTCTTTCTCTTATATTCTATTTTGATGCCTAGCTGAGCGAATCGTCTGTGAACAATGATGCGGATGCAGGAGGACAGGTACCTGTATCTGATGCGACTTCCGTATATACTAGGTGTTGGTTTGACTGTATCTCGATGAATCTCGGTATTATGGAATTTGAATTTAGAAAAAATATTTTATTAGGTGAGTATTACGCTGCATTTAATATGGAGCACGCAGTTATTTCTCGTTTTCTTGAAGATGAAATAAACGCGGAGCGCACAATGATTGAGCAGATTTTACAATTGCTGCAATCCGCATATCAAGATGATCTCACTGAACAAGTCTGGTTTGGCAGAGAGATATCACTCAAGATTCTGGAAGGTGAAGTGACGATTTTTGAAAATACCCTGACACACGCCAATCATCATGATTTTGAAGATGAATTTGAGTTATATGAGAGTGAAAGTATCGCGACTTGTGGTCTCGATGATTTCGAATCGATGCTTATGCAATGGCAACAGTTTACGCAAAATTAATTATCTTCAGCCCACACCAATCGTTTTATCCCGAAACAAATCATTTCACTTTGCACAACTGTGGTGAACTTTTCGAAACCCGCTTTATTTTTGTGAAACCGTTGCACCATATTGATGCGACGGTGATTGGGTTTTACTCCTGCTGTTAATTTTATCGATTATAATCAATTAGTTAAAAAGTTGGCACGTACCTTGGATTCAAGAGTCAGTAACCGGAGTACAGCTCGAGAGAGGACGCCATGAAATTAATTAATGCAATTATAAAACCTTTTAAATTAGACGATGTCCGTGAGGCCTTATCTGATGTGGGGATCGAGGGAATGACCGTCTCAGAAGTGAAGGGATTCGGTCGTCAGAAAGGCCATACCGAGCTTTATCGTGGCGCCGAGTATCAGGTTGATTTTCTCCCGAAAGTCAAACTTGAAATCGCAACACAGGGAGACAATGTTGACCGTGTCGTTGAAGCCATCATGAAAGCAGCACACACAGGAAAAATCGGTGATGGTAAGATTTTTGTTTATGATCTGAGCCAAGCGGTACGAATCCGTACCGGTGAAACAGATTCAGAAGCACTTTAAAAGATTCTAAGGATTGGAGAGACTATTATGGAATTATCAGTAACAGTAACGGAGTTACGTTACGCGCTTGATACCTTTTACTTCCTCATTTCGGGCGCACTGGTCATGTGGATGGCTGCTGGATTTGCAATGCTGGAATCAGGTTTGGTTCGTTCAAAAAATACGACTGAGATTCTGACGAAAAACTTTGTATTGTACGCGATTGCTTGTACGTTATATCTCATCGTCGGCTATCACATTATGTATGTTGATAATGCTGATGGGGGCTGGTTGCCTTCAATTGGTGGATTAATCGGCTCTCAAGCTGCAGATGCAGACCACTCTTTAGAATCAGATTTCTTCTTCCAGGTTGTGTTTGTTGCAACAGCGATGTCCGTTGTTTCTGGCGCGGTGGCTGAGCGGATGAAACTGTGGGCATTCTTGATTTTCGCTGTGGTACTGACTGGCTTTATCTATCCTGTTGAAGGTTACTGGACATGGGGTGGTGGTTTCCTTTCTGCTGCTGGTTTCAGTGATTTTGCTGGCTCAGGTATTGTTCATATGGCTGGTGCAGCGGCTGCTTTAGCGGGTGTTTTGCTACTGGGTGCCCGCAAAGGCAAATATGGTAAAAATGGTGAAGTTCATCCGATTCCGGGGTCAAACATGCCGTTGGCAACACTGGGTACCTTCATTTTGTGGTTCGGTTGGTTTGGTTTCAACGGTGGTTCACAGTTGATGATTTCGGATGCTGCCAATGCGTCAGCGGTCGGTAAGATCTTCTTGAATACCAATGCTGCTGCGTCAGCAGGTGCATTAGCCGCATTATTAGTTTGTAAAACCACTTGGGGTAAAGCGGATTTAACCATGGTACTGAATGGTGCGCTGGCTGGTTTAGTTGCGATTACGGCTGATCCACTTTCTCCGTCGCCAATGTACTCGGTTGCCATTGGTGCTGTTGCCGGTGTGATTGTTGTCTTTGCGATTGTCGCGTTGGATAAATTAAAAATCGATGATCCAGTGGGTGCGATTTCTGTTCACGGTGTTTGTGGTCTGTTTGGCTTGATGGCTGTGCCAGTCAGCAATGCGGATGCATCATTTGGTTCTCAATTACTGGGTGCGGTGGTTATCTTTGCTTGGGTATTTGGTACCAGCCTGATTGTTTGGGGTATTCTCAAAGCAACCATGGGAATTCGTGTCACAGAAGAAGAAGAGATGGAAGGAATGGACATGCACGATTGTGGTGTCGGCGCTTATCCTGAATTCGTGACTTCGAAATAATTTCTCCCAGAGTCAAGCTATCTATATGATCAAAACCTGCCCTTTTCGGGCAGGTTTTTTTATGTCGCTGAGCGAGTATATTGCGCTGAATGTAAAGATGTTGAGCCAAGCATGAATCAAATCACAATGATAAATAGAATTAATAGGTTGCTTGATAAACGGCAAACTTATTGGTTTTGGCTAGCGTGTCACAACTTCCCAGTGTTTGTTCAATCAGCGGGGGATATTTGAGGAAACTGTTGGCAACAATCGATAACTTGCCTCGTGGTTTTAAATAATGAGGGGACTGAGTCAGGAATGTTTCACTGGCATGATAACTGGTCCCCAGTCCGGAATGAAACGGTGGGTTACTGATGAGATGATCGTAACGATCAGTCACATCTGAATAGATATCTGATGGGAAAACATGACCGCTCAGTCCGTTTGCAGCCAGCGTTGCTTTACTGGATTCAATGGCTAATGCACTGACATCACACATCGATAGGGTGACTGATGGATATTGTGCGGCAATGACAGTACCAATGACACCGGCACCACATCCGAAATCTAAGACGTCTCCGTGCATGTCGGATAGATTATCCAACAATAGCTGACTGCCAAGATCTAACTCCCCATGACTGAACACCCCGGGCAGGCTTTTCACGATAAGCTCTTTTTGCCGATAATTGACGGTGTAAGTTTTAAACCAGTCCTGCATATTGAACTGCTCTGGCGTCTGGCTACATTCTCCCCAGTAGAAAGAGCAGCGGCGTGCCGCATCATATTTACGAATTATTCCGTAGGATGCGAATAATGTTTCAATGCTTTTTATGCCAGAGCGATTTTCGCCGACCACCACAATTTCAGTCCCCGGACCGAGTTTGGTCATCAGCATTGCAAGCAGGTATGCTGCTTCCTGCTTCGCTTTTGGCCAGTAGAGCAATACCATATCGGCATGACAGTCATCACTCAATGTTGCGCCAAAGTAGGCCGTAACGTTTGAATCGTCCGCGATCTGCCGATAATAGCCATAGTGAGTGGTAAAGATGGCGACAGACTGACAAGTTTGTCGCAGTTGCAGGGGAAACTGATCTTCGATCTCTCCGGCAACCAGGAGATGTTTTCCCTGAAAATAGGAGAGTTGACGTTCAGCAATTTGGCTTGGGGCTGAATTCTGGGCTGAAAAATATTCGCTCGACATGATTGTGCTCTACATTCGATATCACAAAAAGATGCGCGATTTTCTCACAATCTGTGGATGGCTTGAAGTTATTTAGCTTTTATCCTGTCGGTTCAGAAATGACTGGAACTCTTCTTCATAGATATTGAACAGTACAATGGTGATCGCAAAGATCAGAGGGCC
This sequence comes from Vibrio gazogenes, assembly GCF_023920225.1. NCBI lineage: Bacteria > Pseudomonadati > Pseudomonadota > Gammaproteobacteria > Vibrionales > Vibrionaceae > Vibrio > Vibrio gazogenes. The sequence continues at coordinate 588,513 of NZ_CP092587.1, forward strand.
GTAGACTAATCCCATCAAACCGAACAGATGAATACCTCCAAGTAATGAGAAAAAGATCATGAGGGTATTCATCCCCGAGCTTCCTTGCATCAGAAAGGGGCGTAGTAAGTTATCAATTGAGCCGACGACGACGATACTCCAGACTGCGAGGAAAATCCCCCAGGAAATATCGTTGGTCAGCAACAGATAAGCACTGGCTGGTATCCATATCAATGCAGTACCGACAATCGGAATAAAGGAAGCAAAGCCAATCATCGTGCCCCAGAACAGACCGGGGAAACCCGCAAGCCACATCCCGAGACCTCCGGCAACACCCTGCGCGAGCGCCGTCAGAAAGGAGCCCATCACTGCTGACTTCGACACTTTCTCTATCTCTTCCAGCAATCGATCCTCCTGACTGCGAGACAGGGGCAGAACATGGCGCAATGTGGTGATGATTTTTTCATAATCGCGTAGCAGGAAAAACAGCACAAACAGCATCAGGAAAAAATCCATGATAAATGCTGTCGCATCACCAACGAGTTTGGCGCTGACACCGACAAGCTGTGTACCGGCCTGACTAGACATTTTGGCGACTCTTTCAGCAATCGCGGCTGGATCAATGGTATCAAAAGGTAAGTAGGTGTTCGCAAAGTCCATCGCTTTGACAACCCAAGGATGATTGAAAATTTCCTGAACACCACCGTGAGTCACCCACTGATAAAGCGTCTGCGAGAAACGAGCGCCTTGTTGAGCAATGGCACCGAACACCAATAATAGTGGCAGCACAATAATAAAAGTCAGAATGACGCAGGATAAAAATGAAGCGAAATTTCGATAAGGATTCAGTTTACGTTCCAGATATTGATGGAGCGGATAAATCAGTAAAGAAATAATAAAAGCCAGCATAATCGAATTGATATAGGGCTCGATGAGCAGATAACATGCGATGGCTGCAACAAGCAATGCAGCGATAATCACTCGATGACTAGAGATGGTATTCACGTTATTTCTACCTTCGATGACTTATATTTCAAATATAGGTCTGTATCATGACGATAATTCAGGTTGTTATCAATCATCGGCATGTTAGAAATGGTAAACACCTGCCATAAATTGTCTCTATCCGGAGATTTTAGCGAGAAATCTGGTAAAGAAAAGGCGCTCTGGTGGGAGCGCCTGAAATCTGGTTATTGTGAAGTCGCTTAGTCGTTTGCCATCATGGCGAAACAACGATCGACGGCTTCTAATGTCGCTTCTATTTCCTGAGAGGAGTGTGCCAGCGAAGTAAAACTGGCTTCAAACGCTGATGGAGCCATATAGACACCATGATCAAGCATCAGATGGAAGAAGCGTTTAAATTTCTCAACATCACAACGGGCGACATCTTCATAGCAGGTGACTTGTTGTTGCTCGGTAAAGAAAAAGCCGAACATCCCACCGACCTGATGTACCAGCAGTGGAATACCATGTTTGTCAGCAAAAAACTTAAAACCATCTGCAAGCTGTTTGGTTTTCGATGCCAGGCGTTTTTCGTTGCCTTCTTCTTTTAACAGACTAAGACATGCATAACCGGCAGCCATCGCGACTGGATTTCCAGAGAGTGTTCCTGCCTGATAAACGGGGCCGGTTGGTGCGATATACTGCATGATCTCTTTTCGGCCACCAAAAGCACCGACGGGCATCCCGCCTCCTATGACCTTACCTAACGTGGTTAAGTCAGGCTTGATATTATAGTGTGCTTGAGCGCCACCCAAGGCAACCCGGAATCCCGTCATGACTTCATCAAAAATCAACAAGGCGCCGGCATCATCACAGAGGGTTCTGAGCCCTTCAAGGAAACCTTCAACCGGTGGAATGCAGTTCATGTTACCGGCAACGGGTTCGACAATAATGCAGGCAATTTCGCCTTCATTGGCATCGAATAAAGCTTTGACTGAGTCGAGATCATTAAAACGAGCCGTTAATGTATATTTGGCAAAGTCAGCAGGTACTCCGGGAGAGCTGGGCTGACCCAGCGTGAGCGCACCAGATCCAGCTTTAACCAGAAGACTATCAGCATGACCGTGGTAACATCCCTCGAATTTGATAATTTTATCGCGGCCGGTATATCCGCGTGCCAGACGGATGGCACTCATAGTCGCTTCTGTGCCGGAGTTGACCATGCGTAACTGTTCCATCGATGGAACGAGTTGTGAAACCAGTTCAGCAATCGCTATTTCTTGTTCAGTCGGTGCACCAAAACTCAATCCTTTTTGTACCGCGCCAATCACCGACTCACGAATGACGCCATGATTATGACCTAGAATCATTGGACCCCATGAACCGACGTAGTCGATATAAGCTCTACCATCAACGTCAAAAACGAATGGACCGTCTGCTCTGTCGATAAAAATCGGCGTGCCACCGACACCATTAAAGGCGCGTACTGGCGAATTTACACCACCGGGAATGGTGGTTTGTGCCTGTTGATATAGATCAGATGATTTGGTCATGGGGATTATCCTCTTTTGAGTGGTTGGACCAACTTGGCAAGCATTGTACTATTCATCGTTCGAAGAGAAATATTTTTTTCGATTTTTTCCTGAAATGCCAATAGATGAATACACCTTGTTACTGAATTTGTGTCTGTTTGGTCGATCATTCTGAATGATGCCAAAGTTTTGTGTGGCCGGGCTATCACGTTACGGGGCGGTTGGGGCGCTCATTGTCATCTGAAAAAGAAAGTTTGTTTGATGTATGCGGTGAATACTTGAACGACTCAGTCAGGTATTAGATAATCAAGGCGGATAATAAAGTATATCTGATGCAACAATGTTGACTGCGGTTCTGTTGACTGAAACTATGTTAGCAAGAGATATCGAAGCATGAGAGAGGTCGTTGTGAGTGATTTAAATATACCGCTGACATTTTCTGATGCGGCAGCGAAGCGCGTGAAAGCGTTAATTGCCGAAGAAGAAAATCAGGAGCTCAAACTACGGGTTTATATTACCGGTGGTGGTTGTAGCGGTTTTCAGTATGGATTTACGTTTGATGAGAATGTAAATGATGGGGATATGACTATCGAAAATTGTGGCGTTACATTGGTGGTTGATCCAATGAGTCTGCAATATCTGATTGGTGGCGAGGTTGATTATACCGAAGGACTTGAAGGGTCTCGCTTTTTCGTCAATAACCCAAATGCGACAACTACGTGTGGTTGTGGTGCCTCATTTAGTGTCTGACGCTGTCTCATCCTGATGAACCATGTCGGATCGTCGTATTCGAGCCGACATGGCTGTTCCGTGTTCAAATTCTAATTCGCCCGTTCACTGTCCATCGATATTGCTCAATCATATTGTTCAAAGCCCGACGAATATTAATATTACACAGACTCAACCATTGTTGTGTAACGCAGTGACACCTTAACGTTTGGCATACATCAGATGACTGAAGCGTTCTAGCTGTTGTAATCTGATTTTAGCATTGGCGATAAATGTCTGTTTCGATTGTCCCAAAAGTGATGCCGATTGAGGAAGAGACACTGTCCGTGGATTTTTGTGTACGCCATGAACGAGGAATTCGTAGTGCAGGTGTGGCCCTGTGACTCGGCCTGTACCACCCAGAGCACCGATTTTTTGTCCTTGTTTCACCCGTTGGCCGGTTTTCACATATCGGCGTTTCAGGTGAAGGTATTTGGTCATATAGGTATTACTGTGTTTGATAAAGACATAATTCCCGTTGAAGCGGTTATAACTCGACTTCACGACGACACCATCACCGGCTGCCCAAATGGGTGTTCCGACCGGAGCAACGTAATCTGTACCGCGATGAGGTCTGACTCTGCCGGTCACCGGATGCAGCCTGCGTGGGTTGAAGTTTGATGAAACACGACGAAAATCGAGCGGGGAGCGCAAGAATGCTTTCTTCATGGCTCGTCCATTCTCATCATAATAATCACCATTCTCATCGTTGATAATCGCTTTAAATGTCGTGCCCTGATTGGTAAACGTTGCGGCAATGATATTGCCCTTACCGACAATTTCACCTTCGACGACCTCTTCCAGATAGAGCAGGCTGAACGTATCTCCTTTGCGAATATCCAAGGCAAAGTCAATGTCCCAACCAAAAATACCAGCCAGCGCCATAATTTGATTCGGGGTTAAACCTGCATTGACCGCAGCATTCCAGAAGTTAGATGTAATTTGGGCTTCAGCGTAATTATATTGATAGTGCACTTCTTTTTTATCTAATTTCGCGGTAAAGCCATGCTCTGACTTGGTAATCATGAACGCTTCGTAGGTCGAAAGACTTCGTCGCAATTGCACCAGTTGATCATTTTCATCAAAACCGAAGCTGAGTTCGTCTCCGGGGCGGAGTCGGGTGAGTTGCTGTTTGATCTCCGGATCACTGGCGGTTAATTCATACAAAAGACGTGATGATAGCCCGATACGCTGAAACAAAACGGCGGCACTCTCTCCGGACTTTACCTGATATTGTTCCCATCTGAGCGTTGCTGTCGGTGCAATCGCTACTCCGGGAGAAAGCGCTTCTGCATTGATTGAGAGTGGATAATGACGACCGATTTCGAGATGCTTTTCTTTTCCTTGAAGCTCTTGGGGATTGGGCAGAAAAAAAATAGCGATCACGATTAAAGCGGAGAAACACCCAATCAGTATTTGATGTAATCGTGGCAGACGAGCAAAAATAGACAACATATAGACAGCGTTTTACCGATGGTTCATAAAATCCTTAGAACAATAGTTTAACTGGTTTCAAAATGCATCGCTATTCAAGTAATATGTCTAACTAATAAATTTCTGCCAAATTTGTGGAGTGAACGAGAATGGCGACAATTGAAACCGCATTAGCTGAAATCAAGCGCGGTGTTGAGGAGTTGATTCCTGAAGAGGAATTGATCGCAAAACTGAAAGAGGGCCGTCCGTTAAGAATTAAGTTGGGTGCTGATCCAACTGCACCGGATATTCATTTGGGCCATACTGTTATCCTGAATAAGTTACGTGCATTTCAGGATCTGGGACATGAGGTGACTTTCCTTATCGGTGATTTTACCGGTATGGTTGGTGATCCGACAGGAAAAAATACCACGCGCCCGCCATTGACCCGCGAAGATGTGATTCGTAATGCTGAAACATACAAAGAGCAGGTTTTTAAAATTCTCGATCCTGAAAAAACAAAAATTCAGTTTAATTCCGAGTGGCTTTCTCAATTAGGTGCCGAAGGAATGCTTCGTCTGGCATCTAATCAGACGGTTGCCCGAATGTTAGAGCGGGATGATTTTAAAAAGCGTTATCATAGTGGTCAGGCGATTGCGATTCATGAATTTATGTATCCGCTCCTGCAAGGCTATGATTCCGTAGCGATGGAAACCGACGTTGAGCTTGGTGGGACAGACCAAAAGTTTAATTTGCTGATGGGGCGTGAATTGCAAAAAGCACACGGTCAAAAACAGCAGGTTGTACTGATGATGCCACTACTCGTTGGTTTGGACGGCGAGAAGAAAATGTCGAAGTCGGCTCACAACTATATCGGCATCGATGAGGCGCCCGAAGAAATGTTTGGCAAAATCATGTCGATTTCAGATGAGTTGATGTGGAGTTATTACGATTTGTTGTCATTCCGACCTCTTTCTGAGATCCAGCAATTCAAGTCAGATGTTGCAGGTGGTAAGAATCCTCGTGATATTAAAATCTTGCTGGCGAAAGAAATCATTGCACGTTTCCATGATGAAGCAGCAGCGGATGCGGCTGAGCAAGAGTTCATTGCTCGGTTCCAGAAAGGTGCTATTCCTGATGAGATGCCTGAATTCACATTTGCATCCGGTATTGCCATCGGCAATATCCTGAAGGATGCAGGTCTGGTGGGTTCAACATCGGATGCCATGCGGATGATTCGTCAAGGCGCTGCCAAGGCGGCTGGTGAGAAAATCCAAGATACCAAATGGATTCCTGAGCATGGCACCTATGTGCTTCAGGTTGGCAAACGCAAGTTCGCCCGCGTGACCATCCAGTAAATATCGTTCAAATAAAGCCTGATGTTATGATTCAGGCTTTATATTTGAGAGGTACGATTTCTTTTGCTGACTCATCTGAATGATATCCCGATACAGTTGTTCTTCAAACTGCTCTAGTGGTGACGGCGTTTGAACGGTTTCTGCTTTATCATCATCAGGGAAGTAGTCGGTGACAAACTGGACGAAAAGCACCTGAGGCTGCCCTTTTTTATCCAGTCCATATCCCGCCATATTATAACTGCCATATAGCGAGCCGCTTTTGGCACTCAAATGACCTCTGACAATCGAAGAACGCATACTTTTCCGGTATTTCAGCGTACCGCTTTGTCCTGCAACCGGTAACAACTCGATCAGATGAAGTGATGCATCATGCTGCCAAATATAATGTAAAACCTCAGCCATTTGATTGGCGGTTACTCGGTTATTGCGTGACAACCCAGAACCATCAACCAGTTGTGCACTTTTAAGGTCAATGCCTGCTTTGGCATATAAGATTTGTTTGATTGCTTCTGTGCCGTTGGCAAAACTGCCCGCCTGAACAAAAAATTGATGACCCAATGTTTTCGTCACATTATTCGCAATTAGGTTATCAGACTCTTTCAGCATCGTATCAAGTAACTCAACGAGCGGTTTAGATGTATGTTGAACTAGGGCTTGTTGTAATGGTTTTGGGGGGCGTCCGACGATCACTTCTCCCGTGAGCGTGATCCCCAGGTGATTCAGAATTCTGTAAACGATACGAGTCGCGTAAAGGCTGGGATTCTGGATCGCAAATTTTAAGGGGAGCGGTGAATTTCGCTGAACCAGACATCCTGAAAGGCGATAGTTGTTTTCGGCACGACTACGTAGCTCAAGATCGCACAGCTGTTGTTTTTGTTCTTGTGATGAGACGGTTTTCGCCTGAGTCGTTACATAAATGGGGTATTGTTCAGGAATATAAACACGAGTATTGCCATCTTTTTGTGTATAAATTGAGCCGGGCACACAGTTTTCGTCTAACACGATGACACTCGATGGGGCGCTGTAACATACCCCCAGAATATCCCACGGCCAGCCGACAGCCCTTTCATAGCCGCTGAATAACGAATTATCGAGCCACAAGTTACCCTCAATTTTTTTGATACCTTGCTGTTTCAACGTCACAAACATGTGTTTCAAGTCATGGGTTGTGAGCTGTGGATCACCACTAAATTGGAGCACCCAATCATGGTCTGCTTTGCCTAATAAAGTCTTGAAACGAAATTGATCGCCCAGTTCTAATTTAGCAGCCAGTGCAGTAATCAGTTTCATGGTGCTGGCGGGGGGATAGAATGACAGACTATCGGTATCGACTTCTCGCAGGGGCGTATCCAGTTGTTCAACAATCAGAGCGGTTCTGCTGGTCGGTGGTAACAGACTGGCATAAGGTGTCGCCTGAGCGGCGCACAATTCAGCGCTCAGAACAAAACAGGTAATAGTAAACAGAAGCGTCCGCAGCACAAAGCAACCTAATATAATGATGTTATGTGACTAGTATAACCAGATAAAAAAACGCCCGCTAGCGCGGGCGTTTTAAGAGTATTGAATCTGGTTCAGATTAGAAGTCGTAGCGTAGACCTACAACCATATCATCTTCAGTACCATTATCACCAATTGCGCTACCGGCAAGGTCAACATCATCTTTATCAAGCATATTGATGTTGTAAGACACATAGCTGCGGAAGTTTGGCTGGAAGTAATAAGCAACTTCTAGAGCAAGATAATTAGCTACATCTTTATCTGTTTCGCCATAGTTATATGTGGCGATCAGTTTAGTTTTGTCGATGGTATAAGAAGCTGCTAGTTCATAACCGTCGTAGTTATCCTTACCAGCTGCATCGAAATCGATGTGGCTGTACAATGCTGACAGGTATAGATCATTCAGGGTATAAGCAACTGTGGCAACGATTTGATTGTCGTCGTTTTGCGCACCGTAACCTAAACCTAAATCAACACCGATATTTGCCAGTGCATAAGTGGCAGACAGACCATAACCATCTTGATCATTATTATCAATAGTGTCAGTTGTTGCGTTCTCAATACGGTCAGCGAAACGATATTCAGCAAAAACATTCAGATTGTCAAATGAACCCGCATATTTTAATTGGTTATCGACACGATCAAGCGCAACTAATTTTTTAACTGCGTTGTCACCGTGATATGACATGATATCAGTAAAATCAGACAGCGGAGTCAATACGCCGTCTTGTTTACCATAAGTAACGACACCGTATGTACCACCCAGGCCAGCATAAGCATAACGAGTGTCGAAATCACTATTCTCGTCGTTTTTCAGCGTATGAACCGTTGGAGTAGTAGGATCTTGTTTGCCATCATTAGATGTAAATTGACCTTCAAAATAGCCTAATCCATACAGATTATCGTTGATTTCTTGTTTACCTAAGAAACCCAAACGAGCACGAGATTCGTCTGATGCATCGCCATCTTTCAGAGAAAGAATGCCTTCGACACGTCCTTTCATCGTTAGGGATGTGCCGTCTTGGTTGTATAGTTCACCAGCGTTCACGCCAGTTGCCACTGCAGCACCTGCCACTGCAAGAGCGATCAGAGTTTTTTTCATCTTGTTAATCCTAAAATTTACTGTCCATAAACGTTGAAGAACATAATCGGTCTAACCTGTTAAGCCCTGTTAAGCGAGGTATCGGAGCGACTATCGTCCATCATCTGTAATGCGAATGCGCGCAACGTAGCGTAAATATAAAACTACGAAACATTGAACTTTTCGCCTTTTTCGTAGCCTAGTTGTACATGCAAAGGTGGGGATGAAGTTAGTAAAATGATATAAATCGACGCGATGAACGGTATTTTTTGAATATAAATAAATATCAAGTATTTGTTTTTAAATGATTTTTTATGCATGTCATAAAGTTCCGTTACTTGAAAAATTTAATCTATATTTATTTTTTTTTACGACTTTTGCTTCATATTTAGAATAATGTTCTGTGGCATGGATCAATTTTCTATATGGGTAAGTCAGTGTTCAGGTTTGGCGGTGTCAAAGATTTCTAAATTGAGGTCTTGAATTTAGATGATTTCACGACCAACTTTGTTTACACTGAGATAATCAATTTGAATGAAAAACTACCTAATCCTTGGGATTGGGTAGTTTTGTTTTGTCCAAAGATAACTTTGGTTTCGAGGTATAAAATGGAAAAAGTTCCAATGACGGTTCGTGGCGAGCAACTCCTTCGTGAAGAGCTTGACCGACTCCTGAAATTAAGGCCAAAGATTTCACAGGCGATTGCTGAAGCTCGTGAACTGGGAGATCTGAAGGAAAATGCAGAGTATCATGCAGCCCGGGAAGAACAGGGAATCTGTGAAGCCCAAATTCGTGATATCGAATATAAACTCTCCGTAGCTCAAGTGATTGATGTGACTAAGCTTGATAATTCCGGCAAAATTATTTTTGGTTCAACGGTCACGTTGGTCGATGTGGAAACCGATGAAGAAAAAAGTTACCAGATTGTCGGTGATGATGAAGCCGATATAAAAGCGGGACGTATTTCAGTCAGTTCTCCGATTGCCCGGGGGCTGATTGGCAAGGTTGAAGGGGATGAAGTCACCATCGTCACTCCCGGTGGTGAAAAAACTTTCGATATCGATAGCGTCGAATATAAGTAAAAACGGCAATGATGATTGATCGATATTTTGCTGCAATGTAATAAAAAAGCCGCTTCAGCGGCTTTTTTTACTTTCTGGGAATTTCAATTCTTCGCTGTTCTGAAGGACGATATAACACCAGCACTTTGCCGATGGTTTGAATTTTTTCAGCACCGGTTTCGCGAATAATTGCATCAATAATCAGCTGCTTGGTTTCCCGATCTTCTGAGACAACTTTGACTTTGATTAATTCGTGATGATCAAGTGCAATCTCGATCTCTGCAAGCACGGCTTCTGTCAGGCCATTTGCGCCCATGAGAACGACGGGTTTCAAATGGTGGGCTAAGCCCTTTAAATGCTGTTTTTGTTTTGTGCTTAGGTTCATGATGCAGCCAATTTAATTTACTATATTAGGGTTGAAAACAACTATTTTAGCGCCATCTATGGAAGATGACCACATCTTCCGTCCTTTGTTTATCTGGTGAAGTGATTTGTATTGGAACAGAAATGAGTAAAAATAAGCATTCTGCGAGCTCAGGCCGATGGCTGAAAGAGCATTTTGATGATAAATATGTAAATGATGCGAAGAAGAAAGGTTATCGTTCCCGTGCTATCTTCAAACTAGAAGAGATCCAAGGGAAAGATAAACTGCTCAAACCTGGCATGACCGTGGTTGATTTGGGCGCAGCCCCTGGTGGGTGGTCTCAATATGCCGTGAATATTGTCGGTGATTCGGGGCAGGTTATCGCGTGTGATATTTTACCGATGGATTCGATTGCCGGCGTTGCCTTTCTTCAAGGGGACTTTCGGGAAGAGGCCATTCTAAATGCCTTACTCGATAGAATTTCTCCGAACCTTGTCGATGTCGTGATGTCTGATATGGCACCGAATATGGCTGGAAATTTATCCGTTGATCAGCCCAGAGCAATGTATTTGGTAGAATTGGCTCTCGACATGTGTCGACAAGTACTTGCTGAGAATGGTAGCTTTATCGTCAAGGTGTTTCAGGGAGAAGGCTTTGACCAATACGTGAAAGATGTCCGGTCACTGTTTAAAGTGGTAAAAATAAGAAAACCAGACTCATCGAGAGCACGCTCTCGGGAAGTCTATATTGTAGCAACTGGTTACAAAGGGTAACCATTTACGGGGCTCGGGCGTTACCGATACGGTAGCGACATACTATAATCTGTAGTACCCTACCTTTAATTACAACTAGTTATCGCGAGGCTTACACCTTGAGTGACATGGCAAAAAATTTAATATTATGGCTGGTTATCGCCGTTGTCTTAATGTCCGTATTTCAGAGCTTTGGCCCTGGAGATAATAGTGGCAGGGCGGTTGACTACACCACTTTCGTAAAAGAAGTAGGGCAGGGTCAAATTCAGGAAGCTCAATTCAAAGATAGTGAGATTACTTTTACCCGCCGAGGCAGTAGTACTCATTATGTCACGTACATGCCAGTGTACGATCAGAAGCTACTCGATGATCTGATTAATCAGAATGTAAAAGTTCAAGGGACACCTCCTGAAGAACAAAGCTTACTGGGGACAATTTTCATCTCTTGGTTCCCGATGATTCTCTTGATCGGTGTCTGGATCTTCTTTATGCGACAGATGCAGGGCGGTGGTGGTAAAGGTGCCATGTCGTTCGGCAAGAGCAAAGCCCGCATGATGACGGAAGAGCAGATTAAAACAACGTTCGGTGACGTTGCTGGTTGTGATGAAGCGAAAGAAGATGTGAAAGAGCTTGTCGATTACCTGCGTGATCCGAGCCGTTTCCAAAAACTTGGCGGAAAAATTCCAACCGGCGTTTTAATGGTTGGTCCTCCGGGTACCGGGAAAACGTTGCTGGCGAAGGCGATTGCCGGCGAAGCGAAAGTTCCTTTCTTTACCATTTCAGGTTCTGATTTTGTTGAAATGTTCGTTGGGGTCGGTGCTTCTCGGGTCAGAGATATGTTTGAGCAAGCCAAAAAGGCTTCTCCTTGTATTATATTCATCGATGAAATTGATGCTGTCGGGCGTCAGCGCGGCGCAGGTGTCGGTGGTGGACACGATGAACGTGAACAGACATTGAACCAGATGTTGGTTGAAATGGATGGTTTTGAAGGGCACGAAGGCATCATTGTTATCGCTGCAACCAACCGTCCGGATGTATTGGACCCAGCGTTGTTACGTCCCGGTCGTTTCGACCGTCAGGTTGTGGTTGGACTGCCGGATATCCGTGGGCGTGAACAAATCCTGAAAGTTCACATGCGTAAAGTGCCTATTTCTAATGATGTCAATGCTTCACTGATTGCTCGTGGTACACCAGGATTCTCAGGCGCGGACTTGGCCAACTTGGTCAATGAAGCCGCACTGTTTGCGGCGCGTGGGAATAAACGCAATGTCTCGATGGTTGAGTTTGAACTGGCGAAAGACAAAATTATGATGGGTGCTGAGCGGCGTTCCATGGTGATGTCAGAGGAAATCAAAGCATCAACAGCATATCATGAAGCTGGACACGCGATTGTCGGACGTTTGGTCCCAGAGCATGACCCGGTGTATAAAGTATCGATTATTCCGCGTGGTCGGGCTCTAGGTGTCACGATGTACTTACCGGAGCAAGATCGCATCAGTATGTCTCGGCAACATCTGGAATCGATGATTTCCAGCCTTTATGGTGGACGTTTGGCTGAAGAACTGATTTATGGTGTGGATAAAGTATCAACTGGTGCGTCGAACGATATTGAGCGCGCGACTGATATTGCACGTAAAATGGTGACTCAGTGGGGATTCTCGGAAAAATTAGGTCCGTTGTTATATACCGAAGAAGAGGGTGAAGTCTTTCTTGGTCGGAGTGTGACAAAAACGAAGCACATGTCTGATGATACGGCAAAGCTGATCGATGACGAGATTCGGAAGATTATTGACCGAAACTACGAGAGAGCGAAAAAAATCCTGTTGGATAATATGGATATCATGCATTCGATGAAAGATGCTTTGATGAAGTATGAAACAATCGATGCAGGCCAGATCGATGATTTGATGGAGCGAAAATCTGAAATTAGAGACCCAGCCGGATGGGTTGAACAGGATTTAAACGCTCAGGAAAAAAAGAAGTCTACTGAACCGAAAAATGATACGACACCTGATGACCCTCAAAATGAGGAACAACAGGACAAATCAGATAGTGATGATCAAAGTGGACGAACTGAGTAAATCGTTTTGTTGCTGAAAAAAAGCCCCGGTATTGTCGGGGCTTTTGCTATTATGGGAGTATTATGGATATTCGGACATCCAATAAAACCTTAAGTTTAAGTGAGCCTCAGGTGATGGGGATTTTGAATACGACGCCTGATTCTTTTTCTGATGGCGGGCGGTTTGTCTCTCTGAAGCAAGCACTAGCTCATGCAGACTCGATGATTCAGGCTGGTGCGACGATTATTGATGTCGGGGGGGAATCAACTCGTCCCGGTGCTGCTGAAGTGACCGTTGAAGAAGAATTAAACCGAGTGATTCCTGTTGTCCGTGCTATTCGAGAAAAGTACCCGGACATATGGATTTCTGTTGATACAAGTAAAGCTGAAGTCATGCAGCAGAGCATTGATGCCGGTGCAGATCTGATTAATGATATTCGTTCACTTCAGGAGCCGGGCGCATTAGCTGTTGTCGCGAAAGCGGATATTCCTGTTTGTTTAATGCATATGCAAGGGCAGCCCGGAACTATGCAGGAACGTCCTGAATATCGTGATGTTATTCAGGAAGTCTACACGTTTTTGAAGGACAGAATTGCCGTATGCGAGGAAGCTGGTATACGACGAGAAAATATTATTCTTGATCCTGGCTTTGGATTTGGTAAAACCCTTGCGCATAATTACCATTTATTAGCCAATCTAAACACCTTTCATCAGTTTGGTCTGCCGCTGTTGATTGGTCTGTCCAGAAAATCGATGTTGCATAAATTTCTGGGCAAACACCCCGCTGATTGCATGGTCGCAAGTGTGGTTTGTGCCGCGGTTGCTGCAATGCAAGGCGCACAGATCTTTCGGGTTCATGATGTTGATGAAACCGTTGAAGCGATGAAAATAATCAGTATGATTCAAGCCAATCAATGATAAGAAAATAGGAATATCGATGTCGAATCACAGGCGTTATTTTGGTACCGACGGCGTCCGAGGAAAGGTCGGACAATTCCCTATCACTCCTGATTTTGTGATGAAGCTTGGATGGGCTGCCGGTCGGGTTCTATCGAAACAGGGAACCCGTAAAGTGATTATCGGAAAGGATACTCGCATCTCCGGCTATATGTTGGAGTCAGCTCTGGAAGCTGGTTTAGCTGCGGCCGGGCTCGAAGCAACGTTAACTGGCCCGATGCCCACACCGGCAGTTGCCTATCTGACACAAACCTTTCGTGCTGAAGCCGGAATCGTGATTTCTGCATCTCATAATCCATATGATGATAACGGCATTAAATTTTTTTCCTCTGAGGGAACAAAGCTGCCTGATGAGGTGGAGCTCGAAATTGAACAAGAGCTGGATAAGGTGATTGAGTGTGTTCCTTCAGCTGAATTAGGTAAAGCGTCACGTCTAACTGATGCTGCCGGGCGTTATATCGAGTTTTGCAAGAGTACTTTCCCATCCAGTCTAAGCTTGGCTGGATTAAAAATTGTTGTCGATTGTGCTCATGGCGCAACTTATCATATTGCACCAAGTGTTTTCAGAGAGTTGGGTGCAGATGTCATTGCTATTGGCGTGAATCCAAATGGTTTAAACATCAATGAACAGGTCGGTGCGACCGATATTCGCGCGCTCCAGCATAAAGTACTGGAAGAAAAAGCAGATATCGGATTGGCATTTGATGGCGACGGTGATCGTATTATCATGGTTGACGCATTGGGACGCAAAGTCGATGGCGACCAAATTGCCTATATCATTGCTCGTTACCTACTGCGCAAAGGAGAGCTGAAAGGTGGTGTTGTCGGGACGTTGATGACGAACCTCGGTATGGAGGTTGCGTTGAAACAACTGGGAATCCCCTTTGCCCGGGCTGCTGTCGGTGACCGGTATGTTATGGAAAAACTGTTGGAGAAAAACTGGAAAATCGGGGCAGAGAACTCAGGACATGTGATCTTATTGGATAAGATGACAACCGGAGATGCAATTGTAGCTGCGCTACAGGTTTTGACCGCTGTTGTGGATAGTGAGATGTCACTGAGTGAATTATCCAACGGTATGAAGCTTTTCCCTCAGGTACTGGAAAATGTCCGTTTCAGTGGCGATTCCAATCCACTCGATGCTGAGGCAGTGAAACAATGTGTTGAGGCAGTTGAAGCTGAACTAGGCGATAAAGGTCGGGTGCTGTTGAGAAAATCAGGCACTGAACCGTTACTTCGCGTGATGGTTGAGGGTGAAGATGAAGCACTCGTTCGGGAATCTGCATTGAAGATTGCTGACGTCGTGAAGTCAAATTGTTGAATGATCGAAAGGAACCGTTAAAATGACGGTTCCTGCCATCTGAATTTCTCCTTTCTGAATGATGAAAATACTGCAGTTGTCCCTTTTTTAACCGCTTAACCATGAATTTGAAAAAAAAGTAATTTATCCTCTTGCCAGTTTTCAATCCTTTCGTTAGTATTGCCCCCACTTCCGATACGGAGGTCGCTAGCCTAGTTCAAGTCGATAGATAAGAACGGCGCTGGCTCAACAATTTGGAACATAGGTGGATATGTTATGTTTACAGTTCTACTTGTGATTTACCTGTTGGCAGCGGTTGCTATCATCGGATTGGTGTTGATTCAACAAGGTAAAGGCGCAGATATGGGAGCCTCATTTGGGGCCGGTGCTTCAAATACAGTATTTGGTGCCGGTGGCTCTGGAAATTTCTTGACCCGAATGACTGCAATTTTTGCAATTGTATTCTTAATCGTTAGTCTGGTTTTAGGGAATTTATCAACACATAAAGCGAAGTCGCAATGGGTTGATCCCGCTCAGGATAAAGTAGTTCAAGAGCAAACAAAGACTGATGACGGTGTTCCTGCTGACGACTCAAACGGCAGTGAAATACCACAGTAAGAAGAATTTAGCCGAGATGGTGAAATTGGTAGACACACTAGCATGAGGTGCTAGCGCCTATGGTGTGAGGGTTCGAGTCCCTCTCTCGGCACCATTATTCTTTACAAACTTGTAAATGAAGATTGAGAGCGTATAATGCTCAGCAAGTCGGACGCGGGGTGGAGCAGTTTGGTAGCTCGTCGGGCTCATAACCCGAAGGTCGTCGGTTCAAATCCGGCCCCCGCAACCAATTCTTGAATTGGTTGTTGCAGGTTTGATAGTGAGAAGGTTTATCTCACTATATGTTAAGACACTGTCTTAACATTCAGGGTCCAGCATAGATAAAAACCCCGACTATCGGGGTTTTTTATTATCTGATTCTTGTGTATGAGCAGCAATCACTGTTCATATATCGAAGATTTGGTCTGTTTGCTTGGAATTGAAATTGGGCTCATAGCCCTTTTTTTGTTTCTGGAGTCGTTTAAATGACAGGGTTAGAAAAACAACTTTCTGAATTACTTGAAGCACCTGTTGTTGCTGCAGGTTATGAATTAGTCGGATTAGAATTTGTTCGTGCCGGAGCACATTCGACACTACGAATTTATATTGATCACGACAACGGTATTACTGTGGATGACTGTGCTGAGGTTAGTCGTCAGGTCAGTGCTGTGCTTGATGTAGAAGATCCTATTTCTGTGGCCTATAACCTTGAAGTTTCTTCACCTGGCATGGACAGACCTTTATTTAAATCTGAACACTATGAACAATTTATTGGTCACGAGGTCAATATTGTTTTGAAAATGGCTGTTGGAAACCGCCGCAAATGGAAAGGTATCATCCAATCGGTTGATGGTGAAACCATTGTGGTTACTGTTGATGGGCAAGAAGAACCATTCGCGCTCAGCAATATTTCAAAAGCTAATCTGATCCCTAAATTTTAAGTCTTAAAGAGGCTGGAAATAATGAGTAAAGAAATTTTAGCGGTAGTTGAGGCGGTTTCAAACGAGAAGGCTGTTCCTCGTGAACGTATTTTTGAAGCGCTTGAAACTGCGTTAGCAACCTCGACTAAGAAAAAATACGAAATTGATATTGATGTTCGCGTTGAGATTGATAGAAAGACCGGAGAGTTTGAAACTTTCCGTCGCTGGTTGGTTGTAGAAGAAGTTCAGAATCCGACCAAAGAGATTTCAGTCGAAGCAGCTCAATTTGATGATGACTCGATTGAGCTGGGTGATTTTATTGAAGATCAAATTGAATCGGTTAAGTTTGACCGAATCACGACTCAGACGGCAAAACAGGTTATTGTCCAGAAAGTTCGTGAAGCTGAACGGGCACAGATTGTTGAGCAGTTTATTGATAATGAAGGTGAGCTTGTCACCGGTGCAGTAAAGAAAGTTAACCGAGATAGTATTATTCTTGATCTCGGCAATAACGCAGAAGCTGTGATTTTGCGTGAAGATCAACTTCCCCGAGAAAACTTCCGTCCTGGTGACCGCGTTCGTGGCCTGCTTTATGCGGTTAGACCTGAAGCGCGTGGGTTCCAGCTCTTCATCACTCGTTCTAAGCCTGAAATGTTGGCTGAATTATTCCGTGTTGAAGTCCCTGAGATTGGTGAAGAATTAATTGAGCTGAAAGCCGCATCTCGCGACCCGGGTTCAAGAGCTAAAATCGCAGTGAAAACCAACGATAAGCGCATTGACCCAGTTGGTGCATGTGTTGGGATGCGTGGGGCCCGGGTTCAGGCGGTTTCCGGTGAATTGGGTGGTGAGCGTATTGATATCGTGTTGTGGGACGATAACCCAGCTCAATTTGTAATTAATGCAATGGCGCCAGCTGATGTTGCTTCTATCATCGTTGATGAAGATGCCCATTCGATGGACATTGCTGTTGAAGCCGACAATCTAGCTCAGGCGATTGGCCGTAGCGGACAGAATGTTCGTTTGGCCTCTCAGTTGACTGGCTGGGAACTCAATGTGATGACCGTAGAAGATCTTCAGAAGAAACATCAAGAAGAGTCAACTGAGTCAATTGAGTTGTTTATGAAGCATCTGGCTATTGAGCAGGACTTTGCCGAATTGTTGGTTGAAGAAGGCTTCTCTACATTAGAAGAAGTTGCCTATGTACCGGTGAATGAGTTGCTTGAGGTTGACGGGTTGGATGAAGACCTTGTTGAAGAATTGCGTACTCGTGCAAAAGATGCACTGACAACTCTTGCTTTGGCCAGAGAAGAATCACTGGATGGAGGTGAGCCCGCTGAGGACCTGCTAAATCTATCTGGTCTTGAGCGTGATATGGCTTACAAACTGGCAGCAAAAGGAGTGATTACTCTTGAAGATTTGGCTGACCAGGGAATTGATGATCTTGAAGGTATAGAAGGACTGACAGAAGAACGCGCTGGAGAATTGATTATGGCTGCGCGTAATATTTGTTGGTTTGGCGAAGACGCGTAATTTTCAGCAAGGGGAGAAAGCGGCATGACAGAACTTACAGTTAAAGCACTGAGTGAAGAGATTGGTACACCAGTTGACCGCTTATTAGAGCAACTTGCTGACGCAGGAATGACAAAAACGGGATCGGATAGTGTTTCTGAAGATGAAAAACAGAAACTGTTAACTTTCCTTCGTAAAGAGCATGGTGGCAGCTCTTCAAAGGACGAACCGACTCGTTTAACATTACAGCGAAAAACTCGCAGCACACTCAGTGTGAATGCGGGAGGTGGTAAAAGTAAGAATGTTCAGGTTGAAGTGCGCAAAAAACGTACGTATGTTAAGCGTAGTGCAATCGAAGATGAAGCGAAACGTCAGGCAGAAGAAGCAGCCCAGCGTGAAGCTGAAGAGAAAGCCAAGTTAGACGCTGAAAAAGCAAGATTAGAAGCTCAAGCGAAGCGTGAAGCTGAAGAACAAGCGAAACGGGAAGCTGAAGAGCAGATGAAGCGTGAAGCCGAAGAAAAAGCGAAGCGTGAAGAGAAACACAGTCAGAAAGTTGAACTTTCTGATGAAGAGAAATCCAAGCAAGAGGCAGCGCGACAAGAAGCCGAAGCACTGATGCGTCGTCAGGAAGAAGAGTTGAGACGTAAAGCTGAAGAGGAAAGTCAGCGTCAGCTCGAAAAAGCGCGTGAATTGGCTGAAAAGAATCAAGAGCGTTGGTCTGCTGCAGAAGAGAAAAAAGGTGCTATGGAAGACGAAACTACAGATTACCATCTAACTACTTCCCGTTATGCCCAAGAGGCAGAAGACGAAGCAGACCGTCGTGATGAAGGTAGTCGTCGCGCAAAAGCGAAGAAAAAAGCTTCTGCTCGCGATGAACAACGCCAAGAACGTGATATGCGTCCTCGCGGTGGAAAAGGTGGACGTAACTCGAATCGAGGTCGGGGAAAACCTTCGTCAATGCAGCAAGGTTTTGATAAAAATGCAACTGTTGCAAAATCTGACGTTGTTATCGGTGAAACAATTATTGTTTCCGAGCTGGCTCAGAAAATGTCAGTAAAAGGCACCGAAGTTATCAAAGTCATGATGAAAATGGGTGCGATGGCAACGATCAACCAAGTGATTGATCAGGAAACTGCACAGCTTGTTGCCGAAGAAATGGGTCACAAAGTGATTCTCCGTAAAGAAAATGAGCTGGAAGAAGCGGTTCTTTCTGATCGTGATAGCACTTCTGAAGCCGTTCCTCGTGCTCCCGTTGTTACCATTATGGGACACGTTGACCACGGGAAAACTTCAACACTGGATTATATTCGTCGTACGCACGTTGCATCTGGTGAAGCCGGTGGTATTACCCAGCATATCGGTGCTTATCACGTTGAAACTGACAACGGCATGATCACTTTCCTTGATACCCCGGGACACGCGGCATTTACGGCAATGCGTGCTCGTGGTGCTCAGGCAACGGATATCGTGGTGTTGGTCGTTGCGGCTGATGATGGTGTTATGCCTCAAACCATTGAAGCAATTCAGCACTCGAAAGCAGCGAAAGTTCCGCTAATTGTTGCCGTGAACAAGATTGATAAAGAAGATGCCAATCCAGACAACGTGAAAAATGAACTGGCACAATATGACATCATTCCTGAAGAATGGGGTGGTGAAAATATTTTCGTTCATATTTCTGCCAAGCAGGGAACAAACGTAGAGGCGTTGTTAGAAGCGATTCTTCTTCAAGCCGAAGTTCTGGAACTGACAGCTGTTGCTGACGGCATGGGAACCGGTGTTGTTGTCGAGTCTCGACTGGATAAAGGCCGTGGCCCTGTCGCAACGATTCTGGTTCAATCAGGCACAGTGCGTAAAGGCGATATCCTGCTTTGTGGTCAGGAGTATGGCCGAGTCAGAGCGATGCGTGACGAAGTTGGTGATGAAGTGCTGGAAGCTGGCCCATCAATTCCGGTTGAAGTGCTCGGTCTTTCTGGTGTTCCTGCTGCGGGTGATGAAGCGACTGTTGTGCGTGATGAACGTAAAGCGCGTGAAGTTGCGAACTACCGTCAGGGTAAATTCCGTGAAGTTAAACTGGCGCGTCAGCAGAAATCTAAACTAGAGAATATGTTCTCTAATATGACCGCTGGTGAAGTTGCTGAATTGAATATCGTGCTGAAAGCTGATGTTCAAGGATCGGTTGAAGCAATTACCGATGCATTGGTTAAACTTTCAACTGATGAAGTGAAAGTTAACATTGTTGGTTCCGGTGTGGGTGGTATTACAGAAACTGACGCGACACTGGCTGCGGCATCGAATGCAATTGTACTGGGCTTTAACGTCCGTGCTGATGCTTCTGCCCGTCGAACCATTGAAACAGAAAGCCTTGATCTGCGCTACTACTCCATCATCTATCAATTGATTGATGAAGTGAAACAGGCGATGAGCGGTATGTTGGCTCCTGAATTTAAACAGGAGATTATCGGTCTGGCTGAAGTCCGTGATGTATTCCGTTCTCCGAAACTGGGTGCTATCGCTGGCTGTATGGTTACTGAAGGACTGATCAAACGGAATAATCCTATTCGCGTGCTGCGTGATAACGTGGTCATTTATGAAGGTGAGTTGGAGTCACTCCGCCGCTTTAAAGATGATGTTGCAGAAGTGAAGAGTGGTTATGAATGTGGTGTCGGTGTGAAAAACTATAACGACGTCCGTGTTGGTGACCAGATCGAAGTCTTTGAGACAATTGAGATTAAACGGTCAATCGACTAACCGATATTGATGGTCAAGTGATATACCACACAATCGATTGTTGAATGTATCGTTGGTTGTTGAATACACCATGGGGGGTTGGCGAAGACCATCCCCCCATTCTTTCTATGAGAAAGTTTAAATATGGCAAAAGATTTTAGTCGTACGCAGCGCGTTTCTCAGCAGCTGCAAAAAGAGCTGGCAATGATATTGCAGCGTGAAATCAGAGATTCTCGCCTCGGTATGGTGACGATTTCTGAGGTAAAAGTTTCCCGGGACTTGGCTTATGCCAAAGTGTATGTTTCCTTCTTATGTGTAGGGGAACAGACACCGGAAAGTTGCCTGAAAGCGTTGAAAGGGCATGAATCTCATATTCGTATGATGTTAGGTAAGCGGATTCGTCTGCGTCTGACGCCTGAAGTCCGTTTTGTCTATGATGATACTTTGGTTGAAGGGATGCGGATGTCGAATCTGGTCAACCAAGCGGTTGATGAAGACAAACGGAAAAGGGATGAATTAGGTTCGGATGAGGAGGCGTAATGGCTCGTCGTCGGAAAGGTCGTCCGGTTGATGGCATCATTTTACTGGATAAGCCTACGGGGATTTCATCCAATGATGCCCTCCAGAAAGTGAAGCGTATTTTCTTTGCCGAGAAAGCCGGGCATACAGGCGCATTAGATCCTCTAGCGACGGGGATGCTACCGATTTGTCTGGGGGAAGCGACCAAGTTTTCCCAGTTTCTCCTCGATTCAGATAAGAAGTATCGAGTGATTGCAAAGCTGGGTGTTCGTACTAATACGTCGGATTCCGATGGTGAAATTGTTGAGACCCGGCCAGTTGAAATTTCTGAGTCGTTGTTGATGCAATCTATCGAGAAATTTAAAGGCGAAACAGCTCAAATTCCTTCGATGTTCTCTGCATTAAAGTATCAGGGGCGTCCTTTATATGAGTACGCACGGGAAGGTATCGAAGTTCCCAGAGAGTCACGTCAGATTACGGTTTATTCCATCGAACTGATCCGCCATGAAGCAGATGAAGTCGAGATGGAGATCCATTGTTCCAAAGGGACTTATATCCGTACCATCGTTGATGATCTTGGGGAAATGTTAGGCTGCGGTGCCCATGTGACATATTTACGTCGTACGGCTGTCGCACAATATCCGGCAGAGCGGATGGTCACTATCGAGGCGCTTGAACATATCCTTGAAGCCGCACGTGAACAGGATGTCGCCCCAAGAGTTTTGCTTGACCCGCTTCTGTTACCGATGGATTCAGCGGTTCAGTCATTACCTGAAGTGAATTTAATTCCTGATTTGGCCGAAATGGTCCAGAAAGGGCAGGCTGTGCAAGTTTTCGGTATACCAACAAGTGGTACGGTGCGTATGACCGTTGGTGAAGAACAACACTTTATTGGTGTTGGTGAAATTGATGATGACGGAAAAGTAGCGCCGAAACGGTTAGTCGTTTTTCGTGAATGAAATAGGGCTATTTTTCAAATGATTCGCTATTGCGGGGATAGGGAATATTCTCTATAATCCCCGCTCCTCGTGTCGGCTGAATCAGAGATTGGCTGACACAAACTAAAACTCTAACTCTTAGGAGAGAAATTATGTCTCTGAATGCAGAAACTAAAGCAGCAATCGTTGCTGATTACGCACGTGGCGAAGGCGACACTGGTTCACCAGAAGTTCAAGTTGCTCTATTGACAGCTTCAATCAACCACCTTCAAGGTCACTTCAAAGAACACAAAGGCGATCACCATAGCCGTCGTGGTCTTTTACGCATGGTTTCTCGTCGTCGTAAGCTTCTGGACTACCTGAAAGGTAAAAGTTTGGATCGTTACCACGACCTTATCCAACGTCTTGGCCTACGTCGCTAAGATTGGATTTGTACAAAAAAGGGGCGAAAGCCCCTTTTTTAATGGCTAAATTTAGCCAAAGGGCGCCTGAGTAGTTTATACTAGCGACCGTTGAAGTCAGTCAATTGATTTCAATACACAGACTCAAAGCATGACAGTCACCGAAGTCGGCCAAAAGGTCGCGACTATTCAAAGGAGATTGGCATTTCAGTATCCTTTTACTAGTCGCGATTTGTGATGCCTTGAGTATTGATAACCCATTTCTAGGTTAGCCTAGGCAAAGGAATAATAATGTTTGAAAAACCAGTTGTGAAAACGTTTCAATACGGCAATCACACCGTCACGATTGAAACTGGCGTGATTGCACGTCAGGCAACATCAGCAGTTATGGTCACCATGGACGATACATCAGTATTCATTTCTGTGGTTGGAAAAAAAGAAGCGGTAGAAGGTCAAGATTTCTTCCCGCTGACAGTTAACTATCAGGAACGGACTTATGCTGCCGGTAAGATTCCTGGTGGATTCTTTAAACGTGAAGGTCGTCCTTCTGAAGGTGAAACTCTGACAGCTCGCTTGATCGACCGTCCGATTCGCCCTCTGTTCCCTGATGGTTTTACCAATGAAGTTCAGATTATTGCCACAGTTATGGCCGTAAACCCTGATGTTCAGCCTGATATCCCAAGCTTGATCGGTACTTCTGCCGCGCTGGCAATTTCTGGTATTCCATTCAATGGTCCAATCGGTGCGGCTCGTGTCGGTCATATTGATGGACAGCTTGTTTTGAACCCAAGTGCGAAAGAGCTCGGAGAATCTCGTCTGGATCTCGTGGTTGCCGGGACAGAAAATGCGGTACTGATGGTTGAATCTGAAGCAGATATTCTCTCTGAAGAAGAAATGCTTTCAGCGGTCGTATTTGGTCATGAACAGCAACAGGCTGTGATTCAAGCCATTAATGAATTTGCTGCTGAAGTTGCAGCACCTGCATGGTCATGGAGCGCTCCTGAAGTCAATGTCAGCCTGAAAGCATTAATCGCTGAACATGCGGAAGCTCGCTTTGCTGAAGCATATCAGATCACTGAGAAAATGGCGCGTTACGAACAGGTGGGTCAGATTAAATCTGATGTTATCGCGACATTACTTGAACAAGATGCAGCTCTGGATGAAAACGAACTTCGTAACATGCTGAGTTCATTAGAGAAGAAAGTCGTTCGTAGCCGTATTCTGTCTGGTGCGCCGCGTATCGACGGTCGTGAAAAAGATATGGTTCGAGCACTGGATGTTCGCACGGGTGTTCTGCCTCGCGTCCATGGTTCATCGTTATTTACCCGTGGTGAAACACAAGCTATCGTGACGGCTACGCTGGGAACTCAGCGTGATGCGCAAATTATTGATGAATTAACCGGTGAACGGAAAGAGCACTTCCTGTTCCACTATAACTTCCCACCTTACTGTGTAGGTGAAACAGGTTTCGTCGGTTCTCCAAAGCGTCGTGAAATTGGTCATGGTCGTTTGGCGAAGCGTGGTATTCAGGCGGTTATGCCATCGATTGATGAATTCCCTTATACCATTCGTGTCGTCTCTGAAATTACTGAATCAAATGGTTCTTCTTCAATGGCTTCAGTATGTGGTTCATCGTTGGCATTGATGGATGCAGGAGTGCCAATTAAGGCCTCTGTTGCTGGGATCGCGATGGGACTCGTCAAAGAAGAAGATGATTTTGTCGTTCTGTCCGACATCTTAGGTGATGAAGATCATCTTGGTGATATGGACTTTAAAGTTGCGGGTACATCCAATGGTGTGACTGCACTGCAAATGGATATCAAAATCGAAGGGATCACCAAAGAAATCATGCAGATCGCTTTGAATCAGGCCAAAGGTGCTCGTTTACACATTCTGTCTGTGATGGATAAAGCGATTCACAGTGCGCGTGATGACATTTCTCAGTTTGCGCCACGTATCCATACGATGAAAATCAGTTCTGATAAGATCAAAGATGTTATCGGTAAAGGCGGTGCTGTCATTCGTGCATTGACAGAAGAAACCGGTACTACGATTGAAATCGAAGATGATGGGACAATCAAGATCGCTGCGACGGAAGGCGAAGCGGCTAAACATGCGATTCGTCGTATCGAAGAGTTGACGGCTGAAGTTGAAGTTGGTCGGATCTACACTGGTAAAGTTACTCGTATCGTTGACTTTGGTGCCTTTGTCGCTGTTCTTGGCGCTAAAGAAGGTTTGGTTCATATCTCTCAAATCGCAGATCAACGTGTTGAGAAAGTGACGGATTACCTGAAAGAAGGTCAAGAAGTTCAGGTGAAAGTGCTGGAAATTGATCGTCAGAACCGTATCCGTTTGAGTATGAAAGAAGCGGCTGTAAAACCAGCGGTTGAAGACGCACCACAACAAGATCAATCTGACGCAGAATAGAAACGCACCTCTGGATTCGATATATCCATTGGGTTGCTTTTTTATTGGTAAGCATGATGTTATAAAGGGAGCTGTTTTGCTCCCTTTTTTTATGCCCGCGTTGAGGAGAATAATTTTGGCGAAGTGGTTTCTCACGATATTGACAGGACTCGGCTTACTTTTGAGTGCTGGGTGCTCATCGTTTGTGCATCAGCAAGACTCTGAGTGGCTTTATGCCCCGATGGCCCGGCCATTACAACCGACGATTCAACAAGAAGTAAAAATCTTGCGGTTGAGCCAACTGCTACAGCAAAAAGAACTCACGGATGAAATTCGGGCCAAAGTTTTTCATGAACGTGGTAATAACTACGATATGCTGGGTTTAAAAAATCTGGCACGTCTGGACTTCGAACAATCTTTGCGTTTTTATCCCTCTCAGCCAGAAGTGTTTAACATGCTTGGCGTCTATTACACAGAAATCAACGATTTCGATGCTGCTTATGAGTCATTTGATTCCGCATTAGAGCTGGCACCGGAGAGTGTGTATGCCGGCAGAAACCTTGCGATTGCGTTGTATTACGGTGGTCGTGCCCGTTTGGCCCGGGATGAAATCGAACAGGTGATAGCAAAAAATTCAGCGGATCCTTTTAGTGCCTTATGGCGATATATGATCGTGAGTGAGATGGATGCGGAAACGGCTCGAAAAGAATTGATGCAAAGTTATCATGCCCGTCAGCCTGAGCAAGATAACGCTTGGGGATGGTCTTTGGTTGCCATGATGTTAGGGGAAACCGATGATTCGACGGTTTTCAAACAGCTCCTGCAAAAGACCAGTGATAATACGGTGCTCGCTCGCCGCTTAACGGAAGCTTATTTTTATCTCGGAAAGCGTTATGAGATGCAAGCACAGTATGCTGAGGCGGTCGCCTTATATAAACTCGCTATCTCAATGAATGTTTACGAGTATATTGAACATCGCTATGCCTTTTTAGAACTGGAACGGATATACCATACGATTAAGGACGATCATTCATCGTAATATTGATATTTTCTTGATTGAAATCACGACCTCAGGATCTGAATTTATTGTCTTGAAGTTGGGTTTGTGGTGAACAGCCTGCATTGATTCTTGCAGGCTGTTTGTATTTCAGGTTTGGGTTGAATCTATGCAGCAGTCTATTTATTCACAGTATTTTCGCTATACCGTTCCAACCGTTGCGGCCATGTTAGTCAATGGCTTATATCAGCTTATTGATGGTATTTTCATTGGTCAGTATCTTGGTGTTGATGGATTAGCCGGCATTAATATCTCTTGGTCCATGATTGCTATACTGGTTGGCATTGGTTTGATGGTGGGGGTCGGGACGGGCGCCATTACCTCCATTTATAAAGGACAGAAGAATTTATCCGCAGCCCGCCAGACGATCAGTACGGGGCTGATCTTGTTGATCCTGTTATCGCTGTTGCTGTCTTTGGGGTTGCGGTTCTTTATGGCGGATATTCTGAATTGGCAAACACAGGATCCCAATGTCTTTCATCTGGCGATGCAGTATATGCAAGTGGTGGTGTTTACCTCTTGTTTTACCCTTTCTGCGACGGCATTACCATTTCTGATGAGAAACGATGACAGCCCGGCATTCGCGACCTATCTGATGAGCATCGGTGGGTGTCTGAATATTGTTTTTGATTATCTGTTCATTGTGGTCTGGGATATGGCGTTGCAGGGCGCAGCGATTGCGACCGCAATATCACAGGCTGTGGTCACCATTGTCGGACTCAGTTACTTCTTTTCTCCTGCGGCATCTTTGCGTTTAAGACGCGCTGATCTGTTGTTTTTCCGGTGGCAGGATATTCGTCAGATTGTTTTGGTCGGTCTTTCAAGCTTTTTCATGTACCTCTATTGGAGCGTGATGGTGGCCTTGCATAACAGCCAATTTGCGGCCTACGGTGGTACAACCGCTTTGGGAGCATACACCATCCTCGGTTATATGGTGACATTCTATTATTTGACGGTAGAAGGGTTTGCGAATGGGATGCAACCGTTAGTGAGTTTTAACTACGGTGCGAATCAGTTAGCGAATATTAAAAAATTGTTGTTAATGGCGATGAGCTTATCTGTCGTATTCGGATTAGTTGTTACCGCGATTATGAATCTTTATCCGCATGAGATTATCGCTATTTTTAATCGTGATAACCCGGAATTGAGTGATTTTGCCACCACAGGGATACGATTACACTTTATTGCATTGTGTTTGGATGGCTTTATTGTTGTTGCATCTTCATTTTATCAATCAATTCACCGGGGTAAAAAAGCGGTGAGTATTTCACTGGGTAATATTTTTATTCAGCCACCATTCTTATTTTTGCTGCCGCTGGGATGGGGACTGACAGGCGTATGGCTGGCCTTTCCGATTTCGAATATTGTTTTGTCGTTAGTAGTTTCAGTGATCTTGTATAAAGATATCAGGCGGTTATTTCATTCAGCCGCCTGATAGGATTGGTGTGATTCAGTGATGGTGAAGCGGTGGCATTCACTGAGAGTTTGAGGTTACGTTCTCCAGCCCCGCGACGCGGTGCCAGTAACCATTACATTGGTGATTGTCTAACGGATAGGACTGCGCCGCAGTCTCATTGTCGCGGAATGCTTGAATGGTTGTCAGGGTTTCCGCACCAGTGGGGCTGAGACGAACGACATCGACGCTGTCAGTCATTCCGGGGAGTTCGTTAATCAAGTTATAGCAGTAGCCTGACTGCGTCTGAATCCCGTTCAGGTTGAAGACTTCTTGTCCTTCCTGACTTTGGACTCGGATACCATTGGGATAATGGATACAACATGTTTTACATTCATCTTTCGGGCGGTTTTCAGCCCGAGCTGTGAAACAACGGGCGGAGTAGGCGAGTGGCAGATAGCCATAGCCGAATATTTCAACTTCAAATGCGTCACGAATCCCTAACGTTTCACATTGTTGCAGCACTTGTTTCAGCCATGAATGGGACAGCTCGACAGGCATACACCACCGGATCATGCCTTGGCGCAGAAAATATTTCAGGGTATGGGCGTTGTAGCAGTTGATCGCCGGCCCGACAACAAATGGTACTCGCTGTTCATTGGCGAGATGAACGGCTGAAACATCGTTGGCTTCAATGATAAAATCACCGTTATCAATGTATTTTTTCATGACGGTGAGTTCACTACGTGACTCAAGCAGCGCCATGGTTGACAGGACGACCTGTTTACCGCTCCGGGCGATTTCCTGTGCGATTGCCAGCCAGTCGTGTGTTTTTAACTCCCGACGCTTGGAACAAACGGTCTCTCCTAGATAGATGATATCAGCGCTGGCGCTCTGTGCTTGCTGATAGAATTGTTCCACCTCTGTTTTAGGCCAGAAATAGAGTAATGGACCTAATGCATATTTCATCTGTGAACTCCTTTTATTGCCACTTTCTGTGATAGGCACCGAGTGTTGTCTGAGTGCCTTCGGAAACGTTGGCAAGAGTTCGGTTCCATGCTTCATCGACCTGATAATTTTGAGGCGCAGACAAATAATGGTCAATCGCTGCCCGCCATGTCTTGGTGACTTGCTCGACATAGGCAGGACTACGCTGCCGCCCCTCAATTTTAACTGAGGCGACATTCGCAGCGAAGAGCTCCGGTAAGAGCGACAGTGTATTGAGACTCGTTGGTTCTTCCAAGGCGTGATAACACTGCTGTTGGCCGTTTAGCTCGGTGACGAAGCGGCCCTTACATAAGGTCGGATAGCCAGCATTTTCCCCGGGTTTGTATTGATCAATCAGAATGTTATTCAGCCGGGTTTCCATCCCATGTGGTGTTTCTTGCCAGCGGACAAATTTTGCGGGTGAACACGCTCCGACAGTATTGGGAGATTCTCCCGTCATATATGAAGAGAGATAGCAGCGACCTTCCGACATAATACAGAGACTGCCAAAAGCAAAAACTTCCAAGTCAATCTCATCATCAATGGATTGAGAGAGTTGTTTGACTTGGTGAATCGATAGCACCCGGGGAAGAACAACCCGTTTGATGTGGAAGTTTTGGTGATAAAACGCAATGGCTGCGCTATTGGTAGCGGAAGCTTGAACGGAAAGATGAATTTCCTGATGCGGATAGCGATTAGAGATGTACTCCAGCAGCGCTATATCGGCAACAATTAATGCATCGACGCCCAGATCAACCGCTTTATCGGCGGCCTCCGTCCAGTGGTTAAATCGATCTGGATGGGCAAATGTGTTGAGAGCAACATGGATTTTCTTGTGATGTTCATGGACGAACCGAACAGCACTTTCCAGTTTTTTCCCTGAGAAATTTAAGCCGGCAAAATGGCGGGCATTGGTGTCGTCTTTAAAACCGATATACACCGCATCGGCACCATTGGTGATTGCCGTCTTCAGGGCGGGGAGGTTTCCCGCGGGACAAAGCAGTTCCATAGTAACTTAATTTCTGGTGGCTCTTGAAGTGGCTGTATTGTATGGAAAAGTGCGACAGAATGAATTGATGTGAGGCAGGTTTGATCTGGAATTTTTTATTTATGAAGACGAGGATGAGGAGGCGTGGCGACGGTTTTGGGCGAATAAAGCTTCGACTTCCTGCTTGGGTTGCGGACGATGAAAGTGAAATCCTTGGATAGAATGACAATGAAGATTGGAGAGTAAAATGGCTTGTTGCTGAGTTTCCACCCCTTCAGCCACGACCTGTAACTGTAAAGATTGGCCGAGATTGATGATGTTTTCGATGACGGTTAATTGTTTGGGTAATTGATCGATCTCCGTAATAAATGCTCGGTCAATTTTGAGCTCATCAATCGGAAAGCGGGCGAGATAAGAGAGAGATGAGTAGCCGGTACCGAAATCATCAATCGATAGGGTAAAGCCGAGTTTTTTGATGGCATTCAACATTTGTACAGTGTGTTCACTGTCACTCATGACCGCACTTTCGGTCAGCTCGAAGGTAATACAGCTCGGATCAAGTTGCGTCGAACGTAGGAGTTTCTCCATGAAATCGATCAGTTTCGGGTTACCAAACTGCTCCGGAGACAGATTAATTGCGACAGGACCGGGGAGGATTCCTTGCTGTTTCCAACGTTTGACTGTCGTGAATACATCCCGCATCACTACCCGACCCAAGTGTTCGATTAACCCAGCCTTTTCTGCGACAGGAATAAATGAGCCGGGGCTGATATACCCTTCGACCGGATGTTTCCATCGCACCAATGCTTCTGCACCGTTGATACTAAAATCTCTCGCATTGACTTTCGGTTGATACCAGACTTCAAGACCACTATTTTGCAGTGCTTTTTGCAGTTCAATCTCCAGCCACAATCGGGTTCTTGCTTCTTTATTCATCTGCGAACTGAAGCGAATCATCCGGTTACGTCCTCTCGCTTTGGCTTCATACATCGCAGTGTCGGCATTTTGCAGCAAGATTCGTGCATCTCTGCCATCACCTGGGTAAGTCACACTGCCAATAGAGCAAGCAAGCCTTTTACTAAAATAGTTCAAATCGAAAGGTTGATTGACCAACGCAATAATCCGTTCGGACAGCATTTCTGCGGAACGGGGTTTTTCCGGCTCTGGCAAGAGTAAACCAAATTCGTCAGCACCCAAATGACCTAAAATTGCATTTTGAGGGAGTAATCGCTTGAGTCGGGCAGCGACCTCTCGGATTACTTTGTCACCGATATGATGTCCCAGAGAGTCATTGATGTTTTTAAAGTTGTCAATGTCGAGATAGAGCATCACTAGCGGGATGTTATCAGCAATGAACATATTGAGTCGTTTGGTAAAACCGGTTCGGTTATACAACCCGGTCAATGGGTCAATGTGGGCATCAATCGATGGGTGATATAATAACTCAGGCGTCTTTTTTTCTTGAGGTTGAATAAGGACAAAAAATGCCGGACTCCCAAAAATCTTGGTGGTTTCAATCTGAAGTGTTACTTGCCGTTCTTCACCGTAGGCTTGGGTCGTATGGCAAGAAATAGGGTGTTGAATGGTCGGGGATAGATTGAGAACAAAAGGTTTCTGGGTTGATGTCTGAATAAAAATCTCTGAGAGCTGCTCTCCGTAAAGTTCATCGGCGGTACTCAGTCCCAGCAAATGGGCCGCCGCCGGATTGCAGGAAATGACGGTATTTTCTTCAACAATGAGCACCGATTCCTTCAACATATGAACTAATGTGGAGAATTTTTTTTCTGATTCGTCAATGGCATCGAGTAACATCTGCTTTTCTGAGGCATCGACAGCTTGAAAGATGATTCTTGGGGGATGACCATCGAATTGCAGTCGCGAGACGGAGATCAGGAGTGTCGTCGTGAGTTGCATACTGTCGAGTGTTAGCTCGGTTTCAATGGTTTCTCCGTTAAATGCGCGATGATAATAGGGACGAATTGCTTGATAGAATGACGCCCCAAAAACAGCCTGATCATTGGAACCGATGAGCTGCTCGTCTGTGAGACCTGATATTTCACAATAGCGTTCATTTACCATCGTATAATTGTGCTGGGCATCGAGAATGGCAAAAAAGAAAGGGCTGTGTGACGTTAACTGTATAAACCAGCGTTGAAATTCTTGTGAAATCATGCCAACTATTCATTGCTTAGCAACCAGACCGGTACTCAGCATTTATCAATCGATACGGAGTACGTCACTATAACCGCCTTTGTAACATTAGTGAAGTGCGTGGTGGTCTTAGATTTTTTGATTCACAACAGCAATTCAAGTTTAATCTTTCAGTATGATAACACCATTCATATCAACTTAATGGATAACGAATGTGCTCAATAAGATTCAGTACTACATGGTGCAAAACGCCGCTTCATTTTTGAAAACACCGGCGCGCTTTTTGCCAGATTTTGTGCAAAACAAAATTCTGTTAGAGGCTTTGAATACTATCTTTAAAGAAGCGCTGGCAGAAGGGGAGTTTGAGTTCCTTGAGCGTCAGTGTTTGAAAGTAGAGGTAAACGATTTGGGGCTCTCTTGGCTGCTTACCTGTCGTAAAGCGCAGTTGGTCATCGCTGAACCTGCTGTTGAACCTGATGCCTGTTTTAGTGGCTCTTTGAATGACTTTGTGTTGATTGCAGGGCGAAAAGAAGATCCTGACACCCTCTTTTTTCAGCGACGACTTTCGATTGAAGGGGATACCGAGTTGGGACTTGAAGTGAAGAATATGATGGATAGTGTCGATCTGGAGACATTTCCGGCACCCATTAAATATTCTTTGAATCAGCTCTCTGATTTTGTGTATAAAGGTATGCAGTCAGAACACTCAAATCATAAAGGAATGGTGAATGCTCATTCGCACTGAAGCACCCGCAGATATTTTACCTATTGATCAGTTACTACGCGCATCGCTGAAGCGTGAGGAAACTGCCGATCTGGTCATGGCTTACCGGGAAAGTAGTCGTATTACATTGTCTCTGGTGGCCTGCGATGATGAAGGACAGATTCTGGGATATATTCTGTTTACACCGATTGCTCATGATGGCGTGTTTCATCACTGGCAGCACCTGCGGTGGTTGGTTGCTGACCCACAAGCTCCGGATGAGATTACGCAACAGTTAGTGACCGAAGGGCTGAATTCGCTGTATGAATTCGGTTACCCGGTGTGCTCGGTGTTCGGCGCTTATAACGACTATCGGTCACTTGGCTTTCTGCCGGGGGAAAATTTTAGTCTCAATACTGTGCATTCTTTGTCACCTCCCAATCAATTGCTCATTTGTGAAATGGTTCAAGGGGCGGTGGATGAAATGGGTGAGCATCAGATTGAATTTGACCCCTCACTCCTTTGAGTTTTTCCCAGCTTCTGCTTCAAAGGGAAATTTGTTAGTATATCGTCCCTCTTTTATTGGTTCATTGGGCTGACATTCATGCAAGAGCGTCAACGATATTATTTACAGGAAATGGGGATTCAGAGCTGGCAGCTCATTCATCCCGAGCGAATGCAAGGTATTGTCCATACACAGTATGAGTTGCCATCATCCTGTAAATTATTATTTGTCAGTCCGGTTTTGCCTGAAGGTCCTCAGGCGGTGATGTTTGAGAAAGTGCTTAAGAGTTTTGATGTTTCTCTTGAAGAAGCACGACATGTTGATCCCCATTCGCTTGATTTGGTTGCTCAGACTGATATTGAATGGATCTGGTTTGCGGGTTGTTCAGCACCGGAGGGGATCACTGCAAAACTGCTCACATCCCCTTTGTTGAGCCAGATCGATGGTCATCCTCAACATCGTCGGGAGCTCTGGCGTCAAATTTGTTCTTATCGGGCCTCATGAATATTTCAATTATCCCAATGTCCTCTGATCATTTGGATCAGATCTACTCAATTGAGTGCCGAGCGCATTCCTTTCCCTGGAAAGAATCGATCATCCGTGCTCTGGATAGCCGTGGCGCTTGTCATCATACGCTGTTGATTGATGGGCGTGTCGGTGGCTACTTTTATGCTCAGAATATTGTTGGCGAAGTCTCGTTGCTCAACATTGCAGTGGATCCCGCGTATCAGGGTAAAGGACTTGGACGGCAACTGCTCGCGTTTTTTCTCGATTTTTGTGAACAGCATGCTGTAGAAAGCGTGTGGTTGGAAGTCAGAGCGAGTAATCTGCCAGCATGTCAGCTGTATCTCAATGCGGGGTTCAATGAAGTGGATCGGCGCTTTGGCTACTATCCGACTGAAAATGGACGTGAAGATGCGATTATCATGAGTTATTTTTTATAATCTCCCTGCTCACGTCTTGTCTGACTTGTCGTTCACTATCTCATCCCAGTTATATCTGTCTGTTTATCTATTTTCAAGAACGCTATTTTCAAGAACGCTATTTTCGAAAAATAGTGCTCTTAGTTTTTATGACTTATTTAATTAAAATAACTGAATTATTTATTATTTTAAATAAATACTTTTGAGTAGAGTGTCTCATTATTGATATCCTGACAAAAAAATAACATTTCTATGTATCTGACCTGATGTTAATTCGACTTCGTATCGATATAAATTGGCGGTGCATTCAATAAAAATAATACCATGAGTGATGCTTTTTTAACGTGTTTTATCATAATTAATTATTGTGTAAATCTAATGTCTCACTTTTAAGAATGATGAAAATATCAGTGTAATTTGCCTTTATTTCGATTGAAATAATAGTGACTGATGTCGCATACTTTGATTGTGGTCAATTTCATATTTTGACAAATAAAGTGAAGTCGTTCATTTGATTTTGGTGAGAGGATGTTAACTTTTTCTTTAAAAAATCAAATATAAACAATTAGTTATGATTATCTTGATCGTTTATGCCATAGCGTCATTTATTCAGTTTGTGGGGTGCTTCACCCAAGGGCGGTAGCATACTAAATTTATATTGGTTAGGTGGGATGTCAGATGGGATATGGTAGTCGAATTAAATATTATGGAGAAGAATCATCAGTCGGATTTAAGGTTGTTGATATTTTTGTTATTTCAATGATTTTATTTTTAGTGTCAGAGTCATATTTAGACGGTTTTACAACTATTTATCAATTAATATTGAGTTTTTTTGCGGTCGTCTATTTTGTTATATCTGATGTCGCAGGTGTGTATCGGCCATATAAATATCTTTCATTTAAACAAAATTTCTTTGCGATAGTAATGACTTGGAGTGTTTGTGTCGCATTATCTCTCATTGTTGCCTTTTTCCTTAAAATTAGTGAAGACTATTCTCGTTTGGTTATTGGTTTATGGTTCGGTCTAACCCCGTTTTTTCTGGTGGGATGGCGCTGGTTGGTTCACGGCATGTTTCGTGTCATCTTCCCCGGAGATAAACATCGCAGCAAAGCCATCATTATCGGGGCGACAGGATCGGGCCTTCAACTGGCTCAGGAACTCAAACAGCACCGCTCAAGTCGGGAAGTTTTGATCGGCTTCTATGATGACCGTAGTCTGGATCGAATCGGCTTACATCGCCTCTCTTGTCCGCTACGCGGAAAAATCGATGATGCACTGATGCTGGCGAAAAGCCACAGTGTCCAGAAGGTTTATATTGCATTGCCGATGGAAGCGGCCAAACGAATTAAACAAATCTTAAATGCTTTTGCTGACTCAAATGCTCATGTCTATGTTGTTCCTGACTTTTTCACTTTTGATCTGATGCAGTCGCGGCTGAAAAATATTGGTAAAGTTGTCACATTGAGTGTGTATGACACACCTTTCTACGGTTTTACTTCTCTGATCAAACGTATCGAAGACATCATTCTTGCCTCAATTATTATCACGCTGATTAGTCCCGTGCTGTTATTTGTTGCCATTGGTGTGAAACTGTCGTCCCCGGGACCCATCATTTTCAAACAAGAACGCTATGGTCTCGATGGCAAGCCGATCAAAGTCTGGAAATTCAGATCAATGCGGGCCATGGATAATGGTTCAGTGGTGAAACAGGCGACCAAAAATGACCCTCGCGTGACTCAATTCGGGGCTTTCATTCGCCGCACCTCTTTGGATGAATTACCGCAGTTTATCAATGTGATTACCGGACAGATGTCGATTGTCGGCCCGCGTCCGCACGCTGTTGCGCATAATGAGGAATATCGTGGGCTGATCGATAAGTATATGCTCCGTCATCATGTCAAACCCGGCATTACTGGCTGGGCTCAAATTAACGGCTACCGAGGAGAAACCGATACACTCGATAAGATGGAAAAAAGAGTTGAGTTTGATTTGAGCTATATCCAGACATGGTCTCTATGGCTCGATTTAAAAATTATATTCTTAACGGTATTTAAAGGATTTGTCGGGAAAACAGCCTATTAATTCACTGTTTTCCGAGAATGGGGTTTAGAGTTCTGATAGGTAAGTGATGTTGAAAATAATATTAAAAAGCATGGTTTTATGCTGCATATTCTTTTCTGTTTTTGTCGGTGCAGTCGAATATCGATTAGGTGCCGGGGATGCAATCAGAATTTCTGTATATGGGGAGCCTGACTTATCGTATGAACAGTATCTCATCGATAGTGGCGGAACAATGGATTACCCTTATTTAGGGAATCTGGAACTCAAACATAAAACACTTAGTGAACTGAGAAATATGATTGTCAACGGTTTGAAAGGTCAGTACCTCGTCGATCCGAAAGTGACAATCAACATTGTGAAATATCGAAATATCTATGTGAATGGTGTGGTGAATTCTCCGGGTGGATATGAATATCAACCGGGGTTGACTGTTCAGAAAGCGATTGCTCTGGCTGGCGGATTTCTCGCGAAATACCGCAAAACGCGTGGTATCTATTTAACCAAAGATGAAGAAATTGAAGGATTATCCCAGGATCAGATTGAGGAATTACTGAAAGGTAAACATGAAGTCGAACTGAATGAAACCGTACATCCCGGTGATACGATTTATGTAGTGAGTTCTTTTTGGTAAGTCTGAAAATATAAAATAGATGAAGGCAAGGTAAAGAATGCAAGAGCACTTTGAAGATAATGCCAGTCAACAGAATGATATAATTGATCTGACACATTATCTGAATTTAATCAAAAGAAACTGGATCTCAATATTTATATTCTCAGTATTGGTGACCGGGCTGTCAGTATTTATTGCGCTGTCTTTAAAGTCGAAATATACCGCAACGGCTACTTTACTGATTGAATCAAAAGAAAGACAGGCGATTTCAATTGAAGATGTTGTCGGTATCGAACCGAATCAAAAAGAATACTATCAGACACAGTTTGAAATATTGAGATCCAATCAGATTGCTGAAAAAGTGATTCATAAATTGGCTTTGGATCAGAAGGAAGAGTTTAATCCGTTACTGAGTCAGGAGAAAGGGATTATCGAGACGATAAAATCTTATCCTGTCATTGCTGGATTACTTGGTTCGACGAACGAAGAGGAAGCGCCGGATCCTGAATATGTGCGTCAGAAAGTATTAAATGCCTTTAAGAAAAATCTTGAGATTACACCGATTTTAAAGACTCAGTTGGTCAGCATCAGTTTTACATCTGAGGATCCTAAACTGGCTGCTAAAATTGCGAATGAAGTTGGTTACGCTTATATCGAAAATAATCTTGAGTCGAAACTCTCCGCAACTCAGTATGCATCGAGCTGGATAACCTCACGTTTGTCTGAATTAAGAGATCAGTTGGCCGATTCTGAAAAGGCGCTTTCTGACTTTTTGATCAAAGAGAAATTGATCGATGATAGCGGCATTGAATCTCTTGCCAGCAAACAATTGGCAAGTTTGAGTGAGCGGTTGGCGCAAGTTCGCGATGATCGAATAGAAACAGAATCAGCCTACAAAGCATTAACCACGGGGAATGTGAAAGATATTGCTTCTTTGTCAGCGATCCCTTCGATCTCCCAGCATCCTCAGGTGATCGATATCCGGAATGCGGAGCTGGAAGCCCAGAATGAAGTCAATGAATTGAGTAAACGCTATGGGCCGAAGCATGACAAAATGATCGCTGCGCAAGCTAAACTAAAATCGATTGAGGATCAGGCTCAACGTGTCACTCAGAAATTGATTCGAGGTATCGGCAAAGAGCTACAGGCAACAAAAGAGCAAGAAGCCCTGTTGGTGCAGGAAGTCACACGAGAGAAGAATGATTTTCAGGCGTTGACGGTTAAAAAAAGCAAATATGATTCATTGCAGCGTGAAGTTGAAACCAATCGGGAGATTCTCAACCTCTTTCTGACGCGACAAAAAGAAACCACTGCGACCAGTGATTTCGACTCGACGAGTGCCCGGTTTACCGATCAGGCTTTGGTGCCACAGTTACCCAGTGCACCGAAACGAAAACTGATTGTCATCGCTGCATTTATTCTCAGTATCGGGATGGCGATTGGCTTTATTATCATGCTTGATTTGTTGAAAAATACCATTGAATCCGCTGGTGATTTTGAAGATAAGTTCGGTTTAATTCCTATGGGTGGCATTCCGGTGGTGAAATCGAAACGGTTCCGTAAGAAACCGATCGATAGCAGTATCTTTACCGATGAAAATGAGGTGAGTTTTAGTGAGTCGATTCGTTCAATCCGAACCTCTCTGCTGGTCAATCATATTGATAGGCAACATCGGAAGATTGCGGTAACGTCATCACTACCCGAAGAAGGCAAGACCACGGTTTCTCTCAATTTGGCGGTTTCATTTGCCAAAGTTGAGCAAGTTTTATTCATTGATCTCGATTTGCGTAAACCCGCGGTTGCCGAACGGTTTGGCTACAAGAAATATCAGCAAGGGCTCACGAATCATTTGTTGATGAATACGCCGTTAAGTGAGTGCATCTTTAAAGATGAAGCATCCGGTTTATCTGTGTTACCCGCCGGCATGTTAGCGTCTAATCCTCAAGAGCTGTTGAGTTCTCAGCAGTTGAAAACATTACTGACAGAGCTCGAAGGTAGCTATGACCGGATTATTATTGATACTCCACCGACGTTACCGGTTAGCGATTCTTTAATCATCGGTCAGCATGTCGATTCTGTTGTGCTGGTGGTGAAAGCGAATGCGACCAAGCAGGCGTTCGTGAAAAAAGCGATGACTAAACTCATCAGTCATCAAACCACGCTTGCCGGAGTGGTCATCAATCAGGTCAGTCAGAAAGTTGGCGCGCTTGAGAATGAGTATGAGTATGGTCAGTACTATGGCTATGCGGAAAACTGAAATTTGGCAATGTAACTCAGGGATGATGAGAATGAATTGCTCGAAAATTTCACAATATACGCTGATTGCGATTTCTGTATGGATGATTATTTTCTCGGTACGGGCATTGATGGGGAGTTTGTATAGCAATGTCGTCCATCTGGAAATTGAGCGTCTCGATCAGTCAAATCATCAGATGACGGCTGATGCTCTGGCACAGTTGAATCAATTCAAAGATGGGATGTTGTCATGGGATGACGACAATCCGGAAAATCTGTCAATGGCTGCTTATACTGCCTTGCTTAATCGTTTTTCTGCACAAGAATTGACAAGAGAGCAGTATTTGCAGCAAAGCGATCATTATAACTGGCAATCGATTCGGCGCAGACCTTTGTTTCCTGATGGCTATGCGCAGGAAACGGAACTGCTTGCCTTATGGGAAAAGCCATTTGATGAGGTTGTCCGGGTTTTGAATATGGCTGAGACGTACGGACCTTATGAAAAATATACGGCCGAAACGGCGATGAATGTGTTGTTTAAGTATTGGGCACAGCTATCTCGGCAACAGCGTCTGGATGCGATTCATTATATGACAGCGCATGAAAAATATGGGCTGAAGCGGTGGCGGTTGAATGAAATATTCAAAGTTTCCCCTTACAAACAACAGTTTTGCAGTCTGGCTATCTTTATTCGTTTGCCTTTGTGGACGTGTGGCAATTTCTCGGATGCTGCCCGCAATGATCCGCGATCTCAGGAGGGCGTCTGAATGAAGCAATACTGGATACTGATTTTGGCTGTTGTTGTGGTCGGCTCGCTTTCGCTGAGTAAAAGCGTCGGTTTTGGGGCGCAACATGTGATTGCTCTGGAACAGATTTTAGGCGGAGATAAAGACCTTCATTTCTTGTGTGCCTTTGTTCTGACGAGCTTGTCGGTCTGGGTGACCCGAACCCGTGTGCGCAATAGTAAGACCGTGCGTTTGATCGGTTGGCCGACCTTAGTTGTTGTGGTGCTCATGATGCTGGATGAGTCCTCCCAGTTTTGGTTGCAGAGGCGTGAATTCTCAGTTGATGACATGATGACGAATCTGCTTGGTGTTGCGATTGCATTGTGTGTTGCAACGTTTGTGAATTACATCCTGTCGAACAAAGCGCGTTCTGATGACTAAATCCTGAGTATGACGTATTCGGGCAGAGAGCAATTGCAGGTAGATAGCAATCGAACACAGAAGTGAGTTCAATGAGATTCCACAAAAACACGTTATATAGTCTGTTAATTTCGTCTAATTTGTTATTTTTGACACTGTCTAATGGGTTGTTCAAACGTCCGATTCTGACGTTATATCTACTGATTTTTCTGTTGTTGTCATTTCGACCGTCGATTATCAAACAGATGTTTTCATTATGTCGGCGCTGTTATCCACTCATGATTGTTTTTGCATGGTGTGCAGTGACGGGCCAATGGTCGTCATGGCCGAAAGCGACTTATTATGAATTGCTTTGGCAATTGATCTTGTTTGGTTATGTGACGCTGTTTGTGATCCATTTTTATGCGATCAATGCTCGGCGTGTTGTTTACTACACCTTTTGTGTCTGGCTATTTTTAACTTATCTTTTAGTGTTCAAAAATGATGTATTGGCCGGGCGGTTGCTGGAAATATCAGGTGCGTTTGCCAATAAAAACAATTTAGGGCCGATTATCAGTGTCTTTTTGTTTTTTTATATCTACTCGGTCCAGCGCTGGAATGGATTGAGAGTGGGGATGTTGCTGGCAACTTTTTTACTGTTGTTGGCGACGGTATCCAAAACATCGATTGCACTTTTTGTGCTGGTCACTTTGCTTGCCTGGCGTATTTTTTACTGGGACAAGCAACTGGTTCATCGTTTCCGTCGGCTTTATTACGGTAGCGGTCGCATCGTCGGGTTTGGTATCTCGGTTGCTTTAGCGTTGATGCTGGTGCTCTATTACCGGGACATGGTGGATTGGTTGTTGATGCATGTCCGGGATGAATGGCTGACTGGCCGCGGTAAGCTTTGGTTGGTCATGTTGAATCAATCTTATGACAAACTATTTTTGGGCGTAGGTTACTCCGCAGTTTGGGGATTGGGTGACAACAACCTGATCCAAGAAACAGAACTCGCAAAATATGCACCGGAGTGGGTAGAAAAGCTGGCCGCATCGGATGGCGGTTATGTCGATATGCTTATTTCTATCGGTGCCATCGGAACCGCGCTTTTCGTCTATACCATTGGTGATTTTTTTATGACCTTTTATATATCACTGCGAACTCAGAAAAACGTCGCAATCACGAAGTTATGTTTTTGTGTCGGCACGTTTGTTGTTTTGAATAATGTCACGGAGACGAAGTTTTTATTGGGTTCCGGCTTTAGCTGGTTTTGTTTTCTCTTTAGCTATGTGTTGTTGAAATACATTACAGGCAAAGAGCATATTTTAAAAAATAAAGTGTCGTCATGAGTAATATTCGGAAATTAATTTGGTTCAGTCTGGACAACCTTGGTGGGGTATTGTTTGGATTGTTCAGTATCGTCTTTATTGCCAGAATATATGGGCCGACGAATATGGGATATCTCTCTTATATTCAAGCATTGGCGAGTATTCTCTCTTGCGTGTTTATTCTGGGAATGGATAACGTCGTCATGAAAGAATATGTGCTGCATCGTGATAAAAAGCGGGTATTTTATGCGGTCTCTCTGGTGCGTTTGGTTGGTGGTATCGTATTCTTTGGTGCAGTGTTTGGTTGGGCTTATTTTTTCAGTAAAACACCGGATGAACTGGTGTTGGCACTGGCGTTCACCGCTTGTGTCACCACTTATTTCGGCAAGTCCTCTGCATTTCGGCTCTATTTTCAAGCGACCGAACAACCCCGGGTGCTGTCCATTTCTACGGTGGCGTCGCGTGTGGCAGCCATCGCCTATATTCTGGGGGTGATTTACTTTCAGCTGAGTTTTATCTGGGCAATTTTCTATCTGGTGGTGTACTCGGTGGTCGCTCAGGTGATCTTAC
Source organism: Vibrio gazogenes (assembly GCF_023920225.1). Classification (NCBI taxonomy): domain Bacteria; kingdom Pseudomonadati; phylum Pseudomonadota; class Gammaproteobacteria; order Vibrionales; family Vibrionaceae; genus Vibrio; species Vibrio gazogenes. Next base: position 630,228 of record NZ_CP092587.1, read on the forward strand.
TGTGTGAATTTTATCGCGAGACTAAAGATGAGGTGTTCCCTGCGATTGCAGAGAGTCTTCGATACGGTAAACAGTTGCTGAGCGAGTCGAAGTTTGTCTTTTTCTCTTCAATTCTGTTTCCGATCTTTATGTACTTTGATGTGGTGATCATCGAGAAATTCCTCTCTCCTGAAGCGGTCGGGTTATACGGTGTCGCAACGAAGTTAGTCATGCAGTTACTGTTCGTCGGTCATATTTTCGTCTTTGCATTTTTTACCCGTCTCAACCAAGAGCTCAATGAACAGCAGTTGGATGGTTATATTTTCAGAAATATTGTCCGGCTGATGATTTATTGTTCTGTCGGTGGCGGTATTTTTGTCAGTTTAACCGGCGACTATATCGTTCACTTGCTTTACGGAGAGCAGTACCAAGGCGCGGGAATCATTCTCAAGATCCTGATTTGGAAACTGGTGTTTTCTTACTTTGGGGCGCTGTTTTCCCGGGTGCTGATCATCAGACAGTGGACCAGTATTGAACTGGCTAAAACGATTGTCGCATCGACGGTTTCTCTCTGTGCGTCGATTGTGGCCGTGCAGATCTGGGGAGCGACCGGTGTGGCTACGGTATCCGTAGTTTCTTATGCAATTGCTGATTTATTCGCTTATCTGTTGTTTGCCCGGACGCGTATTTTTTTCGTGGTTGTTGTACAAGAGTTGGCGCGTATTTTTATCCGGCCAATCGAGGCGTTCAGACAGAGCGTGGCATTTCTGGTAGAGGGGCGTCAGCGTTATGGCCATTAGTATGACCGACATTGGTATGACAGACATTAGTATCATTATCCCGACATACAATGCAGCCGAAACTTTGCCTGATACGCTCAGGTCTATTTTTGCCAGTTGTCCTGAAGAAGATAGTCGTTTTGAAGTGATTGTCATTGATGATGGCTCAAGTGATGCGACCCAAGCACAATTAGCAGCGCATTTTGCTCAGCAACTCGGTAGCGGCAGATTGTGTTATCACCACCAACAAAATGCTGGGGTCAGTGTGGCGCGGAATACCGGACTGAATTTAGCTCAGGGGCGTTATATCACCTTTGTCGATGCCGATGATGCGGTTCAGCATGACTACCTCATCCGTCTCTATGAACTGATTCAACAGCATCCGGATGTCGATATCTTCGAGTTTGGTTATCAGACTTTTCGCCATCAGGTTGATACCGTGCTGGGGCGCGGGCATGTAACACGCTGTCGGGGATTCAATGCCAAGCAACCGGCATTTGAAGGTGCGGTTTCATCCTTTGTCTGGCTGGTGATGTGTCGCCTGATTAAAGCGGATGTGGCAAAGCAGGCGACTTTCCCGGCCGGGGTAAAATACTGTGAAGATTTGATGTACTTATGCGTCGTGTATGCGCAGGCCCGATCATGTTATGCCAGCGATCTGGCGCTATATCGTTACCGGATTGGTGAAACTAGTGCGATTTCCCGGGTCACGATGGCGCAGTGTCAGCAGGTTCGCGAGTTTCTTCATACGCATGTGTTTCATGAGCGTCGGGTCAATGGTGAGCAATCAGACGGTACTGCGCAAGCCCATTCTGCACAAACCAATGTTGCGCAAACCAATACCGCGCACCTGAAAACGATTGTCGATGCGAATTTGTATTATATGTGCCACTCGGCAGGTAAACGCACCATGCCATTCTTTGAATTTTGCCGTCAGGTGCGACGTTTGCCGCTGCTGACGATATGCAGACTCTATATCCAAGGTCTGTTATCCCGTCGTAAGACGATGATCTGTCTCTTTCCCTCGATTTATTTTTTCGGTCATAGGATGAAACGGCGATGAGAATTATTTTTCGGATTTCTTATATGGGATTTGGCGGGGCAGAACAGGTGTTTTTGTCTGTCGCCAGAACACTGATGCAGGCGCATGACGTGCTATTTGTTACGGATCGCGCAGAGGGGGCAAGTTACACCACACTGTTGAACGAAAATATTCCGGTGCGCAGTCTGGATGTGAAGCGAACCTTCATGAGTCTGTTACGTTTTAAACGTGTGATCGATGAATTTCAACCTGACGTGATACTTTCGGCTTATCCGGATACCAATGCGGCTTGTCTTTTGTCCGCAGCAATGGCTCGGCATCAGGCCAAAGTCGTGGTCAGTGAACATGCCTCAATCGTTGAACATTTTCAGCATCAATCTGTATTGACTCGTGTGAAAGTTCGCCTGATTGTGCAGTGTCTCTATCGTATGGCGGATCAGGTCGTGGCGGTGTCTGAAGGGGTGATGAACGATATCGTGCCGCTCATCAAACGTGCCGATAAATGCTGTTTCATTCACAATCCGGTGCGCTTTGATCAGACCGCTCCTGCATTCGATTCGCAACCCGTCCGCCAACCTACGGATGCCCAGCAATCGGTTCTTGCTCGAACCGATGCTGCTGGCGCGGTAAAACGCGGTGCCTCCAAAACCATTTTGGCTGTCGGGCGAGTCACACCGCAAAAAGATTATATGACTTTACTTCGTGCTGTCCGTTACCTGATAGAGACACAACATCGAGATGATATACAGGTCATGATTGTCGGTGGCACACATGATAAGGCCGAAATGGCCCGATTAACCGAGTATATCGAACGGCATCAATTACAACCTTACATCACGTTTGTTGGCTTTTCGGATCAGGTTGAGCGTTATTACGCCCAAGCGGATCTGTTTGTCCTGTCATCCGCGTGGGAAGGATTCGGCAATGTGATTGTCGAGGCGCTCGCGTTTGGTGTGCCGGTTGTGTCTACCGATTGTCGCAGTGGTCCCGCTGAAATTTTACAAGATGGTCGGTTTGGCCGGTTGGTCACCGTTGGAGATAGTACCGCGCTGGCGATGTCGATTGTTGATGAACTCGATACGCCGTCTTGTCCCCGTGAAGCGCGTTTAGAACGTGCTGCACAGTTTTCTGAACGTGAGATCAGCGCACGGTATAGAACACTGTTTGAAGCATTGGTTTAAGGCTTTGTGGCATAACGAATCGGTTGAATGGTGTCATGTTTCTGTTTCACATGTGGCGGACTTTAACGTTCAGTGGGCTTTTTCAAATAATGAGTGAGCTTAAAGGTTTTCGGAGATGGTGAATAATATCAGGGCGGATGTATTTCGCTGGTATGGAAAATACAGCAGGTTGCTATTGGTGAAGGCCTTTCTTAGTCAGAAGGGATTCCGTTTCGTTTTGTTCATGCGATTGGCAAATCATGGTCGGCGCATTCCGGGGCTCAATGTATTGTTTATCTTGCTCTATAAGGTATCCAAGATCATTTATACCAGTGATGTCAATTATCGTGCTTCGATAGGACCGGGACTGAGAATGCACCATGTCTTCGGCACCACTTGGGGAGAACATGTCACGATCGGTCGGAATGCGACGATTGTACATAACGTCACTATCGCCGGTAAAGACGGCGCGTGGCCGATCATTGGTGACAACGTCTATCTCGGCACCGGCTGTTGCATTCTCGGTGGGATTCGCATTGGCAATAACGTGGTGGTGGGTGCGAATGCCGTCGTGACCAAAGATGTTCCCGACGATGCCATTGTTGCCGGCATCCCGGCCAAAGTCGTGTCAGAAAAAGGTTCTGCCGATTTCATCATTAACCCATGGAGCGACTGAGTGTGGATATTATCGTATTAGGAACCGGTCAGAATGGCGGGATTGATGCTGTGATTAACAATCTGAAGCTCAATTTGAATCAGCAGTTTCGCTATCGTCGGTTTATCAGCCATAAAGGGGGCAATAAATTATTTGACCTGATGTTGGCGCTGTGGGGATTGTGGGTTGTTTTCTGGTTATCGCTCCTTCCCGGAGAACGTATCTTTCACCTGCATATGTCTTATCGCGGGAGTTTCTGGCGTAAAAGGATGTACCTGAAAGTGGCACACTTTTTTGGTCGTAAGGTACTGATCCATTTACACGGTTCTGAATTTAAAAAATTCTATCAGGCCAGTGATGCCAACGTGCAGCAGAAGATCCGGCAACTTATCTGTCGCGCGGATGCCTTTATTGTCCTTTCTGAATCATGGCGTGAGTATATCGAGTCGATCCTTGAGCCGCCACAGCAAGCCAATCTGGTGATACTCCCCAATTTTGCCGTTGTCGCGCCGTCTCCGGAATCTGAAGGGCAGCAGAATCATGTGTTGTTTTTGGGTGCCTTGATTGATCGGAAAGGCATTTTTGATCTGTTGCGTGCCTTACGCGATCTACCGGATGTGATTTTACATGTCGGTGGCGGCGGTGATGTGGCGCGTTTTCAGCAAGCAGTCGCTGAGTTCGGGGTTGAAAAACAGTTGGTATTTCATGGCTGGATTGATCATGAGCAGAAAGCCCAGCTAATGGCCGCAACGCAGCTATTGGTTCTGCCATCTTATAATGAAGGATTGCCGGTGGTGATTCTTGAAGCGATGGCTTCAGGGCTCCCTGTCTTGTCAACACCGGTTGGCGGTATTCCTGAGGTGATTATGCCCGGACAAACCGGTTATCTGGTGGAACCGGGCAATATTGAACAGTTAACCGCGATGATCCGCCAAGCGCTCGATGATGATGCTCGGTTAAATATGGCCGAGAATGCGAGAGCGCTTTATCAACAAAATTACGATGTGTCGGTTGTCATGCCGCGCTTAGAAAAACTATATGTCAGCTAAAACCATATGTCAGCTAAGGTTAGGTTATGATCATGAAAAAAATTTTATATCTATGTCTCTTTGGGGTTTTGGGGAGTTATTCCGCAATAGCCGCAGCCTGTTGCAGTGAAGAGCAGCAGTCTGCCGAGCTGAAACAAGTACTTGGGTATAACCAATCCGCCGAACAGTTCTTTTTTGAAGCCAATCCTAAAGCCATCGCGCTAAAAGACGATGGCATACAGTTTATTCTGACGGGGAATAATTCTTATATCTTTAACGGTGAGCGTTCGGAAGTCAGTGTTCAGAGCCCGTATGAAGTTGGTGATACGGTTCGTTATCAGTTCACTTTCAAGCTACTGGACTCTCCGGTTTTTTCTCAAGGATGGGATGGGGTTTGGGTGATTGTCGCCCAGTGGCACGATCAACCCGATCCGAGAAAAGGGGAGACTTGGTCAAATTATAAGAGTAGCCCGCCGCCGCTCTCCTATCATCTCGAATATGATGACCAACTTTATCTGGTGCTACATACGGATAATCACGATGAAAGAATTCCTGTCCGGCCCGAGCAGCAAATTACTTGTCGCACTCAGGTGCACTGGCTCTATCAGACCGATGGTCGGGTGTCAGGCTGGTGTGATGTGGACGGCGTTCGGCATCCGTTTGATTTTGCCGATGACATCATGATTAACGATTATTACCACTATTTTAAGTTTGGTTTATACCGTGACAAAAATATCGATGAGTTGATGGGTATCGAATATAAGTCGCTGACGATCAATGAGGTAGACGATGAAAAATAAGATATTGTTGGTGGCTTCTCCGGGCGGGCACTTTGTTCAGTTGAGCCTGCTTTCTGAAAAGCTCGATTGTTGTGAAAGGATCGTTGCAGGGACTTATGATAAGCAGCCCGGTTTTATGGCGGGAGAGCGATATTACCAAATTTCGGATTTTAGCCGCGATACCGCTTATCTGGCGGTTAAAGTGGTATGCCAGTGTCTGAAGATCCTGAACAAAGAGCGGCCGTCTCTGGTAGTGACCACTGGCGCTGCCCCCGGGTTGGTGATGGCGTTGCTGAGTAAAATGCGTGGGATAAACACCGTCTGGGTTGACAGTATCGCCAACTCGAAAAAACTGTCGTTGTCGGGGCGGTTGGCTGCGAAGTGTCGTATCCATGTTGTCTCACAGTGGCAAGAGGTCGCTGAATCCCATCAGGTGACTTATCAAGGAAGAGTGATATGATTTTTTTAACCGTAGGTACACAACTACCGTTTGATCGATTGGTTCAAACGGTTGATCAATTGGCAGAAAAATATCATCTGGATGTTTGTAGCCAGATCGGTGATTCGGACTATCAGGCCAAATCAATTCAGAGTGCCAAGTTTTTTGCGCCGGATGATCTTGATGACCAGTTTCGCCAGTCTGAATTGATCATCTCTCACGCTGGGATGGGGACGATTATCAATTGCCTGCGAATCCGCAAGCCGTTAATTATTTTCCCCCGGTTGGCTCAGTATCAGGAACACCGCAATGATCATCAGTTGGATACACTGAATTCATTTTCCAATGTGAAGGGTATTTATACCGCCCGGGACGAACAAGCGCTTGAAGCGTTGCTGAGCAATTATCAGACATTACAAGCGCCCGATGGATTGGATACGCCAGAACGTGATCAATTGGCGCAATATATTCTGTCTCTGGCAAGTGCATGATTGCCTCGTCGATATGTTGATACGAACGATATGTTGATATGAACGATGATGAAAAAAATTAAAGACTTGATACAAATTCAGCTCCGACAACGTCTGCTTTCTTTGAATGTGTGGTACCTCAACCGCTTTTTCGGGACACACATCGATGCAACAGCCAGAATTTCTTTAAAAGCCAAAATCGATAAACGCAATGGTGACGGGATCTATATTGATGAAGGGACATACGTTGCGTTTGGTGTCGCGATTTTGGCACATGATATGTGTCGCCATCTCAAAGCGGATGTCCGGATTGGTAAGAATTGTCATATCGGCTGCAATTCACTGATCTTACCCGGTGTGACGATCGGTGATTCATGTATTGTGGCTGCGGGGGCGGTTGTGACGAAAGATGTCCCACCCAACACGTTAGTGGCTGGTAATCCGGCAATTGTTAAGAAAGAAGGAATTCACCTCAATCGGCTGGGAATTCTTCCGAAAGATTCAGTTTAATCATGGAAGTGAAATCAATGAGTGTTATCAATCATCAATATAAATATCGGCTAAAGCCAAAATTTGGCCGGGTTTATATCGGGATAATCATGGCTTTGGCGACCGCTTTTCAAGTCAGTGCTGACACCATCACATATCCGAATGGGGCGCATGTTGCGGTTCATCTGTCGTATGATGATGGACTGTCATCTCAGTTGGATCATGCGATTCCCACGCTCGATGAATACAATATCAAAGGCTCTTTTTATCTGTTACCGGGTTCAGCAACGCTCAATAATGAACGCCAGGTTGAAGTGTGGAAGAAAGCAGCGCAGAACGGCCACGAACTGGGTAATCATACGGTGTTTCATCCCTGTTCATCTAAAGGCCCTGAGCGGAGTTGGGTCAAACCTTACGCATCTCTGGAGCAGCGAACACCGGAATGGATGGCGGCTGAAGTGAAAATGGCGAATACGTTCCTGTTTTTACTCGACGGCCAAAAACGTCGTACGTTCACACCACCATGTTTTGAGACCATGACGGGGAGTGGTGATTATTTGTCGGCCGTCCGGCCGCTGGTCGCCGGGGTATATGGGCGCACATTACCCAAGCCGGAAGAAGTTTTCTGGTCTGCCCATAACGTCTCTGGTCAACAGCTCATCAATTATATTAAACGTTCGGCCACGAATCCACGGACTAAAATTATCGGCATTAAATTTCATGGTGTCGGTGGTGATTATTTATCCGTCAGTGACGAAGCGCATCACGAATTGGTGCAATATCTGGCGAAGCATCATGATCAATATTGGGTAACAACTTATAAAAATATTGTTGATTATATTCATCAACAGTAATCCTTTCCCTCGATATGTATTCTTTTTTATCGGCTATCGAAGACTCATTGAACAGGCTGTGGTGCGATTGATGAGTCTTATTTATGATTATTTCAGCTTATATTTGTCTCATTATTGATATTAAGGTTAGTTCCTAATTCAATTACCTTGTTTGCACTGCCGCCTAACCCTATAGTTTGCCTTATCGAATGAATATAATAAATTTATCAACAGATGGGTTGTTATATTTATTATCGGATGAGATCGCCATGATTAAATTGGCATAACAACGGGTAATAGTGATGAAACGCAAAGGATTGGTAGTGAATATTTTATGGAGTGTCGGATTGGCATTCTCCGTAATGGCCGCACCGGATGACGGGACGACGCAGACTGATACCGTTTCAGCGGCTGCCGCTTCTGGTGAACAAGCGCGAATCGGGCAACAGGTGGAACAGCTGTTTGCTGATCATGCCCCGCTCGACGTGGTTCGTCTCATGGCTGAGGAAAATCCACTTGATGCACCGATGGTACTTCAGGCCGTGTATCGTAAAGCACCAAATGTTTCTCTTGAGAGCCTCGTGTTAGCAGCGTTTAATGCAGCGCCTGAAGCTGCGTTGGCAATTGCATCAATGGCACTCGATTTGGGGTTAGATGCGACGCTTTTACCGGAACTTGCCATTGTCGCTAATATTGACCCGACAACTATTGCCCAAGCAACCGCAGCGGGGCCTGCCGAAACACAATCCGAATCAATCATCAGGCGTCACTCCCGGGGAAGTGGTATTTCTCCAAGTTAATATCGGGTCATGATGTGCAGCCGTAACTTCCTTACTTACCGTCAGAATTCAGAATTAAGGACGTGAACCTTGAGAGAGGAAGATCGTGACTCATAGTGAACGTTGGTGCTGGTATTCTTTATTGCTCATGTTGATCTGGCTGCCGATTCCACTTGGCAGCCACCGGATGTGGTCATGGTCGATATTTGAGATCTGGATATCTTGTCAGACGCTGTTGCTCAGTGCGTCTTTGTGGCACCAATTCCCTTGGCAGAAAATCAGAAAATTTGTCTGGTTGCTGGCACCGCTGAGTCTTTTTCAGTGTTGGATTGCGATTCAGGCAATTCCATTACCGGTTGAGGTACTCAGTATCATTGCACCGGATGTGGCTCAGGTTTATCGTCAGGTCGGTGCGGACGTCGGGAGTCTTTCCTATGATCGCTATGCGACATTGACAGGGTTGATGAAAGGGATCGCCTATACGTTATTTGCGTTCAATGCAGTCGTTCTGATCCATTCCGTCAAACGTGTAAAAACCGTGCTGTATGCGCTGGTTATCAGCGGGACTTTCCAATCATTTTATGGCGTCTTGACCGTATTATTAAATAGCCATCAAAGCTGGTTCTTTGGTTTGCCGCAAGGTCATCGGGCGACGGGAACCTTCTTGTATTTCAACCACTTTGCCAACTATCTGGTGATGTGTCTGTGTCTGGGGATCGGCCTGATTGTCTCACAATTACATCAGACTGAATCCGGGTCGTGGCATGTGCGTATCAGGCGGTGGTTCAGTGCAGTGATGTCCGCCAAAATGATGATCCGTTTGTGTCTGATTGTGATGGTTATTGCTTTGATCATGACACGTTCTCGAATGGGCAATGCGGTTTTCTTCTCCGTGATCGCGTGTGGCGGTGTCATTGCTCTTTGTTTTTATAAAAGAAGACCGAGAGCGTTAACGGCATTAATCATCTCCATGATGATCATTGATACATTTCTGGTGGGGACGTTGTTTGGTATCGATAAGGTCAAGCAGCGTATCGAAGCCACTTCCATTGAAACCGAGACTCGCGATCAGGCGGTGCAGTGGAGTCTGGATATCATTCGGGATTATCCGTTGACCGGCACGGGGTTAGGGAGCTTTTACTCTACCTTCCCGCACTACACGCACTACAATATCGGCTATTACAACTATGCCCATAATGACTATGTCCAATTCGCTGCTGAGGCGGGGATCCCGGCGGTTGTACTGTTAAGTTTACCGATACTGGTCGCATTGTGGTTTTGTTTCAATGTGATCAGAACCAGGCATAGCAAAACGTTAAAAGGCACCGCGTTAGGATGCCTGATGGGAATTTTGGCCATGATGGCGCAGATTAGCGTCGATTTCCATCTACAGGCGCCCGCGAACGCGGTGACATTTATTTTAATTCTCGTGTTGTCCGGCTGTGTGAGACAGATTCAAGTTCGTCCGGAAAGTCATCCGGTTGCCGTTGACCATTTGTTGTTGAAAAACTAATTGCTGAAACTTTTCGTTGAAAATTAGTTGTTGAAAACTAGTCATTGAAAAATTTTCTGTTAAAAACTTTTCGTTGAAAAAATGTCCAGTGAAAAACTGACTGTTTGAACGTTGTGATTTTATTAGATAACGGAGAGAACAGCCGAGAATTTGTTTTATTTATAAGAATGACACGATAAAAATTTTTATTTATTTAGCGCTGAACAAGAACTTTCATGGAATTGACGTCTACGCGCTCAATCTATGGATTAATCCTGCAAGTCGTTCAGGATACGATAAATATGACGCTTGACCTGGGTCGTAAGTTATTTTTTCTGAAATTGTTTGTCGGAGTGAATAGGACGTCAGTACGATTAAGATATCGGGGAATAAAATGAAAAAGACATTAATTGCTTTAGCAGTGGTAAGCAGCGCTTCGGTAGCTCATGCTGCGGAAATATATTCACTGGATGGTGTTACCGTTGATTTATCCGGTGAGGTGGATATGCAGTATTATAAATCTCAGGATAAAAGTCAGCATTCTGAATGGAATGTGAACGAAGCGAAGTTTGGCTTTGATATGACTTATGAAATGACCGAGGATCTGGTTGTTGGCTCACATATGGATGTTGACGCCAATGATGAAGAAGACAATGGTTCGGTCAGACGCGGTGATGTATATGGCAAGATCATCTACCTTCAGTCACATACGATTAGTTTTGGTGCGCAACCAACGATTCTGGATGACGCCGGGATCGGGGATGACTATGAATTCGGTTTTACCTCCTTCGTTGAAAGTGCGAAAAATGAAGGGGATCAGGTCATTAAATATAAATATGACGGCGGCGAAATGTTCTATGGCGGGCTGGCATATTTAGAAAATAAGAATAATACCAGTGGCAGTAACGATGATTATCAGCTCGATGGCAATTTAGGCGCAAGAGTAGAAGATTTTGACTTTACCATTTTCCTTGCACGTGCCCAGAAGAATGAGATGGATATCAGTACCTACGATCTGGAAGTCCGCTATCTGTATGGTGACTGGCAGTTGGCCACAACATACGGCATCTCTTCGACAGAGCAGGAAAATGCATCCGATCGGGATAAATCAACGTATGGTTTGACCGTGAGCTATAGCGATGGTGGTCGGTTGGAATATGCTGCCGGATGGGCGGTTGTTGAAACAGATCATAGCATCAGTAACGCGGTACCAAACGGTGATGTTAATGATTTCTATGTCAATGTGACTTATGCTTTGTCAAATGATGTCGCGCTCTATGCCGAAGTCGGTTTGACCGATGCAAATGATCAAGAAACGGGTTATGTCATCGGTATGGATACGACGTTTTGATGATGTCGGTATGGTGGCTCGATTGATCGAGTCGCTGCAAATTCATGAATACATAAACATCATCTAAGGACGTCATTTTGAAACGCATTGTATCTATTTTAGGCGTGCTCGCCGGGAGCTTTTCTTGCGCGACACTGGCAGCAGAATTGACCTTGCCGAGGAGTGTTGAGTTATTGGCTCTCGATGGTCAGAAAGTTGCGCATACAGCGGTGCTTCAACTGCCGGAAGGGAAGCATCAGTTCGTGTTTCGGTATGAAGAATCACTACGTTTCGGCTCTCGTAAGAAGAAATATCAGTCAATGCCTTTGATTGTTTCAATCCCATTTTCCGATTCAGCGCAGATGGCGCTACGCCATTCTCGTTTGCGGGACTATTCTGCCGCGGAGTCGGCATTTAAGAATGGCACCGTCGCATGGCAATTATCAAACTCGCAGGGCAAGCTCACGGAGCTTCATCCGGTTGAACTACCCGGTAACCCTGGCTTTTTGCCTTATCAGAATATTGAGGCTGCCATTGGACGCTATAATCGCCAGCATGGTATTCCGATGTCATCTGGCAGTGCGTCGGTGCGAGCCGAGCAGGGGGCTGCGACGCCCAAACAGCAAAAAACGATGAATCCGCGTCAAACCGTCGTTCCTGAACCATCAGATGCTCAATACACAGGTGATTTTGTGCCCCGGATTCAGGCTTGGTATTTACATGCAACGGATGCAGAACGTAAAGCTTTACTCAAATGGATGATTGAGCAGCAATAACGTTTTGAAGAGATGCCCCATGTTTGAAAACATTCTCGTGATTTGTGCAGGGAATATCTGCCGTTCTCCTTATGCTGCCGGGCGACTTCAGTGTCTTATACCTTCTCATACGGTGCACTCTGCCGGATTGCTCACTGAGAACAGTGGGCTTATCGGTGCTTCGGCTGCCCCAGAGGTGCAAGTCATTGCCCACTCATTGGGGATCGATCTGACCGCTCATCAGGCTCGGCAAATTAACACTGCCATGGTCGATGGCTGTGATTTGATTTTAGCAATGAACCAAAATCAGATTGATATGCTGAGCCGAATGTTTCCGAAAGCACGCCATAAAACGATGCTTTTCGGCCATTGGATTGGTGTCAGTCAGATTGACGATCCTTATCAGAAATCCTCCGCAGTTTTTCAACAGGTATATGCTGTTCTTGATCGTGCGGCGCAAGCTTGGGCTGATAAGCTCGGTCAGTAAGCTGTTCCTTCCAGGAGACTACACAGATTAATTGTTTTTCGCCTATACGGTTAGTCTGTGCCATATTTATGAACATGTAGCATAATAAAATCCCCCTATCTTTTGTCATGCTTCCCAAAATAAGAAGGCTAAACATATATATACAGCAACCTTACTTTTCTCTGTTATTTCAAATTGTTTTGCCATGCATGATTGCGCCTGACGAATGAATGAAGTTACTTATTGAAATTAAATGGATTTGTCTTGGTGTTTTTATTCGGTCATTTTCGCTGAAACGGCACCGGAAGTAACTCGGGGATTCTCCCCGGTTCATGATGAATGAAATAGTCTGTTTAATAGTGAGGGAGAGAAAAATATGAAGTTGGCTAGGTGGCTTTTATCTTTACATCACCGACTCTACGGTGGTTTGTTAATGATGTGTTTGGCCGTGGTTGCTGTCACGGTTCAGGCCAGTGAGGTTGAAACAACGAATCTGCCCACACCACAATTGCTGGAAAGTTTCGATTCTATGACGGGATGGTCCGTCAATCGCGGGGGCGTCTTCCAACAGGTCTGCCCGGTCACGGAAGGACAGGGCGCAATGGCTGTTCTCGGTAAGGGGGAGGAGCTGTCTCATGCTATTGCTCAGAAGACATTACAGACGCCGGTCAATTCAAATGATATGGGCGTGATTGCTTTTGCGGTGCGTAAGGTTTTACCGCGCGTGACGAGCAATTTGAATGTCAGATTTAGCACGGCTGGTGGTTCGTACACTGGTGTCAATTATCATCTCAATGTGGCTAACTTGAACTCGAATGCACCATTGAAAACGTATTGGGTTGTGTTTCACCAATCAGAAGATCCATTGTTGTCACAAGCGGTTGATGTGACAAAAGTTCGGGTCAGTTCGCCGTCTCGTAATGCACCTTATTTGATCAACAATGAAATTGATTCACTTTATGTGAATGCGAAAGGTCAACCGACAGTCGTGATCGGGTTTGATGATGGGGAAGATACGATAGTAAGCACTGCCTATCCCTATATGACCCAGCATGGCTTGGTCGGTACAATCTATGTTCCGACCCAGCAGGTTGGTTGGGTAAATCGACTGACTTGGGAGCAAATTTCAATGTTGTCGGATGCCGGTTGGGCGATCAGTGTGGATGGTTCACCGGATGATACACCGATGACCGATGCTGCGGATATCGACACTGCGGTTGCCAACGCGATTTCCGCGTGGGATGAATTGAAACAGCATGGGCTTGATTCCGAAGCGATGTTCCATCTGTGCTATCCCGGTGGAAAATTTTTCGATACATCTGTTCGACCGATTCAGGTGACATCCATGATGTCGGATGGTTCGAACGTAGTGATGCTGGATAACCACTATCCGATCCATGTCGGGATGCGCGTCTATGGGTCGAATATTCCCAAGAATACCTATGTGATTAACGGCGGTGGGGAATCCGTTGCTTCGGTCACTTTGTCTCAAAAAATTCCGCCACAGAATTTACCTGCCATGTTTAATGATGAATCTGGGGCATTTTATTTAGATAAGCTTCCGGCAGCATTACATAAAGCCGGATTTAAATCAGGACGAATTACCGTCGGCGGCGATATGTATACCCGGTTTGGTTTTGGCGGCAGAGAGATGACGACCATTGGTCAAGGTGTCTCTTACATGACATTTAACCAGTTTTCCCCATTACTGGAGCAAGTCGTTCTGCGCGGCACCACGATAGAAACTTATTTTCATCGGATTGTGCCTGATCCGGTGGAAGGCTGGACGCCGGATACACCGAATCCGGGGATCAATGTTTATGAGTCATTTTTCAAAGCTTATATTGATGCCGTTGCTGAAAAGGTTCAGGCCGGAGAGCTGGTTGTGCTGACCAAGCCACAGTGGTACGAGCGGGATATTGATAAGACGGTTCCTGAACCCTAATTGAGTTGAAAGCCCACGGTTTCGCAAGATACTATTTTCGAACATCGGATTGATGTCGGACAGCATTCCCTTTTCGTGCTTACCAAATGGTGTGAAAGCTGTCGCGGAAAGGGAATGGCTGGTTGCTGCTCATTCAGTACAGAATGTGTTGATTTGATACAAACTGCTACATTCTTTCCGGCTGAATTTCGCTACACTGGTTTCAAAAGTCGTTTTATTTTGCGGAGCCAGAAATCAATGACCCCCTTGCCGAATTACAATAAACGGATTCTTTTAGTTGAAGATGATACTGAGCTTGCCGGCCTGATCGAGGATTTTTTGTCTCGTTATGGTTTTGAAGTGATGACGGTGAACAACGGAACGGATGCCGTGAAACAAGTGGCTGACCTTCAACCGGATTTGGTGATTCTTGATGTGATGTTACCGGGAATGAACGGCATGGAAGTCTGTAAAACGATACGCAGTTTCTATACCGGCTATATCTTGATGCAAACGGCTCTGGACGATGATGCTGATCAGATGAGGGGATTGGAAATTGGTGCCGATGATTATGTGATCAAGCAGGTGCAGCCCCATTTATTACTTTCCCGGATTTATGCTTTATTACGACGTTCAGAACGAAGATCACCGCCAGCCAATACGACGATAGAACCCAATACCCTGATGTGTGGGCCATTGGTGATTGATTTAAGTAATCGGACGGTTGTATTGAATCAGCTCCCCGTTGAGACCACCACCGCAGAGTTTGAACTGTTGGTCTTACTGGCGAGTACGGTTGGTCAAGTGGTGAGTCGGGATGAGATTTTACAGAAAATACGCGGTTTTGAGTACGATGGTTTAGATCGGTCGATTGATCGCAGAATATCTCGATTGCGGCAAAAACTGGTGCTGGACAATGGTAAAGAACTGATCAAAACGGTCAGAGGCGTCGGTTACCAACTCTGTGTTTATTCCGATTGAACTGACCCGAAACCTAGCCTTAAACCCACCGGGAGCCGTGAGCGTTTCGTCTACGCCGTAAATAGGATTAGGATTTGTCTTCCCCAGACAGACCATTTCTTTTGCCAGTATTGCATATTGGAACCGACCCGTCGTGCTGTACTGAGCCCTCCATTCGCTGTTACAAACTGTCACACAGCGTCACCATAAGCCTCTCAAATCTCAGCCTCTGTTCAATGATAATGACGCCGTGATGCATTTTGTCCATTTTCATTGTAGTCAGAGGGAAAGTAATGAAAAAAATCATAAGTATTTTAGGCACCGCTAGTGTATTACTCGCATCAACGAGTGAGGCGGCGACATGGGTCGGGATTGAAGCGGGGATCGGTTCTTCTGATTATGAATCCGCATCGGACAGTATTGATGTTTCATGGACAGGGGCGATTCAGGCGGGTGTGGATTTGAATCAGAATTGGAGTGTATTGGTCGGCGCACATATGGGTGGGGGGAGTAGTGTGCCTCGCAAAGAAATCGGCGTGATCACCGAATCAGAAGAGGAACTTGACTACCGTGCGCTATCACTGAGTCTCAACCGGAACTTTTACCTGACGGAGCGGCAGTTTTTTTATGCGTCTGTGGGGATGAATTATAACCAGACAGAAGTTGAGCTGCATGGCGTCAAAACCATTGATGAAGATGGGATCGGTTACAATTTACGAGCGGGATGGCTATTTCGTTTAAATCAACGTTTTTCGGTCAATGTCGGTCTGCAACGTTTAGGGATGAGTGATGTGGATGTTAACTCGGCCAATGTTGGGTTGATGTATCGTTTTTAGTCACTGTGATTGTTGCACAACCAGATTGTTTAAACAGCCAAGATCAGCGAGAATAGCAGCCTCTTACGATTCACATGACGGATTTGATCTGTGGCGCGCCCGAAAGGCAGCTTGAAACATGTGTACGAATCCGTTGTACAGATAAAAGATTTTATTCATGGCTGACCAGAATTTTCTTAACGAAGTTAATAAGCGAAGAACCTTTGCTATCATTTCCCACCCGGATGCGGGTAAAACCACCATTACTGAAAAAGTGCTGCTGTTCGGACGTGCGATTCAACAAGCCGGTACCGTAAAGGGACGTGGCTCGAATCAACATGCGAAATCAGACTGGATGGATATGGAAAAAGAGCGGGGAATTTCGATTACCACGTCAGTCATGCAGTTCCCTTACAATGATTGTCTAGTCAACCTGCTCGATACCCCCGGACACGAAGACTTTTCTGAAGATACGTATCGGACGCTGACAGCGGTTGACTCTTGTCTGATGGTGATCGATGCCGCAAAAGGGGTCGAGGATCGGACGCGTAAGCTGATGGAAGTGACCCGTCTGCGAGATACACCGATTGTGACCTTCATGAACAAGTTGGACCGAGATATCCGCGATCCGATGGAGCTGCTGGATGAAGTTGAGAATGAGCTGAATATTCTCTGTGCGCCGATCACTTGGCCAATTGGCTGCGGTAAAAACTTTAAAGGTATTTATCACCTACACCGTGACGAGACCATTTTGTATTCTACCGGTCAGGGGCATACCATCCAAGAGTTGCGCATCGTCAAAGGTCTCGATAATCCGGCGCTTAATCAAGCAATCGGTGATGATCTGGCAACGCAGTTAAGAGAGGAACTGGAACTGGTCGTCGGGGCATCGAATGAGTTTGATCTGGAGCTGTTTCTTCAGGGGGAACTGACGCCGGTATTCTTCGGTACTGCGTTGGGGAACTTCGGGGTCGATCATGTACTCGATGGTTTGACTGAATGGGCGCCGGCACCGCTACCGCGTGAAACATCTGAACGCTTAGTTGAGGCAACCGAAGAAAAATTCACTGGGTTTGTGTTTAAAA
This sequence comes from Vibrio gazogenes, assembly GCF_023920225.1. Classification (NCBI taxonomy): domain Bacteria; kingdom Pseudomonadati; phylum Pseudomonadota; class Gammaproteobacteria; order Vibrionales; family Vibrionaceae; genus Vibrio; species Vibrio gazogenes. The sequence goes on from NZ_CP092587.1 coordinate 647,487, forward strand.
TTCAGGCGAATATGGATCCCAAACATCGTGACCGGATCGCCTTTATGCGGATTGTGTCCGGCTCTTATCAGCAAGGTATGAAAATCAATCATGTCCGGATCGGTAAACAGATTAGCATTTCTGATGCGGTAACTTTCATGGCCGGTGACCGAGCGCGGGCTGAAACGGCATTTGCCGGAGATATTATCGGCTTACATAACCACGGTACGATTCAGATTGGTGATACCTTTACGCAGGGTGAAGCGATGAAGTTTTCCGGAATCCCTAATTTTGCACCGGAGCTGTTTCGTCGTATTCGTCTCAAAGATCCATTGAAGCAGAAACAATTGCTGAAAGGATTGGTGCAGTTATCAGAAGAAGGTGCCGTGCAGGTTTTTCGTCCGATGCAAAATAACGATCTGATCGTTGGTGCGGTCGGGGTGTTGCAGTTCGATGTGGTCGTTGCGCGTCTGAAATCCGAGTATAACGTGGAAGCGATTTACGAGAGTGTTAACGTTGCAACCGCGCGCTGGGTCGAGTGCGATGATGCCAAGAAGTTAGATGAATTCCAGCGTAAGAATCAGGCTAATCTGGCTTTAGACGGTGGCGATAATCTGGCTTACATTGCGCCGACAATGGTCAATCTCAATTTGGCGAAAGAGCGCTTCCCGGATGTTGATTTCCGTGCGACGCGTGAGCATTAATCGCGTCGTCTCTTGAACGATCTTGTCTCGATAGAAACAAAAAAGCTCCCTCAGGGAGCTTTTTTGATCACGACGTTTAACCGATGTTACTTCTTCTTTTTAGCGGCTTTCTTTTTCACGGGCTTTTTATCTTTGGTGGCCGATTTTTTCTTCTCCGGAGACTTTTTCTTTTTGAAGACGGGCTTTTTATGTTTGGGTCGTAACCCGTCAATAAACCGTTCTTTAATCTCTTCGTTCATATAACGCTGAATCCGTTCGATCATTGGTTGATCATGTGCTTCGACCAGAGAAATCGCGATCCCTTTTTTACCGGCCCGCGCGGTCCGGCCTATTCGGTGTAGGAACACATCTGCGGTCCGGGGCATATCGTAATTGATGACATGGCTGATATCAGAAATATCTAAGCCGCGGGCAGCAACATCGGTTGCCAGTAAGATGTTGATATCACCTTCGCGAAAACGGGTAATGGCATTGTTTCGACGTTCTTGGGGCATCTCTCCCTGAATCCAGGCACAGGGAATCTGACTCCGTTCTAGTTCTGTACGTAGCTCTGCCAGTCGATCACGGGTTTTCACGAATACGATGGCTCGCTGAGATTGGTTGGTCAGAATCTCTTTCAGTAGATCATTTTTATGCACCAGACTATCTGCCCGGTGATACCACTGGGTGATTTTTTTTCTTTCCCGGCGCGGTGGTTCCGCGCGAACTTCTGCCGGTTCATTCAATAGATCTTCAGCAAACCCATCAACGCCTTTTCCTTCTAGGGTGGCAGAGAACAACAAGGTCTGTTTACGCCAACGACATTCAGAAGAAAGGCGATTCACGGTCGGTGCAAAGCCCATATCCAACATCCGATCCGCTTCATCCAAGATCAGCCACTCGATAGCTCGACAATCAAAACGTTCGGCTTCGATGTATTCCATCAACCGGCCGGGAGTTGCGACCACAATGTCCTGTGTTGCATTCAGCAGATCAGCATGTTGCTGATATTGGACACCACCGGTAATCGTAACGATTTTCAGATGGGTAAACTGAGCCAGTGTTTGAATCTGTTCCGAGACTTGAGCGGCCAGTTCACGAGTCGGCGTGAGGATCAGAATCCGAGCTGGTCCCGGTTTTTTACGGGGAAAGTCGATTAAGTACTGAATCGCGGGCAGGCCAAACGCTGCGGTTTTTCCTGTGCCTGTCGGGGCAGAAGCCATGACATCCCGACCGTCTAAAGCGTAAGGGATGGACTCGGCCTGAACTTGTGTTGGGCGAGTAAATCCTGCTTTTTCAATGGCTTCAAGAAGACAGGGATCGAGTTCTAAGTCTGAAAAATTTTTAATCACGGCTATTTCTCTGCTTGTCGAACGCTCTGCATCAAAACGCTCATTCATCAAACTATCTGTTAAGCTATCCGTTATCAGTGACCTGTGCAATCGGGATGGCAAAACTAAAGCTCGGCATTATAGAGACTTCCATCACGATCTTACATCCTTTTTTACATCTTCAGATAAAACGCTTGGGTGAGTTCGGTAAATGCAGCGGTATAGCGATTTTGTGCGCGGATGGTGAGGCTGGTGACTTCACAAGTATCATGTGCCGATCGACTGAGTGAGAACAGCAACCGCGTCGGTGGTTTTGTTGTTGTCGGCGAAACAAGACAGTATCGGGTTAAGAACCAGCCTTGTTGTTTGGCCTGTTCAATTAACGTATCTCCTTCCTGACAAGGCAGAATCAAGCTGATTTGCCCTGACGGAGAGAGCAAATGCTGGCAGTGATGTAAGAGTTGTTGGTGAGAAAAGCCAGCAACATGGCGAGCAAGGGCTCGCGCCGGCGTGATGGATACCTGTCCGGCGGTAAAATAGGGCGGGTTACAGATGATCGCATCATAATTCGAGTGGGGTGCAAAGGTTAAGATGTCTTGATGTTTTACCGCGATCCGTGAAGCCCACGGGGAATGGTTGCGGTTATGGATTGCGGTCTGAATCGCTTGTTCATCAATATCGAGTGCCGTGATGTGTGCCTCCGGGAAACGTTGGGCACAAAATAAAGCGAGCAAGCCTGTTCCGGTACCGATATCGAGAATAGAGCGGAGATTTTCCCCCTTCATCCAAGCGCCCAATAACACGCCATCGGTGCTAACGGGCATCCCACATTCTCCGCCGGATACTGAGAATTGTTTGAAATGGAATGTTTTGGGATGCTGTGATTTTTGCTTCATAGATATTGTTTTACCCGTAACAGACTTCATTTCATTGAAGCCTTTTTTGAACGATTTTCAGTCCATATACCCAAGTAACCTCAAGATGCAGTTTCAGCGAGAATCACTGGGCTCAGAGGCAAGGCAGAGATTTGAGTCATAGCCATTCTATGGCGAGAATCTCTAACACAGTCTCTGAGCTCAGTGAACTCGCCCTTCGGGAGTGCTTCAATCGGCGCCTTTCTGCGTCAAATGCCATTGAAATGGGAAGGCCATTCCTGCCGACATTTTCCTTGAATGACGCCGATTGAAGACACTCTGAATCCTGCATCTTGAGGTCATTTGGGTATAAGACGTACATTTTGGCGAGATGTTGGCAGGAATAGCATCACCTTTCAAGGCCATTTCGTTGTGGCTGTTTTTGTGAATGTTTTGTACCAAATGATGTGTGTTTTTGTATCAACATTTTGCGTTTATATTGGTTTATTGTTCTAGTAAATGTGAATTTACATGGATCGATTAACTAATTTATATTGTGTTATTGATTATTTCATTCTGTTTGTTCATGATCGCGCAAAAAATGAAAGGCAGTCTACTGTCGCAGTTACAAACACAACATCAACATAAGAAGGTGATCTGTGAAACAGACATTGAAATTAACCGATATTATGGCGGTCGGCTTTATGCTGTTCGCTTTTTTTCTTGGCGCAGGCAATATTATCTTTCCGCCGCTTGCCGGACAAATGGCCGGCGAAAACCTGTCATCCGCAATGGGTGGTTTTTTACTGACGGCAGTCGGGCTCCCGCTGATTACGATTATTGCTGTTGCCGTGGCTGGCGGAAGCTGGCAACACCTAACTAAAGATTTGCCACTCAAAGTATCAACGATTATGGCGGTACTGATTTTTATCATTATCGGCCCCGCTTTTGCTGCGCCTCGTACGGGGCTGGTTGCTTTTGAGATGGCGTTTAAACCATTAGTCGGTGAAAGTATCTTCTCTAATCTTACTTTTTTCTCTGTCCTATTTTTTGTGATTGCTGCTTTCTTCTCCTGGTCTCAGGGTAAACTGATTGATTTAATTGGTAAAGTTTTAACCCCAACGCTGTTTGTCGGACTGATTATTGTCGCAGTTGGTGTGTTTATTCATCCACAAGGGACCATTACTGCGGCGCAAGGCGCATATCTGGAAAAGCCGTTAACTACCGGTTTTCTGGAAGGTTATAACACCATGGATACCTTTGCTTCGTTGATGTTCGGTATGTTGATGGTTGATGTTCTGCGGGGTAAAGGGATTACAGAATCCCGAGCGACCACCAAGTATCTGATTGCGGCTGCCTTTATCGCGGCTTTCGGACTCGCATTTGTCTATATTTCATTGTTCTATCTAGGGGCGACCAGTTCAGTTATTGCTACCGGAGCTGACAATGGTGGGGTGATACTCAGTCTGTATGTACAGGCAATGTTTGGTTATTTTGGTCAGTTTGTCTTATCGATCATTGTATTGTTGGCTTGTTTGACAACTGCGATTGGTCTGATTTCAGCGTGTTCTGATTACTTTAGTTCTCTGACGCGATTCAGTTATCACCAGTGGGTGATTGTGAACAGCGTAGCTTGTGCTGTGATTGCGAATGTGGGATTGAGTCAGTTAATTTCTCTGTCGATTCCGGTCTTATTTGCATTGTATCCGGTGGCGATTACGCTGGTTGCGCTGACATTTGTCCGAAATAAACTACCGAATCCTAAAGTTGCTTACCGAGTCGCTTTGCTGGTGTCTTTTCTGTTTGCGTTGATCGACGCTTTCAAGTTTGTCGGCGTGGATGTTTCCTTCTTCAGCTTCTTACCACTGTTTCATATTGGTATGGGCTGGATATTACCGACTGCAATTATTTTTGTGGCAATGTTTGGCATGTCTCGTTCAGAGCAACCCATGAACGTCAACGAAGCGACCAACTGATATGTCGTGAGTGAGAATTTGCTTACGATTCATCAAAGCGATTCTTATCCCCAAATCACTGAACGCGCATGATTCCTGAGAACATGGGCGTTCGGTTCGATTCTATCGCGTGCTGGAAACTCATGTGGAACCAGCAATTTTTCCTGTATCTTCATCACATTTTTCAGTAGAATTCTTCGGTTAAATTCTACTCTAATAAACGATTGAGCAATCATGTTTGAAATCAACCCGATAAAAAACCGCCTGCAGGACGTGTCTGAACGCACAAATGTCCTGAGGGGGTATCTTTGACTATGATGTAAAAAAAGAACGTCTCGAAGAAGTCAATGCAGAACTTGAACAACCCGAAGTCTGGAACGAACCTGAACGGGCTCAGGCGCTAGGAAAAGAGCGAGCTACGTTAGAGGCTATTGTTGAAACCATTGATCTCTTGGATCGTGGTGTTGATGATGTCGAAGGTTTACTTGAACTGGCGGTTGAGGCTGAAGATCAGGAAACGTTTGATGAGATCGGCCCTGAACTGGATGAGCTAGAAGCGAATCTGGAGAAGCTGGAATTCCGTCGCATGTTCTCAGGAGAGCATGATTCATCCGATTGTTATATTGACCTTCAGGCTGGTTCCGGTGGAACAGAAGCACAAGACTGGACGTCGATGCTGCTGCGGATGTATCTACGCTGGGCCGAAGCTAAAGGTTTCAAGACGGAAGTGATTGAAGTCTCCGAGGGGGAAGTCGCTGGTCTGAAATCCGTCACGGTACGGATCGTCGGCGAATATGCCTACGGATGGCTGCGGACCGAAACCGGTGTTCACCGTCTGGTGCGTAAATCTCCGTTTGATTCTGGTGGTCGTCGTCATACTTCTTTTGCATCTGCGTTCGTCTATCCGGAAGTTGATGAAAACATTGCTATTGATATTAATCCTGCTGATCTGCGTATCGATGTTTACCGGGCTTCAGGCGCGGGTGGTCAGCACGTCAATACGACCGAATCTGCGGTACGGATTACGCATTTACCGACGAATACAGTCGTTCAGTGTCAGACGGACCGCTCCCAGCACAAAAACAAAGATCAAGCGATGAAGCAACTTCGTGCGAAGCTGTTTGAACTTGAACTTCATAAACAGAATGCCGAGAAGCAAGCGAGCGAAGATGCCAAATCTGATATCGGATGGGGCAGTCAGATTCGTTCTTACGTGCTTGATGACTCGCGGATCAAAGATTTGAGAACGGGGATCGAAAACCGCAATACTCAGGCGGTTCTGGATGGAGATTTAGATAAATTTATTGAAGCAAGCCTGAAATCAGGTCTTTAAGCTTTTCACCGATATGACAGGTACATCGAAATGACTGATGCGATTCAAAACGAAACGACTCAAGAAAGTAACAGACAAGAAGAGAATAAACTTATCGCAGAACGACGCGGCAAGTTAGATTATATCCGTCAGGATTCTAAGGCAAACGGTCATCCCAATGACTTTAGACGTGATAGTTTAGCCAGTGATTTGCAACAAACATTCGGTGAAAAGACAAAAGAAGAATTGGAAGCATTGAATCATGTTGTGGCGATTGCCGGACGCATTATGGCAAAACGTGGGCCTTTCTTGGTGATTCAAGAAACTTCCGGTCGGATTCAAGCCTATGCAAGTAAAGATGTGCAGAAAGATCTGAAAGCCAAATATCAAGGTTTGGATATTGGTGACATTATTGGTGTGAAAGGTGTGCTGCATAAATCCGGTAAAGGCGATCTGTATGTCAATATGGAATCCTACCAATTGCTGACGAAAGCGTTGCGTCCATTGCCAGAGAAGTTTCATGGTCTGACGGATCAGGAAATGCGTTATCGTCAACGTTATGTGGATCTGATTATGAACGAAGATTCGCGCCAAGCATTTATTATTCGTTCCAAACTGATTAGCGCGATTCGTCATTTTATGATTGGCAAAGGCTACATTGAAGTTGAAACACCAATGATGCAGAGCATCCCCGGTGGTGCAGCGGCACGTCCGTTTATTACACACCATAATGCGTTAGATATGGAAATGTATCTGCGAATTGCGCCGGAGCTCTATTTGAAGCGTTTGGTCGTGGGTGGCTTTGACCGTGTATTTGAAATCAACCGTAACTTCAGAAACGAAGGGCTGTCCCCTCGGCATAATCCTGAATTTACGATGATGGAATTCTATCAGGCTTATTCTGACTATAACGATTTGATGGATTTGACGGAAGAGATGCTGAGTTCGGTTGCTCAGGAAGTGCTGGGTTCGACCGCCATGCCTTATGGGGATGAAATGGTTGAGTTCGGTGGCCGTTATACACGGATGAGCATGTTAGAGGCAGTGAAGCACTACAACCCTGACCATGCTGATATTCAAAGCCTTGATAATGATAGAATTCAGGATCGTGACCTGATGGTCGCGATTGCTAAATCGTTACATATCGATGTTGAACCATTCTGGACATGTGGTCAGTTACTCGAGGAGATCTTTGGTGAGACGGCTGAACCAAAACTGATTCAACCGACGTTCATTACAGGTTATCCGGCTGATATATCGCCATTGGCTCGCCGTAGTGATGACAATCCATTTTTGACGGATCGCTTTGAGTTCTTTATCGGTGGCCGAGAAGTTGCCAATGGTTTCTCCGAGCTGAATGATGCTGAAGATCAGGATGCACGCTTTAAAGCACAAGTGGATGCCAAAGATGCCGGTGATGATGAAGCAATGTTCTATGATGCGGATTATATCACTGCGCTAGAACATGGCTTACCACCGACTGCCGGACAAGGGATCGGTATTGATCGCTTGGCAATGTTGTTCACCAACACGCATACGATTCGAGATGTAATTTTATTTCCAGCAATGCGTCATCAGGGATAATTGACTAAATTTATCACTAGTTATGGATTAAAGTGCTAAAAAACATGGAAAGCCTTTCCTTCGGGAAAGGCTTTGTTTTATCTGAAAGAGAAGGTAGGATGATTAGACCAGTGATGATTTCATATATTAGAGGAGTTGAAAGGGGGGATATATCTAAGTAGTTGTCATCGGATAAGGAAAACGGGTCGTAGTATTTTATCGCTTCTGTTCTTTTTATGTAATTTCTTATGTTAGTCTCATAATTAAGAATGTGCGTTTTTTAATTCGTGCCTATGGTAGCGTAATTATTAATAATTAATACTATATAAGCCCCCAAATAACATAACAATATGAATAAATGATAAGGAATAGTTCATGGGTAATCAGTTCCGTATGGACTCTGTGCCAGGTTCTCTTATCGTGGTTGGTGGCACGTATGAACCATGGCTTTCGGTATTAGAACAAGTTGGTTGGCGATGTTCTCAAGTCGGCGATTTAAGAAAGGCAGATGTCTTGTTTGATGAAGTCGGTCCTTGTATTGGTATTGTCGATTTAAGTCACGATGAGTTCAGTTTAAATGGGGTTGCGAACTTAGTTAGTAGTCATAGACAAGTTCGATGGCTGGCATTCATTCGCGAGTCACAATTAAGCTCAGATACAATATGTCAATTTATTGTGAATTTTTGTATTGATTTCTTTACTGCGCCAATTCCTGATGCGCAGTTGTTGAGCACTATTGGACATCAGCTTGGAATGTTGAAGCTTGAGAAAAAAGTATGGCCTCACTACGGGGTAAACGATAATTTTGGTTTGATTGGCGAGTCGGTTTCAATGAAACGACTCCGTGATCAGATCAAACGAATTGGACCGACCGATGTGAGTATTTTGATTCATGGTGAAAGTGGTTCAGGGAAAGAGTTGGTTGCTAAAGCAGTCCATCATTCCTCTTCCCGTTCTAAAAAGCCATTTATCTCTGTGAATTGTCGAGCGATGTCCGAAAAACGTTTTGCGATGGAATTGTTTGGTATCGATGCTGATGATGATTTTATTTCAATTCTGGAAAAAGCAGATGGGGGCACGGTTCTTCTGAATGATATTTTATCGATTACGAAAGATCAGCAACTGAATTTACTCCGCTTTTTCCAAGAAGGAACGGTAGAGACATCAAGAGGGATCCAGACTGCTGATGTCCGAATATTGGCCGCAAATGCGACAGATATAGAGAAGGCTTTGATTGATGGTAATTTCAATGACGAGCTATATCACTATATTAATGTATTGCGAATTAATGTGCCTAGTTTAAAAGAACGTGTTTCAGATATTCCTTTAATTGCCCGTCATTATCTTCAGCAATTTTCAAAAGAGTACAACGCTCAGGCTCGTGGTTTTACAGAAGATGCACTCAAAATGCTTTCCCGTTACCATTGGCCAGGAAATATTCGTGAGTTAATCAATCAGATAAAACGAATGGTTCTGATGTCTGATACCGTTATGCTCGGTGAGAGTAACCTAGATTTACCAAAATTTGAGGATGGAAAATTAAGTCTGAAAAGTATCCGTGAACGTTCTGAAAAAGAAGCGTTGATGTTGGTGCTTGAGTCTAATTCCGGGCAAATTACTCAGGCAGCAAAAGAGTTAGGTATATCAAGAGCGACAATGTATCGTTTGTTGAATAAACATAATTTAATTTCTGAAGATATGAACTAATTATATTTTTTGGGACATCTTATTTTAGCAAAGTTGTATGATGCAGTTTGAAAGCCTTATGATTTCAGTAAGGCTTTTTTCGTTTTATCAGATATTCGTATGATTTAAAATAGTGTTAGTGAATTGTTTCAATAAAATAATTTATTCTAGTTAAATGTCATCATGAATAGATGGGTGATTGTTGATTATTGAACTAATCTATTTTTTTTAGAATATCGTTCGTTCATTGATTGATTTATTGTCTTGTTGCCATTAAATTATCGCTGTGGTTTCGGCCATAAATATTAACTGGATTGTAATAACTAAAGGAGACACGCTATGAAATCTATACTCTTCATTATTTTTGTTTGTGTGTCTTCATCTCATTCTATTTGTAACTTGCTGGCAAGTGCTACTCATTGCATGCCACGACAAATGAAACGAGATATTTTTAGTTAATCAATCCGTAAGCTTTTTTATTAGGCTGCGGAAATGTAGCAGCTTAATAAGTCAAAGAATTCAATTCCCTATTCTGCATTCTGTTAAGTGTCGCTAGATTTCCTCCGGCCAATGATCCTCAGGAGATACTACTATGCGTCATTCACTTTATTTATCACTCGCAGCATGGCTCATTCGAGCCGATTTACGTCGTGAAGAACGGGTATGGAGAAGAAAAGTAAGTCGAAGTGCTTACGATATTCCATGGGATAACCCATATTTATTGCGTGATATCGGTCTGGAAGCTGATGGTCGCCCCTTTGGTCGTTCAATCAATGAAGATCAGCGTGTGGCACGTCGTATGCACCTGCTCAGTCAGTTTATATCATTGCGAATACCGACATAACTGAAGCAGGCCAAAAGGGTGTTTCAATCCCTTTTGGCCTGGTACTCACTCAGCCCATAGATGACCTTCGATAAGGTTCAGGGCAATCAATATCAGTAAAAATTACGGACAAGGGTTGGGGTAGGTCGTGGCAATGTCATTGATTTTGCCGATGATCTCATCCGACAATGTGACATCAATACTATCGATATTACTTTTTAATTGATCTAATGTCGTCGCACCGATGATGTTGGAACCGACAAAAGAGCGCTGGTTGACGAAAGCCAGCGCCATTTGCGCCGGATCGAGTTGATAATCTCGGGCAAGTTGAACATAAGCTTCGGTAGCTTTGATTCCTTGAGGAGTGAAGTAGCGTTTAAAACGTTCAAAGCGTGTACAACGTGCTCCTTCCGGTTTGGCGCCATCGAGGTATTTTCCACTGAGAATGCCAAATGCAAGTGGGGAGTAAGCCAGTAATTGCACCCCTTCAAAATGACTGATTTCTGACAGGCCGATCTCAAAGCTACGGTTCAGTAGGTTATATGGATTCTGAATCGTGACAATTCGAGGTAAATCATGTTTTTCGGCTAAGCGAAGATAGGTCATCACGCCCCAAGGGGTCTCATTGGAAACACCGATATAGCGAACCTTTCCTGCCCGGACGAGATCCGTCATCGCTTCAAGTGTTTCAATCAATGTGATTTCTTCTTGTTCCGGAAGTTCGGGATAGTTGAGTGTTCCGAAGCAGTTTGTCTGGCGTTGTGGCCAGTGGAGTTGGTACAAATCGATATAATCGGTTTTCAAGCGCGCGAGACTATCGTCAATGGCTTGATGGATATTACGGTGATCCAGGGCCATATTTTCCCTGATCTGAAGTGGATTTCTTGGTCCGGCGTTCACTGGCCCGGCAACTTTGCTTGCCAGAACGATTTTCTCTCTCTTACCTGACTTTTCAAGCCAGTGGCCGATGAATTCTTCTGTTCTTCCCTGAGTCTCCGGAGAAGGGGGAATCGGATAGACTTCTGCCGTATCAATGAAATTTACGCCTCGTTCGAGGGCGTAGTCAAGTTGGCTGCAAGCATCATCACATGTATTTTGTTGACCGAAGGTCATGGTACCAAGGCAGATTTTACTGACTTCTAATGTTGAGTGAGGCAGCTTTGTATAATGCATATGACTTCCTTTCTTGTTAGAGAACCAATTATCCAGTAGCTCTGACTGCATATCTTCATTAGGTTTGAGCGTGGTTATATATGCTTCGTCATTCACTATAAGCGAAATTCCTACCGAAAAGGAAATAGAAATTAATCGTAAAAGATTGGTGACGAGTTACAGCATTGCGCTGAACAGCAAGGTTGGAACGATACTCGTTATGGTGCCGTTGTCAGATGTAAATGATGCCGTATCTATATGAAGTGATGAGCGAGGATCTGCGCGGTAAATTGCGTCCGTAGATAAAACCCTCGGGGACGTGTACGGATTATTTTTCCGTTATAACCGTAAGCTTCCGTTTTGACTCGACTATTGGCTGCTTTCGGGCGTAATTGAAGGATTTCTCCATGTCTGGCTGTGACTTGTTCGATCTGCCCTAGCACAATGAACTCCATGAGTTCTTCCCAGTCATTTTTGAGTTGTGCTTCTTGTTCAGGTGAGGGACTCCATAACAGTGGTGCACCGACTTTTCTGTCAGAGAGCGGAATATCGCGTTCTCCTTCAACGGGAATCCAGAGGACTCGTGACAATTTGTTTCTGACATGGCTGTTTTCCCATGTCAAACCATGGACACCTGTGAGTGGTGCCACGGAGACAAATGTGGTTTCGAGTGGCTTGCCAACATAGCTGATGGGAATACTTTTCAGTTCAATTCCCAGTTTTTCAAAATCTTGTTGCGGTTTGCTTCCTGCTGTTGCCCCCAAATGCCATTCGAGAAGTTGCCCGACCCAGCCTTTATCTTTTTTCAGATCCATCGGGACTTTCATCCGGGCAATGGCTGCAAGTTCTGCAAAACTGAGTCCGGCTATCTCCCAAGCTCTGTCAAGTAATTCACGCTCTGTTTTTGGTTCTGGTCTCATAAGATCTTTCGGATATTCGTGGCGGAAGCGCATCAGTTCAGGATGTAATACGCGCTAGTCTAACAGATGAAATGAGAGGTCGTCATGGTTTGTCTGAAAGTGCTGTTCTCTGATGATGTCCTCAGCTTATCCACAGGATTCTTATATGTGATGATTTATTGTTTCACTATATGGATAAATATACAGGTTTTTTCGGCGGGTTCTGTTATTTTTTCAGCGAAATCTCGGTTGTCGTGTGGATAAAAATGGTAGTGGTTGATCTTTGTTCAATGTGGTGAGGCGATTGATCCTTGTGAATCCAATTGGGATCGTAAGTATGATGTCTGTTGATTTAACTTATTGATAAGTAATTATTAGTTTAATTTTTATAGTGGTCGTTGAAAGATTTATTGTGAGAGGAAGATCTAAATATTGTGAGTAATCTATCACTTTTTCACATAGTTACTCACAGAAAAGGTGAATAAGATCCGCTAAATTTGTCATCTTGTGTTAATAAGTTACTTATCCTGATGTGAAATATCAAATTTAGTCCACGGGGGATTTTTGTTTTTATTGTCAATGGATATTTGCTACATCTGGGGATCTATGAAAAAATCAGGAGAAGTTAAATTTTATTAGAGGTTTGCCAGTGATAGATGGCGATGGTTATCGACTGAATGTCGGAATTGTAATCTGCAACAACCATGGTCAGGTATTCTGGGCGAAACGATACGGACAACACTCTTGGCAATTCCCTCAGGGCGGAATTGATCATGGTGAAACTCCGGAACAAGCGATGTTCCGAGAGTTATACGAAGAGGTTGGTTTAACAAAAACGGATGTGAAGGTCATTGGTTCTAGTCGTCATTGGTTAAAGTACAAACTTCCCAAACGATTGGTACGCTGGGATTCTCAACCTGTCTGTATTGGACAAAAACAGAAATGGTTTCTTCTGCGTTTAGAGAGTCATGAGTCTAAAATTAACATGCAGCGTGGAGTAACCCCTGAATTTGATGGTTGGCGTTGGGTGAGTTATTGGTATCCGGTAAGGCAGGTTGTTTCCTTTAAACGTGATGTTTATCGGCGGGCAATGAAAGAGTTTGCTTCTATTGCGATGCCATTTAAAGCACGGAAAGTAAAAGGTAAACGGAAAGGGAAAAGAGGATAAACATGCTCTCTCAGCTTCGGGACATTATGGAACAGGTTTCAAAAGTTGAAGATGTTCATCAGGCCTTCGATATTCTGGTGCAACAAACCTGTGAAGCGATGAATACTGAATGCTGCACGATTTATCTCGCCAATGAAGAAAAATTACGCCTTGAATTGATAGCGACGCAAGGGTTGAAATTTAAAGGCAATAAAATACATATCGGCTTTGACGAGGGGTTGGTCGGATTAGTTAAACGTTCTGCTGAACCGATCAATCTGGCCGAAGCCTCTAAACATCCTGACTTCAAATACTTCAGACAGCTTGGCGAAGAGGTGTACCAAAGCTTTTTAGGTGCCCCTATTATTTACCGCAAACAAGTGCTGGGTGTTTTGGTTGTCCAGCAACGTTCTCCTCGCCAATTTAGTGAAATCGAAGAATCCTTTATGGTGACGCTTTCAGCCCAGTTGGCTGTTTTGGTTGCACATGCGCAGTCTCAAGGGCTCTGGTCTCTGGCGAAACAACAACCGGTCGTGCGTGGTATTGGGGTTTCTCCGGGAGTCGCCATTGGTGAGTTCTGGTGGGATAACTCTCAACCGGAGCTAGAGAATGTTTTGCCAGCGTCGACGCTTGACGTCAAGAAAGAACAGGAATGGTTATCCAGAGCGGTTGAAAAGGCTCTGAGCGATTTTCGGCGAATGCGTAAGAAATTGGATGGTGACATTCACAAAGAAACGCTGGCTATTTTTGATCTGTTTACCCATTTACTCAATGATCCGATGTTACGTAAAGATCTGAAAGAGCAGATTCTCAAAGGTGATCGAGCTGACTGGGCTTTACGTCAGGTGGTTGAAGCATATGTCGAACGTTTTTCCCAAATGTCGGATGTTTACCTGCGAGAAAGAGCTCAAGATGTCCGGGAGCTCGGGCAGCGGATGTTGTACTTTTTGTACAACAGTGAACAGGACGAGTTGACGCTGGAAAAGCCGATCATTCTTGTCGTCAGAGAATTAACCGCCTCAATTCTGGCCAGTATTCCAAAAGATAAACTCTTGGCTGTTGTCTCACTCGAAGGTGCTGCTAACTCCCATGCCGCGATTCTATCCCGAGCCTTGGGAATTCCTGCCATTATGGGTGTTTCTTTAAATTTTAAAGAGATTAATAATCAATTAGCGATTGTCGATGGTTACAGTGGCTTCATTCATATTTCACCGGATTCCGAAGTTCTGGCCGAATACCAAGAGCTGATGGAAGAAGAAGGTGAATTGTCTGAAATGGTCAATCAAAGCCTTGCCGAGAAAGCGATTACGAGCGATGGATATCCGGTCAATATTTTGTTGAATGCAGGGTTGAATACCGAAAACAATACCGCAGTGAATCAAGGGGTAGATGGTGTCGGTTTGTACCGGACTGAAATCTCGTTCTTATTACAGAATCGTTTTCCTTCCGAAGAAGAGCAGATTCAAATTTATCGTCAGGTACTATGCTCGCATCCCGACAAGATGGTTGTGATGAGAACATTAGATGTCGGTGGTGATAAACCTTTACCTTATTTGCCAATTGAAGAAGATAATCCATTTTTAGGGTGGCGTGGTATCCGTTTCACACTCGATCATCCGGATATTTTTCTGATTCAACTTCGGGCGATGCTCAAAGCCAGCATCGAGACGAGTAATCTGGGTATTCTGTTACCGATGATTTCCGGCATGAAAGAACTCGATGATGCACTTGCTTTTATTGAACAGGCATTTATGGAAGTTTCGGCAGTGGATGAACGGGTGAAAATGCCTGCAATCGGGATTATGCTCGAAGTGCCATCGATGATTTACCTTTTACCTCAGATGGCTGACCGAGTTGACTTTATCTCAGTGGGAACAAACGATCTGACGCAATATTTATTAGCGGTTGATCGGAACAATGCCCGGGTTGCTGATGTCTATGAATCCATGCATCCGTCAGTCTTGATGGCGTTAAAACATATCTCTGATGTGTGCCATCAGCATCAGATTAATGTCTGTGTGTGTGGCGAGCTTGCCGGTGATCCGATCGGGGCGTTGCTTTTAATCGGTATGGGGTATCAGACATTGAGTATGAACACCGCGAATGTTGCGAAAGTGAAGTACCTCATTCGTCATTCAGAAGTCAAAACGCTGAAAAAACTTGCATCGCAAGCGCTGATGCAAACTTATGGTCATGATATTTATAGTATGATGCGGACTTATTTTGAAGAGTTCGGTTTTGCTGGCTTTATCCGCGCTGGCAAACATTAAGTTAATCTAAGGAACGAACGTGACCATCACTTTTGTCTTGTTGTTGATTGTGTTAGGTGCTTTTGTCGGCGTTATGGCTGGGCTATTGGGCATTGGTGGTGGCTTAATTGTTGTTCCGGCTCTGTTATTTTTATTTCCCCATATCGGTATCGCACCTGATATCGCGATGCAAGTGGCTTTGGCAACCTCTCTCTCCTGTATTATTCTGACCTCCGGCTCTTCTGCCTTGAATCATTTACGCTATGGCAATATTGATTTATTAGCCGTGAAATGGCTGACGCCTGGAATTGTTGCCGGTGGATTGATTGGCGCGACGCTTGCTGACGAGATGCCGAGCGAATATCTGCCCAAAGTATTTGGGGTGATTGTTTTTTTTCTGGCAACACAAATGTTTCTCTCGATTCGTCAGCAGGTTACGAAACCGATGCCCGGGCAAGGTGCAATGTTATTGAGTGGGAGCTTAATTGGTATGATTGCCAGTTTGGCTGGTATCGGCGGCGGGGCGTTATCGGTGCCTTATCTCAACAAACATGGCGTAGAAATGCGTAAGGCGGTTGGTACATCATCACTTTGTAGCTGTGTGATTGCATTGTCTGGGATGGTGGGATTTATCTGGCACGGTTTTTCAGTGAAAAGCCTGCCTGAATTTAGTCTCGGATATGTTTATTTACCTGCTTTGTTGTTTATTTCCTGTGCGTCGATATTTACGACCAAAGTGGGAGCCAAGTTAGCGACTGAGTTACCGACATCAGTGTTGAAAAAGGTGTTTTCTGTTTTTCTAATGTTTATATCTGTTTATATGTTGCTGCGCTGAGCGTGGTATGTCATAAACCATTTTATATTGAATAAAGAGTAATGATTTATGTCTCAGGAATTCCTGCAGTTTCCGAATATTGATCCCGTCTTAGTCTCCATCGGGCCGCTTTCGATCCGTTGGTATGGTGTTATGTATCTGCTAGGGTTCCTTTTTGCAACTTGGCTTGCAAACCGAAGAGCGGATAAAAAAGGCAGCGGGTGGACGAGAGAACAGGTTTCTGACCTTTTGTTTGCCGGATTTGTAGGCGTCGTCATTGGTGGGCGCATCGGGTATGTTCTGTTTTATGGGTTTGAGTATTTTCTGGCCGATCCGTTATATCTGTTTAAGGTCTGGACCGGAGGGATGTCTTTCCATGGTGGTTTACTTGGTGTGATTACGGCAATGCTTTGGTATGCAAGGCGCAATCATCGCCAGTTTTTTGCCGTTGCTGACTTCGTTGCGCCACTGGTTCCATTCGGACTCGCGTTGGGGCGTTTAGGGAATTTTATGAATGGGGAGTTGTGGGGAAGAGTGACACATGTACCTTGGGGAATGGTCTTTCCTGGTGCGGGACCGTTGCCGCGTCATCCTTCTCAGTTGTACGAGTTCTTTTTGGAAGGTGTCCTCTTGTTTATCGTCCTTAACCTCTTTATTCGCAAACCTCGTCCAGCGGGCTCGGTTGCCGGACTGTTTCTCATCGGTTACGGTGCTTGCCGTACGTTTGTTGAGTATTTCAGAGAGCCGGATGCACAATTGGGTTTGTTTGCCGGGTTTATTTCGATGGGACAAATTCTTTCTTTACCAATGATTTTAGCTGGAGCACTGTTGATGGGTTGGGCTTATCGTCGTCATTCAGGTGTATCAGCACAATAAATCGACATCTTAGAGTAATGATTATCAGGTTGGCTAAATGGCTTTAAACGTATTAAAGACGAAGTTATCGAGACATATAACCGGGGACGCAAGAGCCCCGTTTGAGACTTGTTTGTAAAGATTCCCCGATGAAATCATTCGTCGGGGAAAATTGTGTCGTTATATTGCGACGGGCGCTTTTATCGATGGATACGGGTCATAGCCAACGATTTCGAAATCTTCAAAACGATAGTCATAAATCGATTCGGGATGGCGTGAAATACGTAATTCCGGTAACTGTCGTGGTTCTCGGGTGAGCTGTGTCTTAATTTGTTCCATATGGTTCGAATACGCGTGTAAATCACCAAAACTGACCACAATTTCATGAGGTGTCAGATTGCATTGTTGGGCGAGCATATGGGTGAGCAGCGCCAATGAGGCAATGTTATAAGGTAACCCGAGGAAGCTATCTGAACTACGAATGTATAATTGTGCAGAGAGCTTGCCGTTTGAGACATAAAACTGATACAGCAGATGACAGGGGGGGAGTGCCATTTTCCCCTGATGTGCATTATCTCGCGGGGTCATGGACTCGTCAGGTAGATACTCAACATTCCAGCCATGGAATAGAATACGGCGACTGTTGGGATTATTTTTTAAAGCATCCACGACATAATCGATTTGATTGATACTCTCACCTGATTGCGTTGGCCATGCTGTCCACTGCTTGCCATAAATCGGGCCCAAGTCACCATCTTCCGTCGCCCATTCATCCCAAATCGAAACGCCATTCGCTTTGAGCCAAGTGGTATTGGTGTCTCCACTCAGGAACCAGATCAGTTCGTTTGCGATACTTTTGAAGTGGAGCTTCTTGGTTGTAATGAGAGGAAAACCCTCTTGGAGGTTGTGACGAATTTGACGGCCAAACACCGAAAGTGTCCCGGTACCTGTACGATCACCTTTGACATCACCGTTCTTCAGAATATCTTCCAATAATGCAATGTACTGCTTCATAACTTGCCTATTCATGAATTTTTTATCAGTTTAATGAATTTCCCAGAGACTTGTAAGAGGCAGCGTCGAAGATATTTTTATGTTCGGGTATATCGACTCTATAGATTGAAAACTACGATTATTTCGATCATGCTGATGATAGAATACGCTGTACTGTTATAAATTGAATCTGACTGATGGTCTGGGTATATGTCTCATTTGAATTACAATCACTTATATTATTTTTGGATGGTTTGTAAACAGGGATCGGTCACGAAAGCCGCTCAAGCTTTATTCCTGACACCGCAAACAGTGACCGGGCAAATTAAAGCGCTTGAAGCACGTATGGATGGTCAGTTGATGAAACGCGCAGGGCGACGTGTCGAACCGACAGAGCTGGGACAATTGGTTTATAAATATGCTGATCGCATGTATGGCTTGAGCTATGAGATGCTCGATATCGTCAACTATAGTCAGCGGGCAAATTTATTACTGGATGTGGGGGTTGCTGATGCCATTTCCAAACAGATCGTCAGTAAGATTTTGTCGTGTGCCGTCCCTGAAGATGAACATATTCATTTACGCTGTTTTGAATCGACACATGAGCTGCTGCTTGAGCAACTTTCTCAGCATAAATTGGATATGATTCTGTCTGATTGCCCGGTTGATTCTGCTCGCAGTCCCGGTTTGTTTAGTAAAAAGCTGGGAGAAAATCAAATGTGCTTTTTCTCATATACGATGCCTCAAAAGTGTTCACTCATTGAATGCTTGTCTGGTGGAAAAATACTGATTCCGGGGAGTCGGACCGCAATGGGAAGAAGTGTGATGCACTGGTTTGATAGCCAGGGCATTCAACCCAATATTATGGGGGAGTTTGATGATGTCGCGCTGATGAAAGCCTTTGCCAGAGAACATCGAGAAGTTATTTTCTTAGCACCATCTCTCTATACCGAAGGGATGAATGGTGATTTCCCGATACATTTGATCGATAGAATCGATAACTTAAAGGAAGAATATTTCGTTATCTTTGCCGAGCGGATGATCCAACATCCGGCCGTGAAACGTATATGTAGTGAGGATTTTAGTTATTTATCAGTATAATTGGTTCTTTTCCATGAGTAATTGCTTTAATATCTAGCACTTGCTTATTATATAAGTACAAGTTTTGTGATGCCGTAGAGACAATAATAATCATGAATCTCGGTGAATGAACAGAAAGTAAAGTGATTTTGTAAGGCTGCAAGGTTGTAGTCGCTATATGTATAAAATAAGTCCATAAAGGGAGCCTTTCGTGAATCTTCAGGAGATGGAACAAAAATCAGCCAACGCCGTTGTATTGCTCAAAGTAATGGCGAATGAGAGACGCCTTCAGATATTATGTTTACTGTTAGCGCAGGAGTTTTCAGTAGGTGAGTTGAGTGAGAAACTTGAGTTGAGTCAGTCTGCATTATCGCAACATTTGGCGTTACTCCGTCGGGAGCAATTGGTTGCGACGCGGAAAGAAGCGCAGACGGTTTACTATTCGCTCAGTAGTCATGAAGTGAAAGAAATGATTGAATTGCTGTATCGGCTTTATTGTGCGTAAACGGGCGTTGGCTGGTATCAGAGAAATAAAAAAACCGACAAAAAGTCGGTTTTTTATTTTTGTATAAAGCAATTAATGCATTACAGCGCTTTGATTGCAGCAACAAAACGAGCTTTATGACGAGCTGCTTTATTCTTGTGGATCAGGCCTTTTGTTGCCATACGATCAAGAATTGGTGTTGCTTCAGTTAGTGCAGCAGTTGCAGCTTCTTTGTCGCCAGCTTTGATAGCAGCGACAGTCTTTTTCATATAAGTGCGCATCATTGAGCGGCGGCTCGCGTTGTGTTGACGATTTTTTTCCGCCTGAATAGCGCGCTTCTTAGCAGATTTACTATTTGCCAAGGGTCTACTCCCAAAAACTTTAGTTCAGTGACATTTTAAGGGCGGGAACTATCCCTTATTTACCTAAAAATGTCAATTCATTTGTGCAAAAACACAACGAACCAAAACATTTTTGGCCTCGTTGGACATTCGCGGTTAAGATGGCGGGGATTCTAACAGCATTCTTTTTTGAATGCTAATACTTAATCTGCTCTTTCAACGGTCATCTTTTTTTGTGTTTATACGTCTTTAACGAGCGTGGTGCTGTATCACTCAGTTTGAATCAATAGACATATTGTTGACACAACTATGATTTGAAAAGCAGCGCATTCTACGTTAAAAGACTGCACACAGGCAGAAAGTATCCTCAGCTCGCCGGATAAAGCCAGCGTGATGCTTTTCATCCTGCTATATCAGTAAAGTCACCGGGATTCTCTCGGATGTGATTTGACATATAAATAGAGGTTACGGTGAGTCAACGTCTTCTTAGGTCTGGGCTGATTGTCAGTACCATGACACTGCTATCGCGCGTTTTAGGATTATTTCGAGATATAGTGGTTGCGAATCTTATGGGGGCCGGTGCGAGCGCCGATGTGTTTTTCTTTGCCAATAAGATCCCCAATTTTTTACGTCGTTTATTTGCTGAAGGCGCTTTTTCACAGGCTTTTGTTCCCGTACTGACCGAATATCACGCTCAGGGGGATATGGACAAAACACGCCTGTTAATTGCCCGGGCTTCGGGGACGTTGGGTGTTCTCGTTTCGATCGTCACGTTGTTGGGGGTTCTTGGGTCTAGTGTTGTGACGGCTGTTTTCGGGGCAGGTTGGTTCCTCGATTGGTTACATGGCGGACCGTCAGCCGCAAAGTTTGAGCTGGCTAGCTTACTCCTCAAAATTACATTTCCTTATTTATGGTTTATCACCTTTGTTGCGCTGTCCGGTGCGATTTTAAATACGTTGGGTAAATTTGCGGTTTCTTCATTCACGCCGGTATTTCTGAACGTGATGATTATTGGTTCAGCACTGTTGATTTCCCCTCGACTGGCACAACCAGAGATTGGTTTAGCTTGTGGCGTATTTCTCGGTGGACTGGTTCAATTTCTGTTTCAGTTACCTTTTCTGATTAAAGCTGGTGTTTTTGTCTGGCCGAAATGGGGATGGAATGATCCCGGAGTACGAAAAATCAGAACATTGATGATCCCGGCGCTATTCGGTGTGTCTGTTAGTCAAATCAATTTATTGTTTGATACCTTTATTGCCAGCTTCTTGCAAACCGGGTCAATTAGCTGGCTGTATTATTCGGATCGCTTGTTGGAATTTCCGCTCGGATTATTTGGTATCGCCATTGCTACCGTGATTTTGCCGGCATTATCAAGAAAGCATGTCGATGCTGAGCCCATCGGATTTGCGAATACAATGGATTGGGGGGTCCGGATGGTTTGTCTGTTGGGAATCCCTGCCACGCTTGGTTTGATCGTGTTAGCCCAACCGATGATTATGGTCTTGTTTATGCGTGGTGAGTTTACTTTAGTTGATGTACAGCAGGCTGCGCTTTCGCTACAGGCATACGCTTCCGGTCTGTTGTGTTTTATGCTGATCAAAGTTCTGGCTCCGGGATACTACTCTCGTCAAGATACCAAAACGCCCGTCAAATATGGGATTGTGGCAATGGTCACCAACATGTTTTTTAATGCTGTATTTGCTTGGTTTTTCGGTTATGTCGGTTTGGCAATGGCGACTGCATTGTCGGCATTTGTCAATATGGCCTTATTATATCGAGGACTACATTTAGCGGCCGTATATCGGATGCAGCGTTCGACCATTCTATTTGTTGTCCGGATTTTTGTTGCCAGTCTCATCATGAGTGTATGTCTTGCTTTAGGAGCAGACCATCTGGCGGCTTGGGCTGAGTGGGGGACGTTAAAACGGGCGCTTATGTTGGCTGGGTTGATCGTGTCCGGTGCCTGTATTTATGGGGGCGTCAGCTTCATCAGCGGGATTCGGTTGAAAGATATCCGAGTAACCCAATAGGTGGGGTCTCCCGTGTTTATATTGGGGAAAGTTGGTCTTCCAGTGAGACGGTCACATCACTAAAGCAGGATGTGGAACATATTTGTTGGCGTGATTGACTTTCTTCTCCTGAGCTGAGGTTATATAATCCGTCGGTTTCATCATCAGAGAATTGAATCATAGGTTTTAAACGTCCGATATGGAATTAATCCGAGGTATTCATAACATACGTACTCAGCACCACGGTTGTGCGCTGACGATCGGGAATTTTGATGGTGTCCACTTCGGACATCAACAGGTACTGCGGTTAGTGTCGGAACAAGCCCGTGTATTGGGTGTTCCATCGATGGTGATGACCTTTGAACCACAGCCAATGGAGCTATTTAATCAACATCATGCTCCGGCTCGCTTGACTCGTCTGCGTGATAAATTTGTGCAGTTGAGTCGACTCGACATAGATCGCCTGCTCTGTGTTAATTTTGATCATCAATTTGCCCAGTTAGATGCAGAAACCTTTATTCATGACTTGTTGGTCAAGCACTTGGGTGTTAAGTTTCTTGTCATTGGCGATGATTTTTGTTTTGGTCGGCAACGGCGCGGTAATTTTGCGATGTTGCAACAAGCCGGCAAGAAATTCGGTTTCGACGTGGTTAGTACACAAAGTTTTTGTGTTAATCGCCTTCGGGTTAGTAGTACTGCGATTCGTGAAGCATTGGCGCATGATGATCTTGCCGCTGCCAAAGAGATGCTTGGGCGTCATTACAGTATCAGCGGCCGAGTGTCTCATGGGCGAAAGCTCGGGCGAACGATTGGTTTTCCGACTGCAAATATCCCGTTGAAACGATGTGTTTCTCCTGTTTCCGGGGTGTATGCCGTGCAGGTTTCTGGTCTGACTGAAACACCGATTCATGGTGTTGCAAATATCGGGCACCGACCAACGGTTAATGGTGTCCGCCAGCAACTAGAAGTTCATTTGTTTGACTTTCATGGCAATATTTACGGTAAACAGTTAGAAGTCGCACTTTTACATAAACTTCGAGGGGAGCATAAATTTGATTCCTTCGAAGCATTGAAACAACAAATAGAATTGGATGCTGAAGCTGCAAGGGTGTGGTTGCTTCAGTATGAGGGTTAGCCGATACATGTTCGGCTGACATAATGTCTAACTTCGCCCAGTATAACGGAATTAAGAATCGATGAGTGAATATAAAGATACCCTGAATTTACCTGAAACAGGGTTTCCAATGCGTGGCAACCTGGCGCAACGCGAGCCGGATATGCTGAAACGTTGGTATCAAGAGGACCTTTACGGTGCTATCCGTAAAGCTAAAAAAGGCAAGAAATCTTTCGTATTACATGATGGCCCTCCTTACGCCAACGGTGATATTCATATTGGTCACGCTCTGAATAAGATTCTTAAAGACATTATTATCAAATCCAAAACGCTTTCAGGTTTTGACTCACCTTATATTCCGGGGTGGGACTGTCACGGATTACCGATTGAGTTGATGGTTGAAAAGAAAGTTGGCAAACCGGGACAAAAAGTCACGGCTGCCGAGTTTCGTGAAAAATGTCGCGAGTATGCTGCCGGCCAAGTTGAAGGACAAAAAGAGAGTTTTAAACGTCTGGGAATTCTTGGTGAGTGGGATAAACCCTATCTCACGATGGATTTTGCCACTGAAGCGAACATTATCCGTGCTTTAGGCAAAATTGCCGATAACGGGCATCTGCTCAAAGGCTTTAAGCCGGTTCACTGGTGTACCGATTGTGGCAGTGCCCTTGCGGAAGCGGAAGTTGAATATAAAGATAAACAATCGCCATCGATTGATGTGCGTTTTAAAGCGGTTGATGTACCGGCGCTATTGTCTAAATTCACTTTAAGTCAAGGCCATGAAGGCGACGGCGACCTCTCTATCGTGATCTGGACGACAACGCCATGGACCTTGCCGGCAAACCGTGCTGTCTGTTTACGCGATGATCTGGAATATGTTTTGATTCAGATTGAGGCTGATGAAGCGACAGGGCGTCAGGCTGAGCGGATTATTGTTGCTTCCGAACTGGCCAAAGACGTGATGGATCGTACCGGTATTGAACATTTCCATCATTTAGGGTTTGCAAGCGGAGCGGATTTAGAATTAACCCGCTTCCATCACCCGTTCTATGATTTCACTGTGCCTGCTATTTTGGGAGACCATGTTACGACAGATTCAGGGACTGGGGTGGTGCATACCGCACCTGGCCACGGTCAGGAAGACTTTGTTGTTGGTCAGAAGTATCAACTGGAAGTTGCAAACCCTGTGGGATCAAATGGTGTTTATCTGCCGGATACTGAATTGTTTGCTGGTCAGCATGTATTTAAAGCCAATGATACAGTGATAGAAGTCCTGAAAGAAAAAGGCGCGCTGTTACATCATCATGCTTATGAACATAGCTATCCTCATTGTTGGCGCCATAAAACACCGATTATTTTCCGCGCGACACCACAGTGGTTTGTGTCGATGGATCAGGCAGGATTGCGTCACAAAGCACTGGAAGCCATCAAAGGTATCAAATGGATGCCAGATTGGGGCGAAGGCCGTATTCAGAGTATGATTGAAGGTCGTCCGGAATGGTGTATTTCCCGTCAAAGAACTTGGGGTGTACCAATTGCGCTATTTGTACATAAGGAGACGTCTGAATTACATCCGAACTCTTCTGAGCTGATTGAGCAGGTTGCTCAACGGGTTGAGCAAAAAGGTATTCAGGCATGGTGGGATCTGGATGTTGCAGAACTGTTGGGTGATGATGACGCGCAGCAGTATGAAAAAGTATTGGATACGCTGGATGTTTGGTTTGACTCTGGCGTGACCCATTATTCAGTTGTCGATTCCCGTGAAGAATTCCACGGTGCCGAGGCTGATATGTATCTGGAAGGTTCCGATCAACATCGCGGCTGGTTCCAGTCTTCTCTGATTTCATCGATTGCGATGAAAGATAAAGCACCATACCGAGAAGTGTTGACGCATGGTTTCACGGTGGATGGACAAGGTCGTAAGATGTCTAAGTCGATCGGCAATACCATCGCCCCGAAAGACGTCGTCAATAAATTGGGTGCAGATATTTTACGATTGTGGGTTGCTTCTACGGATTACACTGGTGAAGTTGCAGTTTCTGATGAGATTTTGAAGCGTTCTGCGGATGCATATCGTCGGATTCGTAATACGTCTCGCTTCTTCTTAGCGAACCTAAACGGCTTTAATCCGGCAACAGATATTGTTCCGATGGAAGAGATGGTTGCATTAGATCGTTGGGCCGTCGCTCGTGCGCTCGCAACTCAGCAAGAAATCATCAAGGCTTATGATGGGTATAACACACACGCAGTTGTTCAGCGTTTAATGCATTTCTGCTCGATTGAAATGGGTTCTTTCTATCTCGATGTGATCAAAGACCGTCAATACACAGCCAAGTGTGGCGGACATGCACAAAGAAGTTGTCAAACAGCACTGTTCTACATCGTTGAAGCTTTAGTTCGCTGGATGGCACCGATTATGTCATTCACTGCGGATGAAATCTGGCGTGAAATGCCAGAATTGCAAGCAAACGGTGCAACCCGTAATCCGTTTGTCTTTGCAGAAGAATGGTATGAAGGTCTTTTCGATTTGCAGGATGGCGAGCCTTTGGATCACGCATTCTGGAGTCGTGTTCAAGAAGTGCGCGGTGTCGTGAATAAGTTGCTGGAAACAGCGCGTAGTGAAAAGATCATCGGGGGATCATTACAAGCTGAAGTGACGTTGTACGTTGATGGTGAACTGGCAGACAAACTGAATCGACTTGAAGATGAACTCCGTTTTGTGTTGTTGACCTCAAAAGCCGTTGTTCAACCAGTCTCGCAGAAAACGGAACAAGCTCAGAGCACCGAGATCGATGGTCTGTTTGTCATGGTTTCAGCGACTGAAGCAGAGAAATGTGAACGTTGCTGGCACCATACGGATGATGTCGGTACGATTGCCGGACATGAACATATTTGCGGTCGTTGTGTCTCCAACATCGAAGGTGCTGGCGAAGTCCGTAAATTTGCATAATCAGTCGACTGACGGAATCAATATGACAGAACTGACACTTAAACGTTCAGGGATCCGCTGGTTATGGCTGGCGGTTCTGGTTTTCGCACTTGATATTATTATCAAACTGGTCGTCATGAATCATATGGATTATGGATGGCAACACCGTATTGAGGTGCTGCCGTTTTTTAATCTGTTGTACGTTCATAATTATGGTGCTGCATTCAGTTTTCTGAGTGATCAGACCGGATGGCAGCGTTGGTTATTTACCGGTATTGCAGTGCTCGTCGTTCTGTTACTGATGTACTGGATGCGTAAGCAACCTGCATTAGAACGATGGACAAACAGTGCTTATGCAATGATTATTGGCGGGGCTGTGGGCAACGTCTTTGATCGCATTGTGCATGGATTTGTAGTCGATTACCTCGATTTCTACTGGGGAGGACACCATTGGCCAGCTTTCAATCTGGCTGACAGTGCGATTTGTCTTGGCGCGGTTATGCTCATTCTTGATGGCTTCCGTCGTAAAGATGAACCCAAATAGTTTATCCGGATTCATTGAATGAATCACCCGAAGCGCTGTCTGTTGAACCGGATAGCGCTTTTTGCATCAAAGCAGGGGAAAGTAAGTCACATGACAAATACAAACAAAGTTCAATTGATACAGAAAGGGAGTGCTGTCACTTTTCATTTTACAATTAAACTGAAAGATGGCTCTATTGCTGACAGTACGCATCAGATGGGGAAACCCGCGAAATTAGTCATCGGGAATGGCAGCTTAAGCGACAACTTTGAGCAATGTCTGTTCGGTTTACAGGCGGGCGATCAACGTATGATCGAACTGAAAGCAGCCGATGCATTCGGTCTAGCAAACCCTGATAATATTCACCATATGGATCGAACGAAGTTTGCCGGGGATGCGGAACTTGACGTCGGTGTGATCATGGGGTTTAGCGGCCCTGATGGCATGGAGATTCCCGGTATTGTAACTGCTATTGAAGGTGAATCGGTCACGGTTGATTTTAATCATCCGTTGGCCGGTCAGGATGTCACTTTCGATGTTGAAATTTTAGCTGTTGAATCGGGTGAATAACGACGCATGTCGTGAGTTGAGTAAAAACCATGAGCAATGATATGAAAATACTACTAGCAAACCCTCGCGGCTTTTGTGCCGGTGTTGACCGAGCCATCAGTATTGTCGAGCGCGCTTTGGAGATGTATCAGCCACCGATCTATGTTCGCCATGAAGTCGTTCATAACCGGTTTGTTGTTGAAGATTTGAAGCGGCGTGGCGCTATTTTCGTTGAAGAGTTGCATGAAGTTCCTGACAACCAAATTGTGATATTTTCTGCGCATGGTGTCTCTCAAACTGTCAGAAACGAAGCAAAATCCAGAGCATTAACTGTCTTTGATGCAACCTGTCCACTCGTGACCAAAGTCCATATGGAAGTTGCCAGAGCCAGTAGAAAGCATATGGAAGTCGTTTTGATTGGTCATGCCGGGCACCCTGAAGTTGAAGGAACAATGGGGCAGTATGCCAGTCAGACGGGCGGTATGTACTTGGTTGAGAAACCAGAGGATGTTGTTGAGCTGAAAGAGAAAGTCAAGCATCCGGATAATCTTCACTATGTCAGTCAGACCACGCTTTCAGTTGATGAAACTGCGGATGTGATTGATGAATTGCGCCACATCTTTCCTGATATTCAGGGCCCGCGTAAAGATGACATTTGCTATGCCACGCAGAATCGTCAGGATGCAGTTCGGATCCTTGCTCAGCAAGTGGATGTGATGATCGTGGTTGGTTCTAAAAATTCATCGAATTCAACGCGGTTGAAAGAGTTGTCTGAAAAACTGGGGACTGCTGCATTTCTCACGGACCGACCGGAAGACATTCATCCGGAGTGGTTATCCGATGTCCAGCTTGTCGGCGTGACAGCAGGGGCTTCGGCACCTGAAGCGCTGGTTAATCAGATTCTTGAGCGAATCAAAGAATTGGGTGCTGTCTCAGTCGAAGAAGTGTTAGGACGAGAAGAAAATATGTTTTTTGAAGTTCCGAAAGAGTTGCAAATGAAAATGGTTGATTGACCACTTTCTTTTTAGCGATGATCGTATTAGGGCTCCCTTAGGGAGCCCTTTTTACATTAAGCGCTGTCATGAAACAATGTTAAGTTATGCGGTTTTAGTCTGCTTATCCGATGCGTTTTTCGGATCTGAAAGTGCAGTCTTATCATGCCCTTTTGTCACTTTAAGTACGTAGGCGAGCATCGCAATGGAAGCAAGGAAGCCGAGGATTGTTGAAATCTGCATGGGTAACCCGAATCCCAGTGTACTACTGTTGAGAATAAAGCTGACACAGACGGTTGTCATGAACAGTGCTGGTACGGTTGTGATCCAGTGGAATTTCTGGTGGCGTAACAGATAAGCAGAAGCGGTCCACAGCATTACGACTGCGGTTGTCTGGTTGGCAAAACCAAAGTAACGCCAGATGATCGCAAAATCGACTTGCGTCAGAATACCACCGATAACAAAGAGTGGCATTGCCATCAGTAACCGATTGCGCAGCGTTTTCTGCTCGATGTTAAAATATTCTGCTAAGATCAGACGGCTGGAGCGGAAAGCAGTATCACCGGAAGTTATGGGCAGAATGACGACACCAAGGAAAGCGAGAATACCACCGAACACGCCCAGTAATCCGAACGAAGAGCTGTAGACCACATTACCCGGACCACCTTGAGCAATCGCTTCAGAAAGCCCGTCCAGCGAACCGAAGTAGGACAAGGCAATCGTACACCAGATTAAAGCAATCACACCTTCGCCAATCATCGCACCATAGAATACGAAACGGCCATTTCTTTCATTTTCCATGCAGCGTGCCATCAGCGGTGACTGTGTGGCATGAAACCCTGAAATTGCACCGCAGGCAATCGTAATAAAGAGAGCCGGCCATAATGGCATGTCACGTGGATTCAGATTGCTGAACAGATCACCAATGGTGAAACCACCCATGATGGTATGTTTGTCGGAGACAAGGATTGCAGTGATTAACCCAACAGACATGAAAATGAGCAGGGCGCCGAATAATGGATATAGACGTCCGATGATTTTATCGACTGGAACGATCGTTGCCAAAATGTAGTAAGCAAAAATGATGATGACCATCAGACCAGTGCCGACGTGGAGTGATAATTGCTCATTGATTAAGTTGGTAATCATACCGGCAGGCGCAGAAACAAATACAACCCCAACAAGCAGTAAGAGAATGATTGCAAAGGCATTCATGAAATGTTTTGCGCCATTGCCAAGATATTTACCACTGATGTTCGGGACCGATGCTCCCCCGTTTCTGACCGAGAGCATACCTGAGAAATAATCATGTACCGCGCCGGCAAAAATACAACCAACAACAATCCACAATAATGCTGCAGGGCCGTATAGCGCACCCATAATCGGGCCGAATATCGGGCCGACACCGGCAATATTCAGTAACTGTACAAGGTAGACTTTCGGTGTTGATATCGGGACATAATCAACCCCATCTCTCATACTGTAAGCTGGCGTCTGCCGTTGCTCATTAATACCAAATATTTTTTCGACAAGTGTACCGTAAATAAAGTAACCGCCAATGAGAGCGATTAAGGAGACGAAGAACCACGACATATCATTTTCCTTCTGTTGATGGACAGAGATGTTCTATCGATAGACTAGTCTGACCAGAAGCGTTATGCATGAGAAAGTCAACTGAGTGGTGCTATGAAGAATTAAGTGGTCTTCTATCCGTAGGAAGTGGTTTTCACTTGGAGGATGTATTGGATGATTTATAAACATAATTCGTATCAATGTTAATGCACTATTATAGGAAACTGGACATCGCTGTTTGGTGTTTTAGGTCGAAAGCGTATATGGTTGAAGAGAGTAAATTTAAAACAAGGTATTGATGTCGTGATAAATTTCCGTAATTGGTTCGGTGGAATGGTGGTTTCTTTACTGTTGTTAGGGTGTTCTGCGTCGGAGCAGTCACTCGCTACACAAGGAGACTGGTATCAAATTGGTTATCGTGATGGGATTGCGGGGCATCAACAGCGATCCTATCGAGATCTTCATCAACTGGGGGCGGTCCAAATGGCCGATTATGATGAAGGATACGATGATGGTGTTACCAAGTATTGTAATCCAGATTTTGCCTATCAAATCGGGTTATCCGGTCAATATTATGATGGGGTTTGTGCCGGTACATCAGCGGGGAATCAGTTCCGTATGGAGTGGCAACGAGGTTGGGATCAATATACCAGTCACTGAGTGATGGCTTGTATCTCAGTGACATAGTATTGAAGACAGACTGTAAACGAGTCGATATGTCGGTTCTTTAAGCGGACGGTTGGATTGCTTTGCGTAAGACCCCTTCGGATTGCGAGAGTCTGTCCAGCGCTTCCTGATAACTCATATCGGTCAACTGCATCAGAATCGCAATTTTCGCATTGTTCTGGCTCTGCGCCAGTAACTGTTCTGCCCGTGTCTTTTCACAGTCAGTCGCTTGCATCACAATTCTCACCGCCCGGGCTTTCAGCTTTTTATTGGTTGCCTGTACATCAACCATCAGGTTTTGATAGCTTTTACCTAAGCGAATCATACTTGCGGTGGTCAGCATATTCAGGATCAGCTTTTGTGCCGTACCGGACTTCAGTCGCGTAGAACCGGTTAATGCTTCCGGACCGACCAGCGGTGAGATGGCTATCTGTGCAATGGCTGCAATGTTTGAGTCTGGATTACAAGAGACGGCAACGGTCGTGGCGCCTATTTGATTGGCATATTCCAGCCCACCGATCACATAGGGTGTACGACCACTGGCGGCAATACCAACCACAACATCTCGCTGATTTAACGCAATGTTTTGGAGATCATGGTTTGCCGCGCTCGGGGAATCCTCACTGCCTTCTTGTGCTTTAAACATGGCTTCTTTCCCCCCGGCGATCAAACCGATTACCATTTGATCGGACACTCCGAAAGTCGGAGGGCATTCTGAGGCATCCAGCACACCCAAACGGCCACTGGTACCGGCACCGATATAAATCAACCGCCCTTTATTTTTAAATGCCGTGGTAATGGCGTCGACGGCTGCCGCGATTTGAGGAATGACTTTTTCTACCGCAAAAGGCACAGTCTTATCCTGTTGATTCAATCGTTCAAGAATGGCTTCAGTGGATAACAAATCGATATCCATGGTTTCAGGGTTACGTCCTTCAGAAACCAACTGAGATAGCGCGGACAATAAAGCATCATTCGTCATAAGCTTTTACTCTTCTGATTTTATTGGGTTGTGTAGATGACGCCCAGTGACACGGCTCTGATCGCGCCAGTGACTTCAGGCACGTTGCTCGGGAGTGCATGAATGCGTTGATGTGCCAGCCAAGCAAAAGCCATAGCTTCCATATAATCGTTATCAACGCCTTGTTCTGATGTATTACTGACCTGCCAGTCTTGCAACAGGGTTTGTAACTCCTGCATCAATAATGGATTGTTGGCACCACCGCCACAGACAAACAATCGGGGCTGAAGACCGCTGACATATAAGCGGCTTTGATCGGCAATGGTCTCAGCGGTCAACCGGCATAGTGTTCTTTGTACATTTTCGGGAGGGATGTGATGGTTCAGCAATCTGACTTTCGACTGAACCCAATCCAGATTGAAGTATTCTCTGCCGGTACTTTTGGGGGCGGGTGCTGAAAAATAGCTATCCCGCTTCATCAGTTCCAGTAGCGGCTCATCGATTTCTCCACTGCGAGCCATCTGTGCATCTTGATCGAATTTTTCCCGTGTGTGGTATTGGCACCAGGCATCCATCAGGATATTTCCGGGGCCTGTATCATAGCCTAATAGCGGCTGATTCGGTCTGAGCACTGAAATGTTGGCAATGCCACCAATGTTAAGCACGACCAAGGTTGCATCATCTTGCGAAAAGACTTCCCGATGAAAAGCAGGAACGAGCGGTGCGCCCTGACCACCCAGCGCCATGTCTTTACGGCGAAAGTCCGCAACGGTATCAATGCCTGTTTTCGTGGCGACAATATGGGCATCACCAAGTTGCATTGTAAACGGTGTATCCCCTGTCGGGTGATGGTAGACCGTCTGTCCATGACATCCAATGGCTCGGATATCTTTAGCCTGATATCCGCTTTGTGCCAATAGAGCATTGACTGCATCGGCAAACAAATGACCAAGATGATGATCGAGCCTGCCAATTGCAGGGAGATGGGTCGGCTGACCGGTACAGATATCCAGAATGTTCTGTTTGATTGACTCCGGCATAGGATACATCGCGGATGAAAGTAGCCGAATGTCGGGAGCGTCGACTTCAATCAGAGCAACATCAACCCCGTCGAGACTCGTGCCGGACATCACGCCAATATACAATTCTTTCTGAGTCATGATTGCTTCCCGCTGATGGAACATCATTGCATTGTAATTGATTTTTGTCGCAGCACCACTGCGCATGCAAATCTTTGCTGAATGCTCTTTTTTATTTGTCCCTCAGCGTGTTAATCGCTTGGGGGAACGGGAGACTCTGGTATTGCGAATAGAACTGCATCCGAGCGTGGTTGTGTATATAATCGGCTCAAATCAATCATTCGGGTTCGGGAGATAGGTATGGGGCCGCTGTGGCTAGATATGGAAGGATGTGAGTTGAGTGCCGAAGAGAAAGAAATGTTGGCACATCCGACTGTCGGTGGCGTGATTTTGTTCGCCAGAAACTATTTCGATTCAAGGCAATTATTGGCTTTAACTCAGTCAATTCGCCAGTATGCAAAAAAGCCAATCCTGATTGGTGTCGATCAGGAAGGTGGTCGTGTTCAACGTTTTCAGGATGGATTCACCCGATTACCGGCTGCCGCAAGCTATGCGTGTTTCCCTGAGAGTGAACAGCTCGCGCAACTGGGTGGTTGGTTGATGGCCAGTGAACTGATTGCGCATGATATTGATTTAAGCTTTGCCCCGGTTCTCGATACGGGATTTTCCTGTCGGGCGATAGGGAATCGTGCTTTTGGTGAAGAGCGTGAGACGGTCATATCGATGAGTCAGGCATATATGCAAGGAATGAAGTCCGCTGGTATGGCAACGACGGGTAAACACTTTCCGGGGCATGGTGGTGTCGTGGAAGATTCACATAAAGAGACCCCATATGATCATCGTGAGGATATCTTTGAGACCGATATGCAGGTGTTTCAGCAGCATATTCAGGCAAATTTATTAGATGCGATGATGCCGGCTCATGTGATCTATTCTCATTACGATCAGCAGCCTGCAAGTGGTTCCACATTTTGGCTGAAGCAGATTTTGCGTCACAAACTTGGCTTTCATGGCATTATTTTTTCTGATGATTTGGCGATGGAAGGCGCCTCTGTCATGGGAGATGCGGTAGCTCGTTCCCATCAAGCTTTGGCTGCTGGGTGCGATATGTTACTGCTGTGTAATGATCGCGCTGCGTCTATCCGGGTTTTGGATCATCTACCGATTATGGCGGTGTCTGGTGCTGAATGCTTGCAAAAGCAGCGCGCGTTTAGTCCGGCTGAACTGAAAGCGACGCCGCAATGGAAACACGCAGTGGCAGCACTTGCACCACTGACGGAGCGGTAAGTCTTTGCTGCACTTAACTGATACCAAGCGTTTCTTTTAAGTTTTTCAGGTAGTGCCGACTGACAGGGACGGTATATCCCGAAATGGTCAGCACTTCTGCCAGACCATGATCGAGGAGTTTGATCTCCTGAATATTTTTCGGATGAATCAAATACTGACGATGACAGCGAAGCAGCGGGGTCTTTTCTTCCAAATGTTTTAGCGTGAGCTGGCTGGTGGCTTTTTTATCGCTGGTCTGGACATGAACCCCTGCCAGATCACTACTGACAAACTCAACCGCGTGTATTGGGATAATCACAATCCGGTTGAGTCCGGTGCAGGGGATCTGTTCCAGTGACTTGGGGATAATGGGAGAAAAATCCTGTCGTTGTATATCTCGCTTTAACCGTTGTAGGGTTTTGTGCAAACGTTGTTCATCAATAGGTTTGAGCAGATAGTCAAATGCGTTGTCTTCGAAGGCTTGGATTGCGTATTGGTCATAGGCGGTGACAAACACGACTCTCGGCATGGTTTCTTGATCGAGCATTGCCAATAGCTCGATACCAGAGAGTTGAGGCATTTGGATATCAAGAAAAACAACATCAGGTTTGAGCTGATTAATCTGTTTCAAGCCGTCAATCGCATTCGCAGCCTGACCGACGATTTTCAACGTCTCATCTTCTTCAAGCAGTTGGATCAGTTCTTTTCTGGCATGTATTTCATCATCAATAATCAGTACTCGCATTCAGATATTCTCTCAAAGGCATTTCAGGTTAGGTTTGGGAGTAAAAATTGCATTTTGGTCGATACATCCGGCTGGACGTCGGTTTGCAATTGTGATGAATGACCAAAGTAATTGATCAGGCGTTTCTCAACGATTTGCATACCCAGCCCATGTGTTTGATTCGGTGAAGCACGGTACAGACCGGCATTATCTTCAACCACGATGAGGTGTCCATGCACTGTTGGTTGGTTATAAATACGAATTTTACTCTGTCCAAGTAAATTGGAGGTGCCGTGCTTGATAGCATTCTCTACTAAAGGCTGGAGGGTAAATGTAGGCAAACGTCGTTCCATCAATGCGGAATCGATCTGAATCTCAATATCGAGGCGATCGCAAAAGCGGGCTTGCTCAATCATCAAGTAGGCATTCACATGGGCGAGTTCCTCTGCGAGGGTTATCGTTTCTATATTCTGCTTTAAGTTGCTGCGAAAAAAATGAGCCAGGTGTTGAATCAGTTCACGAGCTTGACCGGGATCGGTGCGAATGATCGCACTGATCGTATTCAAAGCATTAAAGAGAAAATGAGGGTTCACTTGTGCGTGAAGGAGTTTGATCTCTGCCTGAGCCAATAATGTTTTCTTTTGTTGATATTCACCGTGAAGGATTTGGCTCGACAATAGCTGTGCGATGCCGCCAGCCATTGACATATTAATGGATGAGAATAGTTTGCGCTTCTGTTCATAAAGTTTGATGGTTCCGATGACGCGATCATCGACACGGAGCGGAATGATCAACGCGGAGCCTAATTTACAGTCCGGTGACAGGGAACATTGATAGGGTCGCTCGTATCCGTCGAGATAGATAATTTCATTTTTTTCAATCGATTCCAGTGTTTTGGGCGATGAGATAGGAGTATTGGGATGATGATGATCATCACCGATACCAATGAAGGCGAGAATTTTTTCGCGATCTGTGATTGATACAGCACCGACATTGGTTTCCTCATAGACGATACGGGCTACCGGTCCTGCAGTTTTGGCGGTAAATTCTTCGGATAGTAGTCCGACGGAACGTTCAGCGATGTGTAATGCTTTGCGGGAAAAAGTTGCAGAATATTCTTCATAAATCGATTTTTTATCTTTGAGAATACTCATAAACAGTGCCGCTCCGACAGAGTTGGCAATAATCATCGGGGCGGCAATGGTACTGACCAATGAAAATGCTTGGTCATATGGTTTGGCAACCGATAAAATAATCAACATCTGAATCACTTCTGCGAACAGGGTAATCCCAAAGACTACGCCCGGATGAAACAAACGTTCCCGTTGGTATCTTCTCATCAGATAAGTATGCAGTAATCCGCCGATGAGTCCTTCGGTTGTGGTTGAAATCGCACAGGCTAAATCGGTAAATCCACCGAGTGTGTAACGATGAAGCCCACCGGTCAGACCAACGGCAAAACCGACAATCGGCCCGCCGAATAATCCACCCATGACGGCACCGATAGCTCGGGTATTTGCGATAGCATCATCGATCTGTAAGCCAAAGTAGGTTCCCAAAATACAAAATAACGAAAAAAGCACATAAATTGACAATCTGTGTTCTAAACGGGAAGAAATGTTCAGGAGTGGCAGAAATAGGGGCGTTTTACTGAGCATATAAGCAAGAACAAGGTAAACGCACATTTGTTGCAGCAGGGAAAGAATCACATCCATGGTCATACAGAACATCTTATAAACTGTTTGCTTATTCTAGGGGAAGCCACAGCAATAAAATACTCACCGAGCAGTGAATTGTGACGGAATAAGGGTGAAATGAGTTTGTAAAATAAAATTTACATTAAATGTTGTTATTATTTTACATTCACAATGGTCGTTTTTACTGGTAACTTAGGCCGTATATGTGATTTAATTCTCGTTAACAAAGAATAAAGTGTAAAATATTTTGTACAGGTGGCTACAATGAATGAACTCAACGATATTAATATAACTGACCAACAGGTTTTGATTACGCCGGAAGCACTGAAAGCGAAGCTGCCTCTGAGTGAGAAGGCACAGCAATTCATTCATCAGTCTCGTCAGACGATTGCTGACATTATTCATAAACGGGATCACCGTTTACTGGTTGTATGTGGTCCTTGTTCGATTCACGATCTGGATGCAGCCAAAGAGTATGCCATGCGTTTTAAAGCGTTAGCTGAAGCTGTCAGTGATCAGCTGTATTTAGTCATGCGGGTTTATTTTGAAAAACCACGGACAACCGTGGGTTGGAAAGGGTTGATCAATGACCCGCATATGGATGGTACATTTGATATTGAACACGGGTTACATATTGGTCGACAATTATTGGTCGAACTGGCAGAAATGGACATTCCGCTTGCGACGGAAGCGCTTGATCCGATCAGCCCTCAATATCTCTCTGACACATTTAGCTGGGCTGCTATCGGAGCAAGAACCACGGAGTCTCAGACTCACCGAGAAATGGCCAGTGGTCTTTCAATGCCTATCGGGTTCAAAAATGGTACAGATGGCAGTTTATCTACGGCAATCAATGCCATGCAGGCGGCTTCATCGAGTCACCGTTTCATGGGAATTAACGCCGAAGGTCAGGTCGCGTTGCTAACGACTCAAGGAAACTCAAACGGACATGTGATTCTGCGTGGTGGTAAGCAAACCAATTATGATTCAGTTTCTGTTGCTGAATGTGAAGCAGAAATGCACAATGCGAAACTTGACCCGGCATTGATGGTAGATTGTAGTCATGCGAACTCTCGTAAAGACTTCAGACGTCAACCGTTGGTTGCTGAAGATGTGATCCATCAGATCCGTGAGGGAAATCGCTCGATTATCGGATTGATGATCGAAAGTCATATTCATGAAGGAAACCAATCTTCTGATTTGCCTCGTGAGGAAATGCAGTACGGCGTCTCCATCACGGATGCATGTATCAGTTGGGAAGTGACTGATTCCTTGCTGCGTCGTGCGCATCAGGATCTGGTTCCATTCTTAGAGAAACGTTTGCAAGATTAAAGAGGTTGTTCATGTCAGTTGAGCTCAACGCGTTACGAGATCAGATAGATGAAGTCGATCAGCAGATGATCAAGCTGCTTGCCCGTCGTTTGGCGTTGGTTGAAAAAGTCGGTGAAGTGAAAAGTCAGCACGGTTTACCGATTTACGCCCCGGAACGTGAAGCAGCGATGCTGGCGGCACGTCGTGAAGAAGCTGAGAAACAGGGGGTTCCTGCTCAACTGATTGAAGATATTCTGCGCCGGACGATGCGTGAGTCTTATGCAAGTGAGAAAGATGCGGGCTTTAAGTGTTTGAATCCCGAATTGCGTCCGATTGTGATTGTCGGTGGGAATGGGCAGCTAGGTCGTTTATTTGCGCGGATGTTCCGTTTGTCCGGTTATACGGTAAAAATCCTCGGCAGTCAGGACTGGGATCATGCCGATGAACTCCTGCATGATGCGGGAATGGTGGTTGTGACGGTGCCGATTCATTTGACACTGGATGTCATATCGAAGCTCAAACACCTGCCTGAAGATTGTATTTTGTGCGATCTGACTTCGATCAAGTCTAAACCATTACAAGCCATGTTGGATGTGCATGCCGGCCCGGTTGTCGGATTACACCCGATGTTTGGTCCTGATGTGCCAAGCCTTGCGAAGCAGGTCGTGGTCTATTGTGACGGACGTGGTGCAGACAGTTATCAGTGGCTGCTCCAGCAGATCTCGATTTGGGGAGCCAGCTTGTGCCAGATTCGGGCTGAAGATCATGATCATGGGATGACATTGATTCAGGCGCTGAGACACTTTACATCTTATGTGTATGGCTTGCATTTATCGAAAGAAAACCCAGATCTGGAAAAACTCCTTCAGCTCAGTTCTCCGATTTACCGTCTGGAATTAGTGATGGTTGGACGTCTATTTGGTCAGGATCCGAACCTTTATGGTGACATCATCTTCTCTTCGGAAGAAAACATCGCCATGATTCGTCGTTTTTATCAGTGCTTTACTGAAGCGATGACCATCATTGATGAAAAAGAGAAAGGACGATTTATCGAGAGCTTTTCTAAAACCAGCCAATGGTTTGGCGATTACTCGCAGAAGTTTATGTCAGAGAGTCAGAGTTTGCTCAAACATGCCAATGATACGATTCATCGTGGGTAAATTTGCAGTCGTATTCTTCACTGAAAGCACTTAAAAAAGAGCGGGTTATCCGCTCTTTTTACATTGTCCTC
Source organism: Vibrio gazogenes (assembly GCF_023920225.1). NCBI lineage: Bacteria > Pseudomonadati > Pseudomonadota > Gammaproteobacteria > Vibrionales > Vibrionaceae > Vibrio > Vibrio gazogenes. Next base: position 686,307 of record NZ_CP092587.1, read on the forward strand.
TATATTATCCTCGATTTAGTCTGCACCAGACGTATCATTTGTCCTCGTCATCACCTAAATCCGTCAGGTGTTCGAGTTCTCGATGTAAGAGTGCGTCATTCCCCACATTCAGCTCAATCAGTCTTTTCAGGTGAGAAATACTTTCGACATCGATATAAGCAATACTCGCATGCAATGTATTGTTTTCCAAATTAACAATATTGGCTGTCATTTGAATCGAGATGTCACTTTCAGGGAGTGGGAATTCTATGTAAATCGGTTGTTGTGTATCGAGTCTCGATTCACCAAGGATGGAAAGCAGAATCCCGTGTAGTGATAGATCCTGAACTGTTGTTGCAATACGGACTGACCCTTGGGTCAGTAAAGCCGGAGCTCGGTAGATAATCCGTGAAAATCGACGTTTTTCTGCCATATCTCTGCCTCTGTATGTGGGAGGAGGGCGCTCTGTTGTGGCGAATGCACCGTGATCCGTCTTTTCCTGATAAAAAGGCCGCAATGGCGGCCTTTTTATATCAACAGAAAACACTATTTCGCAATACGCTTGTATTTAATGCGATGCGGTTCTGCCGCCTGAGCACCCAGTGTCTGTTTTAGCCATTCTGAGTATTCAGTATAGTTACCTTCGTAGAAGTTGACTTGCCCTTCATCACGGTAATCAAGAATATGTGTCGCAATTCTGTCAAGGAACCAACGGTCATGCGAAATAACCATGGCGCATCCCGGAAACTCTAACAACGCTTCTTCCAGCGCCCGGAGTGTTTCTACATCGAGATCGTTGGTTGGTTCGTCAAGCAGTAAGACGTTGCCGCCGGCTTTGAGTAGTTTTGCCAGATGAACGCGGTTACGTTCCCCTCCGGAGAGCTCTCCGATGACTTTTTGCTGATCCACACCTTTAAAATTAAAGCGAGAGCAATAAGCCCGCGCCGGAACCTCAAAGTTATTGATCCGGATGATATCGGCACCTTCAGAAATCTCCTGAAAGACCGTATTCTTATCATTCATACTGTCACGGAACTGATCAACCGAAGCAAGCTTCACGGTATCACCGATGTCGATGGTTCCGGAGTCAGGTTGTTCGGTGCCACTGAGCATCTTGAACAGTGTCGATTTCCCGGCACCGTTGGGACCAATGATGCCGACTATCGCACCTTTCGGCATGGAGAATGACAGATCATCAATTAACACTCTGCCATCGAATGACTTGGTGAGGTTTGCCACTTCAATGACTTTTTCACCTAAACGTTCACCCGGTGGGATAAACAGTTCATTGGTTTCATTGCGTTTTTGATGATCACCGCTCTGCAACTCTTCAAAACGAGCCATCCGGGCTTTCGATTTGGCCTGACGACCTTTCGGATTCTGACGAACCCATTCAAGCTCTTTCTCGATGGTTTTCTGGCGAGCTTTTTCCTGAGATGCTTCTTGCTTCAGACGCGCATCTTTCTGTTCCAGCCAAGAGGTATAATTCCCTTGCCATGGAATCCCTTCACCACGGTCAAGTTCCAGAATCCAGCCCGCAGCATTATCCAAGAAGTAACGGTCGTGGGTAATGGCGACCACGGTACCGCTATAATCGACTAAGAAATGCTCCAGCCAAGCAACGGATTCCGCATCCAAGTGGTTGGTTGGTTCGTCTAATAGCAGCATGTCTGGTTTTTCCAGTAGCAGACGGCAAATCGCCACTCGACGTCGCTCTCCACCAGAAAGGTTGCTGATTTTTGCATCCCATTCAGGCAGACGTAGTGCATCTGCGGCACGTTCCAGTATATTATCTAAATTATGGCCATCTTTTGCCTGAATTAAGGCTTCCAGATCCCCTTGCTCTTTGGCCAGCGCATCAAAATCTGCATCCGGTTCCGCATAAGCTGCGTAAACCGCATCGAGGCGCTCAAGGGCATTTTTGACATCAGAAACTGCTTCTTCAACAATTTCACGGACGGTTTTACTTTCGTCCAGTACGGGTTCTTGTGGCAGATAGCCGACATTTAATCCGGGTTGGGGACGTGCTTCGCCATCAATGTCTGTATCAATGCCAGCCATGATGCGCAGTAGCGTTGATTTCCCTGCACCATTGAGACCCAGAACACCAATTTTGGCACCAGGGAAAAAGCTTAGAGAGATATCTTTCAGGATTTGTCTTTTCGGGGGGACGACTTTACTCACCCGAGACATTGTATACACGTATTCAGCCATTACCGATCGTTCCTAACTGTTACTCGTAGACCAAAACGGCCATTTTATACTAATCAGATGACATTTGTTACTGACAGACATTTTTTTCATACAGACTTTGGGCGGGTCAGATGATTTGTGAAAAAATATGCAAATTGATGTTGTTTGAGATTTTTTGTTAATTTAGCCTCTCTCATGTAATAAATGAGGAAATTATGGCTAAAATGTTAAAAAGTCGTTTTAGAGGAGTCAGGCCGATTATATCGTTCATGAACGGGTCTTGGAGTCGTGTCATATTGCCGATTGTACTGGGTGTTTTTATCGGTAGTGGCTTCGTTTCACGTAGTTTTGCTCAAAGTGATTTGACACTTGCACAACAGCGCCAGCTGTACGAGCGTGCTCAGCTCTGGCTGGATCAACAAGAAGTCAAAAAATACCATCGTATTCGTGACCAGCTGTTGGATTATCCTCTAACACCTTACCTCGATTATCGTTCCATTTTAGTCAACATTGGTGATAAGCCGCCTCTGGTCATTAAAAATTTTATTGATAGTCATCGTAATTTCCCATTTGCCGGACGAATTAGTGCGCCTTATCTGGATGCGTTGGCTCAGCAAAAGAAGTGGTCGGTATTACTGACCTATCAAAAATCGACTCCCAAACAAGAAAAATATCGTTGCTATTACTATACCGCGATGTGGCATACCGGCAGAAAAAATCAAGCATATCAGGGAGCTGAGTCACTGTGGTTGAGTGGTGACAGCGTTGATGATGCGTGTGATTTCCTGTTTTCTCAGTGGCGCAAAACACGGTTTTTTACTGATCGGCAAGTGATCGACCGAATGTTTCTCGCTTTTGAACAGCGAAATTTTTCTCTGATGAAGTATTTGAATCGGCAGTTGAATACGGATCAAGCGCATGTTCAAGCGCAGCGATTGCTTGATGTATATCGTCATCCAAAGCGGGTACTGACACTCATGAATGAGAATGCATTGAGTGCCGATGATTCTAAAACTGCCTTTCTTGGGTTGAAAAAATGGGCAGCAGCGAAGCCGATTGCAGTGTATTCACTGATCGCGCAACATCAGTTGACGTTACTGACCGCTGAAGAACAGAATCATCTTGCGCTTTATGTCGCCAAGCAATTGCTGGATGAAACATCCGTATCCGGTATGACGAAGTGGCGGGATCAAATGATTGCAGAAAGTGGCGACATTCAGCTCATTGAACGGCGTATTCGTCAAGAAATCAGGCAGGGAGATTGGCATCATATTCATCGTTGGATTGGCTATTTGCCGGAATCGCTACAACGGTTGCCCCAATGGCAATTCTGGCTTGGTCGCAGCGAGATCGAATCGGGTAATGAAGCCGAAGGGATCAATAAATTAGCTGCGCTTACCGAGTTGCGAAGTTTTTATGGGGTCGCCGCGTCTGAAATTCTGCAACAGCCATTTGTCTATCGAACCAGTACTCTGAGCTATAACCCTGATTTGATTGAACCCTATCAAAAAGCGCTGGCTCGGATTGAGGAATTGATTGAGCGGGAAAAGATAGCGGCGTCTAAAAGTGAGTGGCATTGGTTACTTCAGCGTGTTTCAGTGGAAGAACGTGCGATGTTGGCACGCTATGCTGCAACTGCCCATTGGTATCATTTGGCTGTAGTTGCTTCGATTCAGGCCAAGCTGTGGGCAAACTTGGATCTGCGTTTTCCCAGAGCGTATCTCAAATGGTTTGAGTTTTTTGGTAATAAAAACAATGTTGATCCGATCTCATTGATGTCTTTGGCAAGGCAGGAAAGTGCAATGGATATTGAAGCGCATTCTCCGGTGGGAGCGAAGGGGTTGATGCAAATCATGCCATCTACGGCTCGCCATGTGGCCAAAAAATATCGATTGCAATATCACAATGCCAGTGATCTGTTTAATGTGGAAAAAAACATCGAGCTGGGCAGTCAGTACCTCCATGAATTGCTGGCGCGATATGATGGCAATCGAATTCTGGCCTTTGCTGCATATAATGCCGGGCCATATCGGGTTGATCAATGGCTGAAAGCCTCGGATGGTGAGTTGGATGTATATCGCTTCATCGAATCGATCCCTTTCTACGAAACGAGGGGATATGTACAAAATGTACTGATGTTTGAAAACTATTACCGCTATTTGATGGGAGTAAAAGGCGATTTTTTACAGCATATGGAAGTGGAGACAAAATATTGATTCCATTGGTCGGTAAAACCACTACAATGGATGAAGTGTATCAATCAACGAGTACAGCCATGTTACAGCAACCAAAATTTACTGATTGGCAGGCTTTATTAGATCTGCTGAGAGAAGCATCGAAACAGGATCGTTTGGCAATGGTGTTGACGATGATGATGAGCTCAGATGAGCGGGAAACGTTGGTTTCCAGAATCAATATATTTCATGAGTTACTCAAAGGTGATTTATCTCAGCGACAGATCAGTCAAATGCTGGGGGTTGGGGTCGCAACGATTACCAGAGGTTCGAACGAACTCAAATCATGTACTGAAGAGAATAAAGCAGCCTTGATGGCGCTGCTGCTTGGAGAGAATTAGCTCCCCGTCTCGAATCAAGCCGATTGATGTTGGCTGCCGGAATTCGGTCACGCCCCAATCGGCTTGTTTTTCGTGTCTCACTTGTGATTCCCGATGTGTTAGCCGATCCCGCCCTGAGTCAGTTTTTGTGGATCGAGGAGTTTTTCCAATTCTTCTTTACTGAGATCGGTTTCCTCAGCCGCGACATCAATGATTGCTCGTTGCTGTTGGTAAGCTTGTTTGGCGATTTTAGCCGCTTTGGAATAGCCGATGACCGGATTGAGTGCGGTGACTAAAATCGGATTCTTCGCTAAAGCAATATCCAAATTATCCTGACGAACCGTAAACGTAGCGATGGCTTTATCGGCTAACGCAGTGGCGCTGTTGGTCAGGAGTTCGATACTTTCCAGAATATTATGAGCAATGACAGGTAACATCACGTTGAGCTGAAAGTTACCGGCCTGTCCTGCAATGGTAATGGTTGCATCATTGCCGATGACCTGAGCCGCTGCCATTGCTGTGGCTTCCGGAATCACGGGATTGACCTTGCCGGGCATGATCGAAGAGCCGGGTTGTAGTGCTTGTAGTTCTATTTCTCCTAAACCTGCGAGTGGGCCTGAATTCATCCAACGCAGATCATTGGAAATTTTCATGAGTGCTACGGCGGTTGTTTTTAACTGTCCTGACAGAGCAACGATGGCATCCTGACTACTGAGGTTGAAAAAGAAATTTTCACTGCTGGCAAACTGAATCCCGGTTTTTTGAGATAAATGTTCAACAAAGGCTGCCGCAAAGCGAGGATCTGCGTTGATTCCCGTCCCTACAGCTGTACCACCTTGTCCTAAAGCTTTCACTGATGTGAGACTATGCTCAATGCCTTGAATCGCGTGTTGAATCTGATGAGCCCAGCCACTGAGTTCTTGGGCAAATGTAATCGGCATCGCATCCATTAAGTGCGTACGTCCTGTTTTGACATGATGACCAATCTCAGTACTTTTATGGTTGAGGGTTTCAACCAAGTGACTTAACGCAGGGAGTAGTTGTTGTTCGATCGAAAGGGCACTACTGATTTGGATGGCTGTCGGGACAACATCGTTGCTGCTTTGCCCCATGTTGATATGATCATTCGGATGAATCTGAGTGCCGAGAATCTGGGAAGCAAGTGTCGCAATCACCTCATTGGCGTTCATATTTGAACTGGTTCCGGATCCGGTCTGAAAAATATCAATCGGAAACTGTTCAAGGTGCTGCCCATCAATGATTTGTTGAGATGCGAGATGAATTGCGTTGGCAACGTCATCCGCTAGCAAGTCTAATTGGACATTGGTCTGTGCTGCCGCTTGTTTGATATAAGCTAAAGCCTGAATAAATCCACGAGGCATTGGTCGTTTACTGATGGAAAAATTATTCACAGCGCGTTGTGTTTGTGCCTGATAGAGGGCATCCGCAGGAACCAGCACTTCTCCCATACTGTCGGTTTCAGTTCTGAATGTTTGTTCCATGAGTTCACTCCTATATTTGATTAGTCGAGTATGGTCTGAATACTTCTTAATTGTTGTTGTAACGCCGTCAGTTTGGCATCGCCATTATTTAGCTGACGATAGTAACGTTTGAGTGTGAGGAGTGGAATGTGGATCGAATCGAGGCAGATTCGGCGAAAAATTCGGCTGTAAATGGGATCTTGAATTGCGTCCAAAAGATGAAAGAATACCTGCCGAAGAAACAATTCATAGAGCAGATCGTTTTCATCATGTGTCTCCGGACGGTAAAACGACGCGAGTAACAGGCCACTCTGAATATATTCCTGAATAGTTTCAGGCTCGAAACCCAGCACTTGATGATGTTGAATGAATCGATCCTGAGCTTTGAAAAAAGCGTTATATAAGTTCTCTTCTCGATGCATAGTCATCTCACTTTACGCCACATTATAATGATAATTATTATCATTATAATGTGGCGAATGCAAGTGCACTCTGCTTATCTGAAGCCATTCGGTACGAGGGGCAAGTTGTCAGGATAGAGTGTTGGATTGACAAAAGGTACTAGCGCCAAAATCAAAGCTTGGTGATAAACAGAGCTGCGAGTGAGAAGATGGTTGGTGAGTAACCCGATAGCACCACCCTGTTGTTTGATATTGGTGGTTTGAAACAGGTCGTCCATAATACTGCCGAGCTCGGTTTCGGCATTTAATTGCGTGATCACTTCAGGCGGAAGTGGCAGACTTGAAGAGCGTGATTCACCTCTTTTTTGTCCTGATTCGACGATCATCCATGCGTAAGTAAATTGTCCTTCTACACCTGCTTCCAGACCCACATAGAAATCAGCGTCCGGGGATTGCTTTCGTGCGTTGGCAACGCGGTTTAATGCGCCTAAACGTGTTTCTGAATCACTCATGGGTTGATCTGCAACGTTACTGGGAACGGATATACCGATCACTTGTGCTTCAACGGTCGGAAATACTTCCTGAAAGGCATTCTCTACAGCTTTGATTTTTACTGGGTTGAGTGATGCAACAATAATTCGGGTCATCATGCTGTTCCTTTTGATTGTTCTGCAAGTGTCGTCAGTTCCGTGATTGATAGTGGTTTACCGAAGTAATATCCCTGTAAATAATCACATTGGTATTTCTGCAGCCATTGATACATGCTTTCTGTTTCGATCCCTTCAGCGGTTACTTCCATATTTTGAGAGTGGCATAGGTCAATTAATAGCTTCACCACCTGATGCTTTTGAGTGGCAATTAAAGTATCAAGAAAATGACGATCTAATTTTATTTTTTGGACTGGATATTGAACTAACTGAGAAATCGATGTGTATCCTGAGCCAAAGTCATCGATCGTCAAATCAAACCCGAGTTTCGATAACTGGTGTAATAGTGGAAAACCCTGAGATTCCGCGGCGAATGTTTCAGTAATTTCAAACTCGACCAAATGGGATGGAATCTGATAAGTGTGCGCGAGAGATTCGACATATTCTGCCAATTGTAAGGAGTTTAGTTCTGCGGATGACAGGTTGATTGCAACTTTTTTCGGTTCATTCTGAATCTTTTGAAGTGTTGCGAACTCTGCAAAGGCCTTATGAATAACCCAACGGTCGATATCACCAAATAACCCGGTTTGCTCAGCAATAGGAATGAACTCGTCAGGAGAGATCTCTCCCAACTGGACCGATTCCCAGCGCAGTAAGACTTCAAATCCAGTGATGGTTTTTTCGGAGCAGGTAAAATAGGGCTGATAGACCAAACTAAACTCATCATCGAAAGCGCAGTTTCTCAGCGCTCGCTCAATATTCGCCCGGCGCTGGACGATTTTATCAAGTGCTTTTGAGTAGTGTGCAATCTGGTTCTTGCCTGCATTCTTTGCCTGATACATTGCTGTATCGGCATTGGACAGAAGTTTCTCAATATGTTGACCATCTTCCGGGAAGGTCGCAATCCCGATACTGGCGGTAATCGGAAAGTGTCCTATTGGCGAATGAATCCGGCTTTGTATTGGTTCTAATAGTTTTTGTGCAAACCTATCTGCAATTTCCGGTTGTTGAGTCGATGATTGAAGCAGAATGGCAAATTCATCTCCGGAAAGCCGCGCAGCCAGGCAATGCACTTGATAACTCTGATTAAAGTGTTGGCATAGTGTTTCGATATGATTGGCAAAATTAATCAGCAGGGAATCTCCGATTTGATGCCCATACTTATCATTGACATATTTGAAGTTGTCTAAATCAATATAGAGTGCCCAGACATATGTGTGAGCCTGAGCCAGAATAGCTTTCGCGTGACGTTGAAACTGATGTCGGTTCGCCAGATTAGTGAGGTGATCGTTTTCTGCCAATAACTTGGTTTGCTGGTAGGTCTTTTCCAGTTCGGTATACATCATATAAAAGCGTGATGATAAGCGTCCGATTTCATCGTTGCTCGACAGAACTTCAATATTTTTGCGCTGTCTATTTTCAACTTGCTGTAATTGATGATCCAGCCGGGTGATTGGGTTTATGACATGCCGATACAGCAGAAGCAATAACAGAGCAACGGTAAAAAATGCAGAGATATTAAACGCTAAGATTAATTCTTTCTGAATAGTATTGAGCTGTTGATTCAGAATCAATGGTGCCGGCGCCAACGTAGCGAACCAGCCGGGCTGAAGTTCAACGGTTTGAATCAGGTCTTCTTTTCGGGCTGATTGATTTTCCGAAGGTTGATGCGTGAAAAAAATGGCGGTTTGATTATCGTACTCGAGGACCTTTTTTAGATGATTGAAACGATCAAGCGTTGCGTAGACAAGCACAAAAAAGATTTCATTTTGATTATAACTCAGCGGTGTTTGCAGTGTTTTGGTATCTAAAACATCATAACGAATTAAGACATCTTCTCCTGATGAATTTTCATTATAGCCAACATAAGTTGGCTTTTTGCTCTGCTGGTAAACTTGCTCGGTGTCTTTGAGAAGTTTGGGATCCATTAAGGCAAAGGGATCATGGCTTGTGTCGGCGTAGTAAAGAACCTTATGCTGACTGTCCAAAATCGATAATGCGATAAACTGTTGCTGCTTGGGCTGAAGTACATAAATGGTATCATTCAGGTTATCAATCAGTTCAAGTTCTCGAAACGGATTTTGTTCATGGCTAATATAATGGCGAATAATATCGCTTTTAGCCAATGTGTAGGCATAGCTACTCACCAGCGTATTCGTCTGACGATAATAGCCTGCTAATTTTTCCATGTTGAGCTGTAGGTAGCTATTGGTACGTTTTATCAGTGCATCTTTTTGCATCACATAAATAATGTAATTTGATGCTGCGGCACTCAATAAAACAACAGGTGCGATGAGTAATAATATTCTATGGCTGAGTTTCATGTTGATTAATTAAACTGTTGATTATTTTAGAGCGAATATTTAAATTCAAGGGTGAAAGTTCCGTATCAATGATGATGTTCTTCATGTTCCTAATGGGTGGAAATATACTCTCATCATGAATAAAACTTGCTGGAAGTCGTTTGAGTGCTTCCATATTGGGTGTCGCTGCACCGATATCCAGCGCGTTTTGAGCTGCGACATCCGGCCGCATTAGATAATTCAGAAAATCTTTGGCCGCCTTTTTATTTTCTGAATTACGATTGATTGCCATACAATCTACCCAAATAAATATTGGACCTGCAGGTGTGATAAATTTCCAGTTGTTATTACTGAAATATCGATTGAGTGAATACTGATCGCCACTATACCCTAATGCCATGTAAAGATTGTCATTATCTTTGTGGTGGCTTCTCACGTAGCTGAGTGCATATTCATAAGTGATAATATTGGCGTTGAAACGTTCCATCGCATGATAAGCGGCTCTCAATTCAGGTAAAGAATCTGTTATCGGGGATAAGTGCTGTGCAAATAAGAAAGGTAATAATGTTTCAACACTGTCTTGTATCATGCCGATGTGCCCTTTAACCGCTAGTGGTGGATTCATAAATTCAGACCATGTCCGTGGTGGTGAAGGTATTTTATTTTCTCTATAGACAATCCCGACACTTCCCCAAAAATAAGGGATGGCATGAGTCCCACACACTTGATTCCAACGCGGATCGATATATCTACGGTTTTCTAGCGATGACAGATCTTCAAAAGCATCTTGGCGGGCAAAAATTTGCGCAGAAACATTATCTAAAACAATAATATCAAAAGGAAGTTGAAAACTTTTCAGCATAAGAAGGCTGCGTTCATCATCATTATCAAAATGGAACAGATGTAAAGGGATATTTAAATATTTACCCCACTGCGATATGACATGTTTTGATAGTGTATCTTCCCACAGATAAATATTAAGTTCTGAAGCCGTGACTGTTAAAGGAAAAGCCGCAAGGGTAATAATCAGTATTCTAACCAGTTTTTTTACCATCATGTATACGTTCGAACCTGACGTATGCCGATCCTAAAAATGAGATAGGCGCTATTTGCTACTTTATCTTGTATCTAAGATAACAATACGACAAAAGACTATGTTGAGGTGAGGAGATTCATTCTATGTTGTCGATGTCGTATTGTCAGCTTGACCAAGGCAGGAAATCACCCGTTTCTCAATATTGTTCCACTTGGGTCGGTTTTACATTTTCAATCGGGTAACATCCCAGCACTTTGAGGAATTTGGTTAAGCGGGTCAATTCTTCCAAAGCTTTCTGCATTTCGGGAGAGGCCAAATGTGCAGCTAAGTCAACATAGAACATCTCTTCCCAAGGATTGCCCATCACCGGTCTCGACTCCAGTTTAGTCATATTAATTCCCAGCTTTTGTAACACCTGAAGGGTTGAAACCAGAGCACCGGCTTCTTGGGATGTTGCCATAATGAGCGTTGTTTTGGCGGGGATCTGTAAGGAAACTTCGACCGATTTACGAGCCACGATAATAAAACGGGTATAATTCTCGGTTTGATTGGCTATATTGGTTTTGATCGGTTGTAACCCGTACAGTTTTCCGCTGGAAGCATTACCGATCGCGACAACATCATGACGATTCATCTCTTTGACTTTCTGCATGGCATCCGCGGTACTGATGCAAGATTCGAGTGTAGCATGACGCATATAGCCTAAAAATTCACTACACTGTTGCAGGGGTTGTGGATGAGAGTAAAGAACTTTAATTTCTTCCAGAGGAATGTCTTGCGTTGCCAACAGGCAATGCTCTATCGGTAAGGTTAATTCCCCGACAATGTGTAATGTTGTACGCTGGAGTAGGTCATACACTTCGTTGATTGACCCTGAACTGGTATTTTCTATTGGTAATACGCCGTAATCTGCATGGCCTGACTCAACCGCTTTGGTCACATCTTTGAACTGCTCACTATTCATCTCAATCAGTTCGACATTTTTCCGACTAAAATATTCACGCGTTGCCAAATGTGAGTAGGAACCTTTTGCCCCTAGGAAAGCGACGCGAGATGTCGGTTTTCTATGCACTGGGTTGGCTAAGTTCTGTAAATAGTTTTGTTGGAGTAATACTGAATCTTCAATGATGGTATAGAACACTTTGGTGATATAGGGCGCATCTAACTGGTATTTTTCTTTGCCATTATTGATCAGTTTCACCAGTAATTGCTGCTCTCTATCGGCATCGCGCACGGGTTTGGCTGTTTCCACCTTGCTTTTGGCAACTTCAATGCTCAATTTACGGCGTTCTGAAAGTAATTGAAGTAACTGATCGTCTAACTCGTTCAGTCTTAAGCGAATATCCTGCAAAGAGTACTTCTGAGACGTCATTAATATATCCTCATAAGAAAAGACCTCCGTACAGAGAGGAGGTCTCCATTTGTTATTTTATATGCGCAATGATTGTCATTTGATTCGGAGTTTCAGCGCTGATTCATCTGGTGAATCTAAAGTCGAAAATCGTAATTAGTCACACAATAAGCAAGGTGTCATAAGGCGTCAAGCAAAAAACAGCGCTGATTCAGCGCTGTTTGATATGAGAAATGATTTCTTTTTTACAAGGTTGTCGATGGGTCAATTTTATCTTTATCGGTACGTCTGGCTTCTGGTTTGTGTCTCAGTTTATTGAGCTGACGTTCTAGCTTCTGTTCGACTTCATTTACAGCGATATAGAGATCTTCGTGTGTAGCCGAGGCAACCAGTTGTCCTTTGGGAATCGAAATAATCGCTTCGAATTTTTTCTTTTTATCCGGCTCTTCTTGGAATGTGGTTTGACAGCCAATGATATCAACTTGCCATTTTTCCAGTTTTTTGATTTTCCCTTCGATATGCTCGCGGATTGCAGAGGTGACTTCAATATTTTTACCGATAATGTTTACATTCATAGATGATTCCTCTGTAGCTATCCCATCTGGATTACCTTCAGGTTACCTGTTTGATATGGAAAAAATGTGACACGCGTCACTTAAATGGGCGATGAATTCTGATGTGGAACCAAACGTGATCTGTCGCAAAGAGTCATCGCGAGAAAGTGAGAAAAGGGTTGAGAATATTTTACGTCACGCTAGATTAGAGGAAGGTTGAACTGAAAAATATTTGTTTTTTAGTGGTTTTTTTCAGCTTGATAAAAAACGTCAGTTAAAAAGTCATCAAATCGGTTGCTTAGTTAATTCGCATCTCCTTTCCAAAAAACGAATTGCTCCTCCCAAAATGAGAAAGAGCAATCTGTATTCGTCTGTTTTATTTATGTGTGTTTATTTGATGGGGTTTAATTTGATGAGTGTCTTCGTTCGCTTCACTGCGTCAGTTAACCCCAACTGTTGATAGGCTTGCAATTGTATTTGCAATGACTTTCTCGCAGCTTCAGTATTCGGGAAGGTCTTTTGTAGTTCCTGACAACGTCTGATCGCTGCAATCCATGCTTCCCTTCTCAAATAAAAATCTGCCGTCGCCAAGTCATAATTAGCCAGCCTGTTCTTCAGCGCCAAAAGGCGTTGATGAGCATCTTTGGCGTAAGGACTGTCTGGATAGCGCTCAAGTAATTTTTTAAAATCGGCAAAAGCTTCTTTCGCGGGCTCAGGATCGCGATCTGACCGATCAATATTAAACAGATCCTGCATAAAATTGGCATCTTGGGCGATATTGGTTAAGCCCCTCATATAGAGCACCCAATCGATTTTATCGTGCGTTGGATTTAAACGCATAAAGCGATCAATCGTTGCCAGACTCATGGCGAGCTGATCACTTTTATAATAAGCGTAGATCAGATCAAGCTGGACTTGTTTTGAATACGCTCCGAACGGATAACGTGAGTCCATGGCCTCCAATTTTTCAATTGCACTGGTCCAATTACCGTTTTGCAAAGAGACTTTGGCTTCTGAATAGAGCTGTGAAGGAGGGATATCGGGAACAACGTGTTCACTGCTGGAGCATCCCGCTAGAAGTGTCAGCGCAAGTAGACCTGATAAAGCTTGGTATTTCATGTCAGAAGTGGCTTCCTTTAATTCAAATAGTTCAGTGAAAGTTCTCTTTGGAAAAGGTTACGTTACTTTCTCTGTGGTAACAGATACAATAGTGCATCATTTTATCCATACTAGGGACTATTAGTCTCCTTGTTTTTTAAAAAGTTCGATATGGCTCAGCAGATTGAATTAAAGAGTACCGTAAGAGATAGCCAGTTAGGACAACGCCTCGATCAGGCGATTGCCGAACTGTTTTCTGATTTTTCCCGTTCTCGTCTTAAAGAATGGTTACTTGCCGGCAAAGTGGTTGTCGATGGCGAAGTGGTGATTAAACCTCGTCAGAAAGTGATGGGAGGGGAAGAAATTGTCCTTCACGCTGAATTGGAAGATGAAGAGCGCTGGCTTCCTCAGGATATTGCGTTGGATATCGTCTATGAAGATGATGATATTCTGGTGATCAATAAACCCCGTGATTTTGTGGTCCATCCCGGTGCCGGGACACCCGATGGCACGGTGCTGAATGCATTACTGCATCATTATCCACAAATTGCGGAAGTGCCGAGAGCGGGGATTGTCCATCGTCTGGACAAGGACACAACCGGCCTGATGGTGGTCGCCAAGACCGTTCCCGCTCAAACACGTTTGGTTCGGGAGCTCCAGAAGCGAAAAATCACCCGAGAATATGAAGCAATTGCAATCGGAACAATGACCGCTGGCGGTTTGGTTGATCAACCGATTGGCCGACATCCGACCAAACGAACATTGATGGCTGTATCACCCATGGGAAAACCAGCCGTGACCCATTATCGGGTGGCAGAACATTTCCGTGAACATACGCGAATCAGATTGCGGTTGGAAACCGGACGAACTCACCAAATTCGTGTGCATATGGCATCGATTCAGCATCCGTTGTTGGGCGATATTGCATATGGCGGGCGAGTCAGAATTCCGAAAGGTGCAGATGACGAGGTTGTATCGTTGATCAGAAACTTTGATCGTCAGGCGCTACACGCAGTTATGTTGCGGTTTGAACATCCGATTACAGGAGAAGAACTGGAATTTCATGCTCCAGTTCCTGAAGATATGGTGATTCTGACTGAAGCATTACGTGACGATATCAACAAATATGGAAAAGATGAATATTCATCATGATCATCCCTGACTGGCAGCTTCCTCAAAATGTTCAGGCGGTGTCTTCGACACGCCAACGCGGTGTGTCCACCGGGAAATATCACAGCCTTAACTTGGGGATGCATGTCGGTGATTCGGCGGAACATGTTGCAGAAAACCGTCAACGGATCATTGTCTATGCTGACATGCCTTCAACGCCGGTATGGATGAATCAAACCCATTCAACACAAGTGCTTCCCGTTCATCAGCCAACTACTGATGTACTGGATGCCGATGGGCTTTTTACCCGGATACCAGGTGTTGTTTGTGCGGTGATGACCGCAGACTGTTTACCTATTCTGATGACGAATACATCAGGGACTGAAGTCGCTGCGGTTCATGCTGGTTGGCGAGGGTTAGCTCACGGGATTATTGAAGAAGCCGTCGCCAACTTCTCTGGGGAAGTGATGGTATGGCTGGGGCCTGCGATCGGTAAAGCTGCTTTTGAAGTCGGTGATGATGTGGTCGAAGCGTTCACCCAGATAGACCCAATGGCTGAACAAGCGTTTGAACCACGCCAGCAAGATGGAAAGTGGTCTGCAGATTTGGTGCAATTGGCGCAACAACGACTGAACCGAGTCGGTGTTGGACGCGTTTCCGTCAGTGGCTTATGTACATACAGTGATAGCCACAATTTTTTCTCTTTCCGTCGGGATGGTGTGACAGGAAGACAAGCTTCATTTATTTGGATCAAATAACCATCTTTTTATGGTGGTGATTTGACCTCTCCCCCTTGAAAAAACGATCAAGCGTATCCATTTTTCTAACAGTGAAATTTTATTGCTCCGAAGCAAGCAGGAGATAGATATGCGTCTTGATCGATTTACCAGTAAATTTCAAATTGCCATTTCTGATGCCCAGTCACTCGCACTCGGGCGTGATCATCAATATATAGAACCTGTTCATTTGATGGTCTCTTTGCTCGATCAAAATGGCAGTCCTATCCGACCACTACTGACCATGCTGGATGTAGATGTCATGCATTTACGCTCCAAACTTGGAGAAATGCTCGATCGACTTCCTAAAGTGAGTGGCATCGGTGGTGAAGTTCAGTTGTCCAATTCCATGGGTTCAGTCTTGAATATGTGTGACAAGGTTGCCCAGAAACGACAAGATGCTTACATCTCTTCCGAAATTTTTCTTTTAGCGGCTTTAGAAGACAAAGGGCCTCTCGGAAAACTATTGAAAGAAATCGGTTTGACTGAGAAAAAAGTCTCTGACGCAATAGAGAAAATTCGTGGCGGACAGAAAGTTAATGATCCGAATGCGGAAGAGCTACGTCAGGCACTTGAGAAATATACTATCGATCTCACCGAGCGTGCGGAACAGGGCAAACTGGATCCAGTCATTGGCCGTGATGATGAGATCCGGCGGACGATTCAGGTTCTTCAGCGCCGGACTAAAAATAATCCAGTGATTATCGGTGAGCCGGGGGTGGGTAAAACCGCCATTGTGGAAGGATTAGCGCAGCGGATTATCAACAGTGAAGTTCCGGAAGGGCTTCGCGGACGTCGGGTGCTTTCCCTTGATATGGGGGCATTGGTCGCTGGTGCGAAATATCGGGGTGAGTTTGAAGAACGTTTGAAGTCTGTTCTGAATGAGCTTGCTAAAGAAGAAGGGAATATCATTCTGTTCATTGATGAGCTGCATACCATGGTCGGCGCTGGTAAAGGTGAAGGGTCTATGGATGCCGGTAATATGTTGAAACCGGCATTAGCCAGAGGAGAGCTTCACTGTGTTGGCGCTACAACCTTGGATGAATATCGTCAGTATATTGAAAAAGATGCCGCGCTTGAGCGTCGTTTCCAGAAAGTATTGGTCTCTGAACCGAGTGTCGAAGATACGGTTGCGATTTTACGTGGCCTGAAAGAGCGTTATGAACTCCATCATCATGTCGAGATTACTGACCCGGCGATTGTATCGGCAGCGAGTCTTTCTCACCGATATATCTCGGATCGTCAGCTTCCCGATAAAGCAATTGATCTAATCGATGAAGCGGCTTCCAGCATTCGTCTGCAAATTGACTCAAAACCAGAAGCGTTGGATAAACTAGAACGCAGAATCGTGCAGTTGAAAATAGAACAACAGGCGCTTAGTAATGAGCATGATGATGCCAGTGAGAAACGACTGAATATTCTCAATGATGAATTGCAAGAGAAAGAACGGGAATATGCAGAGCTA